>NZ_JBOGBV010000069.1:0-130072 GCF_051656405.1 Paraclostridium sp.
CAATAAGGAAAATAATTAAATATAATACTGTTAAAATCTTGTATAGAGGAATATTATAAACAACTCTTGCTAATCCAAATGAAAGCATTATAGCTAATCCTATAGATACAGCTATAACAATAGTTGAACTAGATACCTGACCCGATGTGACTAAATCAACTTGATTTGAAAAAACTAATAAATCCGGCTCTGCAATACAGATAAAAAACCCAAGTATTAGTCCGGCGATAATTACTACCCATAATTTATTTACCTTTGCAATGCTTGATCCTATAAGATTTGATAAAGGAGTAATCCCTATTTCAACTCCAATTAAAAAAACTGCTAATCCTAAAATTATAAAGATTGATCCAATTCCAAACCTAAATAAAAGTGGAGTTTCCAAAGGAGTTAGGGTAAAATTTAATAACATTACTATAATGATAATTGGTGTAACTGAAAGTAAAACCTCTTTTAATTTTTCAGTGAATACATTCAAATACATCACTTCCTTTCGTTAAGTTTATTAAATTTAATGTACAAGATTATATATTCATAATAAGTAATTTTGTACGCTGCAATGTTAGGAATGAAACTTATTTTCATATAACCCTTATAAAAATATTAACACGAAAATTATTAAAATTCAATCAATTCAAACAATTTAACAATCACTTTACAAAGAAATATTATTCGAATTTTTTATTATGCAATGGTAAGTACACCTAAACTATATTGGTATTTTTTACAATATAAGTTGTTTTATTAACTAAATTTAAAGAAGCCCTTAGAATACAATTAATTGTATTCTAAGGGCTTCTTTAAATTTATGTTTAACCTAATTTTTCTATTTTCATCATCAAATATTAAGTTAGAACATTTAACAGTAAGATTGAAATAAGTTTAGACAGTATAATAATATCATTATATAAAACCTAAAACTTTTTAGCGTATTGATTTGCTAGAATTATTTCAAATATATATTTTAAAATAAAGATTGCTAGCAATGACATTGTTGTCCAAGATGGAGAGTTCATTACAATACATACATAAGCAATTATGATAACCATCCAATTGATTATTTCCCCTGATGTTGCTTTTGCTTTACATTTTATAAGCGTATTTCTTTCATCTTTTCTTTCAACTTGGAGTTGTTTAAATTTAACAGGATCTTTTCTCAATTTTCTAATACCGTATGATCCTCCTAATCCTCCACAAATTGCTCCAACCCCTAGGCCTATACATAAACTTGATGCTCTATCCCAAACATCACTAGATGGCCCTGCTACTAATATTATTAATCCAACTATTAATATAATTACCCCAAAGATAACCATAGCTTTATTTAATTTTTCATCTTGTTTAATCTTCATTCCCATTTTCCTCCTCATAAATAAAAATTTCTTCAATTGCCATATTAAAATATCTCGCAATTTTAAATGCTAAAATTATCGATGGATTATATCTTCCATTTTCTAAAGAACCTATAGTTTGTCTTGAAACTTCCAGTGCAGTTGCTAAGTCTTCTTGAGTTACTTTATTTTGCTTTCTTATTTCTTCCAATCTATTATTCAAAATATAAGCTCCTTCCTTCAGCTTAAAAGTAAAGCTCACTTTCCATAATTCATTATATTTCTCCAAATGGAAAGCTTACTTTACTTTTATTCTATATATATCAAACTCATATGTCAAGTTTACTTTCCATTATATTTTTTAATTTACTTAAATAGCTTTTAACCCTTTTTTTAAACCCCTTTTAACTTTATTATTAGAAAGTATGAAAAATTTTTTTATAAAAGTGCAAGGTTCTTATAATTTAAATTGTATATAAGAAGTGTAAAAGCTTTTACGGATGTATTGTAAGAAAAAAGGGGGTAAATAACTTGCAAGCTGAATTAATTATTAAATATATAAAAAAGAAAAAACAAAAGGGGTTAGAAATGCTCATAGATGAATATAGTGGCCTTGTTGCATCTGTTGTTAGAAGAAATCTAGGTAAATTAATAAACTATGAGGAAGAATGTATAAGTGATGTATTTCTAGCTATTTGGGATAACATAGATAGTTTTGATAAAGACAAAAACTCTTTTAAAAACTGGATCTGTGTAATATCAAAATATAAAGCAATTAACTATAAGAAAAAATATTTAGATAAAATAGAAACTTATGAGATTGATGACGGTATCTATTACATAGATAAAAACTTACTTGATATTGAGATTAAAGAGGGAATAGATGATATTGTTAAATACTTACCCTATAAGGATAGAGATATCTTTATAAGTTATTACTTAGATGGCGAGGATGCTCCTCAAATAGCCAAAGATAATAATTTAAGTATATCCAGTCTTTACAGTCGGTTATCCAGGGGAAGAAAAAAAATCAGAAAATCACTTACAAATAGGGAGGTTTAATGTTATGAATGAATATAAATCTTTTAATGATGTAGAGTTTGATATAGAAAATTATGAAGAAGTTAGTGTAAATAAAAAATTGATAAAATCCAGGGTAAAGTCTAAATTGAATAAAAGAAAAAATAAATCAAAGAAAATATTAGCTACTAGTGTTTCTGGATTAGTTTTAATTGGTGGGTTGTTTGTATTTCGTTATCCTGTTTATGCAAACATGTACAAAGTAATGTATGATATAAAAAATGCTTTAGGTTTAGAATCAAACTTAGAAGATTATAAAACTGTAGTTGGCCAATCTATAACGAAAAATGGGCTTACAATAACTTTAAATGAAGTTGTATTAGATAAAGACGTTTTAATTGTATCTACAACATACAAATATAAAAAGGAACTTGAAGATGGTAATATTATGGCATTTGAAAATATTTATATAAATGGTAAACCAATGAATTCAGGTGGTAGTGGTAGTGCTACTATAATTGACAAAAATACAGTTGAAGAAGTATTTATATATACATTAGACGAAGATGTAAAAAAAGATGATTTAGATATTAAAATAGCTTATTCTGATCCTGTTTACTTTGAAAATAAAAAAGAAAATACTATAAATGGAAAATGGGTATTTGAGTTTAAAACAAATAGAAAAGATCTTGAACTCGATACAAAATCAATTAAACTAAATCAATCTTTTGAGCTAGGAAAAGATGAAACAATTACATTAAAAGAATATAGAACTAACGCTTTAGGTCCTAATATAATCTATGATAGACATATTCATAATAAAGATTTGGTTTATTATGATATAAAGTTACTTGGAAAAGATAATTTAGGTAATGATGTTGAATTTTGCATAATAAGTGCCGATGAAAATAAAGGTAAACTGACATTATCTAATTTAGAAGAAAATCTAGATAAAAATGCAACAGAATTAAAACTTGTTCCTTATGCTGCAAAGCAATCTAATACAAGTGGTAAGATGAATGATGATTTTAAAAAGATCGGTGATGAATTTACAATAAATTTAAATGAATTAAAATAGATATGATTAAGTTAATACCCTTAGACTTCAACTTCGTTGATTCTAAGGGATATTTTTATTCTTTAATTTATAAACTAGTTTTTATAGAAGCAATTCCTCTCACTATCTTGCTTTACAACATAGTAAAAGAGTGCTATATTGTAAAGCAAGATAGATATATTAAAAGGTGAGTGATTATTTTGAACAATACAATATCCTCTCAAATGCTAAAAGGTATTCTAGAGGGGTGTATCTTAAAAATTATAAGTCAAAAAGAAATCTACGGATATGAGATGAATTTAAAATTAAAAGAATATGGAATTTCAACAGTTTCAGATGGAACAATATATCCACTATTACTAAAACTTCAAAAACAAGAATTAATAGTTGGAGAAATGAGAAGTTCAGGTGAGGGGCCTATGCGTAAATACTATAAACTTACTAATCAGGGTAAAGTCCAACTAGAGATATTTGAAGAACAATGGGGTATTCTATCAAATAGTGTAAATAAAATTTTAAAGATTAAGTAAAAAGGGAGGGGAATAATATGCAGAATGCTAAAAAACTTATAGAGTTAAATAATTCATACAGGGAGTTATTAAGTGAAGAAAACAAATTATTTTATGACGACATATTGGTTTATATCAGAGCAAAAAGTTTCTTAAAAGATGAAACTCAAATAGAAGAATCTTTACTTGAAATTTTAACAGATATTATAGAGGCCCAAAATCAAGAAATTAAAGCCGAAGATTATTTTGGAAGAAATACAAAAGAAATAAGTGACGAAATATTAAAAAATACAAATAAAAGTTCTTTTAAAGAGAGATTTACTTTGTTTTTGAGTTCTATGGGAATATACTCTTTAGTTACATTACTTCCAAAGTTAATAAATCCTAATGAAACCTTAGATGTGGGTAAATTCTTTGTATGCTTAGTATTTACACTATTATTTGTAAATCTTATTTTGAACATTTTAGGAAATGCAGTCTATTCAAATAAAGAAAAAAGGTTTACATTTATTGTATTTGTTTTATTCTGTACATATATAGGTTTAATGACCTTAATGGATCGAATTCTACCGACTACATTTGAATTTAAATTAACAGGGTATATTGGTATAACTATTATTTTAATGTTCGGAGGCCTAGGCGTAATATATAGCTTAAAAGAAAAATTATTTTATTCATTTTTGCCTATTATAGTAGTAGCTTGTACATTAGGAATATTAAGTAGATTAAAGTTTCTAAACTTTTCAATTATCGAAGGCCATGGTAAGACTATCTCTATGGTAGCTATGTTAATAGCTTTTATATTATTCTATTTAATATCTTATCTATATGTTAAGGAGTAGAGTTTTAAATTAACTATTAACTAATGTATTTAATTCAAAAAAATTTGATTTAGTACTTATTTTTTTAATAAATTAATTTTGATATAATATATATAAGTATAAATTACTGTATATATTATACAAATTTGAAAGGATGATAAAAAATGTTAGAATATAGATATGATACACAGTTGTTAATCGAAGGAACTAATCTTGATGAGGATGCAATAAATGAATACTTTAATACTAATTTTAAAGGTGATTGTTTACTTGCTGTAGGTGATGAAGAACTTATCAAGGTTCATTTCCACACAAATGAACCTTGGGAAGTATTAAAATACTGTTCAACTTTAGGAGAAATATACGATATTGTAATTGAAGACATGGAACGTCAATCAAGAGGATTACAAGGATAATGTTTTTCTAAATAAAAGGACTTAAACTCTAAATTAAAAGAGTTTAAGTCCTTTTGTGTTTATTGTATTAAATAGTTAAAAATATCATTTTTTACTTTTTTCTAATAAATTAAGTGATGCAAGTGAGGCTCCTGTTCCTTTTGCAACACATAACAAAGCATCTTCTGCTATGCTAACTTTTATATTAGTTTTCGCTTGTATTCTTTTATCTAAACCATTAAGAAGTGACCCTCCACCAGTCATGATTATTCCATTTTCATAAATATCTGATGATAATTCTGGTGGTGCTTTTTCTAATACTGAACATGCTGCTAATATTATTTGTTGTGTACATTTTTCAATTGCATCTTTTATTTCCGATGAATTAATTTGTATTTTGCCAGGAAGTCTTGTAACTAAATTTATTCCACTTATGTCCATATACTTTTCTTCATCAATACATGCTGTTCCAATTTTTATTTTTATCTTTTCAGCTGTTAGTTCCCCTACAAGAAAATTATGCTGCTTTTTAATATATTCTATTATAGAGTCATCAAACTTGTCTCCGCCTATCTTTATTGACTCACTAATTACAGTACCACCTAAAGATATAATAGCTATATCTGCAGTACCTCCTCCTATATCTATAACCATACTTCCATTTGGACTCGAAATATCTATGCCTGCTCCAATAGCAGCTGCTATTGGGCCTTCAATTGTATAAACCTCTTTTGCCCCAGTATGTCTAACAGCCTCTTCTACAGCTATTTTTTCAACTCCAGTCACTCCAGTTGGTACACATACCATTACTCTTGGCATAAACACCTTATTCATACCTTTTTTATTTAATACTTTACCTATGAAGTAATTTAGCATCTTTTCTGTAGTGTCATAATCAGATATTACACCATTTTGTAATGGTCTTATAGATACTATATTACTAGGAGTTTTTCCTATCATTTTATACGCTTCTGATCCCACTGCTAAAACAGATCCGGTATTTTTCTCTATAGCAACTACTGATGGTTCTGTTAATACTATTCCTTTGCCAGAAACGGATATCAATACATTCGCAGTTCCTAAATCTATGCCTATATCATTGCTAGCCATTTTACTCAACTCCTCTTAATACGTATATGTCTGGAATTTAATCTTATTTATTTAAATCTTTTATTGTTTTTGAATTTTTATTCCAAATTGTATTTTATTTTTATACATTTAATAAACATTTTGTTTTTTAAATGTATAAAAATAGTATATTATTAATCAATAAATATAACAATTATCAATATTTTCCAATTTTGATGATTACCTAAAGTAGTATAAATAATATCATGAAAATTTATGATGAGTAAGATAGTCTATATTTGTAAAAATGAAATTATAGACGAAAATACTTTGCCTAAACTTAGATAAAAGTATTAAATTTACATTAGCTATTTATAGAGCACATGGAATTACTATATTTTTAGATAATGCTATTAAGCTAGTTTTAGTATTTTCAAATGCTTATAAACAATAAAAATAGGAGCAATTGCTCCTATTTTTATTGTTTATAACAAATGTTATTAGGTACACCTATTATTTAAATAACCTATTATCCAAGGTTCATTTAAATAATAACGCCCATAAAACTAATTTTTGACTGAGATTAATATCCATCCCGTTTATACATTTTATATTTGTATTTTTACTATCTCACCATGATCTTCTATATCTACCAATCCCTTATGGTTTTTCTTTAAGTACTTTAATCCCTTTATTAAAACATCTATCATTTCTTTTATATCTTCACTGTCTTTTATGATTTCTTTACTATTAGTACCTTTGTTATATTTATTTATATGCTCTTTTTTTATAAATGGCTTTCCTAACCTTAACCCAGCAATAACTACAGCCATAGGTATATTTAAGTTTAAGTTGCTATTGCCCTCCTTACTTTTAACTATAATTTTCAATATGTTCACCTCTTAGCATATTTCAACTATTACTCGGTCATTACCATCTTCTACCTCAACGATTCTACCTACAAACCCTTTATCTATTGCATCCATTAATTTATCAAAGTCTATATTATGTTTTTCAAGCTCCCCAATATGCATTTTACCTATTCCACCCATTATTTTTATAAATTCTAATGGTATATTTACTTTTACTTTTGACCCATCTGAGCTTAACACCCTTACGTATAACATTTTTTCTCCATCTGGATTTGGAGTTATATTTAAAAACTCTTCAGCTGATATATCTTTTTTTTCATCCGCTTTTTCATTATTGCTATTTTCTAGTGCTTCTAATAATTTAATAGCCTCTTCTGAAGTTATTTTACCTTCTTCAACCATTTTTAATATTCTTTTCTTATCTTCCATTTTTACCACCCTTTACAATTTATGTGAATAACTTACTAACCCGAATCCTTGCTAGTACTATATATACGCTACAATTTGGTTTTTATAATTTTTTTAGAAGATTTATTGCTTCATCTGAACTTATTTCACCATTCTCTAACATATCCATAATATTTTGTTTTTCTTTAGATGTATCTTTTTTTACGGTTAAATTTAATGCATTATTTATTTCATCTAACTTACCTCTAACAGTTGGGTAAGATATTCCAAGGTGCTTTTCTACATCCTTTATATTTCCTCTACATGCTAGGAATACTTCTACAAAATTCAGTTGTTCTTTTGATAATTTATTGAATTTAGTAAACGAAAATTCATTTTCTATTATTGTGTTACAATGATTACATTTTAATTTCATTATTTTCATCTCTTTGTCACATACCGGACAATTCGTTATTACTTTATACACTTGATCACTTCCTTCTTGATATAAGTATATTCTATTTTTTTCAAAAAGTCAGCCTTAATATTCAATATTTCAATATATATTTTAATATATTTAATATTATAACTTTAATATATTAAATATATTAATTTAAACATTAATTTAATTTAATTCAATCTAATCTTTTATTTATAAAATTAACCCCTCTTAAAATCCACATTTCCTGATTTTAAGAGGGGTTAAACTAACTAAATTTTTCAATCAAATAATCCCTTTTGATTAGGATCTTTAGTAAGTTTTGATTTTATATAGTCTCTAAGTTTAAAAAACTTAAAGATTATAGGTAAAGATATAAATAAAATAATAAGTATCGATGAAATCTCTTTATATTTAAATTCTATAAATTCGAAAAATAAATTACTTATAATAAATGTAATTGTAAGAGATACCATCAAGCAAACCACCATAACTAGCATTAAAACAATATTATTTTTGTATCTAAAAAGATTGTCCCATCTTTGTTCATTCATATTAAAAACTACCTTCATAATAAGGAATATTCCCATTATAATAGCTAGCAAGATCAAAGTAAAAACTAAGCTCAGTATAGAATAAGAAATTAAAAATATAATTAGATTGAGAATTAAACTCATAAATCATCCCCCTTTCTTAGAACAATCTTACCTATTGTTGTTTTGAAAATCAATACTAGTAAAAAACATTCTTGATTTTCAAATCTTATTACTATTCGTCGTATTTTGTAGATTTAAGTATTCTTATTTTTGTTGTTATTCCAATATTTATACTGGTAATATATCTAGTAAAGAAAGGGGAGAGTTTAGTGAAAAATTATTCTTATAAGTCTCATATACTTTTATCAGTTATTTTTTCTTGCGTAATCGGAATTATATCATTTTTTATAATCGGGCCATCTCAAATGAGCACATCAATAGGCGTTATTCAATAAGTTGATGATCCTAGCCTAATTCATACTCAAATTTCTTATAGCTTTGATTCAATATTTAAAATAATTATCATCAGTTTAGTGCTTTTATTGGTTTTATATAAACCTATAAAGTCACTTGACTTACAAAAGTGAATTAGGAGGGTTTATTATGGATTTAGCTATGAATGGAATGATTGTTTTTAATTTATTTAATATGCTTCTAACGTTCATTATAAAAATTATTGCAATATACACAATGTACTTAGCTATAAAAGCTTTTAAAATATACATAAGTAAGAACTCTTAAAGCTTTTATTTAACAAGTACTTATGAATTTAAACAAATGAAAGCCTGTATATTAAAAATATATATTATACAGGCTTTTTTGTATTTAAATCTAAGTAATAATATTCTCCTTTGATATTTATCCTAAATCCAGCATTTTTATAAATATTAATGGCTTTACTATTCCAATTTGCAACTCTTAAGTAAATATCCTTAGATCCTTGTGAAATATAATAGTTTATTCCAAAGTTTAAAAGTTCCTTTCCATAACCTCTATTTTGATAATCCTTGTTTACAATAAGATCATCAATTTCATTATTTAAAAGTGTAACAGCTCCTATAATTTTATTTTTATCTAATAACATGAATATATAATCTTGATTTTTTATTAACTCATCTCTACTGGGATGTACTCTATGAGGTTGTATATTTAATGATTTTCGCATACCATAAAAACAATTTTCATATAACTCTTTATATTCATGATAGTATGTGTCTTTGTATCTAATTGGATTTAAATTTGAATCCTTCTTATCTCCTTTATAGTTCATATGACAGTATCCAAACCACCTGTTAAATCCCTTTTTTAAGAAAAAACTACTAGTATCATATTTCTCTATTCTAATCTCAATGTTAACTTTCTCAATTTCTTTAGACTTAATAAAATCTATAACGCTTGAGTATAGTTTATGACCTATTCCATTATTTCTATTTGATTCGGATACATACAACATCAATTTTGAATCTTTTTTTATATTATCAAAAGTTAAAATAGAAAAACCTAGAATAGAATTTCCTTCTGCATACACTTTACAATAGCTATTAGAGTTAATCATATTCTCTATTTCAATTTCGTTTATACTAGAAACTTCATTTTTTAAAAGTTCAATTATTTTTATATTATCTACTTTTTTTAAATCCCTTATCATTTAGATATCCCCCTTGAGTTAATACTAATTAATATATTACAATATATTTTATAAAATCATAATAATTAGATAAAAATTTTTATATATAGCCGTATATTTAGAATTAGAGCTTTTAAAAACTGTATTGATAGGTAATTACTCTAAATAATCTAAAAATCTCTTTAAAATCTATCTCATTAGCTTTTAGGGGTATCTTCTATCTTAATATAAACTAAAAATATACAATATTCTTAAATTTTATATGTTTAATCTATATATATTTCATTTAATCTACAAATTCATATACATTAAACTATTTTCAGTAAAAATATAATCTTTATATATTACAAATTTCCTAAGAGTTTTTATTTTTAATGTAAAGACTAGATCAGATTAGAACAAAAAATGACCTTTACTAGTCTTTACTTAGTATTTAAATAGTATTTATAGTATTTAATAGTATTTAGGCCTACCTGAAGATATTGGAATTACTAATAAAATTAAACCTAAATACGACACATGGGAACCCTAAGTGCGACAGGAGGGAACTCTAAATACGACACATGGGAACCCTAAGTGCGACAGGAGGGAACTCTAAATACGACACATGGGAACCTTAAGTGCGACAGGAGGGAACTCTAAATACGACATATGGGAACCTTAAATGTGACAGGAGAGAATTTTAAATATTATACTTTAAAAATTTAAATGCGACAGGAGGGAACTCTAAATACGACACATGGGAACCTTAAATGTGACGGGAGAAAAAGTTAATCAAATAATTGAAAATAGTCATGTTAGTATTTAATTTAGTTTAAATACGACATATGGAAAATATTAAAACGCATATTTTGAAAAATTGACGTAATTTATTTTTTGTATTAAATTATAAGAGGAATGATATGAATTATTGGGTGGAGGATAATGATGAATATAAATGAAAAAAATATAGTTATGAAAAATAACATAATTATAAAAGCTAAGTATAATATCTCTACGCTAGAGAATAGAATATTTTTAATGCTTTTATATAAATTACAAAGAAATAATGATGATGTAATTAAATGTGAAATATCTCATGAAGAATTTAAAACTATAATAAAGAAAAAACAGACTAGCTCTGTGGACTCAATTTCTAATTTGTTGGTTAACTTAAGAAAACAAAGTATTTATTTTAGAGATGAAGAGGGATGGGGGGAATATGGGTTTATAAATGGTTTTAAATATATAAAATCTAGAAAAACTTTTAAAATTGAAGCATCTAAAGAAATTCATAATTACATAAGAAACTATTTAGATACAGGATATACACCTATCAACTTAGCTATATTTTTTGGACTAATAAACCCAAATGCTCAAAGATTTTATGATTTATTAAGATTATGGAGTGGGACAAAATCAATTATAAATTATAAGGTGGACGAGCTTAAAGAGCTTTTAATGATTGAAGGAAAGTATGATAGATACAATGACTTTAAAAGAAGAATTATAGTTCCCGCTATAAAAGAGCTTAATAATACAGGGTGTTTTGAAATAGATTTTAAAGAAAATAAAGTAGGTAGAAGAGTTGATTCTATTGACTTTATAGTTAAAGATTTAGATAAAAGAAAGTATTTTGCTAAAGATATGATAAATGATGATAATCAAGAGCAAATTTTATTAGATGAATGTTCTGCTGATGTGGAAGTTTTAGATATGAAAGATTTAAAAGATATAGAAAAGAATACTAATAATGATGATTCAAAGGTGGTTGTAAGCAATACATATATCCCTGATGAAAGTTTATTTACAAAGGGAACTTTAAGAAGGGTTAAAATGGATTTTAAAGAGATTAACTTCAAAAATGAATATATGGAAAAGGCATTTGAGGATGCAGTTATGATAACTTTAGATAAAGATGATGTTGAAAAAATAAAAGCTGGATCTTATAAGTTTTTTAAAGGTACATTAGAAAATAAAATTACTGAATACAAGGTAGAAGAAGAAGGAGATATGATTCATCAGCAAGAAATGGATTTATTCTGGTAAAATGTAAAAACTAATAACTTTTAAATACGGCATATGGGAACTTTCTAAATTTAATTTATAAATTATATAAGTTAAAAAACTTTCAAATAGTTGGAAGTAAAAGATTATAAATTTTTTATTTAGTTATTATTAATTAAAATTTGAGTATTATGGAAAATGTATTGAGATTTAGCAATACAGCTAAAAAAAATAAATAAATAAGTTAAATATAGAAAACAACATAAAAATAACTGTATAAAAACCTAGTTTTTATACAGTTATTTTTATGTTGTTTTCTAGCGGAATATCTTATATTAAAATGAACAATTTAATATAAGACTTCTGATATAATAAATTGTATAAATAAAAAACGGAGGGATGTAAAATGCATCTGCAAGATTAAGCCCCTATTAGTTAAAATTTATATAACTAGGGGGCAATTCAATGAAACGAAATTTAAAATTAATGTATTTAATAGCATTCCTACAAGGACTAGTATTTTATGGTCCTGTAAGTTTAATATATAGAACACAAAGAGGCTTATCTATAAGTGAATTTTTCTTTTTAGAATTTATATTACTATTTATAATAGTGCTTACAGAAATCCCGTGGGGATATTTTGCAGATAAATATGGATATAAAAAGACATTAACAATATCATATATAGTATTCTTTTTAGCAAGATTTAGCTTATTATTTTGTAATACTTTTATTGGATTTTTATTACAGACAATATTAACTGCTATTGGAGTGTCAGGGACCTCTGGATGTGATATAGCATTTCTATACAGATCATGCAATTCAGATGAAAGTGAGAAGGTTTTTGGTAGATATAGAGCCTTTAATAGTCTAGCATTTTTTATTTCATCAACAACATCATTCTTTTTCATAAATATATCCATAGAATCAGCGATAATTGCAACAGTCGTTGCATGTGGTCTAAGTATTATTACTATTTGTTTTACAAAGGATGTAGAGATAGAGATTTCTAATCAAAAAAATGAATCCATAATTAAAGATAGTTTTAAAAATATAAAGAATGTAAAGCTAATGTTTATATTTGTTATATCTACAGCTATAATATCTGAAATATCCTATGGAATAAGTGTAAACTTAGGGCAATTACATTTTGAAAGTATAGGGGTGGATATAAGATTTCTGGGGTATATAACGGCACTTTCAGAACTTCTAGCAATGTTATCTTTTAAAACCCATGTAATTAGCAAAAAATTTGGGCAAGTGAAAACTTTAAAAACAATGGTAAGTATGATGCTTTTATGTGTGTTATTATTGGTATTTACCAAAAACATATTTATAAGTATTATTGCAGTATGCTCTTTAAGTGGATTAATATCAATGATTTCACCAATTGTATTAGATATTAAAAATAAATCTATAAGTAAGAATAGAGCTACTATTTTATCAGTTTACTCAATGATAGGCAGTTTATTTTCTGCTTTTATAAACATTGTTATAGGATTTTGTGCAGATATATATTTGAAATATGCATTTTTAGCGTGTTTTATAATAATGGCTATAGGAGTATTCGGAGTTTATTTATATATGAAGAAAGACAGAATCTATAAGAAAAACGTAGAGGATTTAGGAAAAATCTAAAATTGAAAAGATGTAAGGAGGGAACTAGTAGAACTAAATTTTCTACTAGTTTTTTCTTTTTAATAAAAGATTAGATATCTACAATAAAGTTAAGTTTAATTTTTAGACATAAAATGCAAGTTAAATTGATAGTAAAATTCAATTTGAAATACAACACATGGGAACCCTAAATACGACATGAGGGAACTTTAAGATATACAAAAACAACTATAAAAAAACTTAGTTTTAACATAGTTGTTTTTAGTTTTTAATTTAGAATAATTAAATTTGAACGATAAGATAAATAAGCAATAATATTTCAAATTTATTATTTTATTAAAAAATAATAAATAAATGGAACTATTTGGATAAAACACGAGTCTAATAATTGTGGCAAAACAAAGTAAAACTTAAGAAAGCGATATGTACGTACATAAGATTTTTAGGAGGAAGTAATGGAAAACTTAATAAAAAAAGCTAAAAAAGGTAATGAAGAATCCTTTTTTGAACTTATTGAAGCAAACAAAGTAGCTTTATATAAGGCTGCTAAATCTATTTTAAATAATGACGATGATGTAGCGGATGCAATGCAGGAAACAATGATAGCGGCATATAGAAATATAAAATCACTTAAAGATGATTCTTATTTTAAAACATGGTTAACTAAGATACTTATTAACAAATGTAAAGACATAATGGCTAAGAATAAAGAAGTATTAATTGTAGACAATTATAAAGAAGAAGGTTACACTCAAGAGTTCTTGAGTAAATTTGAAATAGAAGACATGTTAAACAGTTTATCAAAAGAGCAAAAATTAGTTATATCACTTTATTATATATCTCAATTTAATACAAGAGAAATAAGCGAAATATTAAAAGAATCAGAAGGAACTATTAAATCCAGGTTATCTAGAGCTAGAAATAAGTTAAGAAAGAATACTCAGATAATAAGGGAGGTATAAATAATGGATAAAATGAATAAAGTTGATAAAATAATAGGTGGTCGTGAAATTCCAAATTGTGTAGATGAAAGAATAGATGAAACAAAAGCATTTATAAAAAGAGAAAAACGAAGAAAAAAGATTATTAAAAATACAGTTGTATCATTTGGACTGGTTTGTGTTATTCTCTTAGGAATGAGTGTGACTCACCCAGCACTTGCAGAGAAAATACCTTTTTTAGGAAATGTAATGAACATATTAAAATCAGATAAAGCAGTATCTGAAAAAATGTCATTTGTCAAAGGTGTAAATAATAAAAATGTAAAACCAATAAATGAAAAATCAGTAAGTAATAATATAGGTATTACAGTACAAGAAGCATATTGTGACGGAAGTAATATCTTTATAAGTTATATAATAGAATCAGAAAATAGTAAGCTTAATAAATCAGATAGTGTATATTTGAACAAGTCTATTGGCGGTGGGGACATAAAAGCTAGTTTTAGCGATGAACAATTAAGTGAAGTTGATGCTGCGACTAAAAAGATTGATGAAAATACTTATGCAGTTTTACAGTATATTGATTTAGAACCACTTATACAGAAGGGAATAAATATAGAGGATACATTTGATTTAAAAATAAATATATCAGATCTTAGTATATGGGATGAAACGGGATTAAAATATATAAAAGGCCATTGGAAATATAAATTAGCTATGAAAAAAGATGATAGTAAAAATGTAAAATTTGAGCCTAATTTAGAAAACAACAAGGCTGTACTAAAAAAGGTTGTTTTAACTCCAGGAACTACTGAGGTAGAAGTAGATATCCCTAAGGAATTTGGAGAAAGTGCATACATACTAGCATATGATGATAAAGGCAATAAATTAGATGGACATACATTTAGTTATAATATAGAAAGTAAAATTGGTACATTAGAATATAAAAAATTTACTCCTATTTCTAAAGATGCAGACTATATTGTAGTAAAAGTTGTAGATAAAAATACTGATAACTTAGATGTATTCAGTGAATTTAAATTACCATTAAAATAATATGAAAATTAAGAATAATATTTTAATGGTAACTATTAACCGTATCACAAATGAGTGATACGGTTTTTTTATAAAAAATTATATGTAAGTAAAAAATTTAATATTAAATAAAGTTAAAAAAGCATTAAATGATATAATTAAGTATAGATATTATAAAGTGAATTCATATACAGGATTAAAAAAGAAGAACCTCTTGAAGTAAATACGTTTCTTCTTTTCCACGTAAAATATTTAATTTTATGCCTATTAAAGGTAGTAACTTTAAATATTTAATAGATGTATTTTTAGCTATTTAATAAAGGGGTACAGTATGAAAGAAATAGAATTTTTTAAACTTGGATTATATGAAGGTGAGATAGGAAGCGATGCTTTAGCTAGAAAAAAAGAGTTTGGACATATAATGACTCAAACAAGAAAAAGAGCTAAAGGAGATAGATGCTTACATTGCAATGAAAAGAAGTCTAGTTTCTGTAATTCACACTCAGTACCAGCATTTTGTTTAAGAAACATATCAACTAATGGATATTTGTACTATTCAAATACATTAATAAATATACCGTTATTAGATGAGGAGAAAGGTGTTAAAAATGCAGGAACATTTCAAATAATATGTAAAGAGTGTGATAGTACAATTTTTCAAGAGTATGAAAATCCAAATAACTATGAAAATGAGGCAACGCCTAAAATGTTAGCACAAATAGCTATGAAAAACTTTTTAAGGCATATAGGAAATAGAACTAATGATCATGCATTGTATGAAATAATAGGTGAGAAAAATCCTTTTGCATTAGATTTCATTAGAAATATGCACAGTATTCAGGATGTTGAAATAGATGAATACAAGCGAAATTATGATAAAGCAAAGAGGTTAAGTAAATTAAATTGTAAGCGAGAATACTATCAATTTTATCATCAGAAATTAGACTATGTTGTACCTCTGGCATTTCAAGGAAGCATAGCTATTGTAACAGACTT
Organism: Paraclostridium sp.; assembly: GCF_051656405.1. Taxonomy (GTDB): domain Bacteria; phylum Bacillota; class Clostridia; order Peptostreptococcales; family Peptostreptococcaceae; genus Paraclostridium. Next base: position 16,638 of record NZ_JBOGBV010000069.1, read on the forward strand.
AGATGGAGAAATTGTAAATGATATATATTTTAAAGAACGAAAATATAGCATACAAAATTTACATATCTGTATTTTTCCACTAAAGGATACGAGTATAGTTATGATGTTCACAGATTCAAGTGATGATAGATATGAACATTTTTGTAGTAAATTTAATGAATTATCTAATGATGATAAGTTATCGTTAATCAATTATATAATTTTCTTATATTCGGAAGACGTATTTTTATCAAAGGAAATACCTGAAAATATATTAAAAGATAAAAAATTAGTTGAGGTTTCTCAGTTAAGTTCAATTGCATTTTTAAATTTCTCAAATTCAATTGAAGATGTAAAAAAAATATATGATTTAAGTAAGTATAGAGAAATACCGAATTTATTAAGTGAAAAACATAAGTTAAGATAAAATAAATTATATTTTTAATACTTATGATTAACCTAAGGTATTAACTTGAATTGAGCGTATTTTAAAGAGATGAGTAAATTAGATGTTAAAAAACTATATAAAAACTTAGTTTTTATATAGTTTTTTTATTGTTATAATAAAGTTTAAAATATAATGAAGTATATATAGATTTTATTTAGTTATACATATAAAATGTTATAATATAAAAAATTATAGTATTTATTCAGGAGGGGAAAATGGAGCTAAAAGAAATAATACATAGACAATATAATCAGAAATTGTATTACTGTAATGATGAAAAATTAGTACAAGAACAATTAAAATGCTTAGATTTACTATACGACTTTAATCAGACACGTCCAGTAGAACAAGAAAAGAGAAGTGAACTATTAAAAGAAATGTTTGCTGAAATAGGTGAAGATTGCTATATAGAACCTCCACTTAGAGCAAATTGGGGTGGTAAAAATGTTCACTTTGGGAATGGGGTTTATGCTAATTTTAATCTTACTTTAGTTGATGATGGAGACATATTTGTAGGGAACAATGTTATGTTTGCTCCTAATGTAGTTATCGCAAGTGCAACACATCCTATACATCCAGAGTTAAGAAGAAAACAAGCTCAATATAATTTACCTATACATATAGGAAATAATGTTTGGATTGGAGCAGGTGCAGTAGTGCTTCCAGGTGTAAAAATTGGAGATAATACAGTAATAGGTGCAGGTAGCGTAGTGACTAAGGATATTCCTTCAAATGTAGTGGCTATTGGTAATCCTTGCAGGGTTTTAAGAGAAATTAATGAAAATGATATGAAGTATTATTACAAAGATATGAAGATAGATATTGAGTAGTTTTATATGGTATGTATTCGTTAAATAGTATATAAAATCAAATAATCTTATAGATATTAGATAAGTATGTGTTTACGCAAACGTTGATACATACTTATCTAATAAAACAAAAGATTGACAATATATAGGAGCTAATTTACACTAAAAGGTAACTAGTTACTTATTTGAGGTGATAATAAAATGATGGAAAAAAAAGCATATATATTTGGATCAATATTTTTTCTTTCTAACAGAATTCAAAATGAAGGAGACAAGGTTTTTAGTGAAATTACAACTAAGCAATGGTTTTTATTAATATCCATAATAAGCAGTGGGGTCAATAGCCCTACTCTTACAGAAGTTTCAAAAATAATTGGTTATAGCAGACAAAATGTAAAAAAGCTTTCTGTTAATTTAGAAAAAGCTGGTCTTGTAGAGTTACAAAAAGACGTTAATGATAGCAGAGCTCTAAGAATATCGCTGACAGACAATTGCTATCAATATTTTAAAAATAGACAAGAGAAAGAAGAAGAATTTATAGAAAGGTTATATGATGGAATAACAGAAGAAGAATTGGATAGTATGTTGTTAGTTATGAAAAAGTTAGAAAAAAATATAGTAAGTTTGGATTAGGGAGATAAATTAATATGAAAAAGGGGAGAAAAATAGTGATTGGGGTAATTTTTAGTTTACTTGTATTTATTATTGTTTACTTAATGATTCCATATTCTCCGGTTAAAAAGGAATATAGAAGTATTGTCGGAGAACTTTCTGAGGAAAATAAAATGACTAAGAGTATAATCGTTGAGGGTGATTTAAAAACTCTTCCAGAAGTTATACAGAAATATTTTATTAAAAATGGATATGTAGGAATTGAAAGTGCGAGTATAATTAAATTTGATTTTAAGGATGTAGAATTTTCTATGGGGTTTAATAAGCCTAATGTAAAAATTGATTATACAGTATATGATTTTGTAAAAGAGCCTACGAGAGTAGCATTAATTGATTCAAAAATGTTTGGAATACCATTTCAAGGTATAGATATTTGCAAAGATGGAAAGGCAACAATGAAAGGTATACTTGCGAAGCACATAACACTTTTTAATACTAAGTTTGATATTATTGACTCTTCATATTTATCAGAATGTATGATGCATCCAAGTCTTGCTCTTCAAGAAAATATTACGTATAAACAAATTGATGATTATAGTGTTGAGGCAACAATAAGAAAAAATGGAAGAAAAACTACAGGGATTTTTTACTTCAATGAAAACTATGAAATGACTCACTTTATAGATGAGAAGAGGCTATCTTCAGATACTAACACTTATGAAAAATGGTCTGCTGTTACAAGTGATTATAAGGTAGTTAATGGAGTAAATAGGCCGACTAAATTTCAAGCTGTTTGGAACTTTAGTGAAGGAGATTTAGTTTACTTTGATAGTAAAAATATGAAAATTAGCTATGAGTAGTATAAGTATAAAATATAGATATTATGGGAATATAACGTAGAGCCGTGTTACAATAATGTGATGCGGTTTTTCTTATTAATAAGTGTGATAATATAATATGTACAAGATATATATTAACAAAAAATGGTAATGACCATAATAGATCATTTGGAGGGGGACATGAAAAAAAGTATCTTAATGATAACTCCTGAAAATAAGGAGATTAATAGATTTAGAAAAATGCAGATAAATAACTTTATACAAATAACAATGCCGTATTTAGCAGCATTTATTGATGAAAGTAAATATGAAATTACACTAATAGATGAGTACAATCAAAAGATACCTTTTGAAAAAAATTTTGATTTAGTTGTAATTACGGTTAATACTGCAAATGCACCTTATTGTTATAATATTTCAAAAAAGTTTAGAAACAAAGGGAGTGAGGTTGCTTTTGGAGGTCCTCATTCAACTTTATTACCAAATGAGGCAAAAGAACATTGTGATGTATTAATTATAGGGGAGGCTGAGGAAAGTTGGCCAGTATTTTTAGAAGAATTTTATAATGAAAATTACAAAAGTGAATATAAATGTTTAAATACTCCATCGTTAGAAGGAATTCCAATACCAAGAAGAGATTTAATAAAAAGAAGATGGGTTACTAAAGGTGCAGTTTTTGCAACAAGAGGATGTCCATATAGTTGTTCTTACTGTAATCTAAAACAAATATATAAAGATTCATTTAGAAAAAGGCCTATAAATGAGGTAATAGATGATATTAAAAATATAAAAAGTAAGTTTTTTGTTTTTTGGGATGATAATTTCTTTGGGAATGTTGAATATGCAAAAGGATTATTAAAAGAACTTAGTAAGTTAAATAAAAAGTGGGCAGCACAGGTTACATTAGAAAGATGCAATGATGAGGAGTTATTGAAGTTAGCTAAAAAAGCAGGATGTATTTACTTTTTTGTGGGATTAGAGTCTTTTTCAAAAGAAACTTTAAATAGTGTAAATAAAGGATTGAACAATGTAGATAAATATAAAGATTTAATAGACTCTGTTCATAGATATGGAATTTGTATACAAGCAGGAATAATATTTGGTTTTGATACTGATACAACTGAAGTATTTAAAACAACTTTAGATATGTGTAATTTTTTAGGTATTGACGGTGTTACAGTTAGTATATTAACACCACTTCAAAAGACTCCATTATATTATCGATTAAAAGAAGATGGCAGGTTGTTGACTGATGAGTGGTCATATTACAATGGAAAAACCAGAGTAGCATTTGAACCTAAGAATATGAGCAAAGAAGAATTGTTCGAGGGGTATATGTGGTTTAGAAGAAATTTCTATTCTTTAAAATCAATATCTATCAGATTAAGAAAATCAAAGGCTAATATTTTATACAACTTAATAGTCAACCTAGGATATAAGATTTCAATAAGAAAAACATCTTAATTAACAAAATTTGCGTAGGAGAACATAAATTATGAGCGAATTGAAAAAATACATAGTCAATAAATATGAAAATTTAAAATTATATCAGCCATTTTGTAGAGTCAATAAAAATGTGTTAGAATTAGATTTAAAAACTAAAATGGAAGAATCAATTTTTGAAGATAGTAAAGCCTTAGAAAGAGTATATATAAGAGCATTACATATTTTTAAGGATCTATTTAATGACAATGATGATATATTATTTATAATAAATAAGTATGATGAATATCAATGGGAGATTATACAAAATGAAGATGGTGAATATGAACGCAAAGACTTATACTCTGAACCTACATATACTCAATCAAATATAAGAATAAATTCATATATATTCAATAAAATTGTATTAAAAAATCTTAACTGCATAGTTACAGATTTAGGAGAATCAAATGAAGTAGGGATTCAAAAAGTGCACAATTTTTATACTAGTTGTAAGGTTAAAGATATAAGATACAAGAGATTAATAAGGGAGTTAATTGAGGAAGAAGTAGTTAATAGTTTAAAAGGAATGGCTGATTACTATATAGTACACAAGGAAAAAGGATATGTATACCATTTATGTAATGATGAGTGGGTGGATTTAGCATTTAAGAACGATGATGATTTTGAGTTTTTTAAAGAGAAGTACAGTAAGTATATGCTTAAAATAGAAAATTAGTTTAGTTTGAATAGTTAACTCTGAATCATAAAATAACAAACGGTAAAAATAATATATAATTGATAAATAAAATAAAAAATGCTAGTAAGCAATAAAATACAGAGAGCGAGGGAATATGAAAAAAACACTGTATGAATATGAAGAAGTTATAAAAAGACTTCCGATAAAAGATAAATATGGAAAATATGAATTATTGATAGATGATTTTCTTATAGAAAGAGAAGGTAATATAGAAATATATTATGCTCCACATAATGAGTATTTGAACCCAAAAGCCAGGGTATTTATTATTGGGATAACACCTGGATTTCAGCAAATGAGTACAGCTATTTCAACTGCTAGAAAAGAGTTAGAACTAGGAACAGATATTGAAGAAATACAATATAAATGTAAAGTGGCAGGTAGATTTAGTGGAGGATTGAGAAAAAATATAATTAGCATGTTAGATGATATAAAACTCAATGATGCGCTAAGCATAAAGAGTTGTTCAGCATTGTTTGAGGACAAAGATTATTTACTACACACTGTATCACTTATACCATATCCTGTGTTCGTAAAAAAACAGAATTACTCAGGTCATACACCTAAATTATTAAAAAGTGAGTTATTAATGAAATATGTGTATGATAATTTTATTAAAGAACTTAATAACATTGAAAATTTTAAAGATATATTGATAATACCTTTAGGAAGGGCAGTTGAAGAGGTACTGTATAAATTATTAGAAGAAGGAATTATTTGTGAAAAACAAATCCTTAAAGGATTTCCACATCCATCAGGAGCTAATGTAAATAGACTAGTTCAATTAGAAGAAAATAAGGGTAATTTAATAAGACAAATTAAAGAAAATACAACATTTATTGTTTAATATTATAAATAAATGTTGCCATATTAAGCAATAAACTAATAGAATTTAGTTATGGAAATCGTTCAAAAATAACTATTGAACTCATGAAGATTTGTCGTTCTTCAAAATAGGAAGAAAGATGAGTTAGTAGATATTATGAATGGTAGTAATATCGTCATTCTCATTATAAATTACTTCAGATGAAATATGTAATGTATCTCCATCAGTTGTTTCCTTTTTAAATAGGACTTTAATATTAAATAATTTATATTCATTTAAAATAGATCTTGGTAAAGTATCTATTGCCATTTCCACATACTTCACATTATTAACATGACCATTAGAATCTATATCACTATATCTAACTGGATAGTCTTTTATATAGTCCTCTTTTTGAATTTTAGGAATATCATCTAAAGTAGGTACTTCATCTAATTCTCCATTAAGTCCATATATTTCGCTTTGAGTAGATGATATCCTCATAGGACGTCTTTTTTCAAAATCTATTAATATAGCTGTTGAAAAAACTTTGCCTATAACTTTACCCTCAGAGTTTTTTATAGTATTTTGTCTATATCCATAGAATTTTTTGAACCTAACACTTTGGTATCAACAGTTATTGTATCTCTAAATTTAGGGTATTCATATATAGTTATATCATACTTTAAAAGTACCCAAATATATTGATTATGGACAAATCCTTCTTTAGTTTCCCCTAAATAATCAGACTGAGATATAATTACATCCCAAAAGAAATCTACTAAAGATGAAAATTTACATTTATAGAGGATATAATATTTATGCCAAAATGAATCAAGTTTTATTAATCAATAGAAAAACTAGCTTATTTAGAGATGTAATAGAAAATCGTATTACAAGTAAGTGGTACGGTTATTTACAATGATGAGATGTATATTCAATTATGCGCTGAGTGGTCCAATACATTCAATCCTTATAGTAATATTATATTATAATATTACTATAAGGATTGAGGAAATGAATATACTTAAAGATACGAGAAATGTTCGAAAGAATGAAAGCGCAAGGAATAGTTGATGAATTAGAGAAAATAGTTGGATGTAAAATCAATAATAAATCATGATGTATAAATACGAATTTTACAAGTTAAAAAAATGGAGGGGATACATATGTCTCAAATGACTAAAAAATCATTTGCTTCATCGCTTAAAAAAATGCTATCACAAAAACCATTGGAAAAAATAAAAGTCATAGATATAACAGAAGATTGCGAAGTAAATAGGCAGACATTCTACTATCATTTCAAGGACATTTATGATTTACTAGAGTGGATTTATACAAATGAAGCAACACGAGCTTTAGACGGAAAAAAGACATATAATACTTGGCAACAAGGATTTGCACAGATATTTGACTACATATTAGAGAATAAATCTTTTGTATTAAATACATTTAACTCTGTAAGTAGAGAATATCTAGAACGTTATTTATACAATGAAACACAATTACTTCTTATGGGAGTAGTAGAAGAAAAGGCAAAAGGCATGTCAGTTAGGGAAAAAGATAAGGAATTTATTGCAGATTTTTATAAGTATGCATTTATAGGTCTTCTGCTTGACTGGATTAAAAAGGGAATGAAAGAAAATCCTGTAGATATTATTAATAGATTGAATAAATTGGTTTGTGGTAATATTGAAGAGGCTTTAGAGCGATATAGGACAGATAAATAAGCAGTATAAAAGTAAATAGAAAATATAAACTAGACAAATATTATTATTTGTCTAGTTTTTTTACAAATTTATAGTTATGCTTAAAATCTTTACATAAATTCAATCTTGTATATATAAGAAAATCTTAAATCGGAATATGATATAATAAAGCTTTTAAAATAGCTAAGATTTAAAGTATAGGGGGATGATTTTATATGTATTATAGTAATGGGAATTATGAAGCATTTGCACATCCACAGAAACCTGAAGGTGTAGATAGAAAATCAGCATATATAGTTGGAGCTGGTTTAGCATCTTTAGCTGCTGCATGTTTTTTAGTTCGTGATGGACAAATGAAAGGTGAACATATTCATATCTTAGAAGAAATGGATATAGCAGGTGGCGCTTGTGATGGAATTAATGATCCTCAAAAGGGATTTATCATACGTGGTGGGCGTGAAATGGAAAATCATTTCGAATGCTTATGGGATTTATTTAGATCAATACCTTCAATAGAGACTGAAGGAGTTTCTGTATTAGATGAATATTATTGGTTAAATAAAAAAGATCCAAACTATTCTTTAATGAGGGCTACAGTTAACCGAGGAGAAGATGCTCATACAGATGGCAAGTTTGCATTAACAGATAAAGCATCTATGGAAATAATACGATTATTTATGTCAAAAGAAGAAGATTTATATGATAAAAAAATTGAAGATGTATTTACAGAAGAATTTTATGAATCAAACTTTTGGTTATATTGGAGAACTATGTTTGCTTTTGAAGAGTGGCATAGTGCCCTTGAGATGAAGCGTTATATTCAAAGATTTATTCATCATATTGGCGGACTTCCTGATTTTTCAACTTTAAAATTTACAAAATATAATCAATATGACTCATTAATTTTACCAATGATTAAATATCTAGAGTCTAATGGAGTTCATTTTCAATATAATACAACTGTTACCAATGTGATTTTTGAAATAACAGAAGATAAAAAAATAGCAAAACAAATTGTTTGTATTAAAGATGGAAAAGAAGAAAATATTGATTTAGTAGAAGAAGATTTAGTGTTTGTTACAAATGGTAGCTGCACAGAAAATGCAAGCTTAGGTGATGACGATAATGCACCAGTTTTAAGTACAACTGAAGGAGGTTGTTGGAGACTTTGGAGAAACATAGCAGTGCAAGATCCTTCTTTTGGTAGACCTGATAAATTCTGTACTAATATAGATAAAACTAATTGGGAATCTGCTACTATAACTACTTTAGATAACAAAATACCACCGTATATAGAAAAAGTATGTAAACGTAATCCATTTAGTGGGAAAGTTGTTACAGGTGGTATAATTACAGTTAAAGACTCACCTTGGCTAATGAGTTATACTTTAAATAGACAGCCACATTTTAAAGATCAACCAGATGATCAACTTGTTGTATGGGTTTATGGATTATTTACAAATGTAGATGGAGCTTTTATAAAAAAACCAATGAGAGAGTGCACAGGTTACGAGATTACTCAAGAATGGCTATATCATTTAGGAGTTCCAGTAGATCAAATTCCTGATATGGCAAAGAATTCTGCTCATTGTATTCCTTGCATGATGCCATATGTTACTTCATTCTTTATGCCAAGAACATCTGGAGATAGACCGAAAGTGGTACCAGAAAAATGTGTTAACTTTGCATTTATTGGTCAATTTGCAGATACTGTTCGTGATACTGTATTTACAACAGAGTATTCTGTAAGAACTGCTATGGAGGCTGTATATACATTACTTGATGTTGATCGTGGAGTTCCTGAGGTATTTGGTTCTTGTTATGATGTTAGAGTGTTGCTTGATTCAACTTCTAAGATGATGGATGGAAAAAAACTAACAGATATTAAATTACCATTAACATCTAGAGCTAAATTAAAACCAGTCATGAAAGAAATTTCAGGAACTATAATTGAGGAATTATTACAAAGATATAATTTAATATAATTTAAATAAAATTAAAAACAATAAAATAACTGTATAAAAACTAAGTTTTTATACAGTTATTTTATTGTTTTTATAAAGTTTTCTTATTGAGAAGTTATATTGAAATTTTAACTAACCATATTTAGAATATGTGGATTTTTACGTCTAATGAAATTACTAAGTAGTCTAAGCTAATATAGTTAGATTTGAATATTAATATTAGTTAAATTAACTTTAATTAGTATCTAGAGTTTTGTTCAGCTAATTCTGCATCTGATTTAGTTTGGTGAACTGTACCACTTGCATGTTCAGGAGGTGCATAGATAGCATATAATTTAAGCGGTTTATTTCCTGTGTTAATTATATTGTGCCATTTACCAGCAGGTACCATGATAGCATAATCTTCATAAATCATTTTTTGAAAATCTAATTTATCTTTGCTATCCCCCATTTTAACAAGGCCTTGACCTTCTTCAATACGTATGAATTGATCACCGGTTTCATGAACCTCTAACCCTATGTCATCTCCGATATCTATATTCATTAACGTAACTTGCAAATCAGTTCCTGTCCATAAAGCAGTACGGAAAGTATTGTTTTGCTCAGTTGCCTCATCAATATTAATTACAAATGGGTTAGGACCATAATCCTTCAATTGAGGAAGTGGTCTTTGAAATCCTTGGTTGTACATTGATGAATTTGCCCAAAAACTATAGGGGTTCATATTTTGCATTTGAGGGTAACCCCAGAAGGGATATGGGCACATGTTAAACATTTGCATATTAGGCCAGTAAGGCCATGGATATTGACCATTATACATAGATATCACTCCTTTTATAGATTTAATAACAGTATATGAGGAGTGTTTGTGTAAGGTGCATTTACAAAGATTAAGTAATAGTAGTTTAAATTTAAAATTGATATAATAATTGTTTTAATATAGTACTAATATAAAGAAATAAAGGATAAAAATTTGAATTTAAATAAAAAATTAAAAAAAGTGTCATAAAAAATGTGGATGTGGTTTCTATATATATGTAAGACTAAAAATAATAGTAGTAAAATTTTTCTATAGAAAATAGATTTAAAATATTGATATATATCAGCAACACTAGGAGGTGGTTACAGTAATTATGACATTTGAGGAAATTTTTAAATCTCAATATACATATGTAGTTAAATACGTTATGAAGATTGTTAAAAATCAAGAAGTTGCAGAATATATTGCTCAAGATGTATTTATACAACTATATAAAACGAACTGGAAAGAAATTGAAAATATTAAAGCGTGGCTTATTAAGACATCTATATACAGCTCATATAATCACATTAGGTCAGAAAAAAGGCACGAGTTAAGAATAGAGAAAGCAAGTTTAAATTTAGAAACTATAGATGTACAGACATTAGATGATAGATACATTAAAAAAGAAGAAATAGAGGATGTGCGAAGTACAATGAATGAGTTACGGGAACAAGATAAGAAAATTTTAATTTTAAGATACTCAGGCTTTAAATATAAAGAAATAGCTGAAATATTAGGAGTAGAAAAGTCTTCTATTGGAACAATGCTTGTACGGGCTCAAAATAAATTTAAGAAAGTACACACAGAAAGAAAAGGGAGGTAACTATATGAAATGTTATGAAAGCGGAGAATTGCAGACTTATATAGATGGAGAACTGTCTTTAGATATGATGGAAAAAGTTTCAAAGCATTTAGATGAATGTGAAGTTTGTCAACATAAATTTAATGAATTAGTAGAAGTTAATGACTATAGAACTAGCTTAGAAAATCAGAGTGATTTACAAAATAAAATAGATGTTGAAGTAGCGTGGTATACATTTAATTCAAAATTAGATAGAAAAAGTAAATCAAACGTAATAAAAGGGAGATTCAATAATATGAATAAAATGAAAAAGTTTAGTACAGTAGCAGCGGCATCATTATTGCTATTTATAGGATGTTCAGGAGTTGCAATAGCTACATATAATTTATTTTCACAGCATGTACTAGAAGATGATGTTGTTAATAAAGGATTAGTACGTGAAGATGGATCTGTAGTAGACTCTACAAAAGAAGGCAAATTTAAACCTTTAGATATTAAAATTAAAGACAAAGATATTATCGTACATTTAACAGGGCTATACACTGCTGAAAGTCGTGTATCTGTAAATTATAAAATAGAAACTGTAAATGGAAACTTAGCCCCTATCGAATATGATACAGAAGGATTAAAGTTAAAATCTGATGGTATAGTTGATGGAAAACAAGTAGAGGCTCCTGAAGTATATTTAGGAAAAGAAGTTGATAAAGCATCACAACTGCAGTTTTTAGAATCTACAGATGGATTACCTTTTGAATTGAAGAAAGGAAACAAATCTTTAGATATTGGGATAAGACAAGTTGGGGCTGAGAATGAAGGTACTATTACATTTGCAGGATTTAATCCTATAGATTATCCTGTGAATTTGGATATTAATATTAGTAAGATTGGGAAAATATCAGGATCTTGGACAGGACAAGTAGAAGTTAAATCGGAGTAAAAGACGATTATTAGGTTAAAAGTGGAATGTGGTGAACTTTATATAAAAATAGCTCTAGGTATTAATTTTATTTACCTAGAGCTATTTTTGTAATAACGAAGATTTATTTATTTTACATTAGAGCAAATAACATAACTGTACCTAATCCAAATGTTGTAAAGTCAAATACAACATGGACAATCCATGGAACAATAATACTATTTGACTTTAGTGCTGACAAGTTGAAAAATATCCTAGCTAAGCCTTGAACAAAAAGAATATGAATAAGTGTATGCATTACATTACCATTAAAGTAAGTAGAATAGTGCAATAATCCAAAGAATATAGAACTTAATACAATTCCAATTGTATTAGCTAACTTTAAGTTATCAGTTTTTTTATAAGTAAAATTTGAAATAACTAAAAGAACAAATATACTTATTACTTCTTCAAATAATAATACAAAAGGTAAAGATATAAGTGTTTGAACAACATGTTCAGACCCTGGATTTCCGTGTAAATTAAGTTTGAAAACTACTGTTAGTAAAATACCAGAAATCAAGCTAGCTATTAAAGACACTACATACCATACCGCTATATTCTTAAAAGGCTTTATAGGCTTTGAAAATACATCATTTAGTCCACTTTTTCCAAAAGCAATAACTAAACTAATAATAGATAATAAAGGAACTGATACAATTTTAAACATATATAGTCCCATAGTATCTGATTTAATTAAATCAATTTTAAATGTAACTAATAATAATAGCATTGATACTATAACTGGAAAAAGCTTAAGTTGATATTTTGTTATAATTTGATTCATAATATACACCTCTTTTTTTATTTGTTTAATAAAACAATATTTTAGTTAAGAGAGTTAAAATTTAATATATTCCATACATTCTTATTTTTTGATAATAATTAAAAAAGCAAAAAATAAATTGCATTGGATTTAACAGGTTAAATTATTTTTATATTTGTGTATCCAGTGAGTTTATTCTAAGCTTTTAATCTTTCCAAAACCTTTCTAAAGCATTTCCTAATTATTATTTTTCTATGATATAAAAAAATCGCATCATTTACTCAGATGCGACCTCAACTTCTTCAATCCTATCAATATATAAATTATAAGCAAGTCCTATAATAACTAAAATACCTCCAACAACTTGCAAAACAGATATTTTTCCAGACAATATGAAATCTAAAATTATACCAGTAAATAATTGACCCACAAATAATAATAAAGTTAAATAAAATGATGAAACTTTTGATGATAAAAATACCTGTAAAGATACTATTGCCACACCAACAAGCCCGCCGGTATAAGCAAACCAATTAGCCTCATAAGACGTAGATGCAAATAATTTAGAAGTTTCCCCGCTTATAAATAATATTAATATTGATCCAGCAAGACCAAATATGTAGTTAAATAGTGTGCTTTGATAAACTCCTAATTTTTCAGATAGAACAAAATTTACAGATCTTGAAATTACATTTGCAATTCCAGATAGTATAGCTATTAGTATATAAAACATAAATAATACCCCTCTTCCTACAATGTCATAATAAAAATACCTAATATTATTATTCCGAACCCTATTGTTTTTTTCTTTTCAAATTTATTAACTTCCAAACCAAAGTATCCAAAGTGATCGATAACAATAGATGTAACTAATTGACCTAATAAAGCTAATGAAACAGTAAGTGATACTCCGAGATTTGTAAAACTAATATTAGTAAACAGTACAGTTAATATACCTATAAGCCCTCCTGAGAACATGTAAAAAGGTATTCCCTTAAGAGTTTTTATCTTAGACTTAGTTACTACAAGTAATATTATAATCCCAATAAGACCTACAAAGTGTATGATGACGCTAGAAATATAGTTTCCAGTTGCATTACCAAGGTCCCCATTTAAGACAACCATTATAGATAAAACTACACCTGTTAAAATTGAAATTAAATAATTCATATATTTTACCTCCATGCTAGATTAATAAATAATATAACATAGAAAGAAAGTATTAATAATGACATATGTCATATATAGAGATATAATTTTTTATGTATATTTATGAAAGGGGGTGTTTATATGAAAAAAATAGATGACAAGTTTATTATAAAAACATTTTATAATAAATTGAAAATAAATGAATTGTTTGAAAAAGATATGAGTGATGATATGAAACTTCTTAGGTTTGAAAAAAACGAGTATTTATGTAGAGAAGGTGAGGAGCTAGAATATTTTCTTTTTTTAGTTGAAGGAAAAGCTAAAGTATTTAAAACATTGCCAAATGGAAAGTCTTCCCTTCTTAGTTTTTATAATTCACTTGGAGTTATAGGAGACTTGGAATTTATAAATGAAGAAGTAGCTTCAGGTACATTGCAAGCACTAAGTACATGTAATTGTTTAGCCATACCTATGGATACAGCGAGAGTTAAGCTTATAAATGACTGTAAGTTTTTAAGATTTTCTTGTTTACGCTTAGCAGGAAAGTTAGCGGATATAAGTACGAGTAGTTCTATAAACTTGCTGTATCCACTTGAAAACAGATTAGCAAGCTACATAAATGAGTTAATGATAGAACCTAATTCTGAAATAGAATATGTAGATTTTGATGAAAGTTTATCAGGTGTAGCAGAAAATCTAGGAAGTAGTTATAGGCATTTATTAAGAACTTTAAATTCATTGATTGGAAAGAATATTTTAGATAAAGATAAATTAGGATATAAAGTTATAGATAAAAATAAGCTAGCAGATTTAGCTGGAGATTTGTATAAGGATGTATATTTTGAGTAGGCTAAAAACTAGTTTTTACATATATTAATATATATTTTACAAAAATAATGATTGACATTTTAAAATAAAAGGCATACTATAATGTAAAATAATATTAAAAATTCAGTGAAGGGAAGAGTAAATATTTACTAAGTATCCAAAGCGAGTGGAGGGCGGTGAAAGCTCCATGAGAAAAGAAATATTGAAAGACATCCCAGAGAAACTTATCTGAAATAAAGTAGGATGAGTCGGGTTACACCGTTATATGTAATAAGAGATGACTTAGAGTTACTTAACTTTAGTCAAGTAGAATGGCACCGTGAATATAGCTTTCACTTCTATCATAGAAGTGAAAGCTTTTTTTATTATTATAGAATAGGGCCCATTCTATGGAACTATTTTGCTTGATAAAGTTATAATATAAGTCAAAAAGGGTGGTACCGCGAACCTTCGCCCCTTGAGATTAATATCTCAAGGGGCTTTTTTATACACAATTAAATTATAAGGAGGATTAATAATATGAAAAGAATTTTGATAAATAAATTAAATAACTATATAAATAATGAAGTTAAAATTGAAGGGTGGATACACCGTGTAAGAGTTTTGAAATCGATAACGTTTTTAATATTAAGAGATAGAACTGGATTAGTTCAATGCGTTATTGATAATAACTTAGTTAAGTTAGAAGATATTAAGTTAGAATCGGTTGTATCGATAACTGGTAGGGTAAAAGAGAGCAACAATAAACTAAATAACTTTGAAATTGAAGTTAGTAGATTTGATATAACAAGTAAATGTAAAAATGAACTTCCTATTGAAATAAATAAAGAAGATTTAAATATAAATCTAGTTACCATGCTAAATAACAGAGTTTTGAGCGTAAGGCATGAAAAAATAAATGCTATTTTTAAAGTACAAAATGTAATTGTTAATGGGTTTAGAGAATACTTGATTAGTGAAGGTTTTACTGAAATATTCACACCAAAACTTGTTTCAGAAGGAGCAGAAGGTGGAACTGAAGTTTTTGAAGTTAAGTACTTTGAGAATAAAGCATATCTAGCTCAAAGTCCACAATTTTATAAACAGATGATGGTTGCAGCTGGATTTGAAAAAGTATTTGAAATTGGGCATGTTTATAGAGCTGAACAACATGATACAAACAGACATTTAAATGAATATGTAAGTATGGATTTAGAGTTTGGATTTATTGAAAATGAAGAAGATATTATGAATTTAGAAGAAGAGTTATTAAAATTTATCATAAATAAATTAGAAAAAGAAACTAAACAATATTTAAATTTACTAAATGTAGAACTTCCTAATATAAATGTAAGTATTCCAAGGATAAAATTTAGTAAGGCTATAGAGATTTTAAAAGAAGAACACAATAAAACAAATTTAGAAAATGATTTAGACCCAGAGGCAGAAAAATTGCTATGTGAATATGCTAAAGAAAAATTAGGTAGTGATTTTATATTTGTAACTCACTATCCAAGGGTAAAAAGACCAATGTATACTATGCCATGTGGAGAAAATGAAACACATAGCTTTGACTTACTATTTAGAGGAATTGAGATTACTACGGGAGGTCAAAGAATTCATGATTATGATATGTTAATAAATAATATAAAATATAAAGATTTAAATCCTGAAAATTATTTAAGTTATACTGAGGTATTTAAATATGGAGTTCCTAAACATGGTGGATTAGCAATAGGGTTAGAACGAATCGTTAGTAAAATATTAGGACTTGAAAATGTAAGAGAAGCAACTCTTATAACAAGAGATAGACATAGACTTATACCATAGATTAAGTTTATAAAGGCGTTATCTATAAATAAGATAACGCCTTTCATTAAATACTTTATATTAAATACGACATGAGGGAACTCTTCTATATTATTTAATTTGATACTAGGTACTTCTTATTTTTAATAATAAATTTAATAAAGATTACTAGACCTATTAGAGTAACTAATCCACCAGATATTAAATAAAATGCAATCTCCAAGTTAGTAATATTAGTTACCTTTATGTTTAATGTACCAGTAAAATAACTTATAGCTGTAAAAATACCTGCGAATAAGTTATTTAGTGAATGTACTGAGATGGATACCACTAAATTAGTATACTTTTTATATAGAACACAGCATGCAATACCGAAAGCTATGGCGCCTAATATCCCTAAAGTTTCGTGACCAATACCAAATATTAAAGAAGATACAATTGATGAAAAAACAAAACTAAATCTCATGTTGAGCCTTTTAAAAAGAACTCTTCTAAAAACTATTTCTTCTAAAATTGGAGCTAATATTACTAATACAATAAGAAGAAGTATCAAATCCATAAAATTAGTTGGATTTCCCCAAGAATCATTTAGAAGTTCTAAAGCTTTATTTTGATTAGCAATTGCTAAAATTCCAATACTTAAATTAGCTAGACCAAAAGATAAAAATATCTGAGTACATACCACTTTTAATATTTCTTTTGTATTAGAGACTTTTTTGAAGTTATAAAATCGTTCTTTTACTAAGTTTGGATTTACCTTTCCTGATATTAATGTTATGACTAGTATTGATAAAAACATAATAAAAGCAAATTGTATATTACTTAAGGCCATGCCAAAACTTGATAACGAATATAGTATTTCTCCCAAAGAGACTAAAAAGGTTGTTCCAAACCATATTAAAGCCATTTTCCAAATTTTAATTTCTTTCATTATTTCCCCCTTAAAACTTTTACTATTTGATAATTACTTAATTACAAAAACTGGATATATTTAATTATACTATTATTTAATATGTAAGGTAGATTTTAAAAATAACTAATACAACTTTATATAAATACGACATGAGGGAACTTTTTTAAATTTAAAATATTATCTTTTTTATTAAATTTTTGGTAAAATATAACATCGAGGGAGGTATAAAATGAAAAAGATAATTAATAATTTATTTATTGCGGGGTTTGTATTTTATGTTTTAGTTGTAGTAGGGGAGATTTTATTTAAATATTCATCTCCATTACAGTTATTTGGAAATAGGGAATATTTTAGATCAGTTAATCTAATTCCATTTAATGATATAATTAATGGTAATTTTAATAAACTAGATATTATAGGAAATGTGATATTATTTATTCCACTAGGTATTTATTTAAATATAATTAATCCAACATCTAAAATATCTAATAATATTTGCATCATAATTGGGACAAGTTTAGGCTTTGAATGCATTCAGTATATATTAGGGCTAGGGGCTACGGATACAACTGATATAATTACAAATACTGTTGGAGGACTTATTGGAATAGGTATTTATAAAGTAATTGAAAAATTATTTAAAAACAAAGTTAAAGTTAAAAACTTCGTAACGATTTGCAGCACAGTTGTTATGGTTTTTGTTGGAGTTTTACTAACTGGAATAGTAATGTATAATTAGAATTCTTATATACAAATTTAAAAATCGAAGTGTTAAAATATATATTTTAACACTTCGATTTTTATTATAGAAAATTATAAATATTTTTCACTATTAAGTAGATACCACTTAGGTACAATTTCTTTGAAGTTACTGTAGTCATCAAAAGTATTAAAGCAGCGTTTTTTCATTCCATTGATATCATTCTGTCCAAATTTTTCAGCCCATATTATTGAACCTAATGAGTTATAAGCTACATATACAGCTAGAATGTTCCAAAAATCTATAGGCGGATTTCCATCAAAATATCCATGGATTTGGCCAATTGAAAATGGAATGCTAGCCTCAACATTAAAACTTTGTACTCTTTGAAATTCCTCATACCTATCTCCATATCCACACCTATTAAAATCAATAACTCCAATTGTATCTAATGGAGTTAAAACCAAATTCCCAACATGATAATCACCATGCTTACACACTGTATGTAATGAATTAATTTTTTCAATATTATTTTTAACAAAATTTATTGCAAATTGATCTCCTTTTACACGATTTATGCTATTTTCATATTTAATAAGATTATCTAAAATCTGATCTTTTTTACTATGAGAAATTAAATTATCTGACGGATTAAGTTCTAGCGAATGTATTTTATTTAGTATTTTGCCTGCCTGCAAGCCAAGTTTATATTGTTCATTTTTATTAAAATTACTAATTACATTATTTAGAGGAAATCCTTCTACCCATGTTAATATCATATATACATTGCTATTATTATTGCAAATACCAATTTCTAGAGCTTGTGACATTGAAAATTCTAATACATTACACTTTTTTATAAATTTAAACTCTTTTAGTTTGTTATCATAATTAGATATATCATTAACACGTAATAGTAGCTTATTTCCTTCATAATCTTCTATATAAAACTTTAAATCAGATGACCATCCTTCATTTACTTTTTTAATTACTCTCCAATTCTTGAAACTTGGAATATCATATAACTCTTTGTACATTAAATATCCACTCCTTTAAAAAATACAATTAATGAACTTGTAAATTGCTACTTATTTATAGTATATAAGAAATAATCTTGATAGAACTATTTATATGTGAATTAAACATATTTAAATTATAAAGAGATAGATAAATAATAATCCATTAATATTGTTATAGATATATTTTGAGTAATAAAAAGAGCAATTTAAATATTGCTCTTTTTACTTATAAACTTATATAATTAAAAAACTATTTTTTTAACACAGGAACATAAATATCCATAACTGTATCTTTTCTAAAGTGACATCTTTCATCGTAAAGTTCAAAATCTATCTTATCTTCATCAAATACATAATCACTTTCATTAAACCAATCTTCAAATATATATTTCCAAGTAGCTTTTATTGTTTTTGCAAAATCATTTTGAGATGAATCGTTACTTGTATCCACTGGTGGAGTTGTAAAAACTGCATATGTTGCTTCTGGAATTTCTATTGTAATCATATCTTCTGAAACAGATTCAAAGTCATTAACTATTATACCCATAAGGTATATGGCATCTCCATTTCTATCATTAGATGGTATAAACACACCAACCTCACCATGTTTATCTGGTTTTAAAATTTCATACATTTTGCTTTCTAAATTTTCACCACTGTAATTGCTCCAAAATGAAGCAATATCTTTAGTAAAATTGCAATTCGAAATATTTGTTTGTATACCATACCCTGCAACTTTAAATGCAGGTTTACTTACAATGACAGGATTCATAATATAACCTCCAATTTTATATACTGATTCTTTGTTAAAATAATAGTCCTCCATACGTTTTACATACTGTGTAGGAGTAAATCCATATTCTTTTTTGAATGCTTTTGAAAATCCATTATGTGTATCAAATCCATATTCTAACGCTACATCTATAATTCTATTTCCATCAAATAACTTTGTAGCTGCCAATGATAATCTTCTTTTTTTCACATAGTCCATCAAAGTAATACCTTGGCAAATATTAAATATTCTACAAAAATGAAAAGTTGAATATCCACATTGACTTGCAATTAAATCTGGTGTTAGTTCGCTATTTATATTTTCTTCTATGAATTCAATACACTGTGACATAACATCACTATAGTTCAATGCTAGCACCTACCTTCATCACGTGATAATTAAATTATATTAACTAAACTAATTGTATGTTGTTCCTAATTTGCTATATTCTAAACTTTTTAATTTTATTATAAAGCGTAAATAACTATATAACTGAAAATTGATTAAATATAAATACGAAATTAGGTATACTTTATATATTTAAAACAGTATGTAAACTTATAAAGGAAAAAACGCTTAAAATACTTTAAAGTATTTTAAGCGTTACTAACAAATTAATATCTAAATAATACTAATCTTATTTTATATCCAAATAATGTTCCTGCAAAATATATTTCTTTGCTATTAACATCTAAACCAAGTTCACCCTCTAGGAAATCTTTAAATCCTACATCTATTTTAGGGTTTTGTGGGCTTAACTCTACATTAACAATAGTTATACCCCATAAAGCTAAAGTTACTTTAAATCTTAACTCAGCTATGTTTACGTCTATATCCCAAGACAAAACACCCCATGATCCTTTATAAATCCCAACCATAGGTAATGCCATAAGTTCAGTACATGTTGGTGCAGTTAAAAATGTTTGTTGATCACAAGTTGTTTCTAATTTTATTTCCATAATAAAACACCTCATATTAAAATTTGCTTTAAATTTAAAGCTAATATATGATATGACAAATTACGACAATTTGTGACAAAAATAAAAAATATTTTAAATTGTAATTATAAAAAATATTAAATCATTATTAAAAATGAGAACTAGGATATTAATAAAAACTTAAATATTAAGTATACATATTCAGCTTAAGAACTACAGCTAAGATCACTATATAAATTTATAATTGGTAATATAATGAAATATATAATATAATCAAAGTTGTTAATTACTAAATAATGATAATTAGCCTCACTTAAAATATATATAAGTGAGAACTTTAGGAGGAAAAATTTATTATGGATTATGGGTTATTAAATAGGGGGAGTTTACTGTTTGGATTAATTGCATGTATACTTCCAATGTGTAATATCATAATGCAAAATAAGGTTGGAAATAGATATTGGGGGATTATATCTATAGCCAGTTTTAGTGCGTGTGGCATATCGCTATGTTTACAAATTTTTTATATTAATCATTTAGTAAATATAGAGGATTGGACAGCTATGATGGATACTTTAAGTATGGTGTCACTTGGATCTTTATTACTTCTTATAACTACAATCATACTAAATATTATTGTCAGCAATATATATTTCAATAAAAAATATTAACCTTAATAAACGTATGAATATTACACTCTTTAAATATTGAATAAGGCTGTAGAAAATAAAATATCAGATATATGTAGATACATTTTGCTAGAAATATAAATAGAAAAGACTAAAAATTTTGAAATTAAAACCGATATGGAAAATAGAGCGTGAGTTGTTATGTAGCTATATAACAACTCACTTAACACAGTAGACTAAAAATAGAAATTAATATAAATTGACTAATAAGAAATGTGTAAATACACTTAAAATTAAATATAAATGAAATTCAGAAATAAAAACTTAATTTAAGATCTGTACTGTATGAAGTTAGTTGTATACAACAGGCGTTTAAGAAATGGGATGAAAAAATAAGTATGGATTGACTTTTAATAAGGAGGTTTTTATGAGTTTAGAAATAATTATTTGTGATGATGATTTTGTACATCGATCTATTTTAAGGGATTTTCTATGTAAGGTTTTAGAGGAAGAGTTTTTAGAGTACAATTTGTTAGAGTTTTCATCAGGAGAAGAGTTATTAGAATCTTATCCTAAGAAAGCAGATATTTTGTTTTTAGATATCCAAATGAATGATTTATCAGGAATGGATACAGCTAGAAAAATTAGAGAGTTTGATAGCAATGTAGAAATAATTTTTACAACAGCTATAGCTCAGTATGTGTTTGAAGCATATGAGGTTAAGGCTTATAGATATTTACTTAAGCCACTTGAATATGAAGAAATTAAAAGACAATTAAAGCTTTGTATATCGGAATATTTAAACAGACACAGTATAGTATCTATAGAGTCTAGAAAAGAAACTATAGTTCTTCAAGTAGACGAGATTTTATATGCTGAGGTTCAAAGAAAAGAAGTTACTATATACACAAAGGACAAGACTTATACAATTGAAGTTAGTATGAAAAAAGTTGAAAGAAAACTTTTAAATTATAACTTTTTTAGGTGTCATCACAGCTATTTGGTAAACTTAAAGAAGGTAAATGAATTAAGAAATGATTCTATAATAATCAATGATATTGAAATTCCTGTAAGCAGAGGTAAATATAAAGAGTTTAAAGTTAGGCTTACTAGCTTATTAGGGAGCTCGTTATGTTAAAGAGCCGTTTATTTTGGGAAAGTGTTATCACAATTTCATCAATAATAGAATTATGGGGATGTAAAAAAATTTTTGATTATACAAGTGAAAAAAAGATTAGCAAAATTAAAATAAACATAATTATGCTATTTATTATAGTTTTTATGCTGTTCTTATTACATACAGAAGTATATCCGAATAGTAGAATAACAATATCTATAGTATTAACTTTTGTTTTTTACATTACAACTTACGATATAGATTTTTACACAGGTATAGTAAACATATTGATGTATTGGATGGTTTTATTAGGGATAGATGCATTAAGTATGAGTCTTATAATAAGGGCTAACTCTATTCATGATATGAGCAATCTGCTTTCAAATAATGTTTATAGGCTGGAATCTATTATATTAGGAAAAATTATATTAATTTTTTATATAGTTATATACAAGATAATTAAAAGTGAAATTGAAATAAATAAGAAAGATATTTTTTGTCTAGGTATTCCGATAATTGGTAACATTACATCATTTTTCATTGTGTTTAAATATTTATTTAAGTTTTCTCAACAAGGTTTAATAAGTGAAATACATATATTAAACTTTTCTATATTGTTATTTTTATCAAACATTTCAATTATTTTAGTTATAAGAAAAATTAGAAGAGACAATAAGTTATTGGCAGAATATAAAGTAATGAAAAAAAGTGTAGATATGCAGTATAAGTACTATATGAAAGTTAAAGACAATCAATTAAAAACAAGGCAGTTATATCACGATATGAAAAATCATATTATATGCATAAAAAAACTCAATGAAAATGGATATAGTTCAAATAACTATATAAGTAATTTAGAAAATCAGCTAAAAAGCTATGATAACACATTTGATAGTGGAAACATGTTACTTGATATAATTTTAAGTGATAAGAAAGAAATTTGTGATAAAAACAATATAAATTTCAATTGTAATATAAACTTTACTAAATGTAACTTTATAGAATTAGAAGATATATGTAGTATTTTTTCAAATGTGCTAGATAACTCTATTGAAGCATGTGAAAAGATAAACGATTGTAATAAGTATATATTTTTGGAAGGTAAGATAATAGAAAGTTTCTTTGTATTAAAAGCAGAAAATTCTAAGGCTAATAAGATAAATATTAAAGATAGAAAAGTTATTACAGATAAAAAAGATAAGTTTTTACATGGATTAGGAATAAAAAGTATCAAGCAATCAGTAAAAAAATATAATGGAGAAGTTGTAATAGATTACACAGAGGATAAGTTTATTTTGAATATTTTAATACCAATTGTACTGTATAATGACAAGTTATACTAAAATTAAGACTTTTAGATTTTTATGTGTTATAAAATAATTAAAGTATTTCAAGGGAGTCAATATGATAAAGCTTTTGTCAGATAAGATAGCATATTTTTTAGAGGATAGAAATTTGATAGAAAGTGAAGATACTGAGGTATGTTCCTATGGACTTGAAGTATTAATTTCTTCACTAATAAATTCAATTTTAGTACTAGCTCTAGGAATTATTCTAAATAAGTTTTTACAAACATTAGTCTTTGTAGGATGTTATTGCTACATTAGACAATATTCAGGTGGATATCATGCAAGTAGTCATACAAAGTGTATTTTGACATTTCTGTGTATGTACCTAGCGACTATTCTAATTGCCGATAGCATACACAACATACACTTAAAAGTGATGATAATAGCTATAAGCACAATTAATTGGACTAGTATATATTTATTATCACCTGCGGAGCATGCTAACAATCCTTTAAGCAATGATGAATTAATTAGAAATCAAAAAAAAGCAAGAATTAGAGTTACAGTATTCTTATTATTTACAATTATAGGTTCACAAGTCCAACAAGTATATGAGTATACGGTGTATAGCGCATTAGCACTGTGTTGGATAAACTTTATGCTTTTTTTACAAGTAATTAAAAATAAGGGGGACACCAAATATGAAAAAACTGTTAGATAAAAGCATGAAATGTGTTGGAGGTATGGCTATGTCTGTAGCGAATTTATCTGCTAATAAAACTTGCCTATGGTATAATCACCAACCAGAAGTACCAAAAAAATTAAAAAGCCCTAAATAAGTTTCTTTATTTACCCTAAATAAGTTTCTTAATTAAATAAAAGAACTAACTCGATTTTTATTAATAAAAGCCAAGTTAGTTCTTTTTTACGCATGAAACAATTGAAATAAAGAACCAATTTATAACTATATTTGATTGATTTAAGCTGAATTTTATTAAAGGGATAATAAACTTTTTATATAGCATGTATTCACATTTTTATGAATTTTGAAGCAAGTTATACTATATACTTGCAAGTTATGTATATTTATTGATGATTAAAATTTACAGTGATATTTTATAACTGTGAAAGGGAAAACAACTTATAAGACATTTACAATAAAGAAAAATTTATTAAATTGTTTTTTATAAATCTCTTTTATCAAACTTATAAAAACTTAAATTTTTAGACTTAGGCTTTATTTTTTAAATTAAATTACCTGAGGTAAAGATTTAAACTTAAAAGTTAAATTAAAGGGAGGAACGTTATGGTCAATAAATATTTATATTGGAATAAGGATTTAGAAATAAGAAAATATGAGACTGGGAGATCATTATTAGCCATAAAAAATAATTATAAAAATGAAAGATTAACTAGAGATGACATTCAGACTTACAAACTAAATAACAACACTATAGAAATAATAGGGTTAATCGATGGAACAAAAACATATGAAGAAATTATATACTTACTATCAACAAAGCATAATGAAAGTAGTAAAAAGACTAGAGATAAATTATCTATGTTTTTAAATAAGATAACAAATTTGTATGGAATTAAAATCAATGAACAAGAGTCTACACAAAAAATTAATATGAATATAATAGAAAAGTACATATACCCACATGTTGCATCAGTTGAAATAACAAATAGATGCAATATAAAGTGTATGCATTGTTTTGGGAATTTTAGCTGTATAGATACAAATTGTATAACACTGGAACATATAAAAGGAGTGTTGCATGATTTAAAAAATATAGGTGTTAAAAAAATAGAGTTTACAGGTGGAGAATCTACAGTTTATACAAATATTAAAGAAATATTATTACACGCAATTAAATTAGACTTTGATAATATATCACTATTGGTAAATGGAGTAGGAATATCAGATGAAGTTGTAGATATAATTATTAAAAATAGTTCGAAAATATATACAAAAGTTGATTTACATAGTTTAAATAATGATTATTTTACATGGTTTTCTAAAATTCCAAATATTTTAGATACAGTAAAAAGTAATATAATAAAACTTGCTAAGAATAACGTAAAAATGAAGGTAGAAACAATAGTTACAAGAAAAAATATCCATGAAATTGAAGATATTGCAGAGTGGGTACATAATTTAGGGGTTAGAGATTATGCAATCACTTCTGCCATTTTTAGAGGAAGGGCAGAAACCGCTGATAGTGAACTATATTTAAGCGTACATGATTTTAAGTGTGTAAATGACATATTAGGAAAAATAAACAAAAAATATAAAAGTAATGTATCTTTGACAGAAGGAAGAAGGTTTAGAAGTAAAGGTTTTGGATTTTTAACTCCTCATGTAGCAATTTCTTATAATGGGGATATAAATATTTGTACAATGGATAAAATAGATTACTTTAATAGTAGGATAGGAAACCTATTTGAAAAGAGTATAAAAGACATTTACCATGAAAAATCTGAATATATAAAGGACTTCTTAAATTTAGGAGACCCTATATTTAAATCATTAGAGACTAAAGATTGTGAGCAGAGAAGTTTTTATAGTAATTAAAAGAGTGAACATGGAATTAAATTTTTAAAGGTGAATAAAATGAAAAATATTTTAGTAGTTGAAGGACTTAAAAAAGATTTTGGAGATTTTGCTTTAGAAAATGTAAGTTTTACATTAGAGGAAAATTGTGTAACGGGATTTATCGGAGTCAATGGATCTGGAAAAACAACAACAATTAAGACTATTTTAGGACAAATACTTAAGGATTGTGGAGCAATAAGTTTTTTTGAAAAAGATATAAACATGAATGAAAATGAAATTAAGAATATCATAGGGGTTGTATTAGATGAAGGATATTTTTACAATCATATATCTTTAAACGAAATGAAAAATATAATTTCTTCTGCATATGAAAATTGGGATGAAGAAATTTTTAAGAATTATGTAAAAAGATTTAATTTAAAATTAAATCAAAGGATAGAGACTCTTTCAAAAGGTATGAGAATGAAATATTCAATTGCAGTAGCACTTTCTCATAAAGCAAAATTTTTAATAATTGATGAGCCCACCAGTGGAATTGATACATTATTAAGAAAAGAGTTGATGAATATCCTAATAGAGTTTATGGAAAAAGGTGGCAAAGGGGTATTTTACGCCACTCATACAACATTAGATTTAGAAAAAGTAGCTGATAAGTTAATATTAATAAATAAGGGTCAAATTGTTTTTAACGAAAGGAAAGATAAATTGATAGATTCGCATAAAATTATTAAAGGAAAACAAAGTATACTAAATGAAGAAGTAAAGAAATCATTTATAAGTTTAAATTATTACGGAGAGTACTTTGAAGGCATTACACATGATATATCAAATTTTAATGATAAAAAGTATGATATAACAATGATACAGCCAACTATAGATGATATAATGTTAGCATATATAGAAGGGAGAGACTATGAATGTTTAACCTTCTAAAAAAAGATTTTATAATAATTAAAAACTTTTGGTCATTTTTAATAATATTTTCAATTTTAGGGCCGATTTTTATTAACTATCAAACAAGAGGGTTTGATAGTAGTTTTATAAGTTTCATTATTACTATACTGTTTTTAGAGTTTATATTATATGGATCGGTATCTAGACTAGAAGAAAAAAATAAAGGCTGCATATTACTAACAACAATGCCATATTCTCGCTCAGATATAGTTAAATCCAAATATCTCTTCATAGGATCCATATTTATCATCACATATATACTATACATATTAGCAGCCTTAATAACACCTATAGAAATGAATTTTTTAAGTATAAATTCTATATTAATATCGTTCTTAGTTATATCAATCTTCTTTGGAGTTTATATTCCTATACAGTATAAATATGGAACAGAAAAAACAAAGTATATATCTTCTTGCTTTGTTTTAATTTCGCCACTTTCACTTCCAGCAATCGTAAAATGGATTCAAAGTAAAAACATACATTTAAATATAATAAATAGGGTTCCTAATTTGGTAAAATACATAATTATAATACTAATGTCTTTAGCTATTTTAATAATATCTATAAAAGTATCCATAAATATTTACGCCAAAAAAGATTTAGTATAGTTATGTACATAGCATTAAAAGTGTATACACTACTACTATTCACTTTTATAATTCAATAAATTTATCTGAATAAATGAAAAATATCTTAATGAATTGGGTTTAAGGTTGGCCTGATGTAACAAATATTTGTATAAATTACTTGGAAAATCAATATTAATATATTTTTAAATATAAATTTGTATGATAGTTAATATTTTATAGTTAATTAAGCTATGATAAAATTTAATTGTAATCATTAAAAATTTCTTATCATAATATAAAAATTGAAGGGAGTTGGTCATTATGACATACAATGCATTAGAACTAAGTTATTTAAAAAATAGGGGGATAGAAAACTAGGAGTTCCACCATAAATCGATGGAGGAAATTTATGAATAAAGAATTAAAATTGAAAATGATTGATGAAAGCAATTTTGTTGAGTGTTTTAATTTAAAGCTTGGAAAAGACCAAGAGAAGTTTGTATCACATCCTATTCGTAGTTTGGCGCAAGCATATGTATATTATAATCAATGTACTCCTTTTGGAATTCACATTTATAATAAATTAGGGTTTAAAGAAATAGGTAATTTTGAAGATGATGAGATAATGATGAAATTAATAATTTAAGTTTAAATATATATTTAATAAAACAATTAAAAGGGAGGTACATTGTTATCTCCCTTTTTTAGTATAAAGAATATTAGTTAGTAAAATTTGATAAAATTAGATTACTATTTATGATGCTCTGTACTATAAAAAGTATAGAGGCTAAAATAGAAAATATTAAAGAGATTGTAGATTTTTCATGGGAGACTGCATGTTGTAATGCTAAATGTGGCTTTAAATACAGGGTTTAAGCAAATAGATACATATCGCTCTTATAAGATAAACTTATAACATTAAGTTAAGAAAGATTAAAAATAATGGAGGATAATTATGTTTGATACTATAGAAGTAGGTGATAGTGAACTTAAATCCAACATTACGGACTTCATATTAAGACAACTACCTGATTGGTTTGGAATTGAGGAATCAATAGTAGAATATGTTGAGGGAGTAAAAAGATACTAATTTTTATGTAGCATATGATTTAAAAGCTCCTATTGGATTTATAAGTGTAAAAGACAATAATGATTATACATCCGAAATATACGTTATAGGAGTATTAAAGGAGTATCATAAAAAATATACAGGGAAATCTTTAGTGGATATTGTTCAGAAGAATTTATTCAATCGTGGGGTTAAATTTTTTATGGTCAAGACAATAGGAGATTCAAGTTCAAATAAATACTATGCAAATACACGAAAGTTTTATGAAGGGGTAGGGTTTTATCCTCTAGAGGAAATAAAAGAAATTTGGGATGAGAAAAATCCATGTTTAATAATGATAAAAAGTATTTAAAATTATAGTTATTTAATAAATAAAATTTTAAAAAAACTAAGTTATAATTATGTTTTATTTATAAAGAAATAATGTTAAATGAAAGTTATAACAAATATATTAATTTTATTTAATATTATTTGAATTTGAAAGAGAGTAATAGAAAAGCTTACAGGAAGTAATAATATTGTAAGTACAATTCTTACAATATTATTACTTAACAAAACTTATTGGTGAGGCTACTATAAATTTATAATCTATATAGAATTAAAAATGGGGCCAACTAAGGAAAATTAATATGATAAGAATTAGAAAATACGGATATGTTTTTATGGTGACTATATTCATAATAATAGGTTTATTTATATTGTTTCTATTCAAACAAATGGATTCAGCGTTGACACCTATAGAATTTAAAAATAATGAGATTAAAATAACCCATAAGACATATAAAATAAACAATATAATGGATGTAGAACTATTAGATAAAGTAATTTTATCTGGAGGATCAGGGAGTAATACTCCAAATACAAATAATGGAGATAAGTTTGAGTCTGAAGTATATACACATAAAAATGTAAATCCATTTATAAGAATCAAAACCAAAGATTCAGTAATTGTGTTTAATGAAAATAAAGCAGATGAGACGGTAAATACTTATAATAGACTGATTTATTTAATAAAAAATAGTAATTAGATATACACTAGAAATTACAATTAATAATATAAAATGTTCATAAAATTAAATAACCATTTGCAACTTATATAGTTTATAAAAAAATAATTAAAAGAGGTATTACTTTTATCTTTAGATAAATAGCAATACCTCTTTTGTATGTTAAAAAATATAAGCAAAGGATAAAAATATATAATAAAAAATATTAAAAATACTACAAATTTTATAATTTTTCTGCAATTTATACTATATAACAACAACATATACTTAAATATTGAATTCAATAAGATTTTGGAATAAAGTAACCTTATACAAGGAATTAGATTGATTTAATTTTTAAAAATATACAGATTAAAATTTCATATTTCCTTGAATTTAGCTAAATATAGGGCTATTTTAAGTGAAAATGAATTTTAATAAATTAATCAAATGAAAAAGGAGGGGAATGTTAATGAAATTTATAAAAAAACCAGCAAGAAAATTTGAAGAAGGATTCTGTTTTGGATGGGAATGTAGCCAAGAATGTTTTGGGAATTGTCCAAGTAACTGTATGGGCACTTATGGTACTTGTACAACTAACAATAATGGATGCATAGTTAATAATGGAAATTAAATTTAAAATGAATTTTAATAATTAATCAAATGAAAAAGGAGGGGGAATATTAATGAAATTTATAAAAAAACCAGCAAGAAAATTTGAAGAAGGATTCTGTTTTGGCATGGAATGTAAAGATCAATGTTTTGGGAATTGTCCAAGTAACTGTATGGGTACTTATGGTACTTGTACAACTAATAATAATGGATGCATAGTTAATAATGGAAACTAAATTTATATTCCTGGCATCTTATTAAAGGGATGGATAAATGATTTACACTATAGAGTTAAATTTATAATAAATTGTTAAGGTGGAAAAGAAAAAAGTAATTAATTAGATTATATTGCATGAAGTTTATACTTTTATGTTAAATTTCTTTTCCACTTTTTATACTGTAAATGCTAAATAATTAGAAAATTATAATAAAGATTTATGCAAATGATTTTAAATAATTAAAAAAATTTGATATAGAATTTACAACTATATTTCAAAAGGGGATACAAATGAAATTTATAAAAAAACCAGTAAAAAAATTTGAAGAGGGATATTGCTATACTAGCTGTACATCATATTGTGGAACAAACTCTGGATGTGTTGACTACAGAGATGGAAACTATATGTTTTATTAAATGAAAATAGGAGGATTAGAAAATGAAATTTATAAAAAAACCAGCAAGAAGATTTGAAGAAGGATATTGTTTTTTAAGTTGTAGTCAAGACTGTGGTTCTGCATGCGGAATGAACTGTGGATCTTATTCAGGATGTGGAACAAACTCTGGATGTATAAGTTATCACCCAGCATAGGGAGCACATAAATTTTGCTAATAAAAATAGGTGGAGTAAAAATATGAAATTTATAAGAAAACCAGCAAAAAAGTTTGAAGAAGGATATTGTTTTTTAAGTTGTGATATTGACTGTAATAATTACTGTTCATTTAATTGTGGTGTATACAGTTGTAATATATTTATGTATTAATTTTAGTTTAATTAAAAAGAAGGGGAATACAAATGAAATTTATAAAAAAACCAGCAAGAAAATTCGAAGAAGGATATTGTTTTTTAAGTTGTAATCAAGATTGTGGTTCTTTATGTGGAATGAACTGTGGAACTTACTCAGGATGTGGAACAAACTCTGGATGTATAAGTTACCATACATCATAGTGAATTATAAATTTTACTAAGTGAAATTAGGAGGAACAAAATATGAAATTTATAAAAAAACCATCAAAAAGATTTGAAAGAGGGTACTGCTATTTTAGCTGTATGGGATACTGTGAATCTAATAGTAGCTGCATGCCCTATAATTGTGAGTCTCTATCATGTACAGGTTTTTTTTAGAGAAAGGAGAAGGCTAAATGAAATATATCGTTAAACCAACAGGTTATAGACATGGGTTTTGTCTATGTACAGAAGACTGTGCCTTCACTATGTGCATATATTACTGTTCTTCTAACACTAGTCCAGAATGTCCATCGATGTGCCAGCTAGACATATGTTATTACTATTAAAAGTAAGTAGATATACTATAAGGCTTAAATATGAAATTAAAAAATCGAATAATGTTATTCATTACAGAGTAATATGAATTTTAGGTAAAGGGAGAGTATGAAATGAGATATATTATTAAATCAATAAACTTTAGAGATGGATTTTGCTTTGACATTGGAAGCATATGTACAAAATATACATGTACTAATGTTTGCAGTAGCAATTGTGGGATGGTTTGTAACACTAATTGCGACAGTTTTAATAACTAATACAGTTAGGCGTAAATTTAATTAACATTTTATGATTAAAATTTAGGTTTAAAGCACGAAGTCATTTAAAAAAGTATAAATACAATATTGGGGAGATGAAAGGATCAACTATGAAAAAATCTAAATACAACAAAATAATAGAATTAGAAAATGGAAAAACAATAGCATTTAATAGCTTAACTTGTGCGTTAGCGGAAGTAGATGAAGAATTTCTAAATGTATTAGAAAACATAGAAAATATAGATACAGATAAAATCAGTGGAAACATGAAAGAGTTAGTTGGAAATATGTCAGATGGAAACTTTATAATTCAAAATGAAATAGATGAATTAAAACTAATAAAGTATAGAAATTATAGTGGGAAATTCTCAAAAGGTGGTCTAGGATTAGTAATTGCTCCAACATTAGCGTGTAACTTCGCTTGTCCTTATTGCTATGAAACTCCAAAACCAGGAATGATTAGTAAGGAAGTTCAAGATTCTTTAATAAAATTGGTAGAAGAAAATGCTAAACGTAAAAAAAATATTAGTATTACTTGGTATGGAGGAGAGCCTCTATTAGCTAAAGACATAATAGCGGACTTTTCTAAGCAAGTTATAGAGATAACTGAAAGAGAAGGAGTTCATTACTCATCATTTATTGTAACAAATGGATACTTAATCGATGATGAAACTGTTCAAATGTTTAAAGATTACAGAATTAATGGAGCTCAAATTACAATAGACGGTCCTCCGAGTATTCATAATCAAAGAAGAATACTAAAAAATTCAAAGGATGAGACATTTGATAAAATAGTAGACAATGTAAAAAAACTTATCGATGGTGGAATTACAAATGTAGCTATAAGAATAAATATCGATAAAACAAATATAGATCATATTGAGGAACTTTTACAAATTTTAGAGAAAAAAGGATTAAAAGGTGCAAATATTAGTTTAGGTCATGTTAGTGCATATACAGATGCTTGTAGCTCTATAGCAAGCAGTTGCTTAAGTATAAAAGAATATGCAGAAGAAGATAGTAAATACCAAAAGGTACTTTTTGAAAGAGGATACAAAGTAGCAGGGGTATATCCATATTACCCAAGTATAAAAGCAAATTACTGTTGTGCTGATAATACAGGTGCTTATGTAATTGATCCTGAAGGATACATGTATAAATGTTGGAATGATATAGGAAATATAGATAGAGCAGTTGGAAATGTTGCTAAACTCAATGAGAAAACAGAAGAAAAGATGCATGCAATGAATATGGATTATATTATGTGGTCGCCTTTTGAAAATGAAAAATGTATAGAATGTGAAATATTACCGATATGCATGGGTGGATGTCCATATAATGGATTAATAAATAATGATCCAAAGTGTGAAAAATGGAAATTTAGTCTTGAGCAAACAATAATTTCTACATATGAACAAAATGGAGATATGGAATGTGAAAAAGGATGTTGTAGCTGTGGATAAAATTAACTTTTACGCTAGAGATTTAAGAGTATTAAAAGGTATTAGAGACTATTCAGATTTTTATAATAGAGTAAATAAAATAAGAAAAATATTCGATTTTGATAAAAAAGTTATAATAGATGTATTTGATGATTTACAAGAGTTAGAGAATTTGCTTGAAAAAAAGGTTCCTAAATGGGTAATAGGGACAAGTTTCAATAATATTATTTTAATTTTAGATTATGATAAGTGGAACACATCAAATAATGAGACTGTTGAAAACTTAATACTACATGAATTTATTCATGTAGTATTAAGTTTAAAATCAAAAACAAATTTACCTGCTTGGCTAAATGAAGGACTAGCTATATACTTTTCAAATCAACATCATTCTTTTAAAAATCAAAATTTTGATAATAGCATCAACATTAATTTTTATGAGGTTGATTATAGTCATGGAAATATATACTTTATATCTATGTGTGTACTTATTAAATTAATTGATAAGTATGGTATAGAAAAAGTTATTCATGAGGCTTTAAATACTAAGGACTTTGAAAAAAATGTAATTTTTAATAATGAAAACTTACTAAAAGTTATCAATAGTAAGGAACTATAATTTTAAAAATACGTTAGGGAGAAGATATGAAAAAATTTATAAAAGACTTATGGAAAATAGCAAAAATATATAAATGGTATGAGCTTAAAGGGCTAGTATATACTATTTTATATACAATTGCCGTATTTGAGGTCCCATTAATTTTTAAAGATTTAGTGGATAACGTAATTCCAAGTAATTCTTTAAAGAATTTAATTATAGGTATTATGATGTTTTTTTGTGTTTGTATATCCCAACCGATATTTGGATATTTAAAAAATATAGTATTTATGAGTGTTAGTGAAAAGATGACTATATTATTTAGAGAAAAAATGTTCAATAAAATTATAAATGCACCTATAGATTTTTTTGATAATAGTAATAATGGAGCTATTGTTTCTAGGATAAGTAATGATGGGAAAAGTATTAGTGAATTTATTGCTAATTTTTTTATTGTTATTTTAAAAAATATAATTTTAATAGCTATGGTAATAACTCAAATGTTATTTTTATGTAAGGAAGTAACAATAATAGTTATTTTTTTATATTCGATTTATTTCTTCTTTAATTGGAAAATATCAAAAAAATTTACTCCGATGTCGAGAGAAATTCAAAAGAGTTATGATCAAATATGCATAAAAATTAATAGAAGTGTGGGATCTATAAACACTATAAAAGCTTTTAATAGAGAAGATCAAGTAAAAAAAGAATTTAAAGAAATAATAGAGCAAAACTATTTAAATAATATTAAGTTTAAAAAATTAAATATGCTAATGGGAAGCATTAGCAATGCAATAATGATAACATCACTATCTATTATATATGGTATGGGAAGTTTTTTTGCTATGAATGGAACAATTACTATAGGAACAGTAATTGCACTAGGTACCTACTTCCAAATTTTAGTACAACCAGTGTATGAAATATTAAATAGCAATATAGACATACGAAGTATAATGCCTATATTTGATAGAATTAATGAATATATTGACTTAGAAACTGAAAAATCTAGTGATGGAAATAGCGATATTGTATCTATTGAAGAAATAGAAATGAAAAATGTTAGCTTTAAATATAAAAATGGAAGTCATGCTTTAAATAATATTAATTTAAAGTTACCATCAAAAGGAATATTTGCAATTGTAGGAGATTCTGGAGCAGGAAAAAGCTCTTTAATAAAATTATTAAGTGCATTTTATAATTCATATGATGGAGAAATAAGCATAAATAAAAAAGAACTAAAATCGTATGGGGTAAGTGATATCAGAAGCGTTATAAGTTTAGTTTCTCAAGATATAGAATTACTAAACAAATCTATTAAAGATAACATAAAAATGGGAAGAAACATAGAAGAAATACAAATAAAAGAAGTTATTGAAAAACTTAATTTAGAAGAAACAATAAATAAATTAGAGTCGAGATATGAGACTATAATAAATGAAAGAATTAATTTATCAGGTGGAGAAAAGCAAAGGATATCTATTGCTAGAGCTTTAGTTGAGGATTCTTTAGTCTATATTTTTGATGAGCCTACAGCAGCGCTTGATACCATTAATGAAAAAAGAGTGAAAGATATCTTAGAAGAATTGTCAAAGAAA
The DNA here is from genome assembly GCF_051656405.1 of Paraclostridium sp. GTDB lineage: Bacteria > Bacillota > Clostridia > Peptostreptococcales > Peptostreptococcaceae > Paraclostridium. The sequence continues at coordinate 52,605 of NZ_JBOGBV010000069.1, forward strand.
CGACTTGTGATAATAGTAACTCATAATTTAAGTTTATTGAATAAAGCAGATTGCATCTATACCATGAAAAATGGAGAAATAGTAGAAAAAGGAAGTTATGAAACTTTAATAAAAGGAGATACATATTTTTCTAAACTTATGAATGAACTTTCTAAAAAATAATATTGTACAGTTAATATAAAGGGAGAAAATAATGAAAAAAACTTTTATAAAAGGCGGAATAGGATTTTCTAAAGAACATGGGAATGAATATAGTAAAGAAGAAGTGTCAGAATACAGCTTTAAAGTTGAAGGATGTAAGCTAGTTATAAAGAATAATTGTAGTTTATTAAAAATAAAAAAACATAGTTCCTCACAGGTTATAATAACTATGAATAAAAAACTTAGTGGAACAAATGAAAAAGAATTAAAGGACACATTAGATAGTATTTACTGTGAAGTTCAAGATGGAGATATATATTTAAATCCATTATTCAAAAGTAAGGAAAGTATAACTGCTACAAATATTGAAAGTATAATTATGATTCCTGAAAATATTAATTTTCTTGATGTTAGAAGTAAAATTGGAGATATTATATTAGACGATGATTATGATAGATTAGATGTGGATATAAATATTGGGGATTTAGTTTATACTGGAGAGATAAAACAGTGCTATATAAATTCTAAAATAGGAGACATTAGATTAAATCTGAAAAATATTAAAGATGGGTATGAATATCATATTAATAAAGATATTGGGGACATAAAAGTTACTATTCCAAAAGGAAGTAAAATTAATATTGATGGAATTGATGAAAAATATATAAATGGAAAACCTGAGATTCAAATTGATAATAACGGAGCTATATTTGAGATAAAGAAAAAAGTATCAAATGTAACTATAGAGAATTAGAAATAATGAAACAAACATATTATAATACAATATTTAAATTACAAAAAGGCTTTTATTCTAACTATATAATAACTTAGTTATTATATAGTTAGAACTAAAATATAAATTAATTAAATTAAAACATATATATTATCAAAAAAATGTATATTTAAAGTTAAAAATCAGTTAAACACAAGCTTACAAATAGTAATAATATTGTAAGTAAATTGATTACAATGAATAATATTAAAGGAGTTATAAATTTATTAACTCCTTTTTTTGTTGCAATTAAAGATTCTATATACAAAGAGTAGTTTCTTAAAAGCTTAATTTTGAAAGCCATATATGAAGAAGTTTAAACTGTATAAAAAGATAAATTATTAAACAAATAACTTTATAAAAGGTTGCATCTGTACGCAATGTTTAGTTATTAATATCGAGGGTAATAATTGAGGAATAGGTAAATATTAGTTGGAAATATATAAATATAACTTTATAATACAATTCTTTTTATGAAGCGGTATTTTATTACAAAGAAATAAACTTTCACAATTAATTCATAAAAATATGATATAATTTCAAAATACTTTTAAATGGAGGTGACAAACATGGCATTATTAGAGCTAAAGGATATTTACAAAAAGTATAAGTTAGCAGGAAATGAAGAGTTTACCGCTTTGAAAAATATCAATGTATCTTTTGATAAAGGTGAACTAGTTTCAATCATTGGGGAATCGGGAAGTGGAAAGTCTACATTGATGAATTTAATCGGAGGTTTAGATTCAAATTTCGAAGGAGAACTCTTATATAAAGGAAGAAACATAGGTACATTCAAAGAATCGGAGTTAGTAAATTATCACAAAGAAAATATAGGATTTGTTTTTCAGAGTTTTAATTTAATTCCACATTTAAATTTATTAGATAATGTAGCAATGGCTATGACTTTATCTAATGTAGATTCAGAAACTAGAAAGAAAAGGGCGTTAGAAGTATTAAGTGATATGGGGTTAAAAGATCATGTTTATAAAAAGCCTAACCAAATATCGGGAGGACAAAAACAACGTGTTGCTATAGCAAGGGCATTAGTAAATGATCCAGATATTATTATTGCAGATGAACCTACCGGAGCCCTTGATGTAGAGACTACAAATCAAGTATTAGATATAATTACAGAAATAGCACAGCGTGGTAAGTTGGTAATTATGGTAACTCACTCTGAAAAAGTGGCTGCATACTCTAGCCGTGTTGTAAAAATTGACAATGGTGAGATTGTAGGAGATGAGGAAGGAAGAACACTTAATCATATAGAAGAAAGACAAGTTTGTAAAAAGAATGCTAAAAATAAAAATTTAGGATTTTTCTCCGCAATGAGACTATCATTACTAAACATGAAAGAGAAATTTTCTCGAAATTTACTAGTTGCTGTAGGGTCAAGTATAGGGATTATGAGTGTAATTTTAATGATGTCCATCGGTAATGGGGTTACAGGATATGTTACAGATAAAATGAATAGCTTTGTAAATCCTGAAGTAATACAGGTAAATAAACCTGCTGAAAGTAAAAATAAGTCAACAGAAAATATGTCTATAAAAGAACAACAAGAGGCTCAATCAGAACAAATGATGAATGGGTTAAGATCTAATCCTATTACAGAGAGTGATATAAAAAAACTAGACGAAATTAATCATGTAGATTCTGTAGAGAAGGGATATAATCTAACAGCAATGGGATCTAATTCTGTAACTTATGATGGGAAAAAGTCAATGATTATGGAATTTATGTCAACTTCATCAAACTTACTAGAATCTAATTTATCTAAAGGTAAGATGCCTAAAGATGGAGAAATATTAATTTCAGACATGATTGCTAGTGAACTAGGTGATGATATAGTAGGAAAAACAGTAGAGGTTAAGATATTAGTTGATGAAAAGCTAATAAAAGGAAGTTTTAAGGTAAGTGGAGTGTATGAAGGCACAGGAAACATGGCATACATGCCTTATAATTCGATAAGTTCATGGTTTAGCAAAGAAGGAATTAACTTAGAGCCAAATACAGTGTACTTGCATGCAGATGACAAATCTAACACCGATTCAATTAAAAACTCAGTGAAAGATTTAGGATACACAGGATCAATGCAAGAGTCTATGATTGAAATGTTTACAGATATGATAGATATGTTATCTTATGTATTAACAGGAGTAGCTGGAATATCACTATTTGTTTCAGCAATTATGATTCTTGTGGTACTAAATATAAGTGTTGTTGAAAGAACTAAAGAAATCGGAGTACTAAAGGCTTTAGGAGCAAGATTGAAAGACATACGTCGTATATTTGTAACAGAAGCATTTTTACTTGGTGTATTTGGTGGTTTAATAGGTATTGGAGCAAGTTATGGGATAGGGGCAATAGCAAATCACTTTACTAGAACTGCTTTTGATTTTAATGTTGTTAGAATTACGCCTACATATGCACTATCAGGTATATTAATTAGTGTAGTGATAAGTATGCTAGCTAGTTTCTTACCAGCTAATAAAGCGGCAAGATTGGATCCAGTTGAATCTTTACGTAGAGATTAATTCAATGTTGAATGAATGGAAATTAATCAAATGAAATAAATTAATATAAATAGCTGAAGTCATTACTATAGGACTTCAGCTATTTTTTATTTTATAAATTAAAAGGTCTAAATATATTACTTAAAACTTAGCAGCTCTTAAGTTTTTAAGTATAAACTAATAATTAACTTAGTTTTAATATAGTTTTAATTTTTATTTATTTATATTAAATTAAAGTTTTATAATAAACTTAATATTGATTTTATATAGTTGTATATAGGATTGAGTAAAATCAAAGCTTACAGCTAGTAATTATTTAGTAATGAAATAGTAAGTATATTGCTTACAAAATAATAATTAATAATATACTAAGGCTTTTATTTTTATATATTTTATTAATTATTTCAATGTTAACCTCAAAATATACAATCTTAGTCCATATCTATTGATTAAAAATCTTTTAAATGTATTAATGGTAATATATTCATCTTTAAGTAGGATGAAAAAGTTTTAAATTTAAAGGAGAAATATTTATGGAAAGAATTTCAAGGACCTTAGGCCTATTATTTGGATTATTAATAACTAAATTTATTAGTTCAGTTGTTATTATGGTATTTGCAAATATTTTATTTAAAGATTTTAATCAATATAACTTTACCATAGTTTTTTTTGCAGACCTACTTACGTTAATTATTGTATATAAGTTTTATGGAACAAGAATAAATATGATTATATATCGATATAAAATTAAAAGAATAGGTTTAAAAGACATAATGTATATTATCTTGTTTGGTATTGCATTGAGTATCGTTACGTCAATATTAATAAACTTTTTAGCTCAATTATTCCCGAGTTATGAAGAAGTAAGTAATAACATAACATCGCAAACAAATTCGATTTTAAATATAATTTGTATGATAGTTCTGATCCCTATATATGAAGAAATAATATTTAGAGGGATTATATTCAATCACTTAAAAGAAAATTATAAAATAGGAACTGCTATAGTGGTACAGTCATTATTATTTGGAATAGCACATGGAAATATCGTTCAAGGTATATATGCTTTTATATTAGGTATAGTACTTGTTTTAATGTATATGTATTTTAACTCTATCTATGCAAATATAATTCTACATATGATCTTTAATCTATTTGGAGGAGTGATAGACTTAAAGTTATACAATCTAAATGAATTTATGTACTATATACTGGCTACAATTTGTTTTGTATTTTTAATAACTGCATCTTATAAAATGGTTTTAGATTACAGAAGAAATCACAGAAAGTGGAGTTTATTTGGAGTAAAATAATAGTTAGTATAAACTTAATAAAAATATAGTTATAACATAGTTAATATTAATATAAAACTAATGAAAAAATATTATTTATTTAATATAAAATTAATATTTTTGTTGTATATTTACTTAGTTCAATCTAGAGATAAGCAAAATCAAGGCTTACAGTTAGTAATTAAAGAGTAATAAACTTGTAAGCTCAATGATTACAATTAACAAATTCAAATGAACTCTTTTAGAGTTCTTTTTTTACGCTTAAGGAAATTATACTTAATTAACTTTTGAGGATAACTTATGTAACATAGTGATACAAATTTTTTGGTGCAAGTAAAAAATGACATTTTGAGCAACGGACGGAGTCGTTGGCGACATGAGCGAAGCGAATTTTTTATTAGTAAGTTATTTATATACAAAGACTTATAAATTCAGCTATAATAAATTAAATACTATTAAAATTGGGGGATTTTAAGATGGGGAAAGTCAAATTTATAAAGCCAGAAGAACGATATATTCGTTCATATTGGGAAAGTTTTGATAAAATAGCAAAAGAGAGAAAATACTTAGCTATGAACGAGGCATTTCCATTTGAAGGAACAGTTGAGTTTATAAAAGATGCTATAGATAAAGACTATCCACACTTATTTATAATTGATTTAGAAAATGATAGGTGTGTGGGTTGGTGTGATGCATCCCCTAAAAACAGTACCATTGGGTATTTAGGAATGGGTATACTTCCTGAGTATAGAGGTATAGGTCTTGGGAGTAGTGTTTTAAAGCAAGTTATTGAGTTATCAAAAGTATATGGATATAAAAAGATTGAACTTGATGTATTAAAAAGCAATTGCAGAGCTATTCATGTGTATAAATCTTTAGGATTTATACAAATAAATGTGGTAACAGGTGGATTTGTATGGAAAGAAAATCTTGTAAAAGAGGATGTTTTTCAAATGGAGCTTAAACTTACTTAACAAAGCTCATTCAACTCATAGCATTAACTTAGATGAGGATTATCAAGCAAGTAGAAATAATAAAGACTTAATTATATATGTAAAAGTAAATTCTATATAAATATATACAATAGGGGTAGAGAGAAAAAATGAGCATAAAGAGAAAAATATTAACTGTTATTATGGTGATATTAGCGATAATGGCTATAGTACTAGAAAATCAAGTAGTAAGTAGTATATCATTAGTTGGATTTACAATTTTAATTTTATCAATGAAAGTAAGTGATAATATTTTAAGAAGAAAGCTTATAAAGAGAATAGACAAAGAAAACATAGAATGTATTAAAGTAAAAGAAAATAATAAATTGGTTATTCCAATTATGGTAGTTTTGCTATTTAATATGTATAGTATGATTAAATCAAGGTATGCAGGTTTTAAGCATGGAAATAATTACACTATTACAAAACTATTAACATATACAAATAGTTTTGAGTGGGATGAAAAGGTGATTCTTTTAATGATTTCTGTAATTAGTATATTTTTTATTATTAATATAATACAAGTACTAGTAAATCCATGTATAGTATCTAAGGATAAAGTGATTTTCTATGATGGAACAGTATTTGATATTGATAAAATAGAAGAAATAGAATATAACAATCCGGTTCTTATAAAGAATAAAAAAATAATTAAAGTTTCAAAAGGTTTTATAGATAGAAAGATAATAATTGATATAGAAAACCTTGATAAAGTTAAAAAATTATTAGATGCTGAAAGTTAATTTGGAATATCAAAAATTAATAAGGTAGGGGCATTTGCTTCTACCTTATTATGCTAAACTAGCATGGGTACTTCAACAAACACTTGATATGCTATCATTAAGTTAATAATGCATTTTGATAAAAAGGAGTATAAGAGGATTATGAAAAGTATACTAGAAAATGGATATATTATTAAACCTATAACGAATGATAATCATAAGGAGATCAGACAACTATATGATTTATGTTCTGCTTATCACATGCTGGCTAGTGGCAGAAATGCAACTGATAACGATATCGATAATATCTTTAAGTACAATGAAAAAAAGACTTTAGAGGATTCTTTAACATTAGGAGTATACGATAATAGTGAAGTTCTAATTGGGATAGTAGATATATTTAAGGACTACCCAGATACTGGAACTTGGATGATAGGTTTACTTTTATTTTCGCCAAGCGAGAGAAATAAAAAATTAGGTAGAGCTGTTCATGAAGAAATAAAGAGATATGCATTAAGTGAAGGTGCTAGAGAATTGAGAATAGGAGTACTAGAAGATAATATTAATGGACGAAGATTCTGGGATTCACTAGAATACCAGTATGTAAAAACAACAGTCATGTATATTGAAAATAAAAATCATAACGTAGATATATTAAGTCTATTAATTATGGAGCAATAATATTATTGCTCTTTTTTTATGTTAAAAACATATATTTTAGAAATGAATTAAGCATAAATAATCTGATACAATTAAACTAGATTTTAACTAGGAGAGGAATTAGGTTGGTTAAATTTTTTAATTCTAAAGATTTAGATATATATACAGTAAAGAATTTTTATTGTAACTATGCAACTTGGAAAGTACCAAGTAAATATGAGTATTGGCAAAAAAATAGTAAAAAATCTTCGAGTATCATAACTTGCTGAGATAAAAATAATTTGATAGGAATGGCTAGATCTTTAAGTTATGAAATAAGATGGGCTACTATAATCGATGTATTTGTGCCTCCTGAATATAGAGGTAAAGGTATAGGGAGTAAGATAATTGAAAGCTTATTAGAGTAATCAGAGATGCAGGTAAGGACTATATATTTGGCGACACCTGATAAAGAAGATTTTTATAATAAGTTGGGGTTTAAAACAGTTAATAAACATTGTTGTTATATGATTAAAGTTCAAAAGGATACTGAAGATAATTATATACTACCTGTTAACTAGAAATACTTAAGTTTACAATATAACTAAGTTTTAAATAAGATAATTTATAAAATAATTTAAATTAAAACTTAGTTAAAATAAAGCTTACAATTAGTAATTAATTAGAAATCAAGTTGTAAGAATTATGCTTACAAGAAATATATACAATAGGATAAAAGGTGGAGCAAATAATGGTAGAAGAAAAATCGTTTGGAGAAAAAATACAGGGGATAGAGTAGGCGCGTATGGAGTAATTTTAAATGAAGATAATAAAGTTGCAGTTGTAAAAACTAAGAAAGGTTACTTCTTAATAGGAGGTAGAGTAGAGAATGATGAAACTCATGAAGAGTGTATTAAGAGGGAGTGCTCAGAAGAAGTTGGTATGGATGTAGTCGTAAAAAATTTTATTTGCAAAAGTGGAAAGTATGATTATATTGATAGTATAGGATACTTTTATGGAATAGGATATTTTTACTTTGCTGAATTTATAGATATAACATCAGAGCCTATAGAAAAAGATCATGAGTTGTTATGGGTAGATATACAAGATTGTTGCAAATATATACATTTAGAACATCAAAAGTGGGCAGTTCATCAGGCGCTCAATATACTGAATAATAAATATAAAAATTAAATGTAAAATTTATGTAAGCATATTAATTTAAAGTAATCTAATAAAAAGAGTTCATATATCATATGAGCTTTTTTGTAAAAAATGCAAAGAGATAGGTTGTATAAAAGTTAGTAAGTAAATTGCTTACATGAACCAAGGTTAAAAGAACTCAACAGATGATGAGTTCTTTTTTATGTTTAAGAAAATTTATATTTAAAATTATGATAAAATGTTAAATGTGTAGTTATTCCCTATACTACGGAAAGGAAAAATTAAAAATGATATACATAAGCACTTTTGAATTCGTTAATGAAGATAAGGAATATAGATTTATATTAAATGAAAAAAGAACTTGTTATGACTCGTTTTATCCATTTAAAATACTATCAAAAAATCAATTTGAAAGAATTGATTTTGAACCAATTACTATATTATATGGGGGCAATGGCTCTGGGAAATCAACAGCTTTAAATGTAATTGCAGAAAAAGCAAAGTTGGATAGAGATTCTATTTATAATAAGTCTAATTTTTATACTGATTATGTAGATATGTGCTATATGTATCTTTCAAATGAAATACCTCAAAACAGTAAGATTATAACTAGTGATGATGTATTTGATTATATGCTAAATATCAGAAATATAAATGAATGTATTGATGAAAAGAGATCTGATTTATTCGAAGAATATATAGATACTAAATTTTCAAGCTTTAGGATGACATCTTTAGATGACTATGATGAAATGAAAAGAATAAGTAGGGCTAAGAAAAAAACTCAATCTAAATTTATAAGAGATAACTTAAGAGACAACATTAGAGAATATTCAAACGGAGAAAGTGCATTTAAATATTTTCTAGAAAAGATAGGAGAAAATGGTCTATACATACTGGATGAGCCTGAAAATAGTCTTTCTCCACAAAGACAAATAGAATTGTCTAAATTTATAGAAGATGCATCAAGATTTTTTGGATGCCAATTTATAATATCAACGCACTCTCCATTTATGCTAGCGATGAAAGGTGCTAAAATCTATGACCTTGATGAAGATCCAGTAAGAGTTAAAAAATGGACTGAATTAGAAAATGTACGTAACTATTATGATTTTTTTAAAGAACATGAAAAAGAATTTTAGTATGTAAGTTAAAAAATATTAGTACTAGACTCTAACTTAGAAGGGATATATGTACTATAATAATTAATATGCATTATTAAGTTAATGTATAAATAGCATAAATAGGAGGCAAGTTGTAAATGACAGTAAATTCTATAGAAACAGAAATACTAGAAGTTAAAGATTTGAACTCGAATTACGAAAATATAAAAAAAGGAGCAGAATACCTAAAGAAAGGTGAAGTTGTTGCAATTCCTACAGAAACAGTTTATGGATTAGCGGCAGATGCTTTTAATGAAAATGCAATTAAAAAGGTATTTCAAGTAAAAGGTAGACCACAAGATAATCCATTATTAGTACATATATATAAATTAGAACAAGTTTATGATATATGCAAAGATATACCAGAAGAAGCGAAAAGAGTATTTGATGCTTTTTGGCCAGGGTCAGTAACATTAATTTTTAATAAAAAAGAGTGTATTTCAGATACAGTTACAGCAGGTATGGATACTGTGGCAGTTAGATTTCCTAAAAGTGAAATAGCTAGAGCTGTAATTAAAGAAAGTGGAACTCTATTAGTTGCTCCATCTGCAAATTTATCAGGGAAGCCATCAACTACAAGTGCAAAGCATTGCATTAACGACTTAAGTGGAAAAATTCCTTGTATTTTAGATGGAGGGTCATGTTCAATTGGTTTAGAATCAACAATAATAGACATGTCAACTCCAGATCCTGTACTCTTAAGACCAGGAGCTATAAGTATAGATGAGATATGTAATGTAATTCCTAATCTTATATATAAAAAGGATTTATTAAGTGTTGAAGAAAGTGAAGTACCAAAAGCTCCAGGAATGAAGTATAGACACTATGCACCAGATGTACCTGTAACATTGGTTGAAGGAGAGTATGCAAATACTTCTAAGTGGATTAAAGAAAATGCAAATAAGGATGATGCTATACTTTGTTTTGAAGAGTTTTTAGATGAATTCAGCAACTATAATTACATATATAGTTTAGGAAGTTTCAATACATTAAATACTGCAGCACAAAAAATATTTGATTTACTTAGAGAATGTGACAAGTTGGATATTGGCCATATTTACATACAAGCTCCTACTAACCATGGATTAGGAAATTCTATAATCAATCGATTAGAAAAAGCTAGTGCAGGAAATATTATTTATATATAAATAACATGATAGGTAGTTATAAGTGCAGGAAAAGTATATATATTTAATTGATAAAAAAATAACTATTTATTCAGATTACTATTGATTATAATATAAATTTTTTTAGGATTTGGAAATGAATTTTGAAAATCCTAAATGAATTGAGTTAAAACTAAGTTAAAAATTAGTTTTAAGGAAGTTAATTTATAGAATTAACAAATATAAAAATCAGTTTTTTAAAATTAAAATATATAGTTAAATTAAAATATGTAGTAAAATCAAGCTTTATATCCAAATACAACTATTAACAAACTTGTAAGCATTATGCTTACAATCAATAACATAAAAAAGAACTCAGAGAAAAATGGGTTCTTTTTTATAAGTAATATATAATCAAAATACATTTATATAAATAATATATTAGATAATGAAATCTAATATACTTTAATAGGAATCAAAACTATAATTAAATTAAAATACTTTTAAGTAGGGGAATGATGATGTATAAAAAATTACTAATAGGTTTTTTAATATTGTTACTAACGTTGATTTTAGCTTACACACAAATTAATAGAGATAGTAGTGATAACAAAGTTGAAGTTAGAGGGTTAACGTTAAAAGTTTCTTTGGTTACAGTAGCTTATGACGTTTATAGATCAAACTTTAAAAATACTGATGAATTTAATGAAGATCTATACAAAAATTGTGGAGAGTATGGGGTGGATTATTATAAATGGTTAAAAGAAACATATTCAACTATGGATCCTGAGATGAAACGCAGATTAATTAGAATATATGATAATTATGGTGATTGGACATATGTATCAGAAACAATATCTTTAGATGATGATGCTCGAGTTGAAGAAGTAGTAGAAAAAATTAATAATCAATCTAACTTAGAATTAAGTCAAAGGAGAAAGGAAGATATAGATATATTCTATAACTATTTTTATAAAGAGTACTTAAAAGAATTTATAGAAAGTAATAATTCTAAAATAGAATTAAACAGAAAAAAGGTTAGTACATACCTTGAAAAAGAAAATATAGATATATTTAAATTTATGGAAGATGAAAGTGGAATAAAATTTAATAAGGATTATACTGCACTATTTTATTATGATTTACCACCAATAGGAGCAATGGGATTTGAAAATGGAAATTATAAGATATCGACTATTCAACCATCCACAAATAAATATAACTTATTTGGAGCACCATTCCATGAATATTCACATGAGCTATTTAGAAACTTTACGGGAACGAAGGAGTTTATAAAAATTTCGAATGAATTAAAGAAAGATAAAGCTTTATTAGATAGCTATAATAGTTTTGGTAAAGACGCTTATGATTGGGTAGGATGGTGTGAAGAAAACTTAGTTGAGGGCTTTGCAAAATACCTAGAGCATAAGTATTATAACCGTAAAAAAACGAATACTACTTATGTATATGATTTGAAATTTTATAATTATTTAATAGACAATAAATTTAATCCAAAAGATACTAATTTAAAAGATATTAGCATAAAGTTTTACGAAGATATTTTAAGTGAAAATTCAAATTAAAAAATTTATACTAATTTTGTGATTAAGCATATATTACATAGTTTAAAATTGAATTAAATAAAGTTAAATAATAGATGAAACTTAGTTATAATTTAGTTTTATAAAATAAGAAAATAAATTTTTAGTTAGTTTTTATAATGTTTTAACTAAAAATATGTATAGATAAATTTAGAATTAAGTAAAAACAACGCTTACAGAGAGTAATAAAGATGTAAGCAACATGCTTACAGTTAATAACAAAAAAGGGGATTCTTAAAATGAGTTCTCCTTTTTAATATTATTCATAAGATTAATTAACTTCAAATTAATCTTATGAATAATATTTTTGAAAACTAATTACATTTATAGAATAATTATTATTTCAGATTTGAAGTATCCTTTAAATCTAGTTTTAAGGGATACTTCAATGAATAAGATAGCTATTGAACTTTATTTAAAAATCTAATATCTAACCATTGTCTAATCTTATTATATTCATTTTATATTTCAATTTTACTTTATATTTTATTTATATTAAAATAAAAACATAAATAAAACACCCCAAATAGTTGAATTAAATTTTGTATACTTTAAAGATTCATATTTATTATGGGTATTTTATTTACCCCCAAAACCAAAACTAAATATTTTGCGATAACAGAAAAAAAGACTTTTAAGTGAATACTTAAAGTCTTTTTTTTCTATGTATAAATTTATAATAACATTACAGTTTAAAATTTTTATAAAAATCAATATAAGACTCTAATATATAGTTTAGAAATTCTTGTTGATTTATACCCTTACCAGATAATTCGCTAGCTATAGATTCAAATTCACTAAGGATAGTTTCGTCAATTCTTAAACTTTTAACTTTATAATTTCTTTTCTCTTGCTTAAACTTATAAATATCGTTTACTATATCTTCTAAACTAGATACCTCATTGTTAGAAGGCTTATTTTTATTTCCTTCTATAAATTCTTTTAGTATATCTATGTTTTTAAGTAGGTAACTGAGGTTGTCTGAGTCAGATGAATTTAAAATAAGTCCATTATGATTAGCAGTTCTAGTTGATATAGTTTTGTTTATACTATTGAGATCGTTGTTTGAAAAGTTCGATTTGTTAATTTCTGATATCGTTTTGTTTTCGGATGTAAGCTGATTACTTACTGTAAGCTTACTGTAAGGTCGTCCGGTATCGATTTTGTTGTTTAAGACGTATTGATTAATTTCTTTATTAAAAACATATCCTTGTTTTAGAGCTCTTCCAGCAACTGTACTCCTTGCTATCCCAATGTTTTTGCATAATATGGTCAATGAGATTCCTTCGGTCAGGTTTGTATTCAAATAATCTATTTGATTGTCTATACCTAATTTATTAAATTCGTCCTTATTCAAACTGATCCCCCCTAATAAAAAATACATAAATCTTACAATGAGCTTACAAACATATTTTTATCTATTACTTGTTGTAATTACTTAAAAACATGCCTGTAAGATATATGTAATATAACTATAATATAATTGTAAGCGATATATAAGAATAAAGCTTACAAAAATTTATAAAAATGTTCGACAATAAAAAACATATCTAACTTACTTTTGAATTAACCTTATTCCACATATAGCGACTGATTATAGGTGGGACTTGTAGGTTAATTTTATTTTTTTCTATTTTTCCATCATACTTATATGTTCCTGTGTAAATAGGATTTGAAAGAATATAAGCTACTCTTTGTTTCGTAAAATTATATTTACGCCCAATTCTTTCATATGAAACACCTTTACTTCTAAGCTTGAATATTTCTTTTACTATTATTGCTTCATCCTGTTTGACTAGCAACATATCATTTTCAACCAATTTATACCCAAGTGGTACTCTGCCACCAGGGAATAGATTTTTCTTTCCTTTAGCAACTCTACCAGAGTGAGTTCTTTCAGATATTAGCTTTCGCTCAAACTCAGAGAAACTACCGATCATTTGAAGAAACAGCAATCCTTGAGCGGTGTTAGTGTTAAATTGCTCGGTAAGTGATATAAATCCTACCCCTATTTCTTGAAGGTAGTCAACCATGATCATTAGATTTTTAAGACTCCTATGAATTCTATCTGCTTTGTAGACTATAATTGTATCTACACTATTTTCTTTATCTGATACAAATTCAATCATTTTATTATAGGACGGTCTATCTGAGTCTTTTGCGGACCATCCTTCATCAACATACGTATTTACTAATTCTATATTATTTAATTTACAATAAAGCTCTATCTTTTCACGCTGCATTTCTATAGATGTGTTGTCAATTTGTGATGCGGTAGATATCCTAAGATATCCTACTACTTTTTTCATAGTTTAACGATTAAGCTCCTAAAATTATTGATTTTTAACCGACCTCTTAAATTCCCTTCTAAGGCTTTTGAAAAATGTTTTTGATATTTTACATCGCACAAATTTTGACGGTTTCTATATGAATAATCGCTATTAAAAGATTCTCTTTTTAAAGATAGATAATTTTTAAAATCAAATAATTTGAAAATACCTCTATTTTTATATTCTAGTAAAAATAATTCATCACTTACAAGCATGATATCTTCTGTTTTATTTGAATAATATAATAATCTAGGATTCATAATACTATATAAGGAATTTTTAGTATCCTTAGAGTTAAATATCATATCTATTAAGTTTTTACTCATTTTAATAAATCTCCTCCCTATTTGTGATAATAATTTAAATTAAGGCTATAAAAGTGCAGTCAAAAAAATTGAGATTTATTTGACTTTTATTTCTAATAATATCGTAAAAATTGTTGGAAAACAATGGATAGATAAGAATTTACATATGAAATTTTTAAAAATACTTATAATTACATGTGATAATTTATGTTGCAAATTAAAAAAAATTAAAAATTAGTATGTTTTAGCAAACTAAATACATTTTAATGATTAAAATTAAATTATTTAAGTAGATTTTAAAAAGTATATATTTTTAAGTGAAAAACTTTGTTTATATATAGTAAATGATTAAATTAAAACAGTAATAAAACTATAAATTAACTAAGTTAATTTATAGTTTTATTACTGTTTTAATTTTGTTTCAAAATAGTTTAATTTATGATATTATATAAGTAGAACTTATAAAAATCTTGGAGGAAAACTAATGCAAACTAAGTTAATAACTTATTTTAATATAAAAGGCGGTATTTACAAGACTTCTATGTCTATAATAACTGCTTATGAATTAGCAAAAGATAAAAATACAAATATACTATTATGGGACTTAGATTTACAAGAAAACTTAACTCAATATG
This sequence comes from Paraclostridium sp., assembly GCF_051656405.1. Lineage (GTDB taxonomy): Bacteria > Bacillota > Clostridia > Peptostreptococcales > Peptostreptococcaceae > Paraclostridium. The sequence continues at coordinate 67,983 of NZ_JBOGBV010000069.1, forward strand.
TATATAAAGTTAACCATGAAGACAAAACAACTATAGATATAGTTGATGGATTAAGTGCAGAAGAAGTGATAGTTAAATGTCCAAATCCAAATTACCCTAATATAGACATAATACCTTCTGATATAGGACTAGCTATGTTAGATGAAAAAATAAGCTTACAACCGGCTAGAGAAAAAGTTCTTGCAAGATGGTATATGCAAAATATTGATGTACTTGAAAAGTATGATTACATAATTTGTGACTTGTCACCTAGTTACAATTTAACAGCTAAGAACATACTTTATTTAGCCGACTCTATAATAGTGCCTATAATGGATAAAAATATATCTTCTTTAAGAGGGGCAGCATTATTTAAAGAACTATGGACTAGAGATAAGTACTATTTAGAAAAAGATGATAATGATATAAAAGCTACTGTATTAGTTGGATATGAAAAGCAGAGAACACAAGTATCTGATTTATTCGATCAGTATCTTCAAAAGTTTGAAGAATTAAAAAATATGATGCTAAATTCATTTATAAGAAGAAATACTTTCGTTGAAAAAGCATTACTAAGCAAATTAAGTATAAGTGATTATTTAAAGAAAAATGGACAAACTCATTTCAGTAAAGAAGAAGTTGAAAATATGATAAAAGAATTAAAAGAAAAGGATGTGCTGTAGATGCCTAAAATAGATATTAACTTATTAAATGAAGAAGTTCCTACAACTAGAAAATCAACTATTGTTAATGAGGTAAATGAAACAAAATCTTCACTATCTATATATGATATAGTTAAAAAAGAAAAGAAAAAATCTAAAGAACAAGTTGGAGTTACTTTAGATAAAGATATAGTAGACAAGTTAAAAACAGTAGTTATAGATTCTAATATAACTATGTCTAAATTATTTGAAAATCTACTTACTCCATTACTTGAAGATGTTGAAATAAGCAAGAAAAACGTAGATACATACAATAATAAAAACAAATTAAAAGGTAGAAGAAAATCAGAATAGTTTTTTAATAAAATTAAAGCGACTGTGATTAATAAATAATTTCAGTCGCTTTTGATTTATAGTCAATATGGTATACAAAAATACATAATTATATATTTTTATACCATACTGAATCGATAATTTGTTCTAGTCCAATAACAATCTACATTTGATACGCAAGTTTCAAATAATCTTACATCAGGTCTATTTTTTATTTGCTTAACCTCATATCCTGCAACAATAGGGTCTTGTAATGATGTCCACGTATCATACCAAGGTGGTGTATATCCAGTTGTATATTGTGGGGTATTTCCATCGATATATATATTAGTATTTCCAATTGCATTATCAATTTGATTAACAAGAGTAGTTGTAAGACCTATAAATCCTTTTCTTTTACTATTCGTAAATGTATTATTACAAGCACTTATAAATGCAAAATTGCTTAAGCCAGGACTATTTTGCAGGTTTGGTAACAACACTGGAGAAGTGTTATCTGCATTTAAAGTATTGTTATTGACATACAGTTGTAATCCACTTCCATTTAATTCATCAAATAAAATTAATTCTCTAAATGACGATGGATATATAGTACTTGGGTCTGTTGTTGGAGTAGGGGGTGGAACTAGTGGCTCGGGTTGAGATGTGTTACTTATTAAAAGAGCTCCAGTAAGAGTACCACCACCAAGATTAGATACTCTTATAAAGCCTTGTCGTCTATCTCCTCCTATTCCATAAATAGTATTGCTATCTGTAATACAAGTACCTGATATATTATGCAAAAATAAGCAATACCTTGTATTAGTAGAATTTCTATTGTAATTAAATGTACATTTTGTAACTTGGAACTCACCTGTTTTTAGCTCTATTGCATTTTTTAAATAATCAAATATACAATTATTTATATAAATTGAATTAAATGATACACCGCTTGAGTATATAAGTGATGGGTAGTTAAGAGGCACAGGTGTTAATCCAGGTGATTCAATAAATGATATACTATCAATCACTACATTACTACTTCCTATTACTATTATAGGCTCATATGGAGCTGGAGGACTATATGTTATTATTGAAGTTGGAGCTCCATTTGAATCTACTGATCCTTGTAAATATAAAGGATATGAAATTGTTATATTATCATTGAGAATATAATTACCTGCTGCAAGCTTTATAGCTGGCTTTTGTGCAGAAATTGCATTTTCTAATTCTAAGACAGTGCTTACAATAGTAAATGTTCCTGGCGTAGGTAAATTTCTTGGAGTTGGGGTTGGAGGAGTTTTATTTTTCAAATATACATATCCAGTTGAAAAATCAACATAGTAGGTTTCTCCTGGATTACAAGATGCAGGAGCTCCAGCGCCTCCTAACACTCCAGGACCTGGAGGCCCTTCTGGACCTATATTTCCTTGGGGGCCTTGAGTCCCCTGTGGACCTATATCACCTTGAGGACCTGGAGGTCCTTTTAACTTATTAATAAGGTTACAAAAAAGCCAGTAATCATTATAATCGCAGTTACAATAATAATCATCTCCATTAGATGTACAATTATTGCTCATGTTTAAACACTCCTTTCTAAGTTCAAACAGCGTTTACTGTGTTATATATATATTTTATGAGTATGAGTTGAATTAAGTTACACTTAGTCAAAATAAGTTATGTTTTGAGAGAAGATTTTTTCAAAAAAAGTATGTTTTTGATAGATAATATGATTTTGAAACGAAATAATATATGAGAATAGAATTTCAAGTTACGATATCGGAGGAAAATGAATGAAAATTACAGAAGAAAATTTTATTCTAAAGCTTAAGCAAAAAGATGAACGGGCATTAGAATATGTAATTGATAATTATGGGTGGGTTATAAAATCCATAGTGAAAAAAAGTATGTATAACTTAGAATCATATCACGATGAGTGTTTAAACGATATTTTGATAGGTGTATGGAATAATATAGATAGATTTGACAAAAACAAATGTTCTTTTAAAAATTGGGTTGTGAAATTACAATAGATTTAAATAAATAAAATAATTACAATTTACAATCAGTTAGATCAAAACATATAGAATTTAATTTCATTGTATGAAACTGATGAAGATGCGAAAAAAGATAGGTCGCTTGCAATATCAATGGATTAAAAATAAACTAGGAAGTAACAAAAAGAAAAGCTATAAGGCATATTAATAATGCTTTATAGTTTTTCTTTTTATGCTAAAGCAAACTTTTTAGAAATAATAAATTATATCTAATTTAAGGAATATCTATTTCTATTTTTTCATCTTCAAAATACTTAGTCTCTGTATTAGGGATAAAAAGACCAGGGGTTATTATGATTTTCTTTTCTGTACCTTTAAGGTTAAAGTGGTAATACATATCATTTTTGCTACAACTTCCACTATTACCACCTAATAAGCTATTGCCACGTTCATCTTCTATAGAAAAATCTGTGGCATATTGTAAACGCGTTATCTCAGACTGATCTCCTTCTAATTGTGTTTTAATATTAACTGAAATAGGAGATATTTTTATTTCATCAATTTTCAACTTAACTTTGTCGTTTATATTTATATATTTATTAACATTAAAAACCTTTAAATCACTAGATATAGTAGAAGTATTTATAAGCGTATTAAACTCCCAGTTCCCAAAAGTTTTAAATAGTAGTCTTCCTTTTTCAGTTTTTGATTCGCCTATATCAAAATCTTTAAATTGAATTTTTAAGTTGTAATCTTTATCTTTTTCTAAACTATCAAGTAAATCAATATCTGTATCTCCAATACCATCTCCATCAGTATCTTTACTATTTAAATTAATAGTATATAAAAATTCTTTTTTATTTTCATTTTTAACATCTCTTGGGATTATTCCTCCACCTTGACCAGGGAAAGAAATATCTCCTATGGTTATTATAGGTATATCAGGCATGAAATCTTTTTTATTAACTCCATGTTTTTTAAAATCAAAATTAGTATAATCCATACTTAAACTTATAATTAATTGTCCATCATCTAACATTACATCTCCTAAATTAAGAACTAATCCGTTATCGGTTATTGATTGATCTCCTTCAAATTTATACTTATCAAACTCACTATAATCTCTATCTAAGAAGGACTCAATACGACCTGCTAAAAGATTTATATATGCCCATGTAGTTTCATTCGTTAGAGCTACTGTTCCAAGTATAAGAACTGCTGAGACACTTGCTGCAAGTAGTTTTTTAGTTGTTTGCTTTCTTGATTTTAACTTAGATTTCATTATATTTTTCATTTTAGTATTATCAGTTTTTACTTCATTATATTTATCAAATTGAATTTTTTCGTTGTTTAATACTTTATATTTATCTATCAATTTATTTTCCTCCTTCATTTAATAAAGATTTTCTTATTTTGGCCTTTCCCCTAGATAATTTGCTATGTACACTTGAAATAGCTAACTTTTTATCATTTGCTATATCTATTACACTTTCATCATTTAGGTAATATCGTCTAAATATTTCTTTATCTTCTTCGGATAAGAATTTTAATGTTTCATTTAATTCCTCTTGAATTTCAATTTTTAGTAAATTTTTATCTATGTAATAGTTTTGTTCGTCTAAATCTGAAATTTCTATTTTATTTAAATACTTTCTTTTGTAATCAATTGCTTTATATTTAGCTATTGCACATATCCAGTTTTTAAAAGTATTTTTATCTTGGTCAAAGCCTTCTACATTATCCCAAATAGCTAATAAAGTATCACTAACACACTCTTCTTCATAATTAATAAGAGATCCTAGATGGTATCTAATTACAGAAGTAATAAGAGCATTATACTGATCTATTAGAATTTCCATTCCTTTTTGATTTTTCTTTTTTATATATTTAATCATTAACTTGTCTTTCAAGTTGTTTCCTCCTCACTATAAAAGCTTTTACATTACTTAATTCGTAAACTAACACAAAAAACTTGCATATTTAAATATCTTTTTATTAATCTTTCTTGTTAATAAGGTAATTAACAAGGAATAAGTACGCATTGTAATGAAATTTTTGTTTTTAATTTCTTTATAGATATATGATTAATTATTTTATTAATTAGCTAAATAACAAGATATAATAGAAAGTATAGTCACAGTAAAAAAGCCTCTAGATTAAACCAAATAGTTAAATCTAGAGACTTTAATTACATTATTTATTTTTAAGTTCAACTGGTATTACTTTAAATCAATATCAAAGTCCGACCCAACTTTCTTCCACTTATTATTAGAAGAATCTGATGCATATAAAGAAAGATTTAATTTACTAGAATCTTTTTTTATACTTTTATAGGAATTATCAAGTTTAAAAATTCCTTTTCCATTATTACTATAGTCACAATAAAACTCAACTTTATTTCCAAGATTATCATTTCCAGCAAGTTTCATAAGATACTCTGTTCCATCAGTAGGTAAACTAAATTCAATTTTTGTGCCTAAGCTATTACTAATATATTTACTTAGCTTAATTGTTTTTCCATCTTCTAATTTAAACTTTTTATTTAAATTTACAGTCAATGTATCCTTAACTAAAGCATCAGCATTAGTATTAAAGTTAAAACTCCAGTCACCCTTTATTGTCTCAGAACCTGTATCGTCTAGCATTTGTATACCTGGATATTCAACTCTAACATTAACCTCTCCACTTAATTCTTTATCTAAAAAGTAAGTAGTGACTTTATTCATAGTGGAGTCATTGAGCATTTCAGAGTTACCATTAGAATCTGAGTTTATACGAGTTCCATTTATAAATACTGACTCTAACATCTCTGGATATCCATTAAATCCACCATTATCAGATTTTACAGTAGAAGATATCGTTAGCTCGTTTTTGTCCAGAATAACTTTATTTAGAGTTATTGTATAACCATTATTTTTTATAGGCTTATTTATCGCTTTTTTATACTCATTTAAATCAGAGTCTAATCCAAAGTTACTAGCTATACTACCAAATATATCTTTCACTTGAGATGAACCCTCATCATTAAAAATCAATAATCCTCCGATAAGAACTAAAGATAGTGAAGATGTAATTACAATAATTTTAATTCTTTTTTTTGTTTTATTCACAATTTCCACCCCTAATTTATATATACAACTACATAGATATTACAAATGTTTAAAAAGTTTCACTTTTTATTATATTTAAGATTAACTAGTGTTTTAAGCTATTGTAGTTTTGTTTATCTACATCATCGAAAAACTTATTATTATCCACTATTTCGTTAATCAGTTCTATATTTAAACTTTTAGCAATACAATTTTTTTCCCCTGATTTTTCTGAAACTATATTATGTAGCTTTATAATATCCTCATCAATTAATCCATAGTTAACTTTATCTACCAAGTATCCTATGTCTGTATACGTATCTATATCCCCTTTCATATAAATCTCATTTTCACATAGAGTAACGCCTAAATTCCTAGCGTATTTAGTTGGAGAAATTACTTTAACATCTTTTCTATTAGTTTTAACAAAAGAATGTGTGAGTTCATGAATATATTCATAAACTTCTAGATTATTATTTTTACTTGTTATATATGTTGCATTTTTTAAGACTGGTATGCTATTTTCATGTTCTTTAGAAAACAAAATAGTCACTATGCTAAATAGTAGTATAACTATTATAAATACCACTCCTATCCCACAATAAGGTAATAAATTTTTCATAGATACTCCTTTTTTAATACTATATCAATCTTATAATTCACCACTTTTACTTAGAATAATTTATACTATATCTTATTTACTTAGTTCTGAATGTAAATTAAATTGCTCAGTTAAACTTTTATTAGATATTTTATCCGTAGAGAGTTCTTCACATACTTCATTTGACATTCCTAGATTTACTGAGCTAAATATCTTTGAATTTTTTAACATTAGCAAGATTCTCATGCCACTGCCATTTACAACTATTTCAGATGATATCTTATCTTGATTATCATTTGACTCATCGTTATTGTCTGAATCTTCATTTCCTTTACCTGCAATATTTTTATTGTAATTATAATCTTTAGATTTTGATTTATCTGCCTTTTGCTCATCATTTTCAAATTTGAATATTTCTGATTCTTTAGCATATATATTTTTGTATTGTGTCGTATTTACATTTTGTACTTTCATTATATTTCTCCCTTTATTCAAATTAATTACATTATTTTCCATATTAATTCTAGCATAGATTTAACTAATTAATTATATAAAGTTTAAGTTTTATTTTTTTCGACTTAATTCGTCATTTTGATTTAACTTCTGACTAAAATTTAAGACAAATAATTACAACGCTATGAATTTTATTGGGACATCTTAATTTTAATGGTAATATTTAACAGTAAATAAGTATAATAAAGTTCAGTGGATTTATAAGAGAGAATTTTAGTGCATATGTATATAGAATAATGGTATTAATTTTATAAATAGATTAACCAGATTAGATTATAAAATTTATTAAATCTAAGATAAAAAAGAATTAAATTTTAGGAGGAGTTAAAATGTGTAATGATATTAGAGTTACAAAACAAGAAGTAAGGAACTTCTTATTAATTAATTTTGGATTGATTATTTTTATATCCATATTTATATTTATTAGCTTTTCTAAACCAAATAGTGATGATTTCCTATATAACTTTGCTATAACATTCATGTATATTCCAGCCTTTTCAGTGATGGTGGTGCTTAAAAAAAGTTCTAATTATGAATTTAATAATGTTGTAAACAAGTTTTTTAACTTTTTTATAATAGCAACAATATTAAGAATTATTTTTTCTATAGTCGAACCTTTTTTAATAAAGAATGTGATTATTTCTTCTTTAATAGATCCAATTTTATCTTTGTATATTTTATATAGTGTATTTGTAAATTCTTCTGACTTTGAAATTTTCAATTTATCACTAAATAAAAACTTTAAAAAGGTATTGTTCTGTATAGGCATATATTTAGTTATATTTACAGTTGGATGTAGTCCTGACCTTATACATATGCACTTTAGTGTAGCGGATTTTATTGATGCATTACTACAAATTTCAGTTGGGATTGTTATGAATATAATATTGGGCATTAGCTTGTTTTTTGGAGAAGAGTTTGGGTGGAGATATTTCCTACAACCTAGACTTCAAAAGATATACGGGAAAAGATTAGGAGTGATAATACTAGGACCTATATGGGGTATTTGGCACTTACCTCTTTGTATGACTCTTTACAGCCCTCAAACTCCGGTTTATTGCATTATAAGTCATGTATTATTCTGTACAACACTTGGAGTATTTTTAGGGTATGCTTATATGAAAACAGAAAATCTGTGGACTCCAATGCTAATTCATTTAATCGGAAACTTAATTGCACTTTCAAATGGCGGTGGGCTAGATACTATAATTACATTAAACGACCTTTTAATAGCTATTTTATTTGAGTCTGTACTATATTTACCATTTTTATTTGCAAAAGTATATAGACCTAACAAAGATGGCATAGGGGTATCTATTGATAATTAGAAAATTACAAAAAGGGTTGTATAAAATATATACACCCCTTTTTTAAGGCCTTAAAATAATAAAACTAATGAATAAATCTTTCTTATTCAACACTATTATTACTTTAATAAGCTAATTTTAATAATTTTCTGCTCTAACTTCAAAAAATCTTTGAGAGTACACAGTACATATAAATAATTCTGAAAATTCTCCTTCATCTATATAAAATTATAACATTTGATAATTTAGCTTTTATTTAATCGTAAAATGCTAATAATATGTTATATAATAATTCGCATTTATAATAATTTGAGAGGTGAATAATATACATATGATTATTTTTATAAATATACTTTTAGTATTTTTTCTTGTCTTTTTAAATGGTTTTTTCGTTGCTACAGAATTTGCTATGGTAAAAGTTAGAAAATCTAGGATAGAAACATTAATAATTCAAGGTAATAAACGTGCTAAGCGTACTTTAATAGTTGTTAAAGATTTAAACTCATACTTATCAGCTTGTCAGCTTGGAATAACTTTAGCATCTTTAGGATTAGGATGGGTAGGAGAGCCTGCTATTTTACGTTTGTTAATGCCCATATTTAATCTATTTAATTTGCCTTCAAGTATAGAACATTCAATTGCATTTATTATTGCATTTTCAATTATAACTGGATGTCATATTGTATTTGGAGAATTGGTTCCTAAATCACTAGCAATTATAAGTCCGGAAAAAATAGCTTTAAGTACAGCTTTTCCACTTATACTTTTTTACAAATTAACATATCCTGTTATGTGGATATTCAATCATAGTACAAATTGGATATTAAAGGTATTTGGACTTTCTCAAGTTGATGAAAATGAATCAGTTCATACTGATGAGGAAATAAAACTATTAGTTGAAGAAAGTTATAATCATGGCTTAGTTGATAAAACTGAATTAACTCTTGTAGATAATATATTCGATTTTTCTGATAAAACAGTAAAAGATATAATGGTACCACGTACTGATATTACAAATATTTTCATAGAAGATTCTTTTGATGATATAGTAGCCTATACGTTAGAAGAACAGCTTACTAGATATCCTGTATGTAAAGAAAATAAAGATAATGTAATTGGATTTATCCATATCAAGGATTTATACAAACAAAAAATTGAGGGCAATAATCAAGATATAAGACATATCATTAGAGAAATTAAACTTGTCCCAGAATCTATGCTAATAAGTGAACTTCTTAAAATATTTAAAAAAGAAAAAGTACAAGTGGCTTTAGTTATTGATGAGTATGGCGGAACTGCTGGATTAGTAACGATAGAAGATATTTTAGAAGAAATTGTGGGCGAAATTCAAGATGAGTTTGACGAGGAAGAAGATGCTATTATTAAGTGTGAAGATAATAGCTATATAGTAGACGGAAAGGTTCTAATTGAAGATATAACTCAGTTTTTATATATAGATATTGAAGATGAGCATATTGATACTATTGGAGGTTGGGCATATACTCATCTGGATTCCTACCCTAAAGATAATGATAAATTTACTTATAAAAACTATGAATTTACTATATTAAAATGCAATAGAAAAAGAATAAACAAATTGTTAATTAAAAATTTATCTGATAAATAATTAAGAACCCTTTAGCTATTAATGAACGTAGTTAAGGGGTATTTATATATTTTGCAACTTTTTAATTTAATTAGAATATTAATATTATATATAAATATTGATAAAAGTTAATTCATAGATTATAATGTACTTTAAATAAAAAATTACTAAATGCTATTTAATAAATTTCTATTTTAAACTTTATTTACAAAATAGGATTATTAGCAATATCTTCAGGAATATATTAATTAGTTTTTAAAAATGTTTCTGATGGTTTTTTATTTATTATTTTAAGGAGGAAGAAATGAATAATTTAGATTCAGACCCCGGGGCCTTTATGCCTCAAATAATTTTAATAGTATTACTTACTGCTATTAACGCGTTTTTCGCATCAGCAGAAATGGCTATAGTTTCTGTAAATAAATCAAAAATCAAACAATTAAGTGCAAGCGGAAACAAGAAAGCTCAATTGCTTGAAAGGCTTATGGAAGACCCAAGCAATTTCTTATCAACTATTCAAATTGGAATAACTTTAGCTGGATTTTTCTCAAGTGCATCTGCTGCTACAGGAATATCTACGCACCTTTCAAAGATATTAGCTCCACTTAGTATACCTTATTCTAATGAATTATGTATGTTTTTAGTAACAATAATACTTTCATATTTTACATTAGTATTTGGAGAATTAGTACCTAAAAGAATTGCTTTGAAAAAAGCGGAGAAGATATCTTTATTTTCAGTAAAATCAATTTACATTATATCTAAAATTGCAAAACCATTTATAAAACTTTTATCATTTTCAGCTAGTCTGGTTTTAAAAATAACAAGAAATAATGATATGGATATTGAAGAAAGAATTTCTGAAGAAGAAATTAGAACTTTAATATCACAATCTCAAGAAGATGGATGTATTGAAAATGAAGAAAAACAGATGATATATAGCATATTTGAATTTAATGATAAGACTGCTAAGGAAATTATGACATCTAGACATGATATGTTTGCGGTAAACATAGACGATGATTTGGATGAAATACTAGAAGGAGTAATAACATCAGGATACTCTAGAATACCTGTATATGAAGATAATAAGGATAATATACTCGGGATATTATATGTAAAAGACTTATTAGTAAAAGCTAAGAAGGTTGGATTTAAAAATATAAATTTAAAAACAATGCTTCATGACCCATATTTTGTTTCAAAGTCTATTAGAACAAATGAATTATTTAAACTTCTAAAGGATAAAAAGGTCCACTTAGCGTTATTAATTGATGAATATGGTGGAATAGAAGGTCTAGTAACTATGGAAGATTTAATTGAAGAAATTATGGGAGATATTGAGGATGAATACGATAAAACTAAATCTACTATAACACAAATTGATGATAGTAATTTTATTGTAAAAGGATATTTGACAATAAGTGAATTTAACAATAAATTTGATATAGATATAGAGCAAGGTGATTACGACACTTTAAATGGATACATACTTACATTGTTAGGTGATTTCCCAGAAGAAGGTCGAGAAATTGAATTAGACAATTTTACATTTTTAATTGAGAATGTAAATAAAAGAAGAATTGAAGATATAAAAGTAAGTATAAAAAACAGATGTGCTCAAATATCATAATAAATTTTTATACACTTAAATCTAAACAAAAATGAGTAAATCCTTTAAGATAGGGATTTACTCATTTTTTATATTATACAGCACTTAAACTAAAGTTATGAGTTAATAAGTGTTTTGCAAATTCATCTAGTTTGCTTATTGTTTGTTTTATATCATTTTCTGTTGTTTCATGATTAATAGCACACATTCTTAAAACAACTTTACCATTTAAAACTGTTGTAAATATTCCTGCATAGTTTTCTTGAAGTGCTAAATGTGAAATATTATTATTAAGTGCATCTATATCTTGTTCAGACATTCCAGATGGAGCATATCTAAAATTGATAATTGCTAATTTAGGATCAGATATTATTTCCCAATTCTCAAATCCTAATAATGCATTCTTAATATATTCTGCAAGATGAATACCGTATTCAATTCTTCTGCTCATTTCACTAGTTCCTAGAGTTTGTAATGTAAACCAAAGTTTAAGACCCCTAGTCGGTCTTGTTAATTCAATACCTATGTTTCCATAGTTTATTTCATCGTCATTTATATCTAAGTCTCTTAAATACTCTGGATTTTCACTAAAACTTCTTGCTAAATCATTTTTATCTTTTACAAGAACCATTGCACAACTATATGTTTGGAATAACCATTTATGAGCATCCCAACTTAAACTATCAGCATTTTCTATTCCTTTTAATAAATGATTGTAGTTTTCAGATAATAATATTGATGCTCCATAAGCTCCATCAACATGCATCCATAAACTATATTTTGAACATATATCAGATATTTCTGGTATTGGATCAATGCTTCCAGTATTTGTAGTACCTGCACTCGCTATAACAACAAATGGATGTAGACCATTTGTTATATCATTTCTTATTGCTTTTTCTAATTCATCTATTTTCATTCTGTAATTAGAATCTGAAGGTATTTTTCTGATATTTTTAGGAGATATTCCTGATATTTTAAGTGCCTTTTTTATTGAACTATGAGTTTGGTCAGATACATACGCCGTTCCCACATGTAATTTATCAAATGAAAGTTTATTATCTCTTGCAGCTACCATTGCTGTAAGATTTGCCATAGATCCTCCTGAAACAAATAGTCCGCTCGATTGTTCTGTGTTATATCCAGCTTTTTCAGATAACCACTTAATTAATGTTTTTTCAATGAAACTAGCAGCTGATGTTGTCATCCAGCATCCAGCATGCAAGTTGTAAGCACTGGACATTACATCTCCAATCCAAGAGTTCAAATCTGCTGGCCCAGGTATAAATCCAAAAAATCTTGGATGGTTTACCCTTGCTCCATACTCATAAACCTCTTTCATCATTTCTTCCATAACTTCTTGTACCTGTCTCCCCTGACTAGGTATATTTATGTTTCTAAGTTTATTTATTTGATTAGAATCAGCTACTTTTACTACTTCATTAGATTCTAACGATTCAAGTCCTTTAAAGTATTGATCAATAAAATAATTTAAAGAATCTTTAAGTTCTAAATTGTTCATGTTGCTTTACCCCCATTTCTACGCAATTGTCCTTATCTTTTTTAAGCCACGTTCATGATATCATCAAAATATATATTAATCAAACTACGGTTTCTGTATTATAATTAAATTTCGCGCTTGCAAATCGTAAAATTTAAGCTTATATAACCAAAATTTGGAATAAATCAATTAAAATTAAATTTAGCAATTGCATAAACAGTTCAAAAGATTAAGAAAATAATAAAAAAATAGTTAAAAAATAAAGTAACTGTATGTTTATTTCGATAAATAATTTAATTTACTTTAGATTATTTGAACTTACATATATGTGCTAAAAGGATATATAATTTGAAATAAGTACATTTTTTAAGGGAGGGTTATATGAATAGAATAGAAAAGGAAAAAAAGACGGTACAGTTAATGATATATATATACTGTAAGAAGAAGCATAAATGTACAAATGAATTATGTGAAGAATGTAATGAAATTTTAAACTATGCTCATAAAAGGTTAGATGCATGTAAGTTTGGTGATGAAAAAAGTTTTTGTAGCAAATGTCATGTACACTGTTATAAAAATGATATGCAAGTTAAAATTAAAGAAGTTATGAAATTCTCAGGTCCAAGACTTATCATATATAGTCCTGTGCAATTTATAAAGCATATTTTTGAATAGCTTAATTAATTTGAATATAAATTCAAAAGTGTAACATATGTTACAGTGCATTTGCTATATTTTAGGTATAATTTTTATTGTTCTAATCAGAAAAATGTAAGAACAAATAAAACTTAATTTACAATCTGTATAATTATAAAACATTAACTTTAAACAATTTTAATATATAAATATATAGATTTTAGTAAGGGGACACCTATGGATAAAATTAAAAAGAACCGTGAATTTTTTAAAGCTGACTTCGAAGTATTAAAACAAGTAAAAACCGATAAACAAAAAGGTATTTTACCCTTACCTTTTCAAAAAGAATATGATAAAAATTCTGAATTGATAGATTTACCATCTATAAATAAAAGTATTTTAGTCAAATCTAATGTATTAGACTGTATACAAGATAGAAGAAGTATTCGTAAATATAGTAATGAAAAAATAACTTTATATGAGCTTTCATATCTACTTTGGGCTACTCAAGGCATCCAAAGTGTAAAAAATAATTTCACTGCATTAAGAACAGTGCCTTCTGCCGGATGTACTCATCCTTTTGAGACATACTTAATAATCAATAATGTTAATGATTTAAATCCTGGAATTTATAGATACTTACCATTAGAACATAAGCTTTTGTTTGTAAAAAAATTAAATAATATAATTAATGAAATAAATAAGGCTACTCCAAATCAACCTTTTGTACAAGACTTTGTATCTAAAAGTGCTGTTGTTTTCGCTTGGAGTTGTATTCCATATAGAAGTGAGCATAGATTTAGTATAACTGCTCATAAAAAAATACTTATAGATATTGGTCATGTTTGTCAAAATCTTTATATAGCATCAGAATCTCTTAATTGTGGTACTTGTGCTATTGGAATTTATGATCAAAATATCATTGATGATATGCTAGATTTGGATGGAGAAGATGAATTTATAATTTATATGGCTTCTCTGGGGAAAAAGCTTTAGCATTATTAAAATCTAATTAACTCGTTCACAATAATCTAATTATATATAAAGGTCACTCTTATTGCCATTTGAGTGATCTTTTTTCATAAAATAAACAAATACAATGGTTAATATATTTTTGATGTAGTAAAATAAATTATAAAGATTAAAATTAACTAAAAATTAAGTATATAAGGATTTGTAAAATATGATAAAAATAAATAGTATACCAATATTTAATAATATAAAACCAGAAAGTAAGGAACAGTTGGAAAATATAATGACAAGTTTTCAAGCACAAAGAAGAGAAACTTTATTCTTAGAAAAAGAATTTATTGATAATTTGTATTTTATAGAAAAAGGAAAAGTATCTATATACAAAATAAATGAAAATGGTGAGCGAAAAGTAATATTTATATTTAAAAACGGTGATGTAATAAATGATCTTTCATTAGATCAAGAGAAAAACACTATTTTTGCTTGTGAAGTATTTGAAAAGTCAACTATATTGAAGTGCCCTGCGTCTGAATTCATAAAAATAATGGAAAATGACTTTAATTTAATGAAAAATATATTGGTCCATACTCAAAATATTAATAGAAGGCTGTACAGACAATTAAAAAACTCTGCTTCAATAAATATAGATAAAAAACTTGCAGCAAAACTATATAGAATGGGAAAAGAGTTTGGAGTAGAACAGGGAGAATGGACACTTATTAAAGCAAATATAAGCATTACTTATATAGCAGAAATGCTTGGGTGCAAAAGGGAAAGCTTATCAAGGACAATGAAACAATTGCAAGACTATGGATTGGTGAAAATAGTAAATAAAAATATTTATATAAAAAAAGAAGGTTTGTCTAAATACTTTAAAGGTAATTAATAGAAAGTACACATAACATTTTAATTAGTGTTATGTGTATTTTTTTATTAATTCGATAAAAATATATCAATATTGTTATATATATCACAGACATGTAAAAAATCGTATGCTACTATATCTTTAATAAAATATAGGAGGAGAGATTATGAAGATAAAATTGAATAGAGCAAACTTCGATAAAGGCCTTAAATTATTGAAATCGGAATATAAAATTTTTGCACCTGTAACGACCCCTTTTAAAGGAGTTTACTCTGATACAGATTTAACTAAATATGAGGAAATAAGTAGTATAGAGGATATAGAGTTTAATAAAAAATCTAACTTTTCACCAAAAGAAGTTATACTACCTATAACTCAAACATTATTTTATTTTACAGAAAAAGAATATAAAACTAGTGATATAGGTGATAAAAAATTGATTATATTTTTAAGAGCTTGTGATATAAATGGAATAAAAAGATTAGATGAGATTTACCTTAATAACGGTATTGAAAAAGATTATTTTTATGAAAGATTAAGAGAAAAAGTAAAGTTTGTTTTAATTGGATGTAAAGAAAGTTTTAGAAATTGTTTTTGTGTAAGTATGGGGTCTAACAAAACTGATAATTACTCAATGGCATTAAATTTAGATAATGATGAAGTTTACTTAGATATAAAAGATTATGATCTAAATGTATTTATAGGGGAAGATACTGAGTTTGAAGTTAATTACGCAAAGGAAAACCTTATCTCTTTGGAATTACCTAAAAATATAAATCCCATAGAACTCTCAAAACATGAAATGTGGAATGATTATGATTCTAGATGTATAGGATGTGGACGATGTAATTTTGTCTGTCCAACTTGTACTTGCTTTACTATGCAAGATATATACTACAAAGAAAATGAAAATGTAGGAGAAAGAAGAAGAGTATGGGCATCTTGTCAGGTAGATGGATACACAGATATGGCAGGTGGTCATTCTTTTAGAAAAAAACAAGGTGAAAGAATGAGATTTAAAGTGATGCATAAGATATACGACTTTGATAAAAGATTTGGATACCAAATGTGCGTAGGATGTGGAAGATGCGATGATGCCTGTCCACAATATATATCTTTTTCACAATGTGTAGAAAAAATAAAAGGCATAGTAGATATAAATGAGGAGGTAAAGTAGATGAATCCATACATACCAGTTAATTCAAAAATTATAGATATAATTAAACATACAGATATAGAATGGACGTTTAGAGTTTCTAGTAAAACTGAAGGAGTCTTGCCAGGAAAGTTTTATGAAATTTCAATTCCTAAATTCGGAGAAAGTCCAATATCAGTATCAGGATACGGAAAAGATTATATAGATTTTACTATAAGAAATGTAGGTAAGGTAACTAGTGAATTATTTAATTTTACAGTTGGAGATAGCTTTTTTATAAGAGGCCCTTATGGAAATGGATTTGATGTAAGTTTATACGAAGGAAGAGAAATTGTTATTGTAGCAGGAGGAAGTGGTCTAGCTCCTGTACGAGGCATCGTAGAGCATTTTTACAACAATCCTGATAGATGTACAAGCTTTAAGTTAATAGTTGGATTTAAAAGTTCTCAAGATATATTATTCAAAGATGATTTAAATAAATGGAGTGAAAAACTAGATATATTGCTAACAGTAGATAATGCTGATAGTAATTATGATGGAAATATAGGATTAGTGACAAAGTATATTCCAGAGTTGAAAATAGATGATATAAATAACATGTCTGCAGTAGTTGTTGGACCTCCTATGATGATGAAATTTACAGTGTCAGAGTTTTTAAAAAGAAATCTATCCGAGCACAACATATGGGTATCTTACGAAAGAAAAATGTGCTGTGGTGTAGGTAAATGTGGACACTGCAAAATGGATGATACTTATATTTGTATAGATGGACCTGTATTTGATTATTCTTACGCAAAGAATTTAATAGATTAGGAGGTATAACTATGATAAGAGATTTAAATACTAAGAAGGTAATGAAAAATGCTTTTAGAATAACTAAAACTAAATATGAAACTTCTCTTAGAGTGAGAATACCAGGTGGAAGTGTAGATCCAGAAAGTTTGATGATAGTCTCTAAGATAGCTACAGAGTATGGAAATGGTGAAATACACATTACCACTAGACAAGGTTTTGAAATACTGGGTATAAAGATGGAAGATATGGAAGCAGTAAATAAACTCATACAACCAGTAATTGAAAAGATGGATATAAATCAGGCAGAAAAAGAAGAAGGCTATCCAGCTGCAGGTACTAGAAATATATCCTCATGTATAGGAAACAAAATCTGTCCAAAAGCTCAATATCACACAACAAACTTTGCAAAGAGAATAGAAAAAGCTATATATCCAAATGATTTACACTTTAAGGTAGCACTAACTGGCTGTCCAAATGACTGTATAAAGGCGAGAACCCATGACTTTGGAATAATAGGCATGACACGTCCTTTATATGAAAAAGAGCGATGTATATCATGTGGAGCTTGTGTTAAAAAATGTGAAAAACTATCCACTAAAGCTTTACGAATGGAAAACTATAAAATCGTAAGAGATCACGATAAGTGTATAGGATGTGGAGAGTGTACTTTAAACTGTCCTACTTCAGCATGGACTAGAGATGAAAAGAAATACTACAGACTAGCAATCATGGGTAGAACAGGTAAGAAAAACCCAAGACTAGCAGAAGATTTCTTATTGTGGGCAGATGAAGAATCTATAATAAAAATAATACTTAATACTTATAAATATGTAGAGCAATATATAGCTAAAGATGCTCCAGGAGGAAAAGAACATATAGGATATATAGTTGATAGAACAGGATTTATGGAATTTAAAAAGTGGGCATTAGAAGGTGTAAATTTAGGTGATATAGTAAAATTAAATGAAAATATTTACTGGAGCGGAATAAAATATTAACTTAAACTAGGGGGTAATTATGCATAACGAAACACTTGAAAAACTGACAGTCGCTGCTAAAAACAAAGTTAATTTATTAAATAGTAGTAGATTAAAATACATTGTATCATCAGCTTTTGCAGGCCTTTATGTTGGAATAGGAATATTATTAATTTTTACAATAGGTGGACTTTTAACATCAGCTAATTCTCCTATGACAAAAATTATGATGGGTGTATCATTTGCCATAGCATTAAGTTTAGTTGTAATGACTGGTAGTGAACTATTTACAGGTAACAACATGGTAATGACAGCTGGTACGTTAAACAAAGGCACTAGTACTAAAGACTTGCTTAGAGTATGGGGTTACAGTTATGTAGGTAATTTACTTGGATCGCTTTTGGTAGCGGGGTTATTTGTAGGTACAGGGCTTGTTAACAAGGGAGCTGTAATGGAATTTTTCGCTACAACATCTTTAGCCAAAGCATCACTTCCATTTATGGACCTTTTCTTTAGAGGAGTACTTTGTAACATACTAGTATGCGTGGCTGTAATGTGCTCATTTAGAACAAATGATGATACTGCAAAATTAATAATAATATTTATGTGTCTATTTGCTTTCATAACTAGTGGATTTGAACATAGTGTAGCTAATATGACTATATTTGGAGTAGCTTTATTTTCAAGTGCTATAAAGGGAGCTACACTTATAGGCGCAGTATATAATTTGTTTATAGTTACATTAGGAAACATAGTAGGTGGAGCACTAGTAATGGGTGCTGGTACATATATATTGGGTAAAAAGGATTAAGCAATGAATAGGTTTTAGTAAGGTGTATTGGGTTAAAATAAAATTAGTAATGCAATTTTTAAAAAGAGTATCTATTGAAATTGTTAACTTTCAATAGATACTCTTTTTATTTTAAGTATATTGTTATATATCTAATTAACAACATATTTATCTATATAAAATCTTATTGTTGATTTGCAACTTCTAACTCATCACTTAATAATGCAGCTCCTACTGCTAGTATAAATGGAGCTATTATTAAACTTCCTAATAGTATTGTCATGTATAACTCCTCCTTTTTCTTATCTTTATTTGATAAGTCTATTATACATGTACAACTTTAAAATAGCCTGACGTAAAGCTTAACTAAATCTTACATTTTTGATAGTTAATATTACATATATATAAATTTTGAGGATAGTTATATTTTAGTCCCTAATTTATAGATTTCAGTCCATTTTTAAATTAAAAGTTATGATTTGTGGTAATCTAAAATAAATTAATTTTTAAATTTAAGCTCAGGAGGATTACATATGTTAAATTATTCAGAAAATCAGGCTAGTGTAAACAAGTATGTATTAAAAACTTTAAAAGTTTTTAATACATTTGATAGTCCAAAGTTTACATTGGGATTATCAAATATATCTAAAGTTTTTAGAAATATTCTTTGGGCATTATTAGGATTTGTGGAACTTCCTGTTAACCATAAATACAACATATAAAATTATTAATCACAAAAAATATGAACGCAATAAATACATCAATTTATTTAATAAATATATTTATTGCGTTCTGTAGCTATATGTATATGATAAATGATGACAAACCCCTTATGAAGAGGAGTGTTAATTAAGGGATTCTAACATGTATATATATACATGTTAGGTACAAATATATTATAACATCTGTTTCTACTATGTTTTAATTTAAATGTTTAATAGCACTTATTAAATATTTAAATTAAAATATTATCTTCACAAATATGTATTATTCTAAAATAAATCAAATGTAAATACTAAAAATTATTTGTATTTCTTATGATAATAATTCATTTTTATCATAGTTATGTATAGTATCAATTTAACACTTACATATCAAATATTTTAATTAATATTAAAATATTCAAACTCATTGCTATCCCTATGTCTGAGGAATTCCAAAATTTCAATTGTAAAATAAATCACATTTTTTTATATAACCTTATTCCTTACTAATATAAATTCTTACAAAATTGTACGATAACAATACTAATGAAAATGATATTATAAATACAAATATCAGCTATAAACAAAAGATAAATACAATATGGCTCAAAGAGGAATAATTAGAAAACTAGATGAAATAGGTCCATTAGTTCTGCCAAAAGATTTTAGGAATATTTAAAAAATCAAATAAGGGTGTCTAACTGAACTATTTTTGGAAGATGGTTATATAAAAACAAAAAAATATAATGCTAATGAATGTTTATTGTGTGGATCCCAAGAAAATCTAACTAAAGTTAATTCAAATTTAATATGTAATGAATGTATAAATGAAATCAAAAAAGTAAAATTAAATTTGTAGGTTCTTTTACATGTTTAAGTATTATTATATAAATCATCATTAATAATTCAATATAATAACAATTGAAATTTTAACTAAACATAATAAATTTAAGTATTTAGTAAAAAAATACTATCCATTTCACATTTCGACAAATTTCAACAGCATATATATATTATACTATTTTATGTAATTATACTATTTTTAAATAAAAGGAGATTTAAGTGAATGGCAAAACTAATAAAATGTAAATCTTGCTCTAATGAAATAGCATCTAATGCTAAATTTTGTCCAGGGTGCGGAGCAAAGAATAAAAAACCAATATATAAAAGGCCTTGGTTTGTGATAATCGCATTTTTTGTAATAATTGTAGTAATAGGTGGATCATCTGGTGGAGATTCTACTAAAACAAATAGTACAACAACTGGAGCCGAACAAGAGGTTAGTCAGACTCAGCAACTAGAATCAGATGTTAAAGCAGAAAAAGATGTTCCAACAGAATATAAATCTGCATTAAAAAAATCAAAAATGTATAGCGATACTATGAGTATGTCTAAGGCTGGATTATATTATCAATTGACATCAGAGTATGGTGAAAAGTTTTCAGAAGAAGCAGCACAATATGCTATAGATAATGTAAACGCAGATTGGAAAGAAAATGCATTAAAGAAGGCAAAAACTTATCAAAACGACATGGCAATGTCTCCAAGTGCAATCCATGACCAATTAATATCAGAACATGGCGAGCAGTTTACGGAAGAAGAAGCACAATATGCTATAGATAATCTAGAGTAATTTTTTGTATTTCCAATATAATAAAAACACACTTTTAAAATTAAAATAATAAATAATTAATTTGATTTTTTATCAAATTAATTGTATTATTAAAACCTAAATAAAATTTTAGACTTTTAATAAAATACCGATTAAAAATGCCTCCAAACTATAAATTTAGTTATGGAGGTATTTTTATATATTTATTGTAATTTTTTTTATTTAAACTGTGCTATACTTTTATCATAAAATTTTAAAACTTGGGGGATTAAAATGTGTATTGATATTAAGGTTATAAAAAAAGAGGTAAGGGACTTCTTGATAATTAACTTTAGCTTAATTACTTTTATATCTATTTTCATATTTATTCGCGCTGCAAAACCAAACAGCATTTCATTTTTATCAAGCTTTGCAGGATTATTTATGTACATTCCCGCATTTTCAGCAATTAAAGTTTTAAATAGAAGTTCTTATTATGCTTTTCCCTCGTCAATATATAGATTTTTTAATATCTTTTCTATTGCCACAATTACAAAGATAATTTTATGTATAATTGAATCTTTATTTATAAACAACCTAAGTATATCTTTTTTAGTAGATGTTCTAGTATCTTGTTATCTTATAACTAGCATTTTCATGAATGCATCTGATTTTGAAATTTTAAATTTATCATTTAATAAAAACTTCAAAAAAGTTGTGTTTGTAATATTGCTTTCTTTAGCAATAACTACAATTAGCAATTTCTCACAATTGGCATCTATGCAAATTAATCCTATAAATATTTTAGATTCAATTATGAGAGTTTTATTTATAGTAGGTTTAAATGTAGTCTTTGGATGTAACCTATTCTTTGGAGAAGAGTTTGGATGGAGATACTTCTTACAGCCTCGCTTACAATATCTTTATGGAAAAAGATTAGGAGTGTTAATATTAGGCCCTATATGGGGTATTTGGCACTTCCCTCTTTGTATAACTTTGTATAGCCCTGAAAGCCCAATTTACTGTATTATTACTCATATAATTGCCTGTACTACCCTTGGAGTATTTTTAGGATATACTTACATGAAAACCGAAAACATCTGGGCCCCTATGCTAATACATTTATTAAATAACTCGATTGCACCTATAATTGGTAATTCATACGGTAAAATTTATACACTAAAAACTCTTTCGTATGAGATTTTATTATATTCTATAGTATTTTTACCATTTTTATTTACAAAAGAGTATCGATCTAACAAAAAATCATATATTGATAATTAACAATATATATTGAAATTTATAAAATAACACCCAACTCTAATTCTTAGATCTGGGTGTTATTTTAGCTCTATTATAATTAATTTCTATAACTGTTCTTTCTTTAGTTTTAGATATTCTATTCTTTCTAACTTGTGTTTAGTATCTTTTAAAACTGTTTTTTCTACTAAAGGGTCTTTTTTCATATACTCATAAATGGCTTTAACAATAACTGTATTTAGATTATCTCCATCTCGTTCTGCCTTTAAATCAAGCTCTTTTTTTAAATCCATACTTACCGTTACCATAGTTCTTGTATTCGCTTTACTTACTGCCATTTTTACCTCCTAAAATCAATTTTTAAATAGTGTTATCACTTTAATAAGTAAATTTTATCATATGTTTATTATATCAATCAATTTAAATATTAATATATATAGCTAAATTTAGTTATTTACATAATTATCTTTAATACTTAAAAATCTAAAACTTACTATTTAATACAAAAGTGCAATCACTTTTTTTATAAAACAGGTTGAAAATAGAACGTATGTTCTATATAATATTGCTATAGAATCTAATTTTGGAGGGGTTCAATGAAACAACTTTCTACTGATGAAAAACTAATTATATTAGGGTATATAGAGGAGATGCTAGATATATTTGATACTGTTTTAATTGAAGAATTTGAAGATGGGGAGGAAGCAAATATCATTTGTAATGGTAGCAAATTTTTAAAAAGAGATTTTGAATCTCTAAAAATAAAAATTCAAAATTTATAGCATTGAAAAACAGATATTTTATGAAAGGTAGTGATTTATATTGATCAGCGAAATTATCAATATTGTTGGGAAAGAAGGTTCTTGGGCTTTACTTTCATTTGGATTGATACTTTACATACTAAAAGCTCAAGAAAAAAGGGATATTTTACAAGAACAAAGAGAAGAAAAATATCAAGAAATAATAGAAACTATGACATGTAAATTAAATATGTTGACTAGTCTTTCAGATGACATAACTGACATTAAAAGTAAGTTAGAAAACACAGTACACTAGTTGTTTACATATAAAAAAGGATTGCTATTATAATATTAATATAATAGCAATCCTTTTTCACTCACTCAATATTTCATATATTCCCATAAACCCTTCAGCAACAACTAAATTTCTATAGTTGCCTTTTTTTAAATCAAATCCTCTACCCATCTGTTCCACTGTATATCCATCGGATTCCATATACTCTGTAAAATCATTGTAAGACCTACTTATATACCTTAATGGTTCATCTGAAATTTTTTCTACTTTATCATTACTCAAAGTTATCTTAACAATTCCACTTAACCCAATAAATGGATTCAATATTTTAGAAGAATAAGATACAAGCCCTAAAAACAAAGCAATACAGATTGTACTTAAACTCAATATAATTACTTTTTTATTCAATATAGTTCCCCCATTTTAAGTTAATTAGATATAACCCTACTTAAACTAGTATAATTCTACATTCTTCTTATTTAAATATAAATTTAAGAAAATCTTAAGATTTATAATCCTAAAATAATGTTAGTATTTATATTAGTTAACAAATTTAATTTTGAAGGGAGAAGTTTTAAAGTTATGTATATGATTTACCCACTTCTTTGTATGATAATACCTTGTTTTATATATCAAATAATTACTATGAAATCTAGAAAAATTAAAGATAAAGTAAACTTAATACCACATTTAATAAAAGTTTATATTTTCTTACTTTATGTTTCTTTAGCAATTATCGTAGCTGGAATAGGAAGTATATGGGATATAGGTCAGTTTGGAAATATAATCCGAATAGAAGAAATAAACTTAATTCCATTTAGCTCATCAGGGGCTACTACATATATCTTAAATATTATAATGTTTATGCCTCTAGGTTTTTTACTTCCTTTTATTTGGAGTAAGTTTAGGAATCTTAGTAAAGTGTTTTGTGTTGGACTATGTTTTTCGTTAGCAATTGAATTTTGTCAACTATTTAATCATAGGGTTTCAGATATTGATGATTTAATGATGAACTCATTGGGAGCTGTTTTTGGATATTTAATATGGTTATGTGTAACTAAATTATTTAAGTACATAATTAAGTTACCTATATTTTTATCTGTATCTAATACAGATAATCAAAATAAATTTAGCTTATATATAAGTAAAAAGTCTATATCTAAAAATGAAGCCGTTATGTACCTTTCATTAGCTATTTTAGGAGAATTCCTATTTTATAACTGGTCTTTTTTATACATATAATATTAGAAATTTATTTATTTTAGATATTATCCTTTAATCACAATCAGAAATCCTAATTAAGTATTACCTATTGTTTATTTGGTAAGCATAAGGGTATTTATTATTTAAATTGAAACTAGTAATAATCACGTTTATTTATATATGATACAACTTAATTAGGAGGATAAAAGATGAAATATTTTATGGTTGAAGGAATACTAAAAAATCCAAATAAAATTGATGATACTATTATGAAAGAGCATATGGATTACACTCAAAAAGCAATGGACAAAGGATTGATCTTAATGTCTGCACTTAAATCAGATATAAGTGGAGGTCTATTTGTTATGAAATCAGAGTCTATTGAAAGATTGAATGAGTATTTATCAAATGAACCTTTTAAAACTTATGATATACAAGATTATAAAATAGTAGAATTTGATGCTCATTATTTCAATCAATCACCTAGTGAATGGTTTGAATAATTGTAGTCTATAAATTACATTTTAATATTTCACTCCAAATTAAAGCTATTTTATTCCTGGTTTGGAATCATTTATATCTTAAATGTTAAAATAACTTTAAACATATTAAATTCATAAGGGGTGAATGGAATGCAAAAGAAAAAGTTTATAATATTAAGCTCACTTATACCAATTCTAATGCTACTCAATATAACGGTTTTTAAAGGCATTTTAATAGCTAATATACTAATAGCTTTAATTTTAGTACTTATTTCTGGAAAACTAGTATCTGAGTTTATAAAGTTAAGAAATAGAAAAATCTAGATTATATAATACTATGGTATAATTTAGATGATTAATTTTTAATATTTAATTTTTGGAAGGTAAAATATATACTATGAAAATAGCAAATATAACAAATGGAGAGGTTTTTAATAAATACTTTGAAATAACATTTTATACAAAAGGAATTCCTTTTAATGAAGCAATTATGGTAGGAAATTCTACATCAAATGTATTTTCTAATGAATTTTGTATAAATCGCGCATCTCAACTTAATATTTCTATAGAAGAATACTATAAAAAGTTACATGCTTTTTTTAAGTTTATAAAAGAATTAGAACAATATGAAGAAATTATTTTATGGTTCGGATCAGATACATTCTGCCAATTGAATTTATTAACTATTCTTTGCTTTCTAGAAACTCAAAATTATAAAGGCAATGTATTTACAGTTATAATTGACGATGAAAGTTTTAATATCGTTCGAGAAAAAACATATATCGCTCTTGGGAGTTATCAAGCATTATATGAAAAAATCTTATTGCATAAAGAATACGTGCAAGGTAATGATTCCATTATGGATAAAGCTATATCATTGTATTTTGATTATTTATCAGATAAAGGAAAACTTGCTATAATTATAAAAAATAATAATACATTATCTGAAAATCAACTAATTGAAAAGCTATTACTTGAAGGTACGGATTACGGTATTAGTAATTTACAAGCCTATCATTTAATAAAAAAGTACTTACTGAAATAGTAAGTACTTTTTAGGTTTTAATTCTTCAATTTAAACTTTATATACCTATTTAAAAATTAATTGATATCATAACAAAAATAACATACCATTAATTTTAAAAAGGAGTAATGCTATGCTAAAAAATTTAGAGTTAAAACCACCAAATATGATTTATATGAATAGCTTTCTAGAAAATATAAACGACTACAAAACAGATGGTGATTCAGAATATTTTAATATGTATAAAGCAGCAATACATAACTTCGAACAATACGTAACTAAATTAAATAATAATGCTAAAGGCTTTGATTTACCTAAAGGTTATATTCCTTCATCAACTTTTTGGCTGGTAAATGAGGCTAACAAGGTCTTAGGTGTAGTTCGAATTAGGCATCAAGCAATTCCTTTACATGGTCATATTGGATATGACATAGCCCCACAATATAGAGGTAATGGCTATGGTAATAAAATATTAGAACTTGCATTGCCTTTAGCAAATCAACTCGGTATTAATCAAGTTATATTAAATTGTGAATCTAACAATATACGTTCCCAAAAAGTTATACAATCAAATAATGGTGTATTGTTTAAAACTATAGTAGAAGATGGTAGAGTTTATAATCAATTCATTATTGAAATATAAGTATCTTACTCCAAAATATCTATATATTAATCCAAATATAAAAATTATAAATAACTCTATGGTAAAATTCATTTAAAATTGTATCTCTGTTTTAATTAAATGATACAAATTGATTTTTAATAAGATATGAATTGATAAAACTTAAAAAAGGAGACAGCTTTGAAAAAAATTTTTAAATATAGTATTCCTATTCTATTAGTTTTAGCTACATTATTGTAGTTATTTTGTACTCCTATTGGATCTTTAAGATTAGCTGTATTAAAACATGGATATCCTATAAATGCTTTAAATATGTCAGTATCAATTGCTTCATATAAACAACCTAATGATATCAAAAAAAATCAGACTATGTACACTATAAATAACCCTCCATTCGAATCATCAACTCAAACATCTTTAGAAAATTGGATTATATCAAAGTATGGTCCATTATACATTGGAGAATATTTTGGATATTAAAATTAAATAACCTTAAAATTCAAGGCTGCAGAATCTAATATATAGATACTATAGCCTTTTTAATCATTTAAAAAATAATATTTGTTAATTATATTTTTTATTTCAAACTTAAATAACTCTATATCTTTTTATCTATTAAAACATTTAATAATAAAATTTTCCATTACAAAATTATATAAATTCCCCCTCGTATCTAGCTGTTATAACTGTAGTTAATTAGCTTGTTAACAATACATAATACTAATTTAATACGTTTAAATAAATAGTAATCAAAAATATTTTTAAATTTTTTGTAGAAGGAAATCGGAAAACTTTATCAAATACTTATATTGCAGGAATTCTTGCATTCATATATTTCTCAACCTATTCATTTATCCTGCTTATTTGATTTCAAGAACTTTCAAATATACAATTCTAAAAAATTCACACAAACATTTGTTGTTATAATAACAACAAACGTGAATACAATTATACCAAAGGAGATGTTTAAGATGAAAAGCAATAACTTAGATCCATTAAATTCTAAACCTAACTTTAAGGGTATTTTGGGTGTTGCTTCAGTTTGGTTTGCCGCTCATGTCGGCGGGGGCTTTGCTACAGGTAATCAGACAATGAATTTCTTTGTTGAAGATGGATGGTACACATTTTGGATACCAATCCTAATTATCGGTATTATATCTTTAGTTTATAGGGAAACAATGATTATGGCTAAAAATCATCAAGCTTATGACTACAGAACAATAGCTAAAAAACTTTATGAACCATATGATAAGGTACTACCTATCATATTTGAGATTTGTTATTTAATAATAGTGTTACTTGCTACAGGAGGTTCTATTGCTGGCGCAGCTGCATTATTTGCTGAATTTGGACTTAGCTACAATCTAGGTGTAGTAGCAACAGGATTAGTATTATTTATACTAACAATATTTGGTGCTAACCTAATTAGAAGTGCCTCTTCATTTATGACTATCATAATAGTCGTTTGTCTTACTTTAATATGTTATATAGGAATATCTGCAAACTCTGATAATTTTGTTCAATTAGCAACAACAGGATATGCAACTTCATCAGTTTGGGAGGCCTTATGGTCAGGGCTACAATATGCTGGATTCCAGGCTATAGTATGGTCAATAGTTGTAAGTGTCTGTCAACCTCTTAAAACGGATAAGGAAATCAATTTAACAACTATAATAGGTTTTGTATTAAACAGCGTAATGATCGTACTTAGTTGTATGATGTTATTTGCATGGCTTCCAGGAAATTCTGGAGAAACACTTCCTATTCTTTATATCTGTAAGCAAATAGGTAAAGGATGGCTTATAGTATTGTACTCAATTGTACTTTTACTTGCATTCATATCTACTGGTATAGGATGTGTATTTGGTGCAATTGCAAGATTTGAAAATATTATTAAAGTTCCAGCAAATATAACAGTTAGAAGAGGAGCTCTTTCTCTATGCTGTATGGTGCTATCTATGGCTATATCTCTTTTCGGTCTTACAAACATAGTTAAGATTGGATACGGATATACTGGTATAATTGGTATTTTCGTTGTAATAATTCCAGTACTTACTGTTGGTCATATTAAAAATAAAAAATTCAAATTAAATCAACAAGCTCAAAATTCACAAGAAAATGTAATTG
Organism: Paraclostridium sp.; assembly: GCF_051656405.1. GTDB lineage: Bacteria > Bacillota > Clostridia > Peptostreptococcales > Peptostreptococcaceae > Paraclostridium. The sequence continues at coordinate 97,401 of NZ_JBOGBV010000069.1, forward strand.
TAGAAGAGTAGAGTTAATTATAAATTATTTTGCAAGTTCATAGCTAATTGCTAAAAATAAATAAAAGGACTTAGAATGTTAATAAATTAGATTCTAAGTCCTTTTTTACGCTTAAGGAAATTATATTCCACTAATATTTGTGGATAACTTATAAACCGTAGTAATACCAATATTTTGAGTAACAGGACACTCGTGTCCGTTGACTACATAAAATTTGAGCGACATGAAGTGGTTGGCAGACGTAGCCGCTAAAGCGAAGCGAATTTTTTATTTTAAAATATAGAAAGTATTTTTACATAGTTTTCTTCTATATGATTTTTAAGGCATTTATTATCTATACTCATTTTTTCTAGAATTTCTTCAATGCTGTAAACATCTGGTAAAAAGTATTCATTTTTTACTATATGTTTTTGGTTATTTATATCTTTTAAAACATATATATCATCTTGATACATAAATTCTATATCACATTCTGTGTTTATAAAATCCATCCAAATATTTAATTCACTCATATATACAGCCCCTTATATAGAATTATTTTAATATTCCCCTTAGATTCATAACTTCTTGAATTCTTTTTATAGACTTCATGTAAGTAGCAGTTCTCATGTCAACTGAATATTGTTTCATTGTATCCCATATCTCTTCAAATGCTGTTATCATTGTTTCTTTTTGTTTTAATTGAACTTTGTCAAAACTCCAAATTACTCTTTCTAAATTTTGTACCCATTCAAAGTAAGAAACTGTGACACCCCCACTATTAGCAAGTATATCTGGTATAACTACAACATCTTTTTCATATAAAATTTTGTCTGCTTCAGGAGTAGTTGGTCCGTTTCCTCCTTCACATATAATTTTAGCTTTTACTTCATTGGAATTTTCTTGTGTAATTTGCTTTTCTAACGCACAAGGGAAAAGTATATCTATATCCATTGTTATTACACTTTGAGATACTTGTATAGCTCCTGGGAATCCTTTAATGCATCTGTTTTCAATATTATATTTAATAAGTTCTTTTACATTGATGCCATCTTTATTATATATACATCCTGTATGATCTTCTACAGCTATAATTTTTGCTCCAACTTCATCCATATATCTGGCAGTATAGCTACCTACATTCCCAAATCCTTGTATTCCTACAGTAGCACTATTTAAGTCCATATGTTTTTTCTTAGCGGCTTCAATAGCCATATTAGCTACTCCAAATCCTGTGGCCTCTGTTCTTGCTAATGATCCATAAAACTCTGCTGGTTTACCTGTATACGCACCTGGTGAAAATTTGCCTGTTGCCTTTGTATGTTCATCTAGCATCCATACCATAATTTCTCCATTTGTATTAAGATCTGGAGCAGGAATATCTTCATACTCCCCAACTATAGGTGCTATAGATTTAGCAAACCCCCTTGATATTTTTTCTAACTCTGACTTTGAGTAATCTCTAGGATCGATATTAATTCCACCTTTTCCCCCTCCATAAGGTAATCCTACTACACTACATTTAAATGTCATCCAAGTAGATAAAGCTTTTACCTCATCTAAGCATACTGCAGGATGGAATCTTAGGCCTCCTTTGAAAGGACCACAAGCATTATTATGTTGAGCCCTGTAACCTGTAAATAATCTTATGCTTCCATCATCCATTGTTACTGGAAATGATACCTCTAAAACTCTCATAGGACTTTTTAAAACTTCATAAACAGATGAATCTAATTCTAACTTATCGCATGCGTTTTTAATTTGTGTTCTTGCTATTTCTAATAATCCAAAATTCTTAGTTTACATAATAAAACCCCCTCGAAATATTAGAAAACGTTTTCTATTTACTTATATATTACCATCTAATTCCATAGTTGGCTAATTGCAATTATAAATGAATATAATTAGATTTTTTTATAGTTACAATAGATCCAAGATACTTGATATGTCTATATTGTATAGATTATTCACAAGTTTTTATTTAATGAAAAAAAGACATACTTAAGTATGTCTTTTTCTAAAATTTATTTTCTAATTTCTCTATCTGATTCAACTACATTGTGTTTATTAATTGGCTTAACATTAAAGTTTGATCTATATTCAGTTTCCGCCCAGAATATATTCTCAGCCACTAAAACCTCAGGGTTTAACTCTACACCATCTAAAATTATCTCTTTAAACTTATGATATCCTGCTCTATCAATTAAATGTCCACCATGTAAATACTGTGGCTTATAATCTAGAGCCCATGCAGAGAACTTTTGCCAGTTTCCAAATATCCCTAACACAACTTCTTCAGTTGCAAAGTTTATGAAAGTTTTACCCATTCTAGGAGTTTGTTTCCCTGATCTTCCTCCTATAACTATTCTATAAAACTTCTCAGGCTTTCTTGTCCACGCACTTGCAGGGCAAGCCAATACGCATTCTCCACATCCAACGCAGCAGCATATATCTTTATCTACTAACCCTTTGTTATTTAAGCTTAGAACCCTTGTGGCATGGTGCTCACAAGCTTTAACACAAGCTCCGCACCCTATACATCTTTCAGGATGATATTCCATTCTGGCTTGACCGATAACTCCAAAATCTTGAAAATGTCCTTTAGCACAATCATTTGGACATCCTGCTACAGATACCTTTATATGATAATGAGAAGGGAATACTAATTTTTCAATTTTATTAGCCATATCCTTTGTATTAACATTTCCTTTTATACAATGAGTATTACCTATACAAGCCATTACATTTCTAGCCCCTATTGTAGGGTATCCATTTTCTGTAATCTCCATATCACAGTTGCACTCATCAACTTCAACTTCTTTTAAATAATCTTTTATAAATTCATTAACTTCATCAATATTTTCATATTTTATTCCAGGTATATTAAATGTTTGTCTCATTCCCATATGGAATGTTCCATTTCCCCATCTTTGAGCAATTTCCTGCACATCGCATAGATATTTAGCATTTACAGTTCCACCTGGTATACGCATTTGAAGCATAAATTCACCTGGAACTTTTGATTGACGAAAACAATTTAATCTAACTTTTTTTATATCTATATCATGATTCATAGTTAACCCCTCCTAGTCTAATAATGTTTTAGCCTTTGTATAGTTAAATACTGGTCCTTCAAGGCATACATAAGTTTCGTTTATTCTACAATGTCCACATTTACCTACTGCACAAGACATTTTTCTTTCAAAAGAAACCCATATTTTTTCCTCGGGAACACCTAGTTTTAAGAACTCTAAGGCTGTAAAATGCATCATCACTGGTGGTCCAACTATTATAACTTCATAATTCTCTTCAAATTTTTCTAAAGGTAATTTATTTAAATGAGTAGTTACAAGCCCTTTTTCCCATCCACACTTTGTATCATTATCTAAAGTATATATGGTATTAAATTTTTCACTCCATCTTTCTAAATCATTTTTAAAAAGTATTCCTTCTGAATTTTTAAACCCAAACACAAGATTTACACTTTTAGCAAATTCAGGTTCATTGTAGAATTTATTGATTAAACTTCTTACTGGGGCAACACCTGTTCCTCCGGCTACTATAATTAAATTCTTTCCTTTAAATTGGTCTACTGGCCATCCTTTACCATATGCACCTCTAAGAGCTATTTTATCTTCAGGGCTTAATTTAAATATTTCATCCGTTACTTTTCCTACTGCTCTTATCGTAAATTCTAAATATCCATTATCAAATCCACTTACTGATATAGGTGCTTCTCCAACTTTTGGAAGAGATAATTGTAAAAACTGACCATGTTCAGGCACAATATCACTTGCTATTCTAAATGTCCATTCTTTATCAGTTTCTTTAAATAGGTCTATTATTTCACATGACTTAGGCGTTAAAATATTTTCTCCCATTTACTTCTCCTCCTTTAGTTCTTTAACAACTTTTGAAACCTTGTTTATAGTAGCTGTAATAGATATATTCTCTGGACATCGATCTGTACATCTACCACATCCTACACACATATGTTCATTTCCAAATTCAGCTTTGTAATCGTGTATTTTATGCATTACTTTATATCTCATTTTATCTCCAGCTGTTTTTCTAAATCTATGCCCGCCTGCCATTTCATCAAATCCATCTACATGGCAAGATGCTTGAATTCTTTTCCTTTCACCAATATTGCTTTCTGCGTCATGAACTATGTCTGTTGTTGTAAAGCATGTACATGTACTACACGCTATAGTACAACTTCCACATTGAATACATCTTTTATTGTACTCATCCCACATTTTATGAGTTTTTAATTTATTTAAAATTTCTACGTTATCTATTTCAGGAATTTCTACTTTTGTTTTATTCTCTTTGATAAATTGAAGTTCAAATTCACTTTTATTTTTATCTTCAAAATACTTACTAAAGGACTCGTCTTTAACATTAAATAACAAGCTATCATTATTAAATCTTACTGCTAAACTGTAATCATCTACTGTATTGCTATTCATTGATACACAAAAGCAAGTATCCCATCCTTCAGTACACTCCATACATATAAACTTAACTTTATCTCTTACTCTTTTATAGAATATATCTTCAAAATTTCCATTTTTAAGATATATGTTGTCTTGTCTTTTTTGAGCATTTATATCACATGGTCTTGCAAAAATTAATATTTGCTTTTGACTTTTCATAGTACTTTCTCTAAATTCATTTTCTATAAAATAATATAGAGTTTGTGATATAGGAGTAATAACTTCCTTTGCAGGATAGGTTGATTTTTCTTTAAAGACAATTTCTTCAACAGAATTTATTTCATCATACTTAATTATATCTGTATCAGAGTATCTACCTTGCTTCTCAAATCTTTTTGGAGCATAAATTATGTACTCTTTTTTTAATTCATTAAATAAATCATTAACTTCTTGTAATTTTAATTTGTAGCTCATATTAATTTCCTCCAAGTATTAAAATAACTTATGATTGAAAATCTCATAAATTTTTGGATACTTCTCGTCTATATTGGTAAATAGTTTTCTAATTCAATTTAAAATTTCGAAAGCGCTTTCTGTTTATAAATATACTATCATCAAATTCTACATATTAAAAATTGCAATTCTCAATACATATAATTAAATTTCTTAATAGTTAGTTAGATTTTTATCAATATATATTTTACGGAATAGTATTTGAGTAGTTAATAATATAATTATCTAAGGGGTGGAAATATGGATTTTAGTTTCTTAGATTTTTTAATTTATTCAATCATATATATTTTATCAATGCCAATTTTAGTTTTATTTCATGAGTTAGGTCATGCAATTTCCGCGTTAATACTTACGGATGATGTTGTAAGTATTTACATAGGAACAGCTAGTTTAAATAAAAAGTTTAGATTTGGTAGATTAACTATTTATTTTAATGGTTATTCATCCTTAATTGATATATCGTATGGTTGTGTAAATTGGAATCCAATGTATAATAATTTAAAATCAATTTTAATGACTTCCTCTGGACCCCTTGTATCTTTATTAATTGCTTTTCGATTTTTTATAATTTTAGATAATTATCATCTATCGTACTTTTTAATGAAGGTTTATAATGGGATATTTATTTTTAGTTTTAGCCAATTTTTATTTACAATTTTTCCAATTAAATACACTTATAGACCCTATGTCGGGTTTTCAAGTGATGGGTATAAAATCTTGCAACACTTAAAAATACTACATTAGATCATTTGACTTTAATTAATCTAATTACAAAAACAAGAAAATATTATATTTTTGTCGTTAATTTTAAATTTGTGTAACATTTTGTTTCCTTTACTTGTACTTAGATTTAAAATAAAATATATAATTATATATTTTATTGAGGTGGTAAAGTGAGTGCAAAACAATTAATCTTATTAGTTTTCGCTATTTTGTTAAGTATTTATAATGTATATACCCTTTATCAAAAGGATAGATAATTTAATGTACATTTGCTTAGGTTTTAAATTTATAGTTTGACTATCTAAAAAAGAGTATATATATCTAAATTAATAAATCAATTTAGATATATATACTCTTTTTTAATTTACTAATCAATTTTACTTAAGTAAATTTATAAAATTCTCAAATTTTAGGAATCAATAATATAATTAATATGTTAATATGTATAACTAAGGTTTATTTATATGTAACTTAGTTATACATTATATTTAGTCCAGTACTTTTACTCTCATTTGTGCTTGATTATTTTTTATGCTGTTTATAGCTCTCCATAATCTATATATTCTTGGCTACATACATACTTAAGCATACAAACTCTTTCTAAATTTCTATTTGCACACTCTAGTGTTTGATTTAAGCATATAGATGCCCTATAGTGCTTTCTAGCCAACCCTAAATTACCTTGTAATTCATAGTAAATGCCAAATAAATTATGTGGTTCAGCAGCATTAAAATTTTCCATAATAGCTGAAAGTATATGTTCCTTTGCATTGTTAAAATCATTATTTTGTAGACTATTTACCGCATTTCTTATATTTGATTTAAATAAGTCTAACCTAGTTTCTTTGGATAACATATTGATATCCCCCCTTTATATTTTATTTAATAATATTTTATTAAAATCCATATAAATTTGTTGTTAAGATATATACTTTTATATAAAAACACTATTAAGATTTCTTAATATATTTACTAATTTTTTCTTATTTAAAATTGCTATAATCATTGTATATACTATTTTAAAATAGTAATCTAATTTTGAAAAATTTTAATGTACAAAGGGGGAGGAGTTAGAGTGTTTTGCAGTTCTTTATCTATGGCAGGAATCTTTTTTATAATATCATTTATATTTTTTATTTTTAAAGATAAAGCATGTATTTTAATTGGTGGATATAATTTAATTTCTAAAGATAAAAGAAAAGATTATGATGAAGTAAAATTAAGTAAAGATTTTAGAAATACGTTTTTTAACTATGGTCTAATATTTTTAATAGGCGGTATTTGTTGCTTGATTATATCTAATTTATGCTTTTGGATAGCATTTTTGATTTGGTTAATTTACTTTTCTAAAAATGTTAGTTTTAGTAATAATATATTTGATAAATATAAGACTAAATATAAAAATACATAGTAATTCATATTTAATTTGACTTAATTTTCCTCCTATGTTAAAATGCCATATCACTTTAATAGATAATCTAGGAGGAAATATGGAAATTTTAAAATCTCTAAAAAAAATACCAGGAGGACTACTTATAGTTCCAATGATTATAACATCTATAATTAATACATTTTATCCAATAATATTCAATGTTGGAGGAATAACCCCATCAATTTTAACTAAGGAAGGCACTATGACACTAATAATTATATTGTTATTCATATCAGGTACACAGTTTAAAATATCTCAGGTAAAGCCTATGCTAAAAATAGGGGGAACGCTAATTCTTTTCAAACTATTCTTGGTGTATTTAATTAGTATGTTTTTTGTAAATGTATTTGGAATGCAAAGTATACTTGGCATATCAATACTATCTATAACATCAGTGTTTATAAGCAACAATCCAGGATTATATCTAGCACTCAACGATTCTTTTGGAGATGAGATTGATGCCTCTGTATTTGGATTACTAAATTTAATAATTGTTCCATCTATACCTGTTATGATACTTAGTTCAGTTAATGGTCAAAGCATAGACTTTATATCTTTATTTAGAACTATATCACCATTTATTTTAGGAGTTATATTTGGTAATCTAGATAAAAATATTAGGTTTACCTACCAGTCAGCTACAAATTTACTACTTCCTTTCTTGGGCATAAGCTTTGGTGGGAGCATAAATATTTTAAATGCTATAAATTCAGGACTTACAGGAGTCATATTAACACTATCATTCTATATATTAATTACACTTCCAATGTTTATTTTTGAAAAAAAGATATTAAAAAGAACTGGATTTATTTCTATAGCGTCTACATCTGTTGCAGGTACCTCTTTAGCTGCACCTGTATTGGCAGCACAAATAAACACCTCTTATGAGTCTTTTGTATCAACTTCAATATCTCAAATTGCATTAGTAATGATTATAACTACAATTATAACTCCTGTATTAACAAAAAAACTAATTTCCAAAAAAGCATTATAGTCTAAAGTTTTAAATATATATAACTTTGATATATCTTTTAAATACACTGAAAAGACATTAAAAATTTCAAGATTAAACTAATTTTAATGTCTTTTTATTTTTTAATATACTTTTAGACTTATCTTAATTTCATTGAGTAAATAACTCTAACTTTGTTTTTATCCTTATCATCACTTGATAATTCTTTAAAATTAAATCCTAATTTTTCTGCTAGTTTTATGGATGCTATATTTTGGGGATATATGTGTGCTTCAATTGTTTGAATAGGTGTACTTTCACTTACATGATTAATTAATAATGGAGCAACTTCACTCATGATTCCTTTATTCCAATAAGATTTTTTTAACATATATCCAATTTGAACTTTATTTTCATTTTCATCAAAATGGTGTAGAGCAACATCTCCTAAATATTTATTAGTACTTTTTTCAATTACTCCCCATCTTATAAACCACTTTTTCTCAAACCCCTTATCTATAATATCAATAAGCTTTATAATATCTTCTATATAACTAATTTTTTGACCTGAATTAAACTTCATAACATCCTCATCTGAGTACATTTCTAAAACATCTCTTGAATCTGAATATGTAATCTTTCTCAGAATATACTTATTAGACTCTATTTCTGTAAATTCATTAAATAAACTATACATATACCATCACCCCAACCTTTTATAAAATTATATTAGTATACTTTACTACTCTATATTTCTATAAATAATCAAAACTCCTTCTCATACTATCTAATTTATATTTTTCTATTTAGCTTAATTTATAACTTCGCTATTTTACTCATATATTCATTTATTTCATTTCAACTTCAAGACCTTTTTTATCGTATTTCAGCATTTTTAATAGAAATACTATGATTATATGTAACTCTCCTATCAAAATTTGCAACAAAACTCAAATCAGTAGATAATTAAGCTTTTTGATAGTATATTTAAATCAAGAAAGGAGTTAACAATGAAAATTAATATTTTGATAGATAAAATTTTAAGTAAGGACGAAGTAGAGATTAAAGTTTGTCCTGAAAATGCAAATCTTGGTCAGGATTTAAAAAACTACATAAGACAAATGCCAAAACTAACAGTTATAAATACTAGAAATGATAGTAAAATCAAAGTAAATATCAACGATATATTAGAATTTCAATCAGAAGGCAATATGTGTTGTGTAAAAATGAAATCTAAAGAACTTTATTTGATAAATAAACGTCTAAAAGAAGTAGAAGGTCTAAATCATAAGAATTTTGTAAAGATCAACAATCAAACAATTATTAATCTAAATGAAGTTAAAGAGTTTTCATCTGCCCCAAATGCAAGATTAGAAGTAATACTTAGTGATGGCTCATTTCACTTTGTAAATAGACATTATGTAAAAATAATAAAGGAGAGACTATTATGATTAAACAGTTTAAATCATCTTTTTTTCAAACATTTTCACTAACATTTATATGGGTGTTATTATTAATTTCTATATTTTTAGGAGATGTATCATTATCCGTTAAGTATACTTGGAATTTAGTTTGTATAGGTGCTATTTCTGCAATTATATTTGGAGTAATGTATCCTGCTTTATGGAATTTTTCCTCCCTTAAGGCTATTAATAAAATAGCTATATCATCTATTATAAATACACTTGGAGGAATTATAGCTGTCTGGCTATTTTCATCAGATATGTTTATCTTTATAAAACCATGGATATTAGCTGTGTTTATACTTACAGTAATAGGTCATGTTATCGGTTTTTATTTTTACTCAAAGTGGGATAACACAAAAACATCTAAAGAACTAAATAATTTATTAAAAAAATAATTATAACTTAAAAAATCCTAAATTCTTTAAAAGTTAATTGCAATTTTAAATATAAACATGCACTATTAATTAAAAAGGGGATTCTTTACTATGAACGAGTTAATTTTACATGTTCCATCATTTGAAGACCTTAAGTACAGACAACTCATTTTATCTCAGGAAGGTACTATGTCTTACAATAAAGGTTATAACCTTGAAATTGAAAACTATAATAACGAAACAGGTTGCATTGATTTTTCTAGAAAATATTGGAGTGAATGGTATTCTAAGTGAGTATCTGAAAGAGTAGATAGATACTATGCGTATATCGTAAACAGTAGAACTGGTGAATTTGTAGGCGATGTATGCTTTTATTATGATGCTCAAAATGATTTGCACCGTATAGGTATAGTTATCGAAAGCAAGCATAGATCCAAAAGATATTGTTCAAAAGGACTATTAAAACTTGCCGAAACAGCATTTAATAACCTTAACGTGCAAGTTTTAAGAAATGTGATTCCTTTAGATAGAATAAGTGCTATAAAAGGACATAAAAGTGCTGGTTTTAAAGAAGTTGATGTTGATAGTAATTTAATTACGCTAGATTTATTAAAATCAGAATATTTATCTAAGTAGTATATAATAAAAAATTTTATTTGAATAATACCATATAAAAATAGTTAAGAAGTATTTAGTTACAAATGCTCCTTAACTATTTTTTAATTTAATGAGGTTACAATATAGAACAAAATTTTAAGGTTTATCTATAGTATTCTTTATATTTTCAAATTTATGTATAAATAAGTTTTAGTTCTAGTAAATGTGTATAAAAAACACATGTAATAATAATTTCATCAATACTTCATGGATTATATTTAAAAGTTATAAATTCATAAAAATTTAAATTATATATCAAATATTTTTGATTTTATAGTTTACAAATCATTTTTTTTAGAATATCATATGATTATAAGTGAATATGTTAATATGAAAAGGAGTTATTATGGAACTTATACAACTATTAAAAGCTTTAAGCGATGAAACTAGATTAAGAATACTTAATATTTTAAGAGATGGACCTTTATGTGTTTGTGAAATAGAAGCAATACTTGAAATATCACAGTCTAATGCATCTAGACATTTAAGTAAACTTACTAATGCTAATTTAGTTACTTATTATAAAGAAGCAAAGTTTATTTACTATAAATTAGATAGTGAAACTTTAAATCAATATAATTTTATTCAAAATATTTTAGACAATGAGTTGGATAAAGATACACAGCTAAGATATGATTATGAAATTTTAAAAGCATACAAAAAAGCTAATTTAAATTGTGATACTGTTTCACAGGTTAAAAATGTAATCTCACAGATAACAAAATAAATCAAATTTAGGAGGTAACGTACATGAAAATAGCAGTAATATCGGATATACATAGCAACATATATGCACTAGATTCAGTATTAGCTGACATTGAAACTAAAGATGTAGATATGATAGTATGCACAGGTGATTTAGTCGGTTATGGAACAAGACCAAATGAAGTTATTGAAACTTTAAAGAAAAATAAGATACCTACTATAATGGGAAATTATGATGATGCTATCGGAAACTTAAAAATAGTTTGTGGATGTGATTACCCAGACCCTAAAGATGCAGAAAAAGCAGGACTTTCAATGCATTTTACAGGTCAAACCACAACCAAAGAAAACAAAGAGTATCTAAAAAATTTACCAAAAGAATTGATTTTTACATTTGATAATAAAACTATAAGATTTGTTCATGGAAGTACAAGACTGATAAATGAGTATTTAAAGGAAAACTCAAAAGAAGCAGATGAGGTTATGAGTGAGTTAGTGGAAAATATATTAGTTTGTGGGCACACGCATATTCCATATGCCAAGTATTATGGAGAAAAGCTACTTATTAATGCTGGAAGTGTTGGTAAGCCTAAAACAGGTAACCCGAATGCAAACTATGTAATTATAGATATAAAAAATGAAGATGAAATAACTAAAACTCCATCAAAAGTTGAAGTAGAAATTATAGAAGTAAAATATGATTTTGAAAAAATGGCAAAAGAAATAGAAGAAAATGAAATACTTCCAAATGACTTTGCAAGATTGATACGAGAAGGTTGTTCTAAGTAATAAAATTTTAATTATTAAACTTTAAAAAGGTGGTGCTTGTAGTATGAAGGATATTACTAATGGAGAGATCAAAAATATAGTTAGAGATAGTTATAAAAAAATCGTAACAAATGAATCTAATCTAAGCTGTTGCGGAGAAGATATATCTAAAAGTATAGGCTATTCTAATGAAGATATGGATATAGTTCCAAAGGATTCTAACTTAGGCTTAGGGTGTGGAAATCCTCACTTAATTGCAGATATACAAGAAGGTGAAACTGTACTTGACTTAGGTAGTGGAGCTGGATTTGATTGTTTCTTAGCATCTAAAAAAGTTGGAGATAAAGGGCTAGTTATAGGAGTAGATATGACCCCAGAAATGTTAAGTCAAGCAAGAAACAATTCATTAAGTAACAATTATAAAAATGTAGACTTTAGACTAGGTGAAATTGAAAACCTACCTGTAGCAAATGATTTAGTTGATGTTATAATATCAAATTGTGTTATAAATCTGTCTCCTAACAAACAAAGGGTATATGATGAGGCTTATCGTGTTCTTAAAAATGGCGGTAGATTATCTATATCAGACATAGTTCTTATGAAAGATTTAACTCAAGAAATGAAACAAGATGAAAAACTATATTGTGGCTGAGTCACAGGAGCCTCTTCAGTTGAAGAGTTAGAAGTTTACTTAGAAAATTCAGGATTTAAGAATATAAAAATAGATATAAAGCCAGTTTCTAAAGAATATGAAGAGAAATGGGGCCATAATTTAAATGTAGGTGAATACATTATGTCTGCTTCAGTTACGGCTATTAAATAGAAAAAGTCACTAAAAAAAGTATATCCTTTTGGATATACTTTTTTATTTATATATTAATAAGCTAATTTAATTCTAAAACTAATTCACTCTCAGCATAAAATTTACATTTTGAATTTAAACATTCTTTATTTAAACTATTGAAATTGCACTTTAAATCTAAAGTTTTGTCTAAATTCACATGTAAATGTTCTTTAGTAAAATCTATTGCTGTTTCTATCGCTGTAAAAGAGTCTCTTTTGCAACATCGTGGCCCACCATACTTGCTTATATTTTCAAGTGCCTTTGATGTCATTAAGTTGCAAAGTCCCCATTCTTCCTTATTCATAGGCCCTGACTCTTGTATTAAGCTAGTATAAATTCCACAACCTACACCAGCTCCGCATGCTCCGTAAAATCCGCAGAATCCCCCTAATACATTCTTAGCTCTTTTTTGGCATTCATTTAATAAACTCTCTAACTTTGTTTTTTCATTAGTTTTGTTTAAAAATGCAGTGCTTAATACAGCTGGAACCAAATAATGATGCTCTGGTCCATGCATCTTAATTGCTGGATGCTTCATTAAATCTACTGCCATTTCCAATGGATTTACGCTTTCACTATTTAAACAATAGTTAGTTATAGCTGTAAATGCATCACTACTATGACATTCATCACATACATAGTGTCTATTTTTACATACTATAGCTGATTCATAAGTTTCTTTACAGAAATAACATACTCTTTCTTTACTTTCATTTTCATAAATTACTTCCTCATTACAAATTAAACAATTAAACTTATTCACTTTTTATTCCCCCATTAATCTATAAAACTATATACTAGTATTCCCAATTATAATTATACATTTTAGAAATTCATACTAATAGTACTTTTTAGAAATCTTTTTAATATAACGTTTTTCTAAGTAATGAGAGTAAACATATTTTTACTAAAATTTAATTTATAAATTTTGTATATAAATATTTTGAGTAATAAAGACTTTAAATTTTAACATGTTGCTAGTAAATAGTGATTATAAGTTTATTGTTTGAACTGAAATTAATTACTAAATTTAAATAATAATAGAACTGTTAATTTAGAAATGTATGAAGATACTGTATATGAATTTTCAAATCCTATGTTATATGTTAATTTAGATACTCAATATCTAAATGATAATATTGAAAAGATTAATTTATATATATTTTTCTATTAGTAGAGTTATCTTTTTTTCAATATAACAGATTAATTTATATCCAATAAATAAAACTCCAACTAAAAAAAATGTATTTAATGTTTTTAAAATTAATTCGTTTGTAAAATTAATCATTAAGTTCACCACCTAATAGATTATATATTGTATAATCTAAAAATTTTTATAAAAAAAAGACACTTTTTGTGTCTTTTTAATTAACATGAATATATATATTATAATATAGTTATGTTTTCTGCTTGAAGACCTCTAGCACCTTTAACTATATTAAAGCTTACTTTTTGACCTTCTTCTAATGATTTAAACCCATCAGTTTGTATAGCTGAGAAATGAGCGAATACATCTTCTCCTCCATCTACTGTTATGAAACCAAATCCTTTTTCATTGTTAAACCATTTTACTATTCCATTTTCCATTAAAATGTACTCCTATTAACCATATCAAGACCTAATCTTGATTTACTTTTGTATCTCTACAAATATTATTATAACATATATATTTAGTAATAGATAGTCTTTTCTGTCAATTTTAATTAAATTCATTTATTATTAACTCTACTTTATAGTAAAGTGCTCTAATTCTTCAACAGTAATTGGCTTAGAATAGAAAAATCCTTGTATATAAATTTTTTCATAATCTATATTCTTTATAATCTCTAACTGCTCATCATTTTCTACACCTTCACATACAATTGATTTATTATATAATTTTTCTTAACTTTAATAAAGTACCTAAGTTTATAATATTGGTATAACTCATATGTACACCCTACGCTTATACTTTATACCATTTTCCTATACAACTTACACTTTAAATAAACTTAAAACTTTGATTATAATCACATTTTTATTTTAAGGATTCAAATATAATGTACCTATAAAATAAATACATTAAAAGGAGATTATGATATGAGTGAATTAATAAAGAACATTGTAAAAGGACAAAGCATAGATTTTGATAGTTTAGTAAGTTGTAAAGATGGTCAAATAGAAACAGTTACTATGGCTCAGAAAAAAGGTGTAGGCATAACTGTTCTAGCATTTGGAAAAGGTGAGGGGGTTGGTCCTCATGCAGCAAAAGGCGATGCTTTAATTTATATACATGAAGGGGTTGCAACTGTAAAAATAGGAGATGACTCAATGGAAGCCACTAAGGGTCAATTTGTGGTAATGCCAGCAAATATACCTCATCAAGTAACAGCAAAAGAAGATATGAAGATGCTTTTAGTCGTAGTTAAGGAGGATTAGTATATGAAATACTTAAGAAATATTGAATCTTTTAAAAAAATAGCCCTAAATGAAATGATAAGTCACACGGGAAACAAAATTGCTAGCAAAGCTTTAATAGATAACGATAATACAGAAATAAGATTCTTCTCATTTGCAAAAGGTGAAAGCATAGATAAAGAATATTATGAAATGGAAACTTTATTTGTAATGATAGAAGGTAGTTGTAAAATTTTATACAACGAAGATGAAGAAGTAATATTAAATGAAGGAGATATCGTTGCAATGGAATCAGATATAAATTACGGAGTACAGGCTCTAAGTGATGTAAAATTATTTAATATTCTAGTAAAATCATAGATATATATAAAAGCTATAGTTAAACCACTATAGCTTTTTTATTAGTAAATAAATTCTTTCAACTGATTTAAATTTTTTATTATTATAGTTTTATTTCCTTTTAATTTTATAGCCCCTATATCTTCAAACATAGGAAGTTTTCTACTTATAGTTTCTCGTGTAATACCACAGTAATTCCCCATACCTTCTCTACTTATAGGCATCCTAACTATAATACCTTCATTGGATTTAACTCCGTATTTCTTACTAAAATCTAAAAGCATGTTTGCGATCCTTGAATGAACATCATTTGTAGCTAAATTTAAGGCTATATTCTCCGTCTCTACTAATCTTTTACTAAGCTGGTTTATTATCTTAAAAGCTATATTTGGGTTCTTGCTTAAAACCTCTTCAAAGTTATCTTTAGACATTATACATACGTTAGTTTTTTCTAAAATAGTTGCTGTAAAGTTACTAATAGCTCTACTTTCAAATAGGTTAGATTCTCCAAAGAATTCACCCTCCTTTAGAATATGTACTATTTGTTCTTTACCTTCATTAGTAAACTTTGAAAGTTTTACCGATCCACTACTTAATATAAACAACTTATATGATTCTTCGCCTTCTGTGCAAAGTATATCTCCCTTATTAAAGGTAAGGTGATCCATATTAGTAGCTATTTTATTCATCTCATCTTTTTCTAAGGAAGAAAAGATTGGAACTTCTCTTGCATATAATTTACTTTTGCAACTTTCACATGTAAATTTCTTCAAGAAATCATCTCCTTTATAGGATGTTTAATCCAAAATATCTTAATTGTTAATAATATTATATACTACCCAAAATTTATAAAAAATAAATTAAACTTAAATTGTTATAATTCAATTACTTAAAAAATATTTTTAGTACTTTACATATACACAATTTCACATAATAATTAAATTACTATACATTTTTTAGGAGGAACCATAAGTGAATCTTGATTATCTTACAAAGGAACGTAACATAGGAAATGATGAAATTTTAAAATTATTAAAAGATAAAAATAACTTAACTTGCTATATTAAACTTGAAATGCACGATTAAGTTTAATTTCAAAACTAAAAACCTTAAAATCTGAGCTACTAGATTTTAAGGTTTTTTCTATTTGTATATCTACACAAATGCTTGTAAAATATTGTTTGTTATGTGATATGATTTAACTATATATAATTTAAAAAACGTTGAAATTTAGCCATGTAAAATATTTTTGACATTGTAAAATACACTATGTAAAGGTATTTTGATAGACGAATTTAATTAAATATGACAAGATTTTGATAGAAGGAGAAACATTATGGAAATTGGAAATAAATTAAAAAAATCACGACTAGAATCTAAGTTAACTCAAGAAAAAGTAGCAGAAGAAATACAAGTTTCTAGACAGACTATATCAAATTGGGAAAATGAAAAATCTTATCCTGATATCATAAGTGTAATTAAACTAAGTGATTTATATAATGTCAGTTTAGATGAATTACTAAAAGGAGATTCTGAAATGATAAAACATTTGGAGGAAAGCACAAATATTGTTAGTAGCAATAAAAAACTTTTAATAGCCTTTGGGGTAAACATCATTCTATTTATTTTATTTATCTTTTTTAATGGTGTAATTTCAAAAAACAACTATCTAATAATAGGTACAGCCTCAATTGGAATTTTAAGTATAACGGCATTATTTTACCAAATAATCAAGAAATTTTAAGGAGAGTTTATATGAGATGGTATTTAATTGTATTGATTTTTATTTCAATTTTAGGAGCATCAACTCTAGCTTATCAAGTTTTTAAAATGACAGAGCTTGATGCAAAAAGTAGAGGATTTAAACATCCAAAGGCTTGGGGGTTTTTTGCAATAGGGGGAAATAACAGTAGTGGTTTATTACTGTATTTGATAGGAAGAAAGAAGTATTTGTCTCACATGAGTGATCTAGATAAACAAATAATTGAATCTAGAAAAAAGAAAGCTGGAGTTTCTTTAATATTTTTTGCAATATCAACAATAATTCTATTCGCAGTCTTTGTTTTAGAATTTTAAAGGTTGTGTGTTAATGAAAATAGATTCTAAAAATTATTATTGACTTTTTTTATTTATTAGACTATTATCTTTATAAATTATTTTTTAGGAGGATTATTATGAATACACTTATTAGATTAAATTTAATACATCACCATTTCTAGAGACTTGGTCTGTTTAAGCAGATACAAGTCTGTTCGCGTAGGCTTGTATCTCTAGGAATGATAAATTAAGTGTATTTGTAATTTATTAAGCCATGTGGGATATATGCCTACATGGCTTTTTTAATATTAAAAATAATTTATTTAAATAGGAGCGATATTATATGAAAAACAACTATATAAAACCAAGTATTTTACCAGGATTCATGGAGTTACTACCTAATGATCAAGCAATTTTTAACGACATAGTAAAAAAAATCACAAATATATATGAGAATAACGGGTGTTTAGCAATTGATACACCTATAATAGAAAAATCTAGTGTTTTACTAGCTAAAAGTGGTGGCGAAACAGAAAAGCAAGTTTATAGATTTGAAAAAGGAAAAAATGATTTATCTTTAAGATTTGATTTAACAGTGCCTTTTGCAAGATATGTAGCACAAAACTATAACGATCTAGTATTTCCTTTCAAAAAATATCAGCTAGGTAAAGTATATAGAGGCGAAAGAAATCAAAGGGGTAGATACAGAGAGTTTTACCAGTTAGATGTAGATGTCATTGGAAAAGATAAACTAAGTGTCTACAATGATGCATGGGTAATTAGTCTAGCATCTAAAGCATTTAAGTCTATTGGTTTAAACGATTATAAGTTTAAAATTAGTAATAGAAAAATTTTAAAAGGAGTGTTATCTCAATTACAAATAGACGATGTTCAAGAGGTTGTAACTCTTATAGATAAATATGATAAAATAGGTAAAGACGCTTTTAATAAAAGTTTACGTGATATTATCGGAGATGAAAAAAGTATTTACTTAACTAACTTACTAAATCTTAATGAGTCAAATGACATTCTACTAGATAAGTTAGTGAATTTAAACATCCAAAATGAATGTTTCTCTGAAGGATTAGATGAATTAAAAAAAGTTGTATCTACATTGAAAATTTTAGGTGTAAAAGATAATGAATTTGAAGTTGATTTAAAGATAATCAGAGGATTAGATTATTACACAGGAAGTGTGTTTGAAACATTCCTTATAGGCAATGAACAGTTTGGATCTATTTGCTCTGGTGGTAGATATGATAATTTAGCCGAGAATTATACAAATAATATATTACCTGGAGTTGGAATATCTATTGGATTAACAAGATTATTCTTTGTTTTAAAAGAAATTGGATTCATAGATAGATATAATATAAAGTCTAGTTCTGATTATTTAATAATACCAATAGGTAATACACTTGAATATAGCGGAAAGGT
The DNA here is from genome assembly GCF_051656405.1 of Paraclostridium sp. GTDB lineage: Bacteria > Bacillota > Clostridia > Peptostreptococcales > Peptostreptococcaceae > Paraclostridium. The sequence continues at coordinate 116,463 of NZ_JBOGBV010000069.1, forward strand.
TATGTCAGACTTAAATGAAAAAGGATACAACGTAAGTATTTATTTTGAAGATGATAGTTTAAAGAAAAAATTAAGTTATGCAAATAAATTAAATATAAATAATGTAATATTTATTGGAGAAAGTGAAGTTGATAATAATGAAATAAAAATAAAAAATATGATATCTGGAGAAGAAAAAGTTATAAATTATAAGGATCTTTAAATCCTGTTTATCTATTTTAAAAATTAAGTTTAAAAGATGTTGAATTGTGATATAATATAAATATAAAAAAGGAATTGAATTCTATTCGCAGTAGAGTGATATTCCAAATTAATTTATTTGAAATGCTTGAATTTGATTTTTATATCAAGTTCTATACCACTCTTAGTTGGGCGACTAGAGTGGTTTTTTAATTTGTCATATATGTAATTAGTCAAAAGACCAATACATACAGTGCTTATAGCACTAACAATTATCTTTAGTTCCATACTTCTCACCTCCTTCCTTTTAGAAGTAGGCTAGAAAGTCTAATGGAACACCACTCTATAGATTTCAATTCCTGATTTTTATTATACCATAAAATGTTAAAGTATATTTTCTAAATTCATACAATAAATAATTATATCTATTGGACAAACTATTCAGAATAACTTGTTACCCCTATAAATCAAATTTTAATTTTTTACACTTAAGGAAATTATATTTAACTAATATTTGTAGGTAACTTATAAAACGTAGTGATACCAATGTTTTGATAAAAGTAAAAAATGACATTTTGAGCAACGGACGAAGTCGTTTGAGTAACGGGACACGAGTCTCCCAAGTGGACGTTGACGACATGAAGTGGTTCGCAGACGTAGTCGCTCAAGCGAAGCGAATTTTTTATATTAAAATTCTTATATATAGAATAACATCTTATATACATATATAATTTATACAAAATAGATAAGTAAAAGGGGAAAATATATATGTTAAAATGCGGTATGTCTTATGTAGAAACTCTTAAAAACGTAGAAATTTCTAATGGTAAAGGCTGTTGTGATTTGAACGTATATGAAATTTATAAAAAAGAATGGGAAAAAATCTAGTAAAATCCTATATCTTAAATACACATTAAAATTTTAATACATAAGAAAAAAGCAGATATTAATCTGCTTTTTTCTATACTTTTCTCACTCTTATATAATATATAGCCATTGGCATAAATATTATAGTTAAAAAAATTGGTAAAAACCAAGTTCCTAACGGTTTACCATTTGCTGACATAATAGTCATGTATAAAAATGAAATATTAATTGCTATCTTAGTAAAATTCATCAAACCTCTCGTTAAGTCATAAACCTTAACGTAATTTTCTTCAGTTATTTTTACAGGTATATTTAGTGCTTGTGGGAAAAACAATATACTACTCATAGATGCATTTACTATCATTGTAATTATAGGGAGTATTATTAAACTACTTTTACTTCCCCATGAATCAATTTGACCAACTGAATTATAATGGGATGCTACATTGTCACCTATATTATTCCAGTTAATGATTAGATATGCTATCATAAAAATTAATAATGATAAGTTTATAATTTCGATTATTTTTTGCTTAGTATCAAATTTAAATTTATAGTTATTTATAAGTATCCCCCCTTAAGATTCTCTTAAACTACTTCAAAAAACATTTAGTTATATATTTTAAATTATAAATCTCACTCCAAAATAAATCTATATTAATCCAATTTTAATCCATATATCTATCGTTCTTGTATAATTGTTATTAAGCTGATTAACAGTATAATTTTTAATTTGTGTAATCAGTTTAATTTTATTATTAATTTGAATGGAGTGTTTTAAAAATGAGTAAATACAGAAATCTGATTGATTGGATTATAGGATTAATTGTAACTATCTTTTTTTTGTACGGACCATCCTATTTTTTTGTTATTAATCCTTATATTAATCCATATAAATTTCCACTGATAATTCTAGGGACCTTTTTAGCTTATTGTATTTTATCTATTATTTATTGGACAATAAATAAAAATATGAAATTAGCCGTCCATTACATTTTAATATTTGTAGTAGATATAATATCAATAATTTCTATAATAGTTATTGCTGCATATATGGGGTAATTAGGTTAAATTAAAAACATAACCAATAGTGATATTATAAGTATGTATGTTAGAAGTAAAAATTAAATATAAAAAAGGGGAATTTTATAAATGAAAGAATCAAAATTAGAAAAATTAAAGTTCTACAGTAATATATTAGGTAAAGAAATGCCATTGCTTGTGTATTTACCTGAAAACTACGAAATTTTAGGTCCATTACCTGTATTATATTTTTTGCATGGCAGAAACGGAAACGAAAACATAATGTCCGAAGTAGACATAAACACTAAAGCTAGTGAAATGATAAAAAATAATAAAATTAACCCTATTATAATAGTATGCCCAAGAATGGATAATAGCAGAGGTTTAAACTCATCAATAGTGTGTAAGGAAGTTGTAAATCCAATTGATAATAGAGTTGTAAACATAGGAATGTATGAAGACTACTTTATAAAAGAAATAATACCTTTGGTAGATAATACTTTTAATACTATACAGAGTAGAAATGGGAGATATATAGGCGGAGCATCTGCTGGTGGATATATAGCTCTTCACAATGCATTTAGGCATCCACATTTATTTTCAAAAGTAGGAGGCCATATGCCTGCTCTAGATTTACAATTTGAAGATGACGATAAAATTTATTTTAGTGATAATGTTATGTGGAAAAAGTATGATCCAATTCACATTTGTAGAAACAATCCAATTTCTTTAGATATTGATATATATCTTGATGCAGGTGATAGAGATGAAGGTAGGTTTTATGAAGGGTGTTCAGTTTTACATTCAATGTTACAAGTAAATAATATGAATTCCCAAAACCATATTTTTCCTGGTAATCACAGTGTTGAATATATACAATCAAATTTTGAAAAATATCTACAGTTCTATTGTCCTTATTCAGCATATGGGTATAAATACTAATCAAGCTCATAATACTAAATGGAGTAGACTTACCCTAACTCCTCAATCTTAAGGGCTAGGTATATTTGGAATACTTAGTGATTTTCCATCTATATCTATATATTACAATACATACAATAATAATCAGATAAACGCTATCGATATGAATAAGGAAGATTAAAATTAAAGTCATGAAAACCTAAGCAACTAGGATATTCATGACTTTTTTATAATAGCTTTTATATAATTTTAAAACTGAGTTATATTTTCTAAAAATCCTTTAACGTCTTTTGGACTTTTTAAAACTACCACTTTATCTTTAAATTCTTCTTCTATTTGATTGTATTTATTAACTATTTCTTTTGTTCTTCCTTTATGAATAATCCACCATCCAAATTCTAAATCGAATTTTTCTTCGCATCCTTCTGCCATGTCTTCACGTGTTTTGTTTCTATTATTTAGATATCTTTTATACGCTCTAAAAAAGCATATCCTACGAGGAAAGTTTAGAAAAATTATTTTATCCGCTTGTTCTAGTCTTTCTCTTTGATAAAAACCTCTGTAGTTACCATCTATAACCCAAGATTCATTTTTCATAAATTCTTTAGTTAGGGCCCGACCCTCATCCTTATCTCTCTCAACCCATCCTGGTGTGAATTGAACTGTATCAAGATGTAAAACAGGAGTATTATAATAATCTGATAGTTGCTTAGCCATTGTAGATTTTCCACTTCCACTATATCCTACTATTGCAATTTTCATCGTATTCCCCCTTGTTAATTGATATCCATTGTATATTTTTATTATAGCCTCAGTTTATAAATTCCTTTATATTAAAAATAAAAATTTATAATAATTATTCTAACTTACTAATTAAGTTTCACATGTTACCCTTATAAATATTAATAATTTAAAAACAAAATATAAACTGTGTAATTGTAATACTTTTATTTTATATAAAATTTATAATAAAGTTAAAGTCCCTAAATCTAAACTAATAGATTATCAGGACTTTTTATTATATAGTTGATTAAATTTTTTTAAAATAATACCATAACTATACTTTATTTTTTAAATTTATATGGCTTATTTACTGTCATGTCTATGACATGGCCACACTCCGTACATACTTCCAAAATTAACTTATGACCTCCTGAAAATATCTTATCTTCTGGGGTTAGGTAAGCCCCCGTTAATATACCTTTACCAAATTCAGAACTTCCACACTTTGGACATACTTCCTTAGACATAAAAAAGCTCCTTTTCATTTATATTATATAAATTTTGTTACTATATTTATTCAAGCTTATCATAAAAATATATTAAAATTATTCTTATGGATTCAGATATGAAAATTCCGGAGTGAAATATAAAAAATACTATGAAATTTTAAGTTTAAACTCTATGCATAAATTCATAAAACCCACGGTATTAAGTAATTTTTAAATTTAATTATTTAATGTTTTTTTAAGGTTGTTTTTATATTCAATTAAGATTCTATGTTTATAATAGTATTTGTAAAGCATAGAAAGAGGTGAGTATATGACAATTTTTCTTTTAATTATATTGAGTATAATTTTTTTGATACTTGCTATATGTTGGAAATTATTTAGAACTGCATTTAGAGTTGGTTTGTTCATACTAATTTCTATATTTTTAATTACAGTAACTTCAAAAAGTTTAATTATAGATCATAGTTTAAATCAGGATACATTTTTAAATAATGCTCGCAGCATATTAAAACCAATATTTTATTTCGTAGATTAAAAAAGGAGGCGTTAATTTTGAGTAAATGTAAATTATATAGATCAGAAAATAATCGTATGATAGGTGGTGTTTGTGGAGGTATAGGAGAATTCACAGGTATTAGCCCTACACTAATTAGAGTTTTATTCGTATTAGGTGGTGTCAGTATAATACTATATATAATTCTATGTTTAGTACTTCCATCTGGCGAAAACTTTTAATTACGTAACTTATTTGCATAAAATCAAGTTATATCAGTTTTAAGCTTATAAAGAGTAAACCCTATATATTTCAATGTAAAAGGCGATAGAATCGATTCTGTTGCCTTTTTTGTTTATTGTAAATAGTAATTCTAGACAAGAATCGTACTTGGAAAATTCATTTTCAAATGCTAAGCAAGTTTCTGAACTTCATAATATAGTTCATCATTGTTTAATCTATATATTAAAATTACATATATCTATAAAATTAAAAGCTGAAATATCTTTATTTAATTTCATAGTTAGTTATATTTTTCAGTTTTAAGTAATAATCTCAAAGTTAACGTGATATATATGTAATATAAAGATATAAATATATCACATTATCGAGGGGGATTAATTTATGAAATATATAAATAAATATTCATTTCTATTTTGTTTGTTTGGGTTACAAGGATTTAATGGATTACATGGTGACCCATTAGACTTTTTATACTTTGGATTCTTTTCATTTCTAGGTAATATCTGGTGGTATAAGTTAGGTGATTGTGAAGACGAGCGCTTTATTTGTAATAAACATAAGGCAGGTTATATATCACTTAGAGTCTGCCTTCCCTTAGCAATAGTTGCAAGTGTATTAATTAGAATATATACAGTAGATATATTAACACTTTATAGACTTCAACTATTAATATTATCAATTTCATTTGCACTAGCAGCAAATTTATGGGCATTTTTAACTTACAAATTTGATGTTGGGGTTTAAAGCTATGACAAAGTTTATTAGTAATTTAAAAAAGTATCGTCAATTTAATGAATTAACTCAAGAAGAGCTAGCTAATAAAGTTAGTGTTAGAAGAGAGACTATAGCTCGTTTAGAAAATGCTAAATACAACCCTTCTCTTGAACTGGCAATGAGGATATCAAAAGAATTAAATACTCCAATTGAAAAGTTGTTTATATTTGAATTTTAATAATTAATAGAATAAATTTAAAGCCATTATAATCCTAATAAAGGACTATAATGGCTTTTTTACTAGACATTTTTGAGTGTGTTTTTTATAATGATTTAAACTACATTTTCATTATCAAAGAGGCTAGTATCACTCTCTCTACTATAATTATACCATAAATAACTAATTTTTTTAAGACTATGAATATCTCCTCATTCCTATATAATTTATAGAGCAAATTAAACAAGCTAATTTATATAATCAAGGAGGGTATATTATGAGTCTAAATAATTATGAATTGAATCTTGAAAATGAATGGTTACAAAGAGTTCTTACCGAGGCTAAGAAACAGCTTGATGAAAAGCGTAGTGCTAAAGATAGGTTTAAAAAAGATGCTATAGAAACACAAAGAGAACTCTGGAGTGATTTAGGATCTGTTTCTATAGAAAATGGATTAGATCAACTTTCAGATTTTATGTCATTTATGGATATTATGAAAAATCAAAAAAGAAGTCATGAATTTACCCAAAAACTTAAAAAAAAGTATAAAAGAATGCTTGAATCTCCTTATTTCGGTCGAATTGACTTTGTTGAAGATAACGAATCAGATACTCAAAAGTGTTATATTGGATTATCAAATCTTGTTGATGAGGATTATGATTTTCTTGTGTATGACTGGAGAGCACCTATTTCAAGTATGTTTTATGACTATGAAACTGGACAAGCCCATTATGAATGCCCAGAAGGTACAATCTCTGGAGAAATCACTGGTAAAAGACAGTATAAAATCAATAATGGTAAAATTGAGTATATGTTCGATAGTAACCTAAGTATTGATGATGAAATGTTACAAGAACTTCTGAGTAAGAATGCTGATGATAAGATGAAAGGTATAGTTACAACTATTCAGAGAGAGCAAAATCAAGTAATTCGTAACGAAAATTATAAAAACCTAATTGTTCAAGGAGCTGCCGGAAGTGGAAAAACTTCTGTTGCACTTCATAGAATTGCATATCTATTATATAAACATAGAGATAAAGTAACACCTCAAAATATAATAATATTTTCTCCAAATAATATATTTAATGACTATATTTCAAATGTTTTACCTCAACTTGGTGAAGATAATATGTATCAAACAACCTTTAAAGATTATATGCATAAAGAATTGGGGAATAAGTTAAAAAAAGAATCTCCTTCAGAAATGATGGAATATATACTTGATTCTAATGAAAAATTAACATATCAAGATAGAATCAAAAATATAAAATTTAAAACATCGGTAGAATTTGTGGACATTTTAAAACAGTATATAAATTACGTAGAAACAATAGATAGAGGTTTTAAAGATATCGTTGTAAGGGGTAAGTTAATAATTTCCTCTGAAGATATAAAAAGTCTATTTTTTAATGATTATTCAAATCTGCCAATTAAAAGAAGATTAGAAAAGATTAAATCAAGAATTATATTCCTTATTGAACCATATGAACAGTCTTGGATTGACGAAATATATCAAGAATTTTTCGAGTCTGGAGACTTTATACAAAAAGAAGAAATGATAGAAAAAAGTACCCTAATTGTAAAAGAAAATTTAAAAGATATATATGATTCTATTTCTAAAATGACAGAATTTAATTTAATTGAGATTTACAAAGATCTGTTTAAAAATTTAACTACGTTTTTAAATAAAATAACCATTGAATATGATAATAGTTTTATAAATCATATAAAAACTTACACAGTAGATAATTTAAATGCAAAGATACTTAATTATGAAGATCAAGTTGCACTTTTATACTTAAAAGGAGCACTTGGGGATATTCCAACTACTTCTCAAATTAAGTATGTAATTATAGATGAGGCACAAGATTACACTCCATTGCAGTATGAAATTTTTTATCAACTTTTTAAATCTGCTAACATGACTATATTAGGGGATATAAATCAATCAATTAATCCATTTATGAATATTGGAAACTATAACAACATTTATAATATATCCCAAAATGATACTTGCATAATAAACCTAACAAAGAGCTATCGTTCAACTATGGAAATCACTAAATTTTCAAGAAGTCTTCTTAGTGAAAATATAAATGATGAGTACGTTGAAAGACATGGTGATGAACCTACTGTAGTTTCTTTCTCAGATAAAAGTTCTATGAATGAAAAACTGGTTGAAGATATAAAATCTTATTCAGAAAAGAATTATAAATCTATAGGAATTATTACTAAAACAGCTCGTGAAACTAAAGTTTTATATAACTTTTTAAAAGAAAGTTATATCGATGTAAGTTCTATAGAAAAAGATGATGATTATTATACAAACGGTGTAATAGTAATCCCTTCATACCTGGCTAAAGGTCTTGAGTTTGATGTTGTTTTTATATATGATGCTAGTAATAAAAATTATAATAGTGAAGATGAAAGATTACTTCTTTACACTTGTTGTACAAGAGCTCTTCATGTATTAAATGTATATCATTTAGGAGAAATTACTGCTTTATTGAAACAAACTATATAAATCTGAAAATACTTTATAATATAATTTAAAGCCATTATAGCCCAGTTAAATAGACTATAATGGCTTTATTAATAAATTATCTTCTTAATATTCTAATGTCTCATTTTATTACTTTATTAATGTTGAGACACTAGTTTTAGACCTATTATTCCTGCTACTATAAATCCAATACACACTAGTCTAACAAAATCCATGGGCTCTTTAAATAAAAACACACCTAAGATAACAGTACCAATAGTTCCTATTCCTGTCCATATAGCGTAAGCTGTTCCTAGTGGCAGTTCTTTTAATGCTAATGATAAGAAGTAAAAACTTGCTATCATACCTATTACAGTTAAAACACTTGGAACTAACTTTGTAAATCCTTCTGAGTATTTCAGTCCTACAGCCCACCATACTTCAAATATACCTGCAATTACTAACACTAACCATTTCATAATTACCACTCTCCTTAAAGTTTTAAATAAAAGTTTATTAGTAAAACATAAAAAAGCCCAGGCGATATAAAAAATATCTCCCAGGCTTTTGTCCTTCCGTGAACACAGAATACTGTGCGTTTTATCTCGGACCAGACCAGTTATAAATTTTAACTGCGGAACCCTATAAAACTAAATTTATTAAACTTTTATTATAGTTTATTACTATATCAAAAAATATGTACTTAATCAATACAAATTAATCTATCTATTTTTTACTTAATAATACAATTGATACTATTTTTTTAAAGGTAAATACCTAGTTTATATAGAACAAGTTACTATTATGATATCGTGAAATTCAGAGTTTCTATGGAGTTAATTAAAGATTTTATCCAATCTATAAAATCTTTACAAATAAAATAAACAATATAAAGGAGATAGAATCTATGAGAGAAAAAAGTGTGGATATATTGACTAAGAATTTAAAATCTGAGCACTTAATAAAACATTCTTATGCAGTTGAGGCAGTTATGAGATCACTGGCTAAAAAATTAGATCCTAAAAATGAGGAAGATTGGGCAATAGCAGGACTACTACATGATATTGATTCAGATTTACTAGATTGCAAAAACAATCCAGATGATATGAAAAAACATGGAATTCTTGCTATAGATATATTAAAGCAAGAAAATATCGGTAATCAAGATATTCATCATGCTATTATGGCTCACAATCAAGATAATGGTACAGAAAGAATTTCATTAATGGATAAAGCAATTTATGCTGCTGATCCAATAACAGGATTTATAACAGCTATAACATTAGTTTATCCAGATAAAAAGATATCTAGTGTAAAAGTAAAGTCTATAACTAAAAGAATGAAAGAACTAAGATTTGCTGCTGGAGCTAATAGAGAAGCAATGAAAAGTATAGAGGAGCTTGGAATTCCATTTCCAGAGTTTGCAGAGTTATCACTTAATGCCATGAGAGACATAAGTGATGACTTAGGTCTTTAATAACCATATATTCTACAAAAAGCCAATATAGATATCTATATTGGCTTTTTTATTATTTAAATCTTAGTTTTCACTCCTAAATATGCCCATTTTAGTCCACCTCATGTATTTACGCTAAGATTACATGTTAATATATTTATAAATTTAAAAAAGTAAAGGAAATCATAATGAATTATAAACTAATTAAATTAAGTAAAGTTTTACTTAGCATAATATCATTTTTAACTATTTTATTAATCTTAGTTTTGGCTTTTGCTAATGCTCTTGATGCTTGGATTATTCATAAATTCATATCTATTTACATGGTAAGCTTTTTATTGTGTACATTTTATGTAATTATAGTAGCTATTTTACAACTAAAGAACTTAAATAAAACAGAATCAAAGAAAAGAATTACTAGTTTTTTCAAATATTTCTTATTTAGTTTTTTGATTTTATTTATATTATCAATAATTTTTAATAAGTTTGATATACCGAAAATCTTAATAATATCTTTCAGCAGTTCATTTGGTTTTAACTTTTTAGATTTGATATTTTTCAAAGATACTAATAAATTCAATGGATACTAAATTTGTACATGTTCATTACAAATTTATAAATATAATAATTAAATACTTTAGATATCTAATCAAAATAAAAGAGCACTTACATATTGTAAGTGCTCTTAAATCATAATAAAAATGTTATTAAGTGAGTACAGTATTTTTTCAAATACCTGTATTTTAGCATTAATGTTTCTTTTATGTGGACAAGTTTAGTATAATAGCTAAACCTTAAAATAAACTTAAAGAATTTAATATTTTAATTAAATATCAATTTCTAAAAATACTTTACGAAAAATCGAAAATAATCGAATCAAGTTCCTTTTTGTGGTAAAATACCAGTGTTAAGCTATTGTTTAAGTATTGGGAGGATATTATGAGATTAAGTAAAAAAATATTATTATTGTGTTTGGCAAGTAGTTTGTTTTTAGTTGGGTGCAGTTCAAACACTCCTAAAAAAGAAGATTCGTCTGAGAAGGTAACTTTAAGTATTTCCGCAGCTGCCAGTTTAAAAGAAGCGATGGAAAAAATAGAAAAAGACTATGAAAAAAGTAATCCAAATGTTGATTTAGTAGTAAACTTTGGAGGATCTGGATCGTTACAAAAGCAAATAGAACAAGGTGCTCCTTGCGATGTCTTTATATCAGCAGGTGAAAAACAAATTAAGGAACTAGACGAAAAAAAATTATTAGAAGAAAATACATATAAAAACTTAGTAAAGAATGATTTGGTTTTAATAGCTCCGAAAAACAGTGATATATCATCTATAAATGATTTAACAACTGATAAGGTGCAAAAACTAGGAATTGGAGAGCCTGAAAGTGTTCCTGCTGGAAAATACGCATCAGAAGTATTAACTAACTTAAATTTAGAAGATAAATTAAAAGATAATTTAGTCTTTGCAAAAGATGTTAAACAAGTTTTAGCCTGGACTCAATCTGAAAATACGCAAGCAGGTTTTGTTTACTACAGTGACACTCTAGGTGTAGATAATATAAAAATTGTTGAAACAACAAAAGACAATACTCATTCCCCTATAGTGTATCCTGTAGCCGTTATAAAGGCTAGTAAAGTTCGTGATGAGGCTAACAAGTTTGAAGATTATCTTTTTAGTCAAAAAGGACAAGATATTTTAGTCAATTGCGGGTATAAACCTATTGAAAGCTAATTAGATAATTAAACTTTGCAAAAAAGCCCTTACTAATTTAATAGTAAGGGCTTTTTCTGGAAAGTTTTTGAAAATATAGTCAAGATTTTTATTTTTAAAGATATTAGATTTACTTGAAACTTCATGATTAGGTTCATACTAATCTTGACATATTTTTAATTTATTTTCCTCATTAGTAGTACTTTGCTTATTCGGATAAATATAATATAAATCAGCAACCTTAAAATAAACTTAAAAACTAATATAAACCATATGCTTTATTTACATCTTGAACAAAAATTATACCATTGCCTGGTTCATTAATTTTAAGTTCATCTCTAATTGAAGATACTATTGAATCTGTTAAATTACTTGGTGATATTATTAATACAATTTCTTTTTCCGGTTCTATTTCCATAGCAAACACTTTACTAGTTTCATGTATACCCGATCCTCTACCATTTATAATCGTAGCTCCCCTAGATCCCGCCTTATTTGCAACTTTCACTACAAATTCACCTTTTCCTCTGTCTACGACAGTATAAATAAGATTGTACATTGGACTTTCAACACCTCTACTTTCTTCAGTTTTTTTATAGCTATTTGAATAATGGGCATCTATTATATCAGTTAGAGAAGTACTAAAGGCTATTCCATGATTTTGCTTATGAAAACAAAACTTTTTATTGAGTTGTTCTAAAGCGTTATAGGATGTATCCTTATCAGATGCCATCAATATAATTTCTTTTCTAGATTCAGCCAACTCCAAAAACTCTAAAATAGGATTTTTAATAGTTCCTTTCCCTAAAAAAATAGTACCGCCTGTTATACCATTCTGTTTTGCATGTTTTAAAACTTTACTTCCTAAATTAAAATTTACTATTACACAAATTAACTCTAGTTCAATACTATTGAATTTGTTGTTCATCTTCTAGGCCCCCTCCTTTTTTAGATTTTAACTTAAAAATTAATCCTAATATTTGCAATGTTATTATTGGAGTCATAGCTACCATTGCTATCATTCCAAAGCCATCTATTAGAACATTTGCTCCTTCAATTGATTCAGCAACTCCATGAGTAAATGCTAAAATAAAGGTTGCAGTCATTGGGCCAGTAGCGACTCCTCCTGCATCAAATGCCATACCAACAAATAGTTTAGGAACAAAGTAAGTCATAGCAATACAAATTGCATATCCTGGCAAAATATAATGCCATAGTTGAATTTGTGGAATCAAAATTCTTATCATAGAAAGAGCTATCGCGACCCCAACACCTAAGGAAAGTGCTATTAACACTGACTTTCTGTTAACATAACCACTCGTAACATCTTCAATTTGATGTGTTAGTACATATACCGCAGGTTCTGCTAAGATTGTAACTAGACCAAGAATAAATCCAACTGCTATAATATAAAAATTATTATTTAAAGCTCCAATATTATATCCAATTGTATTTCCAACATCCATAAATCCAGCATTTACTCCAACTAAAAACAATACTAGACCGACTAAACTGTAAACAAATCCTTTTAATATTTTATTAAAAGCTTTACTGCTTAATTTAAATGATATTTTCTGTAGTATAAAAAACATGATAACTAATGGTAATAGAGCTATAAAACTCTCCTTTATAGTATGTGGAATTAATTTAATAAATGGACCTAATATAGATGTTGTTTCGGACATATCTAGGCTAATATCAGATGAAAATCCACTGTTCTTAGAAAAAATACTTAAAATCATAACAGAAATTATAGCTCCAATAGATGCTATAGCAACTAATCCAAAGCTATCTTTTTCGGAGGATTTACTGTCTTTCTTTAATGCAGAAACTCCTATAGAAAGAGCTAAAATGAATGGAACTGCAAGTGCCCCCGTGGTTGCACCTGAAGCATCGAACGCTATTGCCAAAAATGCGGGTTCTGTAAATAATGCAATAAGGAAAATAATTAAATATAATACTGTTAAAATCTTGTATAGAGGAATATTATAAACAACTCTTGCTAATCCAAATGAAAGCATTATAGCTAATCCTATAGATACAGCTATAACAATAGTTGAACTAGATACCTG
>NZ_JBOGBV010000070.1:0-3645 GCF_051656405.1 Paraclostridium sp.
GGATTCACATGTCACAACCAAGCAATAATAATGTTAAAAAGCTTACGCTAGTACCATTAATACTTATGATATTTACATCGGTATTTGGATTTGGTAATATGCCAAGAGCATTCTACTTAATGGGGTATGCAGCTATACCATGGTACGTATTAAGTGCTGTACTATTCTTTATACCATATGCATTTATGATGGCTGAATATGGATCTGCATTTAAAAAAGAAAGTGGAGGTATGTATTCATGGATGGAAAAATCTGTAGGAGCTAAATATGCTTTTATAGGTACATTTATGTGGTACGCATCTTATGTAATTTGGATGGTAAGTGTTTCTTCTAGTTTATGGATACCATTATCAAATGCTATATTTGGTACAGATGTTACAGGAAGTTGGAGCTTATTTGGATTAACATCAGTTCAAACTTTAGGAATATTAGGTGTAATATGGATAGCAGTTGTTACATTTGTAGCTACTAAAGGAGTTGACAAAATAAGTAAAATAACTTCTATAGGTGGAACTGCTGTTGCACTACTTAATATAGTCTTATTAGTTGGAGGTATATTAGTAGTAGTTTTAACTGGGGAATTAGCAGAACCTATAAGTAATGCGGCTCAAGCCTTCACTATATCACCAAGTCCTGATTACCAAGGTTTTGTGCCTGTTTTATCATTCTTAACATTTGCAGTATTTGCATTTGGAGGGTTAGAAGTTTTAGGTGGTCTTGTTGACCAAACTGAAAATGCTGAAAAAACGTTCCCTAAAGGGCTTGCAATATCTGCAGTAGTTATATCTGTAGGATATGCAATTGGTATATTTGCATGTGGTATGTTTACTAACTGGAGTGAAGTATTATCTGGAGAAAATGTAAATATGGCAAATGCTACATATGTATTAATGGCAAATTTAGGATACAAAGTAGGAATAGGATTTGGGTTATCTGAAAGTATAGCTCTTACTATGGGAGCTTGGACTGCTAGATTTGTTGGGTTCTCAATGTTCTTAGCATTAACTGGAGCATTCTTTACATTAACTTATTCTCCTCTTAAAACGTTAATACAAGGAGCACCAAAAGAATTATGGCCTGGCAAATTAGGAGACTTAAAAAATAGTATGCCTGTAAATGCTATGAAAGTTCAAGCGATTATAGTAATATGTATTATTTTATTAGTATCTTTTGGAGGAAGTAACGCAAAACAATTCTTTACAATACTAACTTTAATGACAAATGTTGCAATGACTATAACATATATGTTCTTATCAGCAGCATTCCCAGCATTTAAGAAAAAGCAATTAAAGGGAGAAATACCAAAGGAATATGTTGTGTTTAAATCTCAGGCTAGTGCTACTATATCAGCTATAATAGTAACTGGAATAGTAGGATTCGCTAATGTATTTACTATAATAGAACCTCTAATGGATTCTCCTGCAAGAGTAGGTGATACATTAACTATGGTAGGTGGACCATTAGTATTTGCATTAATAGGATTTGTATTGTTTACAGTATATGAGAAAAAACATAGTTTAAAAGAAAGTAAAAATGAAAAAGTTGTAGGATAGATAAAAAAGGAGGGGGGATTACTCTCCTTTTTTTTACGCTTAAAAAAATTACATATATAAGAAATTGTTGATAATAGTTTTAGAAAATTTAAAATTATTGTATAATAAATTGAAACTATAATTAGTATTTAAGGATGTGTGTAAATGAGTGTAAAAATATATGATAAGGATAACCCTAGTTTAGTTAACTCTATGGTATGCGCAATAGATATATTAGGATTTTCTCAGATGATAGTAGATTCTTGCCAAGAAGGATATGGAGATAAACTACTTAAAGAAATCAATTATCTTATAAATAAAAATAAACAGTGCATAATCCCTAATAAATATAGTAAAGGAAAGATTAAAATATTTACTGACAATATGGTTGTTGCATATCCTATAAATGGAGATGGAGAAGAAGAATTAGACGAGATATTAGAAAATGTATCAGAGTATCAGTTTAACTTATCTTTAGAAGGTTTATTTGTAAGAGGTGGAGTTAGTGTTGGAGAATTTTATATAAATGATGATATAGTATTCGGCCCAGCTCTTCTTGATGCTCACAATACAGAAAGTAACGTATCTTGTTATCCAAGAATTGTACTTGATGACAAGACTGTAAAAAGACTACAAAAATATATAAATTATTACGATGTAGCTCCCCAAAAGAATAAGATACTTATAGATAGTGATGGCCAGTGGTTTTTAAACTACCTAAATACTATATTTAAATATTATACAGAGTGTAGTAATGACTATGAATTTGAGAGAGTTCAACAAGAGCTATTGTTTAGACATAAAAAGAAGCTTGAAGAATTACTACATAAACATAAAACGAATATAGTAGTTTGGGATAAGTATGTTTGGACAGCTA
Source organism: Paraclostridium sp. (assembly GCF_051656405.1). GTDB lineage: Bacteria > Bacillota > Clostridia > Peptostreptococcales > Peptostreptococcaceae > Paraclostridium. Next base: position 2,410 of record NZ_JBOGBV010000070.1, read on the forward strand.
ATTATCATAATTACTTCTGTGACTTACATTTCCCAGATGAAAAATGGCTTAAAATAGCTAAAAAGGATTTGCTATCATGGCCAAGACAAATTTTAAATAGCGATATATAATATAAAAATAGCTGTATTTAGTATAAAATGGACTAAATACAGCTATTTTAAATTTTTCAAAAGGATATATATATAAACGCATCAAACTCTATAAATAAGTATATTTAGGAGGGGTTTTATGAGAGAAAGTAATTACGATGAAACTATGTTTTTGCACTATGGTGAAAAGCTGTTTACATCAGGAATGGCTGCAATATCTTCTGCATTATGCACTTTATAAAACCAAACGGCCATATAATTACATTAAAAAATATCTATGGACCTGTGAATAACTTTATGGGGAGTTATTTAAAAGAGATGACTCCAGACAAGTTTGAGGCTATGGGAATTAGTTTAGGAAGCATAAGACTTTCTATAGTATTAGAAAATTATAATGACTTAATATGTGATTTAGAAAAAGCACTTAGCATATTATAAATTAAAATTAGAAAAACTATTAAAAATAAAAGTGAAGTTTTTTTAGAGTATCATTAGATAATGATACTCTTTTTAAATTGATGAAAACTAAACTAAATAAGAAATTATAAGAAATTATAAGAAATTATAAAAAATTATATATAAATTAAAAAAATTAAAACTTTTTACTGTATATAAAGCGTCTATATATATGTAAGGTGAAAGGAGGTCTATAGATTTAAAATGAAATTATTGAGCTCAAATAAAAAAATTAAAGAAAAGAAAGTCAAAGACTATATAGTAAACAATCAAGAAAGTTTTTACAAAGTAGCATATAGTTATGTAAAAAATCAAGATGATGCATTAGATATAGTACATGATTCTATATGTAAGGCACTTTCAAAATTAGATTCTCTTAAAGATGAAGAAGCTATTAAACCATGGTTTTATAAAATTTTAATAAATAGTTCTGTAGACTACATAAGAAAAAATAGTAAGTATGTAACTTTAGGAGAAGAATTGTTATTTGACGAACACAATTCAAATGACACATATACGGATATAGATCTTCAAAGAGCACTAGAAAAGCTTCCAGAAGAATATAGAGTTATTATAGTTTTAAGATACTTTGAAGATATGAAAATAGATGAGATAGCAAATGTACTATCACAAAATACAAATACAATAAAAACTAAACTTTATACTGGACTTAGAAGACTTAAGATAAAAA
>NZ_JBOGBV010000071.1:0-45767 GCF_051656405.1 Paraclostridium sp.
CGCGTAATCTTTTTTATTTTACGTGGATTTAAGTGGTGGTTGATATTTAGTTTGTGCTTGGGTCATAAAGCTGAGAAAATGCTTTGAATGACCGCTGCGCTACAAACTAAGTATCAACCACTTTTTGTTGTGCAAAATAAAAAAGGATTACGCTTGTGCGGTATGAGATAAAGAGATAAGGGAAGATGCTTTAAATGACCACTTCGCTGAAAACTAAATATCAACCACTTTTTGTTGTGTAAAATAAAAAGAATTACGCTTTTACAATATAAAATAAAAAAGAAGTGCTTTTGCACTTCTTTTTTATACTTCTCTTCTTGGAATTTCCATTTCGATAGCTTCTTCTATTTCTTTTAGTGTATTGTGATCTTTAGGATCAACGAACATACAAGTGTAACCTTCTTCACCAGCTCTTCCTGTTCTTCCTATTCTGTGAATGTAAGTTTCAGCATTTTCAGGAATATCATAGTTATATACATGAGATACACCACTTATGTCCAACCCTCTTGAAGCAACATCTGTCGCTATTAGATATTGTATGTCTGCATTTCTAAATGATTTCATTATTCGTTCTCTATGAGATTGTTTTATATCACTATGAAGTTTAGCACAGTTGTATTTTCTTCTGTGTAGCACTTCTTCAAGTTTATCAGCTCTAGCTTTAGTTCTACAGAAAATTATTCCCATGAATGGATTGTCTGAATCAAGCACAGAACATAGTGCATCTTGTTTTCCTCTATCTGTAGTTTCAACTACATTTTGCTTTATATTAGTTAGAGTTATTTCTTCCTTCTCAATACTAACTACAGAAGGATTATTCATATATTTATATGCTAATTTTTTTACTGCAGAATCCATTGTTGCAGAGAAACATAGCATTTGACGGTTTTTAGGAGTTTGTCTAAGTATTGTTTCAACTTCAATTCTAAATCCCATAAATAACATTTGATCTGCTTCATCTAAAACTATTACTTTTAATTTACTAAGGTCTATAGTTTCTCTCTCAATATGATCTAATAATCTGCCTGGAGTAGCTATAACTAGATGAATATTCTTTTTTAATTTTTTTAATTGTGCACCTATATCTTTTCCACCATACATTGCTAATAAATTTATATCAGTATTCTCACAAAGTTTTTCTGCTTCTTTTGTTATTTGTATAGCAAGTTCTCTAGTTGGAGAAACGATTAAAGCTTGTACATGTCCAAGTTCAGGTGAAATATTTTCTAGTATAGGAAGTAAAAATGCTAAAGTTTTACCAGTACCTGTTTGAGCTTCAGCGATTATATCATTACCAGATTTTATAAGTCCAACACTTTCCTCTTGGATAGGAGTAGGGCTAGTTATTCCCATTATTTTTAATTTTTCTATCGTATTATCATTAATTCCTAATTCTTTAAAATTCATATTATTTACCTCTCAAAATATTGCTAATTTAATTTAAGACAACCTATTAATAATATCATAATAAGGTTATTAATTCTAACTATATTATAAATTATGGTCATAATTTTATGAATATATATGCAAAAGTTTAATATTTGAGTAAAACTGTAATAAAAAAGTCCTAAAATAAGAACTTTTTTAATAAAATGTTTTTTATTTGAAAACTTTTTTCTAAACACTTAAAAAATATTTAAAAAAATTAAAAAAAATATTAATATTATTTTAATACAAAATTAATCAATATTGCTTATTATACACTCAAATAACAATAAAACTTCAGAGAAGAATGTATTAGGTGGATTTTTTAAATTTGGGAATTTTTCAAAACCTTTTAAAATTATAGGAAAATCAGAAAGTTTAGCAAGCGTAGAATTTTCATTACCAACAAAACTAATTATTTTAATATCATTATTTTTAGCTGTTTGAACTACGTCTAATATACTAGAGCTTTCACCTGAATTTGATATAGCTATTAGTAAAACATCTTTAGAGTTAGCTTTATCTAAAAGTTGTAGATGAGTATTAGCTATACATTTAAATCCATTTATGACAAAACGCTCGCTCATATAATTTGCAATCATTTGAGAATACCCGACTCCTAGTAACATTATTAATTTATTTTTAGATTCTTTTAGTATTTGAGATAAAGGAACTAAATTTAAGTTTAGTTGGTTATATGCATTTGAAAATATATCTACATTAGTATCTGTATCATTAGATTTGCTAGAGTAAGATATATTGTAAATCATATCTGAGTAACCTTCAAAACCTAGTTTTTTACAAAGTTTATATATAATAGTTGTTGAAGTAAAGTTGTCCTGAGCAACTTTTCGTATACCTATTTTTTTCAAGTTATCAATATTATCATATAGATATTTTAAAATATTTTGTTCTATTTTAGATAGTTGGTACTTATCACGAAGATATTCAAAATTCATATTTAACCACCTCAAAGGCTATTATATATGAATTTTAAAAAAATATAAATAAAAATATATGGAGGTAGACATCATGGCTGAAAAATTTATAAAAGATCCATGGGCAAGAATAAAAACTCGTAATGGATTAAATGGAGATGAGGTTATATCATCACTTCAAAAGTCAATAAGAAGAGGTTTAGAGGAGCAAGCTTGTGAGTTTGCATATGAAATGTACATAACATCACCTCAGATGGAAGAGAAACTGTGGAGAAGATTATTAACTATAACTGTAGAGGATATAGGTATGGGAGACCCTATGGCATGTACTATAGTAAATAATTTATATGAAATGAGAAAACAATTTTCTTATGCAGATGGGGATAGACCAATATACTTTATACATGCAATAAGATATTTATGTAAATGTCAAAAAGATCGTTCGAGTGATTTATTAAAAAATATAGTTATAAAGGGATTTGCAATGGGAAAAATACCTGAAATTCCAGATTATGCACTTGATAAGCATACTGTAAGAGGGGCAGAAATGGGAAGAGATTCATTCCACTTTTTAAATGAGGCTAGCAAAGTTATACCTCAAATGGAAGTAGATAATGACTACAAAGAGAGATATGGAAAGATATTAGAGATATATAAACCAGAAGATGCAGTAGAAAGTGCATTCCAATATAATCCTTGGCAAGAATAAAATCTAGAATTTATAAAAAGGGAGATTGTTTAAATGGGACAAAGTAAGCTTTTAGATAAATTAGATAAAGTATTATCTCCTATTGGAGCTAAAATTGGGAGTCAAAGACATTTAAATGCTATTTCAACAGGTATGATGATGACATTACCATTGATAGTAGTTGGATCGTTATTTTTAATAATAGCAAATCCACCTATAAATCCTGAGCTAGTTGATCCTAATAATAGTAATGTATTTATACAATTCTTACTATCGTGGAAAGAATTTGCAGTTGATAATTACTCGACTATAACAGCTCCATTTGATATGACTATGGGTCTTCTTGGATTAATGTCTGCATTTGCAATAGCTTATACATTAGCTAGTAACTACAAGATGAATGCAGCTATGTCTGCGCTCATATCAACATCACTATTTTTTATGATTTGTGCACCTAGCAATGATGGAAATATACCAATGTCATTTTTAGGGGCAGATGGACTGTTTGTAGCTATTATAATAGGAATTACATCAGTTGAAATAAGTAGGTTAGTAGATAAAATGAATTGGAAGTTTAACTTGCCTAGTTCGGTTCCTTCTGCTGTTTCATCTTTTATAAACACATTAATACCTCTTTTATTAAACATAGTTGTGTTATATGGGCTAAATGTAATTATAATAGCAAATACAGGGATGAGTTTACCTCAGTCTATAATGAGTATACTTACTCCAGCTCTTAGTGTAGCTGATAATATATGGGGATACTTGATGCTTATTACATTTGGAAATCTTTTATGGTTATTTGGAGTAAATGGTACATCTATAATATTTCCAATAGCATTTGCATTAGGGCTTAGTAATACAGGTCTAAATTCAGATTTAGTTGCAGCTGGACAAGATCCTAATATTTTAATGAATTTACAAATGTTTAGAATAGCAATTTTAGGTGGAGCAGGAAATACATTGGGACTATCTATTTTAATGGCTAAAAGTAAATCTACACACTTAAAATCATTAGGTAGATTATCTATTGTGCCTGGTATATGTGGAATAAATGAACCTATAATATTTGGAGGACCTATAGTTTTTAATCCTATACTTGCAATACCATTTATAATAACTCCGATTATATCACTATCACTTACATATTTTGCACAAAAGATAGGCTTTATAACTTGTGGTTATATAGTAGATCCATCATTTACACCATTCTTTGCACAAGCATACTTATCATCTATGGATATTAGAAATATTATATTTGTATGTGCATTAGTATTAATAAGTGTAGTTACATATTATCCGTTCTTTAAAGTATATGAAGGAAATATGATAAAGAAAGAATTAGAAGAAACTAATGAAGATGAAGATTTTAGTTTTGATGAAATAGATTTTGCATAAAAATAAAAAGAGAAGCACTATGCTTCTCTTTTTATATAAAACGAATGAATGCTAAAACAATAAGCATTAATCCAGAAAGCCAAGAAAGATTTAAATCTACTTTCTCTATAAATTTTTTACCTATACGAACGCCTATAAAAAGGCAGCAAGTTCCTATAACAAAAGATAGTATAACAACCTGTAAATGATTTATTGATACCAAACTACTACCAAATCCAACAGCTAAACTATCTAATGAAAGAGCAACTGCTAAATATACAGCTTCTTTAAGTGTAAGAGTTTTGGACTTGTCATAATCAGCCTTAGTTTCATTAGCATAAATCTCTAAAACAAATTTAAAGTCAAATACTTTAAAAGTCAAAGGTGCGCCTACACTAGAAAATTTTCTAACGTATGTTTTGAAAAAAGATTCAAATAATCTAAAAAAACCAAGCGATAACAATAATGCAAAACTTAAAACACTTGCAGTATTTGGAGATAAAAAATCTTTTAAAAATCCACCGAGAGCTAAAGATATGGCAAGAAATAAAGAACAAACAAAATTTATTACTAAATTAGAATAAAAAGGGATTTTTATTCTATCGGTCCCATAAGCTATACTAGCTACAAAAGTATCTATGCATAAAGAAGAAACTAAAATTAACGATTCTATCAACTGAATTCACCCCTAATATATAAAATGATTAATAATATATTATTAAATTAGGGACAAATTAGTGACTACACAAATATTAAAGGCACCTATGAGAGGTGCCCTTAATTAATATTCATAATTACTGTTAAAATATCTTTTTATAAATGTTTCACAAGTATTATTTAAAGAGTTGATTTGAACATCTGAAGATTTACAAGCACCATTAAAGTTGTATGTACAGTTAGAAGCACTGCAAATTATATTTTTAGAAGAAGTTTCACTTTCACATACAGAACTTGTCATTTTAGCAGAACTATCTGCTTCAACAAATGTTTTACAGTAAGTTTCAGGTGTAATGTCAGCATCGAATCCTTCTATATGAATTACAGACGCAGAGCATACTCCGCTATTATTAAAAGTACAGTTTGTAGATAAACACTTAATCAAAAAAACACCTCCCACTACAATATAAATATATTATTGAGTCAAGCTGGAAAAAATATACTGAAAATTTAAATAGAAATTAAAAAAATATATTGCAAATAGTTCTTAAATGATTTAGAATAGTAAGTCCTAAGATAAATAGATTAAACATTTAGTAGATATTTTGATTAAACTAGCTCATTTGGAGTTAGTTTTTTTTTATTGATTTTAGAAAATACACTAGAAAAATATAAAAATTTATGATATTATTTTACTTTAAATTGGGTTATAGTTATATATGATATGAAATGGATACGTGAAAACTTAAGACTATAATCTATTTATATTATTTTTTTATTTATTTAATTTAATTTTAATTTATTTTTTGAAAAATATCTACTAAATTTACAATTTATCTAGGAGGAATAACAATGAAAATAGGATTTGATCACAAAAAGTATTTAGAAGAGCAGTCTAAATATATCTTAGAGAGAGTTAATAACTATGATAAGTTATACTTAGAATTCGGTGGGAAGTTAATGTTTGACCTTCACGCTAAAAGAGTTTTACCAGGATTTGATGAAAATGCAAAAATAAAAGTATTACAAAACTTAAAAGATAAACTAGAAGTTGTAATATGTGTTTATGCAGGTGACATAGAAAGAAATAAAATAAGAGGAGACTTTGGTATCACTTATGATATGGAAGTTTTAAGATTAATAGATGATTTAAGAGTATATGAACTAGATGTTAACAGTGTTGTTATAACAAGATTTGAAGGACAACCTGCAACAACAGTTTTTATAAATAAATTAGAGCGTAGAGGTATAAAAGTATATAAACACGCTCCAACAAAAGGATACCCAAGTGATGTAGATACTATAGTTAGTGATGAAGGATATGGAGCAAATCCATATATAGAAACAACTAAACCTATAGTAGTAGTAACAGCACCAGGTCCAAATAGCGGAAAATTAGGAACTTGTTTAAGTCAGTTATACCATGAAAATAAAAGAGGAAATGAAGTTGGATACTCTAAATTTGAGACATTCCCAGTTTGGAATGTACCATTAAAACATCCTTTAAATATAGCATATGAAGCTGCAACAGTAGATTTAAAAGATGTTAACATGATAGATTCATTCCACCTTGAAAAATATGGGCAAATGTCAGTTAATTATAATAGAGATTTAGAATTATTCCCTGTTTTAAAGAAAATAATAGAAAAAATAACAGGAAAAGAATCTGTTTACCAATCTCCAACAGATATGGGTGTTAACAGAGTAGGATATGGAATAGTTGATGATGAAGTAGTTCAAGAAGCTTCAAGACAAGAGATAATAAGAAGATACTTCAAAACAGCTTGTGAATATAAAAAAGGACAAGTTGATAAAGGTGCTTACGATAGAATTAAACTTATAATGGAAGAATTAAATTTAAAGCCAGAAGATAGAAAAGTTGTAATACCAGCTAGAGAATATAGTGCTAAATTAAAGGAAGTTTCTAATACTCCTAACGATATATGTCCAGTAGTTGCATTAGAACTTAATGATGGAACTATACTTACAGGAAAAGCTTCAGAAACTATGAATGCAACAGCTGCAGCAGTTTTAAATGCTATAAAACACTTTGCAAATATAAATGATGATATGCACTTAATATCACCTGTAGTTTTAGAGCCAATCATAAACTTAAAAGCAAATACTTTAGGAAATAGAAATGTTGCTTTAAGTTGTGAAGAAATTTTAACAGCATTAAGTATATGTGCAGTTACAAACCCAACAGCTCAAGCAGCTATGGAAAAATTAAGTATGTTAAAAGGTGCTCAAGCACATTCAACTACTATGTTAAGTTTAAATGATGAACAAACATTTAGAAAATTAGGGGTAGACACAACTTCTGATCCAGAATATCCATCAGCTAACTTATATCAAAATTAATTACAGATATATAACCGTATTGTAAAATTACAATGCGGTTTTTTTATGAATATTTCATTAAGGAGGTGCTTTAATGGACAGTGAAAGAAAAATAATTCATATAGACATGGATGCATTTTATGCATCTGTAGAGCAAAGAGATAATCCTAAGTTAAAGGGAAGACCTGTTATAGTAGGAGGAAGTCCAGAAGGAAGAGGAGTAGTTGCTACATGCTCATATGAAGCAAGGATATTTGGAATACATTCAGCTATGCCATCTAGTGTAGCCTATATACGCTGTCCTCATGCAATTTTTGTACCTCCAAGATTTGAAGTATATCAAAAAATATCGTATCAAATAAGGGAAATATTTAAAAGATATACTGATATAATAGAGCCTTTATCTTTAGATGAGGCGTATTTAGATGTAACTACAAATAAAAAAGGAATAAAGTATGCTACAACAATTGCAAAACAAATAAAAGAAGATATAAAAAATGAAATAGGAATAACAGCATCTGCAGGTGTATCTTATAATAAATTTTTAGCTAAAATTGCATCAGATTATAAAAAACCTAATGGTCTCACAGTTATAACTCCAGATAAAGCTCAGAAATTTATAGATGATTTGCCTATTAATAAATTTTTTGGAATTGGGAAGGTAACTTCTAAGACTTTAAAAATGATGGGTATAAAAAAAGGATATGATTTAAGGAACATGAGTTTACTTCAATTAGAGCAGATATTTAAGAAAAAAGGATATGATATGTATAATTTTGCTAGAGCAATAGATAATAGACCAGTTCAAATTAGTAGAGAAAGAAAATCTGTAGGAGCAGAAAGTACTTTTATTTCCAATGTATACTTTGATTCCGATGAATTAAATGAACATATAAAAGATGTTGTAAAAGACGTCTGTAATAGACTAGATTATATTAATAAATGTGGAAAGACTATAACAGTTAAAATAAAATATGCAGATTTTAAACAAATTACAAAAAGAAAGACATTAGAATCTCCAATATATACATATGACGATATATTCAAAAATACAAATATTTTAATAGAGAAAGTAAAGAATAAAGAAAAGCAAATTAGATTAATTGGAGTAACTATCTCTAATTTATTAGAATGTGAAAAAGAAGAATATCATAATATATCATTGTTTGATAAACTATAAAATAGGTATATATATACTTGGAAAATATTAACATATAGTAAATATGTTAACAAACTTAAATATTTTAAAGTTAAATATTTAAGTTTGTTAATGAATATGATATTATATAAAATAATAAATTTAAAAATGGAGGTCGATTATGGGGAAACAAGCTACAGATTTAGGCAAAGGTAGTGTTGGAAAATTATTATTTCAATTAGCCTTACCCGCTATAATAGCTCAGCTAGTTAATGTTTTATACAATATAGTTGATAGAATTTTCATAGGAAGAATGCCCAATGGTGAGTTAGCAATGGCTGGTGTTGGAGTAGCATTTCCAATAATAATGATTGTTTCAGCCTTTAGTGCATTAGTAGGTATGGGGGGCGCTCCGCTAGCTGCTATAAAAATGGGGGAAAAAGATAATGATGGTGCAGAAAAAATAATGACTAATAGTTTTTCTATACTAGTAATAATAGCAATTATATTAACTGTATCTCTTTTAATTTTTAAAGAAAATATACTTTGGGCTTTTGGAGCAAGTAAAGATACAATAGGATATGCAAATGATTATATTGGTATATATCTTATAGGAACTTTATTTGTGCAAATTGGTTTAGGTCTTAATCCTTTTATAAATACTCAAGGTTTTGCTAAAACAGGTATGATAACAGTATTAATTGGAGCGATAATAAATATAGTACTAGATCCGATTTTAATATTTGGATTTAATATGGGAGTTAAAGGAGCAGCTTTAGCGACAATAAGTGCACAGTTTGTTTCTGCAGTATGGGTTTTATTATTCTTAGTTGGAAAGAAAAGTGTTCTTAAAATTAGAAAACAATATATTATTCCAAGTTTAAAAGTTATTGGACCTATTTTACTTTTAGGTGTATCACCATTTATAATGCAAGCAACTGAAAGTTTAGTAATTATATCTATGAATAACAATCTTGCTAAATATGGTGGAGATTTAGCTATAGGTGCAATGACTATAATGAGTAGTGTTATGCAAATAATATTACTACCTATGATGGGATTAACCCAAGGTGCACAACCTATAATAAGTTTTAACTATGGAGCGGATAAGTTAGATAGAGTTAGAAAAACATTTAAACTATTATTAGTAAGTTGTTTAGTTTACACAACTATAATGTGGGGAGCTATAATGATATTCCCACAAGTATTTGTATCTATATTTAATAGTAATCCTCAACTTGTAGAAATAACTGTATGGAGTATGAGAATTTATTTTGCGGGAATATTACTATTTGGAGCACAAATTGCTTGTCAGCAAACATTCCTTGCTTTAGGCCAAGCAAAAATATCTATGATATTAGCTTTACTTAGAAAGATAATATTATTGATACCATTAATATTTATATTACCAATGTTCTTTGAAAATAAATTACAAGGTGTATTAACAGCAGAGCCAGTTGCAGATATAACTGCAGCAATTGTAACGATAATATGCTTTAGTGTATTTTACAAAAAAACTTTATCTATAGGTCATGCGATACAACCAACAGTAGAAATTGCAAAAACTAAAGATGAGTAATTTAAAAAGCTATGGTAAATAAAATTTACCATAGCTTTTAATTTATATAAATTTATTATATACATATAAATAAAGGGTATATAATAAGAAGAGATAGTTAAAAGATAGGAGGATTAAATATGAATGCAATTATAGATTTACACTGCCATACTATTGCAAGCGGACATGCATATAGCACGATTAAAGAAAATATAGATGAAGCAAAATCAAAAGGATTAAAGTATGTAGGTGTATCAGACCATGCTCCTAATATGCCTGGAAGTACACATCCTTTTTATTTTGGGAATTTAGGCGTTATAAAAGAAGAAATAAATGGAGTTAAAGTATTAAAAGGAATAGAAGCTAATATAATGGATTTTGATGGTAATATAGATATTCCAAGTGACGTAGTTGGAAAATTAGATTATGTTATTGCTAGCTTCCATCCACCATGCATAACCCCTGGAAACATACATGAAAATACAAAAGCAATATTAAATGTAATGGAAAATGAAGAGGTGAAAATAATAGGACATTTAGATGATAGTAGATATCCTGTTGATTATGAAAAAGTTGTAGTGAAGGCCAAGGAAACTAATACTTTATTAGAGATAAATAACTCTTCATTAAGACCTAATAGTTTTAGAGTTGGAGCAATAGAAAATGCTAAAGTTTTATTAAACCTTTGTAAAAAACATGAAGTAAATGTGATTTTAGGTAGTGATGCACATATATACTATCAAGTTGGTAGTTTTGAAAATTGTACAAAAATACTAGAAGAAGTAAATTTCCCGGGAAATTTAGTGGTGAATTTTAACGAAGAATATATAAAAGAATATTTTTTTGGTAAGTAAAAACAATTAATAATATCAAATAATATATCGTTAGTGATATAATAGTATATGATTAAATACAAAAATTATATAAACGTTTACATAGGAAGGGATGAAGTTTAATGGAGAACAATCAAACTATGCAAGAACTTTTAGAGCAACAAGAAAAAGAAATGAGCAGTATAAAAATAGGTCAAACAGTAAGCGGAAAAATAACTAAAGTATTATATGATGAATTACATTTAGAATTAAATTATGGATTTGAAGGAATTATATCTATATCTGAACTTATATTAGCTAAAGATGAAACAATAGAAGAGAAGTATAGTGTTGGACAAGAAATAAGTGGAGAAATAACTAAGATAAATCGTAAAGATGGAACAATGTATTTATCAGCTAAAAAAGCTGTTATTGAAGCTACTAGAAAAGAGTTAAAAGAGGCTTTAGATAACCATACTATATTAACTGTCCATGTAGAAAGAAGCATTGAAAAAGGACTATTTGCAAGTTATAAAACAGAAACTATATTTATACCGTTATCTCAAATAGATGTTACATTTGTAAACAATACAGCTGCATATGTAGGGCGTGATTTAGAAGTTTACATGATAGAAATGGATTTAAGAAGAAATAGAATAGTTGCATCTCATAGAGAAGTTGCTCATGAAAGAGTAGAAGTTGAAAAGGCAGCTAAAAGAGCAAAAATGAAAGCTGATAGAGAAGCTGAGAGAGATAGAGTTAAGCAAGCTAAAGAGGATTTATTTAACTCTCTTGAAGTAGGACAAAAAAGAAGTGGTAAAGTAAGCAAAATAATGAACTATGGAGCATTCATAGATTTAGGTGGAATAGAAGGATTAGCACATATAAATGAATTAGCTTGGCATAGAGTAGAATCAGTTGAAGATGTAGTAAAAGAAGGACAAGAAGTAGATGTATATGTTATAAAAATAGACAAAGAAAATAAAAAAGTAGGACTAGCTATAAAAGATATAAACAATGATCCATGGAATTCTGTAAAAGAAGAAATGCAAGTTGGAGATATTGTTAATGTTAAAGTTTTAAAACTTATAGAAAGAGGAGCTTTTGTAGAGGTTAAACTTGGAGTGGAAGCATTCTTACCAATATCTCAATTAAGCGAAGATAGAGTTATGAAAGTATCTAATGTTGTTAATGTTGGAGATATAATAGACGTTATGATAATAGATATAAAAAATAAAGATAAAAGAATGGTTGTATCATTAAAAGAGGCTACAAAAGAACCTGAAGAAGACTATTCTGAATTTTTAGAGGTAGAAGAGTCATTAGGATCTTTAGGAGATTTATTTAAAGACAAATTCAAAGATTTAAAATAAAATAAATTATAAAAATAGTATCTAGTATTAACTAGATACTATTTTTTACGCCAAAAATAAAAGCATGCATAAAAATACATGTATTAACTTTTTATTGAATATAAAAAAATACTATGATATACTCAACTTGTAAAAATGAATAGAAGGCTAGGGGAGCTATAATTGGATAGTTGAGAAGTAAAGCCATAACTTTCATACCCTAAAAACCTGATCAAGGTAATTCTTGCGTAGGGAAGCTTAATATAGTAAATAAGCATTATTTTTGATGCAGATGAAAGCGTTCTCTAAAAAGAGGACGCTTTTTTGCGCTCAAGCAAAGCGAATTTTGAGCTTAAGGAGGAATATATGAAGGTAAATGGGAAAGAGATTTATTTAAAACAGGGTACTACGATTTTAAACTTACTAGAAGAATTAAAACTTAAAGTTGATAATGTTGTTGTAGAGGTTAATCTAGATATCATTGAAAATCATCAATATAGCTCATATATATTAAAGTCAGATGATATTGTGGAAGTTATAAGGTTTGTGGGAGGGGGTTAAAGTGAAACTATTTATAAATGAAACTTTAGAAATTTTAAATGAGAATAAAGTAAGTATTAATTTTATAAAAGATCGATTTAAAAAAAATGCAGATGTAGTTATTTTAAATGGATACCCTATTTCAGAAAATAAACTTTTAAAAGATGGAGATAGAGTTACATTAATAAAAAAAGGAGAAATTCCTACATTTGAGGAGTTAGAAAGTTTAATGGTAGCAAGGCATACTCCAAATATACATTCTAGTTTAAAAAATGGTAAAGTCATTGTTTTAGGACTTGGAGGTCTTGGTTCTAATATTGCTATATCACTTGCAAGAATAGGGGTTGGACATTTAATATTAGCAGATTTTGATGTAGTTGAACCATCTAATTTAAATAGACAACAATACTTTATAAGTGATATAGGTAAGTATAAAACCGATGCAATTAAAAGTCATATAAAAAATATAAATCCATTTATAAAAATAGATACTGTAAATAAAATTATAGATTCCTCAAATATAAATGAATTTGAGGATGTAGATATTATAATGGAGGCATTTGATAACCCTAGATACAAAGTTGAAATTGCAAGTTTTGTATTAAAGAATATGAAAAATAAATACCTTATTTCATCATCTGGAATGGCAGGTTTTTATGATTCTAACATAATAAAAACAAGAAGGATAAAAGATAAATTTTTTATATGTGGAGATGAAGTCAGTGAAGCAAAAGAAGGGGATGGGCTTATGGCACCTAGAGTATCTATTTGTGCAAACCATATGGCTAATCTAGCTACAAAGATATTGATAGAATACATAAAATAGAAGGGGGATAAAAATGGATAAATTAGTATTAGGGGGACATGAGTTTAATAGCAGACTGTTAATAGGAACGGGGAAGTATGGCTCAAATGAGATTTTGCCAAAAGTTATAGAATCAAGTGAAAGTGAGATTATAACTGTTGCATTAAGAAGAGTTGATTTAGATAATAAAGATGAAAATATTATAAGTCATATTCCAAAAAAAATGACTATACTACCAAATACTTCAGGTGCAACAAATCATGTTGAAGCAGTTAGAATTGCTAGGATAGCTAGAAAAATGGGGTGTGGAAATTTCATAAAAATAGAAGTAATAAGTGATTCTAAGTATTTATTACCAGACAACGAAGAAACTATAAAAGCTACTAAAATTTTGGCAGATGAAGGATTTATAGTATTGCCGTATATTACACCAGATTTATATGCAGGAAAAAAACTTGTAGAAGCTGGAGCAGTAGCAGTTATGCCATTAGGAGCACCAATTGGATCTAATAGAGGACTTAAGATGAAAGAAATGATAAAAATTATGATTGATGAAATAGATATACCAATAATAGTTGATGCAGGAATAGGAAAGCCTTCACAAGCTATGGAAGCTATGGAAATGGGAGCAGCAGCAGTATTAGTAAATACTGCAATATCTAGTGCTCAAGATTCAGTGAAAATGGCAAATGCATTTAAATTAGCTGTCGAAGGTGGAAGAGAAGCATATCTAGCTAAGGCTGGTAGAGTTACAAATTATGCAAATGCATCGTCACCTTTAACAGGATTTTTAAGCGAGGTAGGTGTTTAGGATTGAGTTTTTATAAAGTTATAGATTCATATAAAGATTTTAATATAAATTGTTATTTGGAAAATGTAAGAGATGAAGATGTTTTAAGAAGTCTACAAAAGGATAGTTTAGATGAATATGACTTATTAAACTTACTATCAAAAACAGCAACTAAGTACCTTGAACTAATGGCCCAAAAGGCAAATGAAATAACAAATAGATATTTTGGAAAAACTATACTTTTATATACACCTATGTATATTTCAAATTTTTGTGTAAACAAATGTGTATACTGTGGTTACAATATAGATTCTGATATAAAGAGAAAAAAACTAAATGCAGATGAGATATACAATGAAGGGCTAGCTATATCTAAAGATGGATTTAAACATTTATTACTTTTAACAGGAGAAAGCAAAATTCATTCAGATGTAAAATATATAGGAGATGCTGTTTCTGTTTTAAATGATATATTCCCATCTATAACAATAGAAGTTTATCTAATGGATGAGGATGAATATAGATATTTGTATGAAAAAGGAGTTGAAGGTATCACTATATATCAAGAAACATACAATGAAAAAATATATAAAAATGTTCACTTAAAAGGACCTAAATCTAATTATAAATATAGATTAGATGCTCCAGAGAGAGCTGCAAAATCTGGAATGAGAAGTATATCTATAGGTGCTTTATTAGGTCTTAATGATTTTAGAGAAGAAACATTTTTTACCTTGATGCATGGAAGGTATATAAGAAGCAAATACCCTCAAGTTGATGTATCATACTCAGTACCGAGAATAAGACCTTTTAAAGGGTGTTATGAAAATCTGATAGAAGTTAGTGATAAGGATTTGGTACAAGTTATGATAGTCATGAGGTTGTTTGATAATCAAGGTGGAATAAATTTATCTACCAGAGAAAGATTGGCTCTAAGAAAAAATTTAATTCCTCTTGGAGTTACAAAATTAAGTGCGGGAGTATCTACTAATGTAGGAGGACATTCATCAGATGGAGAAGGAACAGAACAATTCAAAATAAGTGATGAAAGTAGCGTATTACAAATAAAAAAAATGCTTAATGATATAGGGTACCAACAAATATTTAAAGATTGGGAAAGATTTCAATGTACCTTATAACTAACAGACATTTATGCAGTTATAAAAGATATTTAGAAGTATTAGAGGAAGCATCATTTAGTGGTGTTGAAAATATTATATTAAGAGAAAAAGATTTAAAAAATGATGAGTTAAAAAACTTGTATTTTAAAATTAGAGAACGTGTAAATAAAGAAACGAAAATTATAATAAATAGTAATTATGAAGTTTTCAACTTAGTAGATGCTGATGGAATACATATGCCGTTTGATATGTTTAAAAATTTAAAAGATAAACTTGAATATAAAGAAAAAATTATTGGAGTATCTACGCATAATATAGAAGAGATTATTGAGGTGAAAAAATATTCAGTTTCGTATTTAATATTTTCTCATATATATGAAACTAAGTGTAAATTTAATTTAAAGCCAAAAGGAATAAGGTTACTAAAAAAAGTTCAAAGTGAATTAAATGGATGTGATATAAAGTTAATAGCACTAGGAGGAATTCTACCAAATAATGCGAAAGAAACTTTAAATTACTGTGATGATATCGCAGTTATGTCTAGTATTATGGAATCAGATAATGTAAAAGATACAATTAAAAGTTTTTTATAAATAGAGGCTATCCTAAAACCATTGAATAAATGGGTATAGGATAGTCTTTTTACGTTTGAAATTTACATGTAAATAGATAGAATAAAAGCACATTATGAACTAATTTTGAATACTATTAATGAAGAGTTAATATAAATATTTTTAAATTTGTTTTTTAGGGGGAAAATAAATGTATAGAAAAGAAGTCAATTATAGACCTATGTTTGATGGAGTGGATTTAACCATAAAACTAGGAGATGGAGCATATGCAACACCTATATGCTTTGACAATGGAGCGACAACACCTCCTTTTAAATGTGTAGACAGAGAAATTTTTAAACATATGCAAATGTATGGATCTATAGGTAGAGGTAAGGGGCCAAAATCAGAGTATTCAAATAGAGTTTATGAAAAATGTAGAGATTATGTTAAGGAATATTTTAACTTAAAAGATGATGATCGATATACTGTAATATTTACTAAAAATACAACTGAAGGAATAAATTTATTAGCAAATGCATTGATAAACAGCAAGTATGATAAAGTTATTACTACAAGAATGGAGCATCACGCTAATGATCTCCCATGGAGATACTATGCAAATGTTATTTATATAGATGTAGATAATCAAGGAAAATTAAAAGTAGATGATATAGAAGAACAATTAATTAAAAATAGAGGCGAAGTTAAGTTTGTAAGTGTAACTGGAGCATCTAATGTAACAGGATATGTAAATCCAATACATCATATAGCTAAGTTAGCGCATAAGTATGGTGCTAAAATTATTGTAGATGCAGCTCAATTAGCTCCTCATAGAGAAATTAATATGAAAGGAACTGGAAATGATGACGCTATAGATTTTTTAGCATTATCTGCTCATAAAATGTATGCACCATATGGAACTGGAGTAGTTGTTGGACTTAAAGAGGATTTAGAAGATAAAGAACCATTTTTAAAAGGTGGTGGAGCTGTAGATTTAGTTTTTGACTATGATATTTACTGGAGCGAATTACCGTCAAGATTTGAAGCTGGAACTCCTAACTATTTAGGCGTTGTAGCTATGTATACAGCTATGAATAAACTAAAAGAAATCGGATTTGATAAAATTCAAGAACATGAAGAATTACTTAAAAATAGACTTATAAAAGGTCTTGAAGATATTGATAGGGTAGTACTTTATGGAGACTCAAATGACAAAGATAGATTAGGCGTTATTACTTTTAATGTAGACGGTATAAATTTTGATTCAGTAGCTGATAGATTATCATATATTAGAGGGATTGCAGTAAGACAAGGAGCGTTTTGTGCACACACTTATGTAAGAAGATTACTTGGAATAGATGACGCAGAAGCTCAAAAACTATTAAATAGAGATTGTAAAGTAGCTGGTATGGTTAGAGCTAGTTTAGGACTTTACAACACAACCGAAGAAGTAGATGAATTTTTAAATACTATGGAATTTATGATAAATAGATGCAGACACTTTGAAAATAATATATTTTAATTTATGTGAATAATATAAATCTTTGGTAGAAAACTAAGGATGAGGTGATAATTATGGATAAACATGATGAACTTATAAAAGAGCTAAATAAGTTTTTAAGAGGCGTTCATATGGGAGCAGACACATTTAGAGTTTATCAAGATAAAGCTGAAAATAAAGAATTAAGAAGTGAACTTACAAAAAGTATGGTAATATTTAGAGAACAAGACGAAAAAGTAAGTTCATATATAAAACAACTTGGTGGAGAACCAACTACTTCATTAGGTGTAGCTGGAGAAATGGCAAGTATGTTTGAAAAATTAAAGGATATGTTTATAGATGATGACAAAGAATTAATTAAACATACTATAAATGCTATTGATATGGGAATAGAAGGTGGAAACAATTTATTACATTCATATAAAGATGAACACCTAGATAAAAGTATATTCCAGCATTTAAATGAAATGGTTAGTCAATATAAGGTTATGAAAAATAAATTTGAAATAATGTACAAATCACTTTAATAAAAAGCTTGATTATATTTTATATAATCAAGCTTTTGTTATTTAAAATAAAAAATAATATAGCAAAAAAATTGATTAATAGATATTATTATTAGGTATAGCTAAATGTCAGAAAATTATTTAAGAAAAGAGGTGTACAGATGAAAGAAAGGATAGATTTAACAGAGGGGAAAATTACAGAAAAGCTAATAAAGTTAGCACTTCCTATAATGGGTACTTCTTTTATACAAATGGCGTACAATATGATAGATATGATCTGGGTAGGAAAGGCTGGAAGCAGTGCTGTTGCAGCAGTAGGTACGGCAGGATTTTTTCCATGGTTAGGAATGGCACTTATAGCTATATCTAGAGTTGGAGGCGAAGTTCAAGTAGCTCAAAGTATGGGAAAAAATGATATTGAAAGCACTAAATTGTATATAAAAGCAGCTATAGAAGTTAATATAATATTGGCTATTTTATATACTTTAATATTGCTTGTATTTAAGGATGGTCTAATCGGATTTTTTAATCTTGGAGATTCAGACGTTATAAGGATGTCTAAAGAGTATCTTGTTATAGTAGCTATAGGAATGATATTTTATTTTATAAACCCAATATTTACAGCTATATTTAATGGAATGGGTAATAGTAAAACTCCATTTAGAATAAATACCATAGGACTTATAACGAATATTATATTAGACCCACTACTTATAATAGGTTTTGGACCAATACCTAAATTAGGAGTAGCAGGAGCTGCTATAGCTACAGTTTTCGCTCAAATTGTAGTTACAGTATGTTTTATAGCAATGATTATAAAGCGAAACGACCAGTATTTTAAAATTATGTTTTTTAAGAATATAAACTTTGAATATTATAAGGCGTTGGTTAAATTAGGTATGCCAGTAGCAATACAAAGTGGTATGTTTACCATATTTTCAATGCTACTTGGAGTAATTGTAGCATCGTGGGGACCAGTAGCTATTGCAGCTCAAAAGGTTGGGGCTCAGATAGAAGCTATTTCTTGGATGACTGCAGATGGGATAGCTGTGGCGTTTAGTAGCTTTTCGGGTCAAAACTATGGAGCCAACAAAAATGACAGAATAAATAAAGGGTTCAAGATAACTCTCATAATTGCTAGTTTACTAGGTATATTAAATACATTAATTTTAATATTTGGAGGGAAATCTATATTTACTATATTTATAAATGAAACTGAAACTATAACTGAAGGAACCAAATATTTAAAAATATTAGGTTATTCTCAGTTATTTATGTGTGTAGAGATAATAACATCAGGAGCATTTAAGGGTATAGGAAGAACGTATATACCATCTATTGTAGTAACTGTATTAACGGGGGCAAGGGTTCCTATAGCATATTTTTTATCAAGTCCAGAAATTTTAGGTTTGAGTGGAGTTTGGTGGAGCATAACCATAACTAGCATAATAAAAGGAATACTTATGATAAGTGTATACTTATATTTATTGAAATCTAATAAACTGTACAGAGACAATAAACATGATATAAAAACTAAAACAATATTAAGATGATAAAGTTAAAAGTGCTAGTTAATATAATTAGCACTTTTTGTATACCTTATTAACTTGTAGAAAACTAAGTTAATATAATTTTTGATGGAAATAAAAAATCATATAAATACTAGCTAAGTTAATGGTATAATAGAAACTTAGGAAGAAAAATTGATTTGAGTTAATAAAAGTAGTTAATAATAAATATAAATGACATATAAGTAGGTGATTAAATGACAAATAAGTTTTTACCAATATGCAAACAAGATATGGTAGATAGAGGATGGGAACAGGTAGACTTCGTATTAGTAACAGGAGATGCTTACGTAGACCATCATAGTTTTGGTACAGCTATAATATCTAGAGTTTTAGAAAACGCAGGATTTAAAGTTGGAATAATAGCACAACCAGATTGGAAAACAACAGAAGACTTTATGAAATTAGGAGAGCCTAGACTAGGATTTTTAGTTAACTCTGGAAATATGGACTCTATGGTAAATCATTACTCAGTAAGTAAAAAACATAGAGATAAAGATATGTATTCTCCAGGGGCTAAAATGGGGCTTAGACCGGATAGAGCTGTTATAGTTTACTGTAATAAAATAAGAGAAGCATATAAAGATGCGAAAATAATAATAGGTGGAATTGAAGCTAGTTTAAGAAGATTTGCGCATTATGATTATTGGAGTGATAGAGTAAGAAAATCTATGCTTATAGATAGTCAAGCTGACTTGTTAGTTTACGGTATGAGTGAAAAACAAATCGTAGAGGTAGCAAATGCATTAAATGATGGTTTTGAACCAAAGTATATAAGACATGTAAATGGGACTTGTTATATAGCAGATAGCAAAGATGAAATATATGATGATTATGTAGAGATCCCATCATTTAAAGATGTTTCTTCAAGTAAAGAAGAATATGCTAAAGCATTTAAAGTTCAGTATGATGAACAAGATCCATATAGAGGTAAGGTTATAATACAAAGACATGGGGATAAATATTTAGTTCAAAACAAACCTGAAAAACCATTAAATAGAGAAGAACTAGATGAGGTTTATGCACTTCCTTATGCTAAGGATTATCATCCTGTATATAAAGCTATGGGCGGAATACCAGCAATAGAAGAAGTTAAATTTGGAATCGTAAGTTCTAGAGGATGCTTTGGGAGTTGTTCTTTCTGTGCTATAACATTCCATCAAGGAAGAGCTGTACAAAGTAGAAGTCATGAATCTATATTAGATGAAGCTAAATATATAACTGAACTAGATGATTTTAAAGGATATATACACGATGTTGGTGGACCAACAGCAAACTTTAGAGATGCAGCTTGTAAAAAGCAAATAACTAAAGGTGCTTGTAAAAATAAACAATGTCTACACCCAGAACCATGCAAAAACTTAAAGGTTGATCACACAGATTTCTTAGAACTTTTAAGAAAAGTAAGAAGTTTACCTAAAGTTAAAAAGGTGTTTGTACGTTCAGGAATAAGATATGATTATGTGATGGCAGATAAAAATGATAAGTTCTTTAAAGAACTTGTTGAACATCATGTAAGTGGACAATTAAAAGTTGCACCAGAACATATAGCTGAAGAAGTTTTAGATCATATGCAAAAGCCAGCAGGTAACACTTATGATAAATTTAGAGATAAATTCTTTAGGTTAAGTGAAAGAGTTGGAAAAAAACAATATATTATACCTTATTTAATGTCTTCGCATCCAGGTTCTACTCTAAATTCAGCGATAGAATTAGCTGAATATTTAAGAGACACTAAATATCAACCAGAACAAGTTCAAGATTTTTATCCAACACCAGGAACTTTATCAACTACAATGTTCTACACAGGGATAGATCCATTAACTATGAAACCTGTATATGTTCCAAAGTCTAAGCATGAAAAAGCTATGCAAAGAGCATTACTTCAATACAGAGCTCCAAGAAACTATGAATTAGTTCATGCAGCATTAGTTGAAGCTGGAAGAGAAGATTTAATAGGATTTGGGCAAAGATGTTTAATAAAACCTAGAGGTGAACACCCTAGAAATTATAACAATAACAACAAAAGCAAAAACAAAAACTCTTCATCTAAATCTTCAGGAAGAGGAAATAAAAAAGACGATAGCCGAGGAAAACGCGGTAATAAAGAGTCTAGAGATAATAACTCTAGAAACAATAAAAATGATAGAGATAGTAGAACTAATAAAGTAAAAAGAAAGAAAAGATAAACATAAAAAAGCCCATTTTTTAAATGGGCTTTTTATTATAATTTAAATTGATGCAAATTGACATTTTTCGATAAAATATTTATAATAAAAGTTATGACAAAATTTAAAATATAAAGGTTTAGCAAGTCTTGTGCTTATTAAAATTTAGAATAATACTTGCTTTAAATATTTATAAATTATCCAAAATAAAGTAGAAAAGGAGGAGAGATGTATGGGAAATAAGCTTACTATAAAAACTATAGTTGCTATAGGGATAGGGTCTGCAGTATTTATGATATTAGGACGTTTTGGATCTATACCAACAGGAATCCCAAATACTAATATAGAAACGGCATATGCATTTTTAGCATTAATGGCTCTTATGTATGGTCCTCTTGCAGGATTTTTAATAGGTTTTATAGGGCACTGTTTAAAGGATTCTATATTTTATGGTTCACCGTGGTTTAGTTGGGTTATAGCATCAGCTGTAGTTGGTTTAGTAATCGGTCTTATATCTAAAAAAATTAATATAAGTAGCGGAGAGTTTAATAAGAAAGAAATAATAATTTTTAATATTACTCAGATAATAGCAAATGCCCTTGCATGGTTTGTAGTTGCTCCAACTCTAGATATATTTATTTATGCAGAACCTGCATCTAAAGTATATTTACAAGGTATTTTAGGCGGAATAGGAAATATAATTACAGTAGCTATTTTAGGAACTGCTATAATAAAAAGTTATGCTAAGACTAAGATACCAACGGGAAGTTTAGATAAAGAACTATAAAAGGAGATTCGTATGAAAAAGAAAATAATAGAATTTAAAGATTTTACTTTTAAATATAGAGTTCAAGCTAAACCTACTTTAAAAAATATCAATCTTACAATTTATGAAGGAGAGAAGGTATTAGTAGTAGGTCCGTCGGGTTCTGGAAAAAGTACTTTAGCTCATTGTATAAATGGTCTTACACCTTTTTATTATCAAGGAAATAGTACGGGTAGCTTGAAAATAATGGGGAAAGAAACTAAAGATATGGGGATATTTGAAATATCTAAAACAGTAGGAACTGTACTTCAAGATCCCGATAGCCAATTTATAGGATTAACAGTTGCTGAGGATATAGCATTTAAGTTAGAAAATGACTGTACTTCTCAAAGTAAAATGAAATCTATGGTGCAAAAAGTTTCGAAATTAGTAGGAATAGATAAACAACTTGATTCAGCTCCTTATAGTTTATCAGGAGGACAAAAGCAGAGAGTTACATTAGCAGGAGTTACTGTTGATGATGTAGATATATTGTTATTTGATGAACCTTTAGCTAGTTTAGACCCAGCTACAGGGAAAAGTGCAATAGAACTTATAGATAGAATAAAAAGTGAAACAAATAAAACAATTCTTATAATAGAGCACAGATTAGAAGATGTTCTTCATTGTGATGTTGATAGAATTATAGTTATGAGTGAAGGTGAAATAGTTGCAGATATGAATGCTGATGAGCTGATATCTTCAGATATTTTAATTAAAAGCGGAATAAGAGAACCATTATATGTTACAGCTCTTAAATATGCAGGGGTAGATATAAATCCTGATATGAAACCTGGACATATAAATACTATAGATATAAACAAATGTAGTGATTGTTTAAAGAAATGGGATAGTAATAGTAATATACATGAAGAACAAATCAATGATGATGTATTACTTGAATTAAAAAATGTATCATTTAAATATGAAAAAAATAAGCCTATATTAAAAGATGTATCATTTAAAATAAATAAAGGTGAAATGGTTAGTATAGTAGGAAAAAATGGGGCAGGAAAATCTACTATATCTAAGTTAGTATGTGGATTTTATAAACCAACAAGTGGACAAATACTTTTAAATAATAGAGATATAATAGATGATTCTATAAAAGAGCGTGCGGAAAAAATAGGAATTGTAATGCAAAATCCTAATCAAATGATTTCTAAGACTATGATCTTTGATGAAGTTGCATTAGGGCTTAGATTTAGAGGTATTGATGAAGAAACAATAAAGGAAAAAGTATATGAAACATTAAAAATTTGTGGATTATATGAGTATAGAAATTGGCCTATATCAGCACTTAGTTATGGACAGAAAAAACGTGTAACTATAGCTTCTATATTAGTTTTAAATCCAGAAATAATAATTTTAGATGAGCCTACAGCAGGACAAGATTTTAAACATTATAATGAGATAATGGAATTTTTAGCAGATTTAAATAGAAAAGGTGTAACTATAATAATGATAACTCATGATATGCATTTAATGCTTGAATATACAAATAGAGCGATAGTTATAGCAGATGGTATTAAACTAGATGACGATACAGCGGCTAATGTTTTAACTAATAGTGAAGTTATAAATCATGCGAACCTAAAAGAAACATCTGTTTATGAGTTAGCTATAAAATGTGGGGTAAGTGACCCAAGAAAATTTGTTAATAAATTCATTGATTATGATAGGAGGATTAGAAGAGTATGAAAACAACAATGCTATCATATATAAAAGAAGATTCGCCTATCCATAATTTAACAGGTGCTACAAAATTAATATTTTTCATGGCTTGGTCAATAGCTTCTATGATAACTTATGATACTAGAGTTCTTGTAGGAATGTTAGTACTAAGTTTAATAATATTTAAAATATCAAAAGTCAAATTTAAAGATGTAGCTTTTGTTATATATTTTATTTTATTCTTTATGGTGTTAAATAATATTGCCATATTTATATTAGGACCATATCAAGGTGTTGAAATATATGGAACTAGAACGGATTTAATTAAACTAATAGGACCATATACAGTAACAGCTGAGCAGTTATTTTATCAGTTAAACTTTAATTTGAAAATATTTGCAACTATACCTATGGCATTACTATTTATAGTTACGACTGACCCAAGTGAATTTGCAGCATCATTAAATAAGCTTGGTATAAATTATAAAATTGCATATTCTGTTGCTATAGCTTTAAGATATATACCAGATATACAAAGAGATTATCATGATATATCATATGCACAACAAGCTAGAGGAATAGATATGTCTAAAAAAGAAAAGCTAGGAAAGCGTATAAAAAATATTTCATCTATACTAATGCCATTAATATTTTCAAGTTTAGAGAGAATAGAAGTTATAAGTTGCGCTATGGAACTTAGAGGATTCGGAAATAAAAGAAAACGTACTTGGTATAATGCACGAAAGTTTAGAGTTAGTGATTATATAGCAATATTATTAGCTATAGTAATATTATTTGGATCTTTATATATTACGTTTAAAAATGGAAATAGATTCTATAATCCATTTGTGTAATAAGATAAGTTAATAAAATTACAATAAAATGTAAATACCCATAATAATTCTATATAGAATTATTATGGGTATTTTTAATAGAATAATAATATATGCTTATAAAGCTAGATTATATATAGCTAGAACATCTTCCCAGTTAAGTTTTTTTAGTCCACCAATAAGAATTTCTTTTCCATCATTAAAATTAGTAGATTTTTTTGCCATTAAATCCAAATTAGAGTCATCAATATTAAGCTCTTTTAAACTAGTAGGTAATTCTAGTTTTTTATAGAATGATTTTAATTTTTCAATTCCCTCATTTATAATTTCTTCTTGAGACTTGCATTCTTTTTCAACACCCATAACATTTACAGCAAATTGTTCAAACATAGGCATATTTTCTTTATATACATACTTCATCCATGCAGGAGTTACAACAGAAAGTCCTGCTCCATGTGCAACATCATATATAGCGCTAAGCTCATGTTCTATTTTATGAGAAGCCCAATCTTGTTCTCTTCCTAAACCAAGTAATCCGTTATGAGCAATATTTCCAGATAAAGCTATTTCAGCCCAAGCATCATAGTTTTTATTATCATTTGTAATGATTGAACCATTTCTCATTATAGTTTTTAATGTGCTTTCACATAAACCATCAATTAAATCTGTATTAGGCGTATTAGTAAAGTAACGTTCCATTATATGACTCATCATATCACTAATTCCATTAGCAATTTGATTTTTTGGTAATGTGAAATAAAGTTCTGGATTAATGATGCTAAATAACGGTCTAAGCAATTCGCAGCCACAAGATAATTTTAGTTGTTTTTCTTCATTTGTAATAACTGTTCCAGTACTAGATTCACTACCAGCTGCAGGTATAGTTAGAATGGTTGAAACTGGAATAGCTTCTTTAATTTCTATATCTTTGCAGTAGAAATCCCAAACATCTCCGTTGTAAGGGACTCCGATTGCTATAGCTTTAGCAGAATCTATTACACTTCCTCCACCTACAGCTAAAATAAAATCTACTTTTTCTTTTTTGCATAATTCAATTCCCTCGTTAACAAGAGATAAACGAGGATTTGGTTTTACTCCTCCGAGTTCAACAAAATCTATTTGGTTTTCTAAAAGTGAATTTATTATATCTTCATATACTCCACTTTTTTTTATGCTTTGGCCACCAAAGTGGAATAAAACTTTATTTGCATAAGGTTTTATTAACTTTCCTATATTTCTATGTTCATTTTTCCCAAAAATTATTCTAGTCTTATTTTGATAATCAAAGTTTAACAAACTCAATTCCTCCTAATTTTTTATACTTATTTAAATCGTGTAGTTATTTAAATAGAATTTTCTTAAGCTAATATTAATACTTAGAGTTAACTCTAAGTCAATAGCTTTTATTTTAAATATTGACAATTGTTTTTATAAGAAGTAATGTATAGCTAAATAAATCATAGGAGGATGAAGAATGAATTATACAATTTCAGAGGTAGCTAAAAAATTTAATTTAACTCAGCATACAATTCGCTACTATGAAAAAGAAAATATAATTTCACCTCATAGAAATAAAAATGGTATACGTTATTTTACAGATGAAGATTTAGACCAAATTGAAATGGTGTGTTGCCTTAAAGCTACGGGAATGTCCATAAAAGATATAAAATCTTATTTTAAACTTTGTTCACAAGGAGATGAGACTTTAGAAGAGAGGTTGGAAATTTTTAATTCGCATAGGGAACACATATTAAAAGAGTTTGAGCTATTACAAAAACATCTAGATAAAATTGATGATAAGATAAGTTGGTATAAAGGTTTTATGAAATCTAAGAGGTATGATTGATAAGAAAAATATGTTAAATTTAATATATAAGTTATTTTAGGGAGTGTGATTTTTTATGGCTAAAACAAAAGTAAAAACTAATGCAATGAGAATTTTAGATTCTAAAAAAGTAAAATATAATATGCTTTCATATGATGTTTCAGATGATCATGTGGATGGAGTATCTGTAGCAAATAAGATTGGAAGAGATGTAAGTGAAGTATATAAAACTTTGGTTACACAAGGAACTAGTAAAGAGTTATATGTATATGTGATACCTGTTAATGAAAATTTAGACTTGAAAAAGGCTGCAAAAGTAGCAGGAGAAAAAAAGGTAGAGATGATACATGTAAGTGACATAAACAAACTTACTGGATATATAAGAGGGGGATGTTCTCCTGTAGGAATGAAAAAACTATATAAAACTTTTATAAATGAAACAGGAAAAGATTTAGAAAATATTATAGTGAGTGCTGGGAAAATAGGTTATCAAATAGAACTAAACCCCTCTGACTTACAAAAAGTTATAAATAGTAAATTTGAAGATATAATATAAGTAAGTTGAAAAAGAAAGTTGGGATTAAATGAATGTAGATTTTTTTAGAAAAGATGCAATTACTTTATCAAAAAACTTAATTGGAAAGTATTTAGTGAGAAAATATGATGATAAAGAAATTATAGTTAAAATAGTTGAAACTGAGGCTTATATGGGGATAACCGACAAGGCTGCTCATGTATATGGGGATAGAAGGACAGATAGAACAGCTCCATTATATGAAAACGGAGGAACAATATATGTTTACCTAATATACGGAATGTATTACTGTTTAAACATTTCTGCAAATATTAAAGATACACCTCAGTGTGTACTTATAAGAGCAGTAGAGCCTATTAAAGGAATTGATGATATATCAATAAATAGATATGATAAAGTATATGAAGAATTAACTACATATCAAAAGAAAAATATTACTAATGGGCCAGGAAAATTATGCAAAGCTCTTAAAATTGAAAAAGACTTGAATTTTAAAAACGTATTAGGGAATGAGCTGTTTGTAAAAGATTCTATTGAGAATGGCAACGAAGAAAATTTTGAAATTGTTGAAAGTAAACGTGTAAATATCGATTATGCTCAAGAAGCTAAAGATTATTTATGGAGATATTATATAAAAGATAATAAATATATATCTAAAAAATAGTTGTCTAAAACAGTAGACAACTATTTTTTTGCTTAAGTAAATTGAGCTTAATAACTAAAGCGAAGGAAATTTTTTAACTAAGTAAAACTATGCTTATAATAGGAATTGTAACTATTGATATTAGCGTAGTTAAAAATACAGCTTGAGATGCAAGTTGATCATTTGCATCATAGCTTTTTGCCATGATTGCTGTATTTGATGCTGCCGGCATTGCAGATATAACTACAGGTACACCTAATAATAACGGATTTTTAATATATAAGCTTAATAGAAAATAAACAACAGATGGAACAACTAAAAGCCTTATAAAGGATACTATATATAATTTTTTATTTATAAAAGTTTCTTTAATAGGAGAATTAGCTAATAAGCTTCCTATAACAATCATTGATAAAGGGGTTGTTATACTTCCAAGCATATCTAAAGTATTAAATATTGGAAGTGGAAGTTTAATTCTTAAAAGGAATAATGAAAGTCCAGTTAAGACCCCTATAATTGGAGGACTTATAATAGATTTAATTGAAAATTTATATTCACTATTATGTTTGTTTAACAAATAAGTTCCAACTGTAAATACGAAAAAATTAAAAGGAAGATTAAAAATTGCTGTAAAAAATATAGCTTCTTTACCTAAAACAGCTTCGATAACTGGATACCCCATGAACCCAACGTTAGAGAAAATAATTATATATTGATAAAGACCGCAATCTTTATCGCCTTTTATAAAAAATTTAAATAAAAAAGCTATCAATATAGTTGTAGAGTACATTAGTATTGAAATTATTATTAAAGATACAATATCGCCTAATAAACTAGGGTTAAATTCCATTTGCATAGCGCTAATTATCATAGATGGTAAAAACAACCCCATTATCAGTTTTGTAAGTCCAGATGTGGTATGTTTATCTATTAACCCTTTAAAGCTAGATATGTATCCAACTAAAATAAGCAAAAATAAAACGGTTATTTGAATAAATATATTATTAAAGTTCAATATATCACCCCCTATAATTATTATATAGAGGATAATGAGAGAATGAATAAAGTTATTAAAAATAAATTGAAAATATTTAAATAAAATGTATATAATTCAAAAAATGGTAAATAATTAAAATATAAGAGATAATTAATCTCCCCCCAAACTTTAAGATATCTCTTACAACCATAAAACTCATATATCCCCCATTAAAGCATATACTTTCGGACAGTATGTGCTTTTGTTTTTTTGAGTGAAATATAATGCAAAGAAAGAATTAAACGAATTTTGTTATTGTTAAAATAATTAAAAAATGATAAAGTTTTATATATAGTCGAATATTAAACTTGAAAATGGGGGATAAGTTCGTGAGAATTATAAAATCATCACAAATTACAGAAATTGTAAGAGATATGTGTATAAAAGCAAATATATACCTAGGGGAAGATGTTGTAGAATCTTTAAAAGAAAATAAAGAAAAAGAAAATAGCGAACTAGGAAAAAATATATTAAATATATTAATAAAAAATTGTGAAATTGCAAAAGAAAAACAAATGCCTATATGCCAAGATACTGGAATGGCTGTATTTTTTGTAAGTATCGGTCAAGATGTACACATAGAAGGTAAAAATATAAGCGATGCAATAAATGAAGGTGTAAAGCAAGGTTACGAAGATGGCTTCTTAAGAAAATCAGTTGTAACTCCAATAGATAGAAAAAACACACAAGATAATACACCTGCAATAATTCATTACGATATAGTTGAGGGAGATAAAATAACTATAGAGTTTGCGCCAAAGGGATTTGGTAGTGAAAATATGAGCAAGATGAAAATGTTAAAGCCATCAGACGGCATAAAAGGAATACAAAAATTTATTATAGATACAGTTAAAGAAGCTGGTCCAAATCCATGTCCACCTATAGTTGTTGGTGTTGGAATCGGAGGAACTATTGAAAAGTGTGCGCAGATAGCAAAAAAATCTTTATTAAGGGATATAGGTGATCACAATAAAGATGAGAATATAAAAAATTTAGAAATACAAATATTAAAAGAAATAAATAACTTAGGAATAGGGCCTCAAGGATTAGGTGGAAACACAACTGCGCTTGCGGTTAATATAGAGACATTTCCAACTCATATAGCTGGGCTTCCGGTAGTTGTAAATATAAATTGTCATGCGGCAAGACATAAAAAGGCTATAATATAAAGGGGGGATAAATATGAAAAAGATAACTCTTCCAATAGATAATGAAACAATAAAAGAACTAAAGTGTGGAGAAATGGTAAGCATAAGTGGTGTAATTTATACAGCTAGAGACGCAGCTCATCAAAGAATGGTTAATGCTATAAAAGAAGGTAAAAAATTACCTTTTAAAGTAGAAGGGCAAGCTATATATTATGTAGGTCCAACACCTCATAAAGATGGAGAAGTAATAGGAGCTGCTGGACCTACTACAAGTTATAGAATGGATGATTTAACAGCACCTTTATTAGATAGAGGATTAAAGCTGATGATAGGCAAAGGAAAGAGAAATGAGCTAGTTATCGACTCGATGAAAAAAAATGTATGCGCATATTTAGCTGCAATAGGAGGCGCAGGTGCTTATATATCAAATTCTATTAAAAAGGCTGAAGTTATAGCTTATGATGATTTAGGAGCAGAAGCTGTAAGAAAATTAGAGGTTGAGGATTTATTTGCGGTAGTTGCGATTGACTGTTATGGTAATAACATTTATGAAATGGACAAATAACTATAAATCAAAATATGAAAGAGGTTAGGTTATGACTAAAAATTACTCAGAGTTAGCATTAGAAATGCATGAAAAGAATAAAGGGAAAATAACTGTTTGTAGTAAAGTTAAAGTTGAAGATAAAGATGATTTATCTATTGCATATACGCCAGGAGTTGCAGCTCCATGTATGGAAATATCTAAAGATGAAGATTTAGCATATAAATATACATCAAAAGGAAATATGGTAGGTGTAGTTAGTGATGGAAGTGCTGTATTAGGTTTAGGTGATATAGGAGCTAGTGCATCAATACCAGTAATGGAAGGAAAAGCAATACTATTTAAGGAATTTGCAAATGTAGATGCATTTCCAATATGTTTAAAAACGAACGATGTAGATGAAATAGTAAATACTGTAAAATTAATGGAACCTGTCTTTGGAGGAATAAACTTAGAAGATATAAGTGCTCCAAGATGTTTTGAAATAGAAGAAAAGTTAAAAAAAGAGTTAAATATACCAGTTTTTCATGATGATCAACATGGAACAGCTATAGTTTTATCTGCAGCTATAATAAACTCATTAAAATTAATAAATAAAAAAATAGAAGATTTAGAAATAGTTATAAATGGACCTGGAGCAGCTGGATTAGCAATAGCTAAAATGTTAATTAGTATGGGTGTTAAAAATATTGTATTATGTGGATTAAATGGAGCTTTAGAAGAAGGTATGGAAGATTTAAACTGGGCTCAAGCAGAAATGTTAAAGGTTACTAATATTCACAATGAAAAAGGATTATTAGCTAATGTAATAAAAAACAAAGACGTATTTATAGGAGTTTCAGGACCTAACTGTTTAACAAAAGAAATGGTAGCTACTATGAATGAGAAGTCTATAATATTAGCAATGGCAAATCCAACTCCAGAGATAATGCCAGACCAAGCAAAAGAAGGTGGAGCTTACATAGTTGGAACAGGAAGAAGTGATTTTCCAAATCAAGTAAATAATGTGCTTGCATTCCCAGGTATATTCAGAGGTGCATTAGATGTAAGGGCTACTGAAATCAATGAAGAAATGAAAATAGCAGCAGCTAACGCAATTGCAAATTCTATAAAAATAGAAGACTTAAATCCTGATAATATATTACCTAAATCTTTTGATAGAGATGTAGCTAAAAATGTAGCAGAAGCTATAAAAGAAGCGGCGATAAAAACTGGTGTAGCTAGAATATAAAACTATTATATCGAAATAGATGAGACAAAAGGATGAATGTATAAGTTAAAGCTTACATATTCATCCTTTTATAATTAAATAGAGGCATAGATGGAAAAAAAAATTAATATAGTCTATAATTGAATGTATAAATATTAAAAATAAATATATATACAATTTAACTTCAAAGGGGAAAGAAATATGAATGAACCTATTTATAAACAAATAGAAAGTCACATTAAAAATTTAATACAATCAAAGACTTTAAAGCAAGGAGAATTAATACCTTCTGAAAAACAATTAAGTGAAGAGTTTAAGGTAACTAGAATGACTGTAAGGTCAGCATTAAATAATTTAGTTAAAGATGGATATATAACTAGGCAAAGAGGTGTAGGGAGTATTGTTTTAGCAAACAAAGTATATGATAATATTTCTGCGGTAAGCGGTTTCACGAAAGAAATGGAAAATAAGGGGTACAAAGTTTCTAATATATTAGAGGAACTTAATGTTATTGAGGCTGATGAAGAGCTTATGAATAAATTAAATCTTACTGAAAAAGAAAATGTATGGGAAATTAAAAGAATACGTTTAGCTAACGATAAGAAAATATCATATATGGAAACTTATATGCCGGTAAAATTATTTCCAAACTTAAAAAAATCTCATTGTGAAGGATCTTTATATAACTATGTTGAAGAAATTTGTGGATATAAGATAGCTATATCTGAACGAGAAGTAAGTTCAGTTTTAGCAAATGATGAGTTAGCTAATTTATTAGACTTAACAAAACCAGAAGCTTTATTATATATAAGTCAGGTTTGTAAATTACACAATAGTGATGTTTTTGAATACTCACATACATACCATTATGGGTATACACTAACTTTAAGCGCTGTATCTGAATAATCAGATACAGTTTTTTTGTGCTTAATGAAAATCAGTTATTTACTCAAGTAAAGTGAATTTTAAAAAAAAAGGAAAATGTTTTTTCATGAAATACTTGAAATGTATATACATTTAAAATATAATATATATAACAATGAAAAGAATATATAAACTTTATAAATCATAAGTTTATATAAACTATGTATTTATAAACATTTTTATTTAGCTAATAAGGGTTAATTTAAGTTTTGAGAAAACGATTTCTAAAAATTAAGGGAGGATTATTATGGGAGCGATAATGAAGTTTATGGATAAGTATATTATCCCAGTAGCTGGAAAGCTAGGAGCACAAAGGCATTTAGTAGCTGTAAGAGATGGATTCGTAGCAATGATACCGATAACTATGATAGGAGCATTAGCAACACTAGTAAATAACTTACCTATACCAGCTTATCAAAATTTTATGAAAAATACTTTTGGGGAGACTTGGACTACATTAGGTGGAGATTTATGGTGGGGATCAATTGCAACTATGGCTTTATTCTTAGTTGTAGGAGTAGCTTATAATCTCGCAAAATCATATGATGAAGATGGTTTACAAGCAGGACTTATAGCTCTTAGTATATTCTTTGTAATGTCACCTCAAGTAGCTAACATAGTTACTGAAGCAGGAGATAAAGTTAGTGGATGGGGATTTGTTCCAAGTGGATATATTTCAAACTCTGCATTATTTACAGCGATAGTAATAGGGTTACTAGCAACTGAAGTATTTGTTAAGTTATCTAGGATTAAGAAAATAAATATAAAAATGCCAGATGGAGTACCACCTGCAGTAGCAAGATCTTTTGCTAAATTAATACCAGGTATGTTAACTATAGCTATATTTGGAGCAATTGGATTATTAATTAAAACATTATCAGGTGGATTATTCTTGAATGATTTATTAAATACTTATCTAGCAGCACCGTTAAAAGGAGCAGCAGACTCATTAGGTTCAACTATGTTAATTACTTTCTTTATACATGCATTATGGACTATAGGACTTCACGGAGCAAATATAGCAATGCCTATAACAGAAACATTATTAATGGATTTAGGAGCAGAAAATGCAGCATTAGCTCAAGCAGGAGCTACTGAAGGATTCCATACTTTAGCAGGAGCATTCCTTGATGCATTTGTATACTTAGGTGGATCAGGTATGATTCTTGGATTGATAATAGCTTTAATAATAGCTGGAAGAAGACGTAAGGATATGATAGCTTTAGGATTAGCGCCTTCAATATTTAATATAAGTGAACCAGTAATATTTGGGCT
Organism: Paraclostridium sp.; assembly: GCF_051656405.1. Lineage (GTDB taxonomy): Bacteria > Bacillota > Clostridia > Peptostreptococcales > Peptostreptococcaceae > Paraclostridium. The sequence goes on from NZ_JBOGBV010000071.1 coordinate 34,291, forward strand.
ACCGATAGTATTAAACCCAATATATATGATACCTTTCGTTTTAGCTCCTGTTGTATGTTCAGCAGTTGCATATTTGGCAATAGATATGGGATTGGTAATGCCTGTAATTGCAGCTAAAATACCTTGGGTAACACCACCTATACTAGGCGGATTTTTAGCAACTGGGCATTGGACTGGAGCAGCTTTAGCAGCAGTTAATCTATTGATATCAATAGTTATATATATACCGTTTGTAGTAGCAGCAGAGAAAATAGATAAAAGAAAAACTACTTTAGCAACAGATCAAGGAAATGATGACGATTTCAGTTTTGACGATTTAGAATTTTAGCAATAACGATAGGAGATATTACTATGAAAAAAGGACTAAAGATAGTAACTATAGGTGGAGGATCAAGTTATACTCCGGAACTTGTAGAAGGGTTTATAAAAAGATACAAAGAATTGCCAGTAAAAGAATTATGGCTGGTTGATATAGAAGAAGGTAAGCATAAGTTAGAAATAGTTGGAAATCTAGCGAAAAGAATGGTAAAAAAAGCTGGAATAGACATGGAAATACATCTAACTTTAGATAGAAGAGAGGCATTAAAGGGTGCAGATTTTGTTACTACACAATTAAGGGTAGGATTATTAGAGGCTAGAATAAAAGATGAAAGTATACCTTTATCACATGGAGTAATAGGTCAAGAGACTAATGGAGCAGGAGGACTTTTTAAAGCACTAAGAACTGTACCTGTTGTTCTTGATATAATAAAAGATGTTGAAGAATTATGTCCTAACGCATGGATAATAAACTTTACAAATCCTACAGGTGTAATAACAGAAGCTGTATTTAGATATACTGATTTTAAAAACTATATAGGGTTATGTAATGTTCCTATAGGAATGAGAAATGGAATAGCTAAATTATTTGAAGTTGAAAACGAAAGAATTCAAATGGATTTTGCGGGGCTTAACCATATGGTTTATGGACTTAATGTAGCTTTAGATGGAGAGGATGTTACAGATGAAGCAATAGATAAATTTGTACACTCAAAGTTAACAATGCAAAATATAAAAGCTATAGAGTTTAATGCGGATTTTGTTAAAAATTTAGGATTAGTTCCTTGTCCATATCATAGATACTATTACAAAACTAAAGAAATGTTAGAAGAAGAATTAAATGAGTTTGAAAAAGGTAAATCTAGAGGTCAAGTAGTTAAAGAGCTAGAAGATCAATTGTTTGAATTATATAAAGATGAAAATCTAGATATAAAACCACCTCAATTAGAAAAAAGAGGAGGAGCTTACTATAGTGATGCAGCGTGCAACTTAATAAGTTCTATATATAATGATAAAAGAGATGTTCAGGTCGTTAATACAATTAATAATGGAGCTATAAGAAACTTTAAAGATAATCAAGCTGTTGAAGTAAGTAGTGTTATAACAAAAAATGGGCCTAAACCATTATCTATAGGATATTTACCAGATGCTGTAGATGGATTAGTAAGCCAGATAAAATCATTTGAAATGTTGGCAGCAAAAGCTGCTGTATATGGAGATTACAATGCAGCATATTTAGCACTATGTATAAATCCATTAATACCTTCTGATGATTTAGCTAAAACTATATTAGATGAAATGATGGAAGCTCACAAAGATTATTTACCACAATTTAATAAGTAGAACTGTTTCGGGGGGAATAGGATATAAAAGGGCGCTAAATAGTGCCCTTTTTATATATTTAAAATATATGGTATACTATATTTTAAATATATAAAAATAACGTATGGAGAATTTATATGAGTAAAAAAAATATTACGATAGGAATAATCAGCGTATTTATAGTTGTTGTAGTAATTTCAGCTGTTTTGACAAATAGAAAAACTTCTTCAACTTCAAATGAAAATCAAATTGAAGTATCTGAAAATAAAGATAAAAATAAGATAGAACCAATATCAAAAGAAAATGCACTAAAAGTATTAAAGGCTAAATATGGAGATGCTGTGTCTAATACGGAAGAAGATATAAAGCAAGTGGGTAATAACTATGAAGTTAAAGTTAAAGTATGTATAGAAGAAAAAGAAGATGGAGGAGATGTTCATTATCACGAACAAGATATGGGAACTCACAAAATCGATATATATACTGGTGAAATTAAAGATACAAAGGAAAAATAATAAAAAAATAGTATGGATATCCATACTATTTTTTATATTAGACGAGTTCCTTCTTCATCTTGAGATATTAGACCTTTTTTCATAAGAACTCCAAGTGTACGTTTGAAGTTTTTCTTACTACAACCAAATACTGATGCAATATCAGCTGGATCAGATTTATCATTTAAAGGCATGAACCCTCTAGAAGCATTATTTAGATGGTTTATGATTTTACTTTCTAAATCATTTAACTCTTGCTCTCTACCTTGTCTTGGAGTAAGACCTAGCTTGCCGTCCTCGTATACTTTTATAACATTTAAATTTAATTCATCTCCAATGTTAAGTTTTGTAAAGTATTCGTTGTGAAGTATAACTCCTTCAAATTTATTGTCAACACAAACCATTGCACTATCGTTAGTTTGGAATCCATAAACAACACCTGTAACATTATCTCCTACTTTATACTCAGAGTCAGTAGATAAGTACCCCTCTATTCTAGTAGTAGCAGCTATTCTTTCAGTTTTATCTAAATATATATAAAATAAATATTTATCGCCTTTTTTTAGATCGTAATGCTTTGAACTAAAAGGAACTAAAATGTCTTTTTCAAGTCCAATATTAATAAAGTAACCTATTTTAGTAGCATCTACAACTTCAAAGTAACCTATTTCGCCAACTTTCGCTAATGGCGGGTTTAAAGTAGCAGCTAATTTATCTTTAGAATCTCTGTATACGAATACATTTACTTCATCACCAGGAATTAAAGCCTCATAATTTGTGAATTTTCTATGCATGAAAATATCATCTGAAGTATTTCCTGTTTGCGCGTCTAGGAAAAAACCGAAATCAGCTTTTCTAGCTATTTTAAATTTGTTGAAATCACCTATTTTTATCAAGTACGTTCACCTCTTTAATTTTATATTAAAAATTACATATTCTATTATAATACCATATTTATGGGTATCTTATAAATAAAATATAAAATAACTAAATTAAAAAAAGAAAATGTATATTCTATTGAAGTTCTATAATAAAAATAGTATAATTGGTATATACCAAAATTGGTATATACCATATAAAAAGAGTGGTGGTTTATATGAAGTTAGTAAATAAGAATATTGAGATACCTTTACATATACAACTTATGAAAATAATAAGGGAAATGATTGATTTAGGTGATCTTAAACCAGGGGATTCTATAATTCCAGAAAGAGAACTTTGTAATATTCAAAATGTAAGTAGAATGACAGTAAACAAAGCTATAGTTAATTTGGTAAATGAAGGATTCTTATATAGGGTTCAAGGAAAAGGAACTTTTGTTTCTGCCCAAAAAGAAAGAAATAGATTTTCTAGTATGCAAGGATTTACCGAGGTTATGAAGAATAAGGGGATGGATATAAAAACTGATATTTTATCATTTGAGGAAAATGAAAAGGATGAGTATATAAGACAAGTTTTAAAGATAAATAATGAAGATGAAAAGGTATATAGAGTTGAAAGGTTAAGGTATATTGAAAACGAACCTTTTGGAATTGAAATAAGTTATATACCAAAAAGTATTTGTAATAACTTGGAAAACGATTTGAAAGAAGGCAACTCTTTATATCATATAATAAATGAAGTTTATGGATACAAGATGAAAAAAGCTGAACAGATAATAGAGCCAATGATTTTATCTGAAGAAGAGTCAAAACTTTTAAAACAAAGCAAAAATACTTTAGCGCTTAAACTTAAAAGAACTTCGTACACAGATGGAGATTTACCTGTAGAGTACACTATATCAATATTTAGAAGTGATAAGTACCAATATGAAATAACATTAAATGCATAGGAGGTATAATTATGAAGGCTATAATAAATGGAAAGATTTTATTAAGAAATGAAGTATTAGAAAATAAGGTTTTAGTATTTGATAAAAAGATTATAGATATAACAGATGAAGTTCCAAGTGGATGTGAAGTTATAGATGTTAAAGGGAAATTAGTATCTCCAGGATTAATAGATATACATATACATGGGAATATGGGAAAAGATACGATGGAAGGTACAGATGAAGCTATAGATATTATATCTAAATCAGTAGCAAGACATGGTGTTACGTCATATCTACCTACTACTATGACAATGGACGAAGAATCAATTTTAAAAGCATTAGAATCTATAAAACGAGGTATGAATAGAAATACTGAGGGAGCTAGGGTTATAGGTGCTCATTTAGAAGGGCCGTTTATAAATAAAATATACAAAGGCGCGCAAAATGGAAACTATATAACTAATCCTAATTATGAATTAGTGAAAAAATATGAAGATGTAATAAAAGTTATAACTTATGCACCAGAAGAAGATGTAGATTTTACATTTACAAAATCTATAAAAAGTAATACTAATATAGTTTTATCTATAGGTCATAGTGCGGCTACATTTATAGAGGCTAGAGAAGCTATACGATTAGGTGCTAGCAATATAACTCATACATTCAATGGAATGACAGGTTTAAATCATAGGGACCCAGGGGTTGTTGGAGCTGCATTGACAACAGATGCATATTGTGAATTTATATGTGATACTATACACATAACTAAAGATCTATTCCAATTTATATTAGATAGTAAAGGCAAAGAAAGAGTGGTATTAATAACTGACTCTATGGAAGCAGGAGGATTAGAAAACGGAACATATAGTTTAGGTGGACAGGCTGTAATAGTTAAGGATGGAGCAGCTAGATTAGAAAATGGATCTCTTGCAGGAAGTGTTTCAAGCTTAAATAACATGGTGAAGAATTTTTATGAAAATACAAATTTAAATATAAATGAAGCAATACATTTGGCTTCTTTAAATCCAGCTAGTTCACTAGGAATAAGTAATGATAAGGGAAGTTTAGATATAGGAAAAGATGCAGATATAGCTATATTTGATAATGAATTAAATTGTTACATGACTATTATAGATGGAAATATAGTGTTTAAAAGAAATTAATTATAGGTGGAGGGTTAATATGAGAATACTAGTTTGTAAAAATTATGATGAAATGAGCAAAAAAGCTGCTCAAATAATAGCAAGTCAAGTTACTTTAAAATCAGATTCTATACTAGGGTTAGCAACAGGGAGTACGCCTATAGGGATGTATAAGAATTTAGTGGAAATGTATAAGGAAGGTACATTAGATTTTTCTGAAGTAAAATCGTTCAATTTAGATGAGTATTATCAGTTACCGAGAGAGAATGATCAAAGTTACTATCATTTTATGCATGAAAAATTATTCAATCATATAAATATAAAGGAAGAAAATATAAATATACCAAATGGTATGACTAAGGATATAAGACTTGAATGTAAACAATATGATGATTCTATCAAAAATATTGGAGGAATAGATATACAGGTCTTAGGTATAGGACTTAACGCTCACATAGGATTTAATGAACCATCAAATGTATTTGTCAAAGGAACCAACTTAGTTGATTTAAAAGAATCTACTATAGAGGCAAATGCAAGATTCTTTGAATCTATAGATGAAGTTCCTAAAAAAGCAGTAACTATGGGAATTGGTTCTATATTTAAATCTAAAAAGATAATTTTGTTGGCATCAGGAGAAGGTAAAGCTGATGCTATACACAATACTGTATATGGAGACATAACTCCTCAAGTTCCATCATCTATACTTCAGCTTCATAGAGATGCAATATTAATTTTAGATGAAGCTGCGGCAAGTAAGTTAAAAGAGGAAGATTATAAATTAATATAAATTGTATAAATAGCCTGCTAAATAGCAGGTTATTTGCATTTTATAAACTAAAATTAGGAATAAAATAGCAAAATATAATAAAAAAAATATAATTAGGCATACTAAACTTTGTGAATATTAATATAAACTAAAAAAAATGCTAAATCTACAAATCATTAAAAACACTGGGTTTTAAAGTGGAAATTAATATAAAAAATATTTAAAAAAGTATTGAAATTTGTAGCTTAATTTTATATAATATGTCTTGTTGTTTAGAAATTTTAAACAAAAGGTTTAGTAAAAATGATTTAAAATAGGAGGTGGACCATGGATATAGGTGAAAAAATTAAACGATTAAGAATAGAAAAACAGTTAACACAAGAAGAGTTAGCAAATAGATGTGAACTTTCTAAGGGATTTATATCTCAATTAGAAAACAATTTAACATCACCATCCATAGCTACACTTATAGATATATTAGAAATTTTGGGAACGAACTTAAAAGAATTTTTTAATGAAATGGATAATGAAAAAATTTGTTTTTCAAAAGAAGATATGTTTGAAACTGAGGATGAAGAATTAAAATATACATTTAAGTGGTTGGTTCCAAATTCTCAGAAAAATGAAATGGAGCCAATATTAATATCTTTATCTCCAGGAGGTCAATATAAAGAAGAAAAGCCTCATGAAGGAGAAGAATTTGGTTATGTATTAGCCGGTTCAATTTACTTACACATAGGAGATAAGAAGAATAAAGTTAGAAAAGGCGAGAGTTTTTACTTTAAGCCTAGAGCAAATCATTATATATCAAATGCTGGGAAAACAGAAGCTAAGGTTATATGGGTGAGTACACCACCATCATTTTAAGAGAAAGAGGTGATATATTTGTTAGAAAACATAATAGAATTAAAAAATCTATCTAAAAGATATGATGACAATCAAGTTTTAGATAACTTGAGTTTAGACATTAAGAAAAATGAATTTTTAACATTATTAGGACCAAGTGGATGTGGAAAAACTACAACGCTTAAGATAATAGCTGGATTTGAGTACGCTGATGAAGGTAAGGTATTATTTGAAGAACGTGATATCACAGATATACCACCTCACGAGAGACAAATAAATACAGTATTCCAAAAATACGCTTTATTTCCTCACATGAATATATATGAAAATATAGCTTTTGGTCTTAAAATAAAAAAACTACCTAAAGACGAAATAGATAAAAAAGTAAAAGAAATGCTTAAATTAGTTGCACTTGAGGGGTTTGAAAGAAGACAAGTAGAATCGCTAAGTGGAGGACAACAGCAAAGGGTAGCTATAGCTAGAGCATTAGTAAACGAGCCTAAAGTTTTATTACTAGATGAACCTTTAGGAGCATTAGATTTAAAACTAAGAAAAGAAATGCAAATGGAATTAAAAAAAATACAAAAAAAATTAGGAATAACATTTATTTTTGTAACTCATGACCAAGAAGAGGCTTTAACTATGTCGGATAAAATAATTGTTATGAATAAAGGTAAAATTCAACAAATGGGAACTCCACAAGATATATACAATGAGCCAGAAAATTCATTTGTTGCTAGATTTATAGGTGAAAGTAATATATTTGATGGAATTATGTTAGAAGACTATTTAGTAGAATTCTGTGGGAAGAAATTCAAGTGTGTAGATAAAGACTTTGAAAAAAATGAAAATATTGAAGTTGTAATAAGACCGGAAGATGTAAAAATGGTTGAACCAGAAAAAGGAATGTTAAAAGGAAAAGTTACATCAGTATTATTTAAAGGTGTTCACTATGAAATTGAAGTTAATGAAAACGGAAGAATGTGGATACTACATAATACACAAAGTGCACAAGTTGGAAGTGAATTAGGGTTAGATATATATCCAGAAGATATCCATATAATGAGAAAAGTGAGCGAATAGATTATGAAGAAAAATAAATCAATTCTTGCTTACCCTTATATAATCTGGAGTGCACTATTTATAGTAGTACCTTTAATTCTTGTGCTGGTTTTCAGTTTTACAGTTGAAAATGGAGATAAGCTAATATTTTCTTTAGAAAATTATAAAAGATTAATTAACCCTATATACTTAAAAGTATTTTTAAGATCTATAGTTTTAGCTGGATCATCAACAATAATATGTTTATTAGTTGGATATCCAGTTGCATATATAATTTCTAAGGCACATATAAGCAAAAGAAATACTTTAATATTATTATTCATACTTCCAATGTGGATGAACTTCCTTTTAAGAACATATGCATGGGTTGCTATTTTAGGTAAAAATGGAATATTAAATTCATTCTTAGGATTATTTGGAATAGAGCCTGTTACATTACTTTATACTAACTTTGCAATATTACTTGGAATGGTATATAACTTTTTACCATTTATGGTACTACCAATATACACATCATTATCAAAAATGGATAATGATTTAATTAATGCAGCTAGAGACTTAGGAGCTAATAGCTTCCAAGTTTTCACTAAAGTTATATTCCCACTTAGTGTACCTGGAGTTATTTCAGGAATAACTATGGTATTTATGCCAGCTGTAACTACATTTGCTATCTCAAGATTATTAGGTGGAGGTAAATTTATGTTACTAGGAGACTTAATAGAGCAGCAATTTACAGTAGTTGGAGATTGGAACTTTGGATCTGCGATATCGATATTCATGATGATTGTAATATTAATATCTATGGCAGTTATGTCAAGATTTGAAGATGACAGTGATAAGGAAGGCGGTGGGTTATTATTTTAAAGAAATTAGCATCGAATATTTACTTAACATTAGTGTTTTTATTTCTATATGCACCAATAATGGCGCTAGCAGTATTTTCATTTAATGATTCTAAATCTATGGCCCACTGGAATGGATTTACATTTAAGTGGTATAAGCAACTTATTCATAATGATAGTATAATGAATGCATTATATTATACTTTGTTAGTAGCTATAATTTCATCTATAATAGCTACAATAGTAGGAACTATAAGTGCTATAGGAATACATAAAATGAGAGGTAAAAGAAGAAAGTTAATACTTAATATAAACTATCTTCCAGTATTAAATCCAGATATAGTTACAGCAGTAGCATTAATGAGTTTGTATGTATTTTTAAAATTAGAATTTGGATTTACGACTATGCTACTATCTCACATAATGTTTAGTATTCCTTATGTAATACTATCAGTGCTTCCTAAAATAAAGCAACTTCCTCAAAATATAGAAGAGGCTGCTATGGATTTAGGAGCAACACCTATGTATGCTTTAAGAAAAGTTGTTTTACCTCAGATAAAACCAGGTATAATATCTGGATTTTTAATTGCGTTTACAATGTCTATAGATGACTTTATAATAAGTTTCTTTAATACTGGAAATGGAGTTAGTAACTTATCTATAGAAATATATGGTATGGCAAGAAGAGGAATAAAACCTGAAATTAATGCACTATCTACAATAATGTTTACAGTTGTATTAATTTTACTTTTAATATCAAATAAGAAACAATCTATAGTAAGGAGTGATAAATAATTATGAAATTAAGAAAAATATCAATTTTAATTACTATAGGTTTAATGGTTTCAACTATGCTTACTGGATGTGGAGGTACAGATTCAAAAAAAGTTTTGAATGTATATAATGTCGGAGATTATATAGATGAAAATATAATAACTTTATTTGAAGAAAAAACTGGAATTGATGTACAGTATGAAACTTATGATACTAATGAAATGATGTATCAAAAAGTTAAAAGTGGAAGTACTAATTATGATTTAATATTCCCATCTGACTATATGGTTGAAAAAATGAAAAGTGAAGGACTTCTTCAAAAAATAGATTTTAAAAATATACCAAATATGAAGTATATAGATAAAAGCTTTTTAAATCCTATATATGATGAAACTAATGAATATAGCGTTCCATATATGTGGGGAACTTTTGGTATATTATATAATAAAAAAATGGTTAAAGAACCAGTTGATAGTTGGAACATACTTTGGAACCCTAAGTATAAAAGTAATATAATGATGTTTGACTCAGTTAGAGATACTATGGGAATATCATTAAAAAGATTAGGGTACAGCATGAATACAACTAATCCTAAAGAAATAAATGAAGCAATGAAAGAGTTAATGAAACAAAAAGATTTAGTATTAGCGTATGTAAATGATGAAGGTAAAGATAGACTTCTAGGAGAAGAAGTGGCTATGGGTATTGCTTACTCAGGAGATGCAGTGACTTTAATGGAAGAAAATCCTAATTTAGCTTATGCAATACCTAAAGAAGGTACAAATAAATGGGTAGATGCAATGGCAATACCTAAAAGCGCACAAAATAAAAAGGAAGCTGAAATGTTTATAAACTTTTTGTTAGATCCTGAAATTGCGAAGATGAATGCTGAATATATAGGATATTCAACTCCTAATGAAGGGGCTTTAAAGTTATTAGATAAAGATGTAACTTCAAATCCTGTTGCATATCCACCTAAATCTGTTATGGATAAGACTGAAACATTTATTGATTTAGGGAACAAATTAAGATTATACGACGAAGCTTGGATAAAGCTGAAGTCTAAATAAAAAAAGCTCATTTGAATGAGCTTTTTTATTTTTTTGCGTAAATTAGCATATAAAAGTTTACAAGATGATATTATAATATAAATTAGAAAGTGGAGGGTAGTATGGGGATAAGAAAAAAGAGATACTTTAGAAAAAAATTTAAGATTAATAATAAAAAAAATAAAGAGTTGCTTCAAAGTCTTAGTTTGATTTTAGTTTTATCATTTGTTGTTGGAGGAATATACACTGTATATGAAAATGAAAATTACGAAAAAAAAATAGCTAAAACAGAGTCGTTAAAGATAGAAGAGGAAAAAATAAAATTTATTAAAGATATTGAAAAAGAAGCTGAAAGCAGTTATAAGGAATATGGGGTATTGCCATCTATAACTATATCTCAGGCTATACTTGAATCTGGTTGGGGGCAATCAGAATTAACAAAAATCAGTAATAATTTATTTGGAATAAAAGCGGATGAAAGATGGAAAGGGGAGAATGTAGAAGTAGCAACATCAGAAAATTATAGCGATGAAGTAATGGCTAAATTTAGAAAATACAACTCATTAAATGATTCAATAAGAGATCATGCAAAGTTTCTAAAAGAAAATCCAAGATATGCAGAGCATGGTTTGTTTAAAGGGAAAGACTATAAATCACAAGCTCAAGCACTAGAAGATGCAGGTTACAGCACTAAAAAAAATGAACAAGGAGAAGCTATATATGCAGATATGCTAATAGATTTAATAGAAAGATATAACTTAAATTTAATAGATTAATAAAAAAATATAAAAAAGTGTTGACTTCAAAAAAAAAGGATGATATTATTATACATGTGCTCAAGAGAGCATGAGTTAAGAACTTTGAAAATTAAACAGTAGGTTAATTATAAAAATTCTTTTTTTAAGAATTAAACACAAACAACCAAGCCAGATATTCAGATAATGATTAGCTGAGCGATGGACAACTTTTTAAATTATATTTGAGAGTTTGATCCTGGCTCAGGATGAACGCTGGCGGCGTGCCTAACACATGCAAGTCGAGCGAT
>NZ_JBOGBV010000072.1:0-31512 GCF_051656405.1 Paraclostridium sp.
GTCCTAATTTAAATATGTTAGGAAAAAGAGAACCTGATGTATATGGGAAAAATACATTAGAAGATTTAGAATATAGCATAAAACAAACATTTAAAGATACTATTGATTTTGAATTTTTTCAAAGTAATCATGAAGGATGCATAATAGATAAATTACATGATGCAAATTGTAATTTTGATGGGATTATTATAAATCCTGGAGCGTTTACACATTATAGCTATGCTATAGCAGATGCCATAAGATCTATTAGCACCAAAGTAGTAGAAGTACATATATCAAATGTGCACAAAAGAGAAGAATTTAGACAAAAAAGCGTAACAGCTAGTGCATGTATAGGACAAATTACAGGATTTGGATTTTATGGATATATTTTAGGGGTAAATGCAATAATAAATTGTGAGGTGGGTATAGGTGAAAAATAGAGTTTTAAAATTAAGAGCAGAGATGGAAAAATTAAACTTAGATGCAATTTTAATTGAAGAGTCTAAAAATAAAAGATACATATCTGGATTTACAGGAACTGCTGGGTCTTTAATAATAACTAAAGAAAAAAACATATTATTTACAGATTTTAGATATACACAGCAAGCTAAAAATCAAACAGAAGATTTCGAAATAGTGGAAATATCTAGAACAAACCCGATCACAAATTTCTTAAAAGAAATGGATATGAAAAGACTAGGATTTGAAGATGATAAAATGAGTTTTTCAACATATTCAAATTATAAAGAAGCTTTATCTAGTACAGAAATGGTTCCGCTAAAAGGATTAATGTTAGATTTAAGAGCCATAAAGTATGAAAAAGAATTAGATGTTATAAGACAAGCTTCTAAAATTGCAGATAATGGATTTAAATATATATTAGGATTTATTAAGCCAGGAATGAAGGAAAGTGAAGTAGCTTTAGAACTTGAGTTTTTCATGAGAAAGCAAGGTGCAACTGGAGTATCATTTGATTTTATAGTAGCATCAGGAAAAAGATCATCTATGCCTCATGGAGTAGCTAGTGATAAAGTTATAGAGTTAGGCGATTTCGTAACAATAGATTTTGGATGTGTATATAATGGATATTGTTCAGATATGACAAGAACTATAGTTGTAGGAAAAGCTAGTGAAAAGCAAAAGGAAATATATAATATAGTATTAGAAGCTCAATTAAAGGTTATAGAAGCTGCGAAAGCTAATATGAGCGGAATAGAACTTGACAATATCGCAAGACAATATATAATTGAAAAAGGATATGGTGATAAATTTGGTCATGGCTTAGGACACGGAATAGGCCTTGATGTACATGAACTTCCAAATGTTAATACATTGGGAGAAAAGTTATTAAAGCCTAATATGGTTATAAGTGATGAGCCAGGTATATACATAGAAGATTTTGGTGGTGTAAGAATTGAAGATCTACTTATAATAACAGAAGATGGATGTGAAGTATTAAATTCATCACCGAAGGAATTAATAGAATTAGAATTTTAAGTATAATTATGGAGGGACACATATGGTAACAGCAGGTGATTTTAGAAAAGGTGTAACGTTTGAGAAGGATGGTCAACCATGTTTAATAGTTGATTTCCAACATGTTAAGCCAGGAAAAGGTGCTGCGTTTGTCAGAACTAAGTACAGAAACTTAAAAACAGGAGCAATAAGAGAAGAAGCTTTTAACCCAAGTGACAAGTTCCCTAAAGCTCATATAGACACTAGACAAATGCAATATCTATACAACGATGGTGAGTTATACTACTTCATGGATAATGAAACTTTCGAGCAAATACCACTAGACTATGAAAAAGTTGAAGATGCAATTAAATTCTTAAAAGAAAATGAAACTGCAACAATAAGATTCTACCAAGGACAACCATTCCAAGTAGAAGCTCCAAACTTTGCAGAACTTGAAATAGTTGAAACAGAGCCAGGAATCAAAGGAGATACTGCAAGTAACGTTACTAAGTCAGCTACAGTTGAAACTGGTGCAGTAGTTCAAGTACCTTTATTCATAAATACAGGAGATAGAATAAAGATAGATACAAGAACTGGAGAATATTTATCAAGAGTTTAATGATTTATGAATATAAAAGCTTATATATCTAATAATAGATATATGGGCTTTTAAATTTATACAAAAAAATAAGGAAAGTGAGGGATTTTAATGAAATATTTATATGAAGAAGTTGCATACTTAAAAGGTCTTGCAGAGGGATTAGAAATAAGTAAAGAAACAAAAGAAGGCAAAATAATAAATAAAATAGTAGATGTTTTAGAAAGTTTTGCAGATGCAATAGTGGAATTAGAAGAAGAACAAATAGAACTTATAGATTATGTAGAATCTATAGACGAAGATTTATCAGATATAGAAGATGATATATACGAAGAAGAAGATGACGACGATGAAGATGATGATGAAGAATATAACTACATAGAAATGGAATGTCCTAATTGTAATGATTTTGTAGAGATAGATGAGGACTTACTATATAATGAAGACATAGATATAGTATGCCCTAATTGTCAAGCAGTTATATTATCGGCAGAAGATGAGTGTGAATGCTCAGATGAATGCATATGTGATTGTGATGATGAAAAATAAAACTATATAAGTAAAGAATTTATAGAGCCTATGAAGTTATATAAGATTCATAGGCTTTTTTACGCCTAATTAAATGACACTTACTAAAAAGTTATGGATAGTTTATGGCACTTAGTTATAGCTATATTAAATGTTTTGGGCGTAAAAAAGCTTTTTGAGCAACGGACTAAGTCGTTGGTGATATGAACGAAGTGAATTTTTACGCCTAATTAAATTACATTTACTAAAAAATCATGGATAACTTATAACTCTTAGTTATGCTAATATTATATATTTGGGCGTGAAAAAGTTTATATTATGTTTTGCAATAATTTTAGAAAAATAGTACACTATAGTCTATAGATATTTAAATGGAGGTAAATAAATGAAAATAAAATCAAGTATATTAGTTAATATATCAAAATTTGAAGATATTATTAAATATAAATTTAAAAATAAAAAATTTATATTAGAGGCATTAACACATAGTTCATACTCTAATGAGAATAAATCTTATTTATTCAATGAAAGATTAGAATTCTTAGGAGATTCAGTGCTAGGAATAGTAATAAGTGATTATTTATTTCAAAAGGAACAAGATTTACCAGAAGGTGAGTTAACAAAATTAAGAGCCAATATAGTTTGTGAAGAGTCTTTAAGTGATGTTGCTAAAGAAATAAATTTAGGAAGTCATATTCTTTTAGGAAGAGGAGAAGAAGCTACAGGGGGTAGAGATCGTATATCTATATTAGCCGATGCATTTGAGGCTGTAATAGCTGCAATATACCTAGATGGTGGAATTGAAAATGCAAAAGAATTTATATTAGATCACATGGAAGCTATAATTCAAGACTCTATAAAAGGAAGAATCTTCAGAGACTATAAGACTCATTTACAAGAGGTTGTACAAAGTAAAGGGGAAAGTATAATTTCATATAACTTAGTAGAAGAAATTGGACCAGATCATAATAAACGATTTGTAATGGAAGTTACCCTAGACGGTGAAGTTTTAGGAATAGGAGAAGGGAAGAGCAAAAAAGAGGCAGAACAATCAGCTGCAAAACAAGCATTAAGAAGGATGATTTAATATGAAAAAGAGAATTATACCTATATTTGTGCCTCATAGGGGATGCCCTCATGATTGTATTTTCTGTAACCAAAAGAAAATTACTGGAGTAAGCACAGATATTACAAGTGAAGATGTAAGAAATATAATTGAAGAATATTTAACTACAATAGATAAAGATGCAAGTATTGAAATAGCATTTTTTGGAGGTAGTTTTACTGCTATAGATATGGATATTCAAAGAAGCTTACTTTCTGTGGCTAAGGAATATGTGGATAAAAATATCGTAGATGATATAAGGATGTCTACGAGACCTGATTGTATAAATGATGAGATACTAACTATGCTAAAAGAATATAAAACAAGTGTTATAGAACTTGGAGTTCAATCTTTAGATGAGGAAGTATTAATAGATAGTGTAAGAGGCCATAGTGATGAAGATGTATTTAAAAGCTCAAAGCTTATAAAGGATTATGGTATAAATTTAGGATTACAGATGATGGTAGGATTACCATCAGATACGGAAGAAAAATGTATAAAAACAGCAAAAAAATTTATAGAATTAAAACCGGATTGCGTAAGAGTATATCCAACTTTAGTAGTTAAAGAAACAGGTCTTGAAAAGCTATTAAAGGAAGGTAAATATAATTCATTTACACTTGAGAAGAGTATAGATATAGTAAAAAAAGTTTTGGCTTTATTTTACGTAAACAATATAAATGTAATTAGAGTTGGATTACAAGCAACTGAAGATATAGCGATAGGAAAAGAAGTGCTTGCAGGTCCATACCATCCAGCTTATAGAGAGTTAGTTGAAAGTAAGATGTATGGAGATTTTATTGAGCACTTAATTAAAAAATATGATGTTAAGAAAAATTTAGTAGTTTTAGTTAACAAAAGAAATGTATCTAGAATATTAGGAAACAAAAAATCTAATGTAATAGAAATAAAAGAAAAATATGATGTTTTATTAAAAACTAAGGAAGCAAATTTAGATATAAATGAATTAGAATTTGTATTAGATGATGAAAAAACTATAAAGTTTGATACAAAAGAAATATATATGAAATTAAGCGATATATACAACCTTTAGTTTTATTTTGAAGGGAGAGAAAGGTATTGTATTTAAAAAGATTAGAGCTTAAAGGATTTAAATCCTTTCCAACTAAAACAGATGTGATTTTTAATGAAGGTATAACAGCTATAGTTGGGCCAAATGGAAGTGGAAAAAGTAATATATCAGATGCAGTAAGATGGGTATTAGGGGAGCAGAGTATAAAAAGTTTAAGAGGCGATAAACTAGAAGACGTAGTATTTGCCGGAACAGACACAAAAAAAGCAATGAACTATTGTGAGGTAGCATTAACTATAGACAATAGTGACAAAAACTTAGACATAGAATATAGTGAAATTACTATAAAAAGAAGAGCTTACAGAAGTGGGGAAAGTGAGTTTTTCTTAAATAATAAGTCTTGTAGATTAAAGGATATAAAAGAATTACTATTAGATACAGGAATAGGTAAAGATGGATATTCTATAATAGAACAAGGTAAAGTTGATGAAATTTTAAGTAATAATCCTGTAAATAGAAGAAAAGTATTTGATGAAGCTTGTGGAATATCAAAATATAGATATAAAAAACAAGAAGCGGAAAGAAACTTAAAGAATACAAAAGAAAACTTAAATAGAATAGAAGATATATATGTTGAGATAGAGAATCAGTTAAAACCTTTAGAAACTCAACAGAAAAAAGCTATAAAATATTTAGAAATAAAAGAAGAGTTAAAAAAGCTTGAAGTAAATAGCTATATAAGCGAAATTGAAGAATTAGAGGTTCAAGTTGAAGAAACACTAAATCATGATAAAGTACTGAAAGATCAAATGGTTTTAGTTAAATCTAAAAAAGAAACTTTAGAAAAATCTATAACTGATTGTGATGAGGAACTTGAAGAAATTGATGTGAAAATAAACAAAACTATTGAATATATAAACACTATAAAAGGTGTAATAAACAAAAAATATTCAGAGCTTAGCGTTCTTAATGAAAAGATAAAAAATTGTAACAATGATATACAAAGATATACAAATGAAATTAGCTATATAAACAAAAAAATAAATGATGATAGTTTAGAATTAAAAAAATTAAATGAAAGTAAAGACATTGCTTTTAAAAATTTGAAAGATATAGAAAATAGAATAGATGAAGTTGAAATAAAGAATAAAGATAAAAAAGAAAGCATAAACAAAGTAAGTCAAACTATTGAAACTTTAAAAGATGAAATAATAAACTTACTGGATGTTAAACAAAATAGTGCAAATAAATTATCTACTTTAAATGCAAATATTGAAAATATAGAAAATAGAACTAAAACTATAGATATAGATATAGAACATATACAAAAAAATATATGTAATAAAAAAGATGAAATATCAAAATTTAATTCTCAAAAACAAGAAAAGTTAAGTTTAATAGAAAATTTAAAACAAGAATTTGAAGATATTAATAAAAAGGTAAATTCTCTAAAAACAGAATATGAAAAAATGAGTAGTGATATACAAGGCTCTAAACTTAAAATAAATGAATATAACTCTAAATTAAATATATACACTGATATGGAAAAACACTATGAAGGATTTAATAAAGGTGTAAAGGAAGTATTAAAGAATAAAAATTTAGAAGGTATATATGGAGCATTAGGTCAGGTTATATCATCTAGTCAAAAATATGAAAAAGCACTAGAAGCATCTCTTGGAAGTTATATGCAAAATATAATAACTAAAGATGAAAATAGCGCTAAAAATGCTATAAATTACTTAAAGAAAAATAATTTAGGAAGAGTTACATTCTTACCTTTAAATATAATTAAATCTAATAAAATAGATAAAAATGCAATAAAAAGCAGTACTAAATACATAGGCATAGCCAGTGAATTAGTTAAGTTTGATGAAAAGTATAAAAATATAATTGAAAATGTTTTAGGAAGAACTATAGTTATAGGAAGCATGGATGAAGCTATAAAGTTTGCTAGAGAAACTAATCATAGATATAAGGTTGTAACTTTAGATGGAGAAATTCTAAATCCAGGTGGATCTTTAACTGGAGGAACAGTAAGAACTAATGGAAATATACTTTCAAGAAAAAGATTGATAGAAGAGTTTAAAGAGAATATAGAAAAAGAAAAAGAAAAACTAAATTCATTAGAACAAGAAAAAATAAGTTTAAGAGGTTCTATAGATTCGAACATTATAAAAATCGAAAAAATAAATAATGAATTACGTGAAAGTGATAAAAATGTAGTTGTTATTAATGCAAACATAAAAAGTGCGAATGATGAAGTTTTAAATTTAAACAATAACTTAAACAAATTTGAAAATGAGAAGTTGAGTTTAGGTGAAAACTTAGAATATACACTAACAAAAACTAAGTCATTAAAAGAAAATATAAATGAAATAGAACAAAAGCATCTATTAAACAAAAATGAAATAGACACATTAACTTCAAAATTAAAAGAAATAAATGATGGTTATGAAGTAGATAAAAGCAGATTTGACGATTTAAATATAGAATATGCTAAATTAAATCAAATTCACCAAGCTACAATAAAGGATATAGATAGAATTCAAAAAGAAATAAAATCACAAAATGATGTTCTTAGAACTACAAAAGAACAACTTGAAGAAAGTAAATCTAATACTGTTAAAATTCAAGACCAGATTAAAATTGAAACTTCAGAAAAAGAAAACTTGGAGAAGCAAATTATAGATGAAAATAAAAAATTAAGTCTGCAAAAAGAACAAAAAGATTCTATTAAGAAAAATAGAGACAATATAACTACTGAATCTAAAAATATAGATAGACAGTATATAGAAGTTAAAGAAAGTTTATTTAAGATAGAAAATAAAATAGAAAGACTAAGATCATCTAAAGAAAATTATATAGCTAAACTTATAGAAGAATATGAATTAAGTCTAGAGGAAGCAAAGGCATTAAAAGATGAATCTGTAGTTATTGATAAAAAAGAGCTAGAAAACCTAAAAAGACAAATAAAAAGTCTTGGAAATGTAAATATAGACTCTATAAAAGAATATGAAGAAATAAAAGAAAGATATGATTTTTATAGTGAACAAAAGAAAGATTTAGAAGAATCTATAGAAGTTATATATAAACTTATTAAAGAACTAGAAGAAAATATGAAAAGAGAGTTTAATGAAAACTTTATTTTAATAAATGAAAACTTTAAAGTTGTTTATAAAAAATTATTTGGTGGAGGAAATGGAGAACTTAGAATAGTAGATAAAGATAATATTCTAGAAAGTGACATAGAAATAGTAGCTCAACCACCTGGAAAGAAAATGAAAAATTTAAATCTTTTATCAGGAGGAGAAAAAGCACTTACTGCAATAAGTATATTATTTTCAATAATATTAGCTAAGCCAACTCCGTTTTGTATACTAGATGAAATAGAAGCCCCACTAGATGATGCAAACATATATAGATTTGGAGAGTTTTTAAAAGAACTATCTAAAGATACCCAATTTATATCTATAACTCATAGAAGAGGTACTATGGAGGTTGCAGACTATATATATGGAGTTACAATGCAAGAAAAAGCAATCTCTAAGGTTATAAGCCTAGATCTAAAAGAAGCTAAAAAATTAACTGAAGATATAATATAAGGAGGCAAAATGTTTAAGAAGTTATTCAAATTTGGAAAGAAAAAAGAAGAAGCTGTAGTTGAAGAAGATATTCAAATAGAAGAAGTTAGTGAAGAATCAGCTACTGATGAAGAAGAGCAAAAAGAAGAACTAGTAGAGTCTAAAGAAGAAAACAAAGAAGAAACTGTAGTTGAAGGTGCAGAGTTTAAATTAGAAGAAAAACATCATTTAGATGAAGAGTCAGAAAATAAAGAAGAAATAATAGAAAATAAAGAAGAAATAATAGATATTGACAATGAAGATAAAATTGAACAAACTTCGCTAGAAGAAGTAGAAGAAGTAGAAGAAGTAGAAGAAGTAGAAGAAGTAGAAGAAGTAGAAGAAGTAGAAGAAGTAGAAGAAGAAATTACAAAAGAAGGTTTATTTGTAAGACTTAAGCAAGGACTTACTAAAGCTAAACAAGGAATAACAGATAAAATTGATGCTGTTTTAAATTCATACACTACGATAGATGAAGATCTTCTTGAAGAACTTGAAGAGATACTAATAACAGCAGATGTTGGTGTAAACACTACTATGGAAATGATAGATGGACTAAGATATGCTATAAAAACTAAAGGTATTACAGATCCTTTAGCTGTAAGAGGTGAGTTAAAAGCTGTAATATGTGATATGTTAGGTGAGGAAGATTCTAAATTAAACATAGAGCCTGGTCCGACTATAATATTAATGGTAGGAGTAAATGGAGTAGGTAAAACTACTACAATAGGTAAGCTAGCTAATAGATACACTAAAGAAGGTAAAAAAGTAATCCTTGCAGCAGGCGATACATTTAGAGCAGCAGCTATAGAACAACTAGAAGTATGGGCTAACAGAAGTAACGTGGATATAATAAAGCACCAAGAAGGAGCTGATCCAGGAGCTGTAATATTTGATGCCGTAAAAGCAGCTAAAGCTAGAAAAACAGATGTATTAATTTGTGATACAGCAGGAAGACTTCATAATAAAACTAACTTAATGAATGAGTTAGGTAAAGTATTCAAAATAGTTGATAGAGAATATCCAGAAGCGCAAAAAGAAGTTTTACTAGTTGTAGATGCTACAACAGGTCAAAATGCGGTATCTCAAGCTAAAACATTTAAAGAAGTAGCTGATATAACGGGAATAGTTTTAACTAAATTAGATGGAACAGCAAAAGGTGGAGTTGTCTTAGCGGTTAAATCTGAAGTTGATGTTCCTGTGAAACTTATAGGTGTTGGAGAGAAAGTAGAAGACTTACAAGATTTCGATTCAAAAGCATTTATAGATGCGTTATTTGGGAACTAATTAGCTTTTTAAAATAACTGTTGACAACTTTATTAGTATGATATAAAATACAATGTGTAAAGGAATTAACCTTTACAGTAAAGCAAGTGGGAAGTGTAATAATGAATCTAGAAAAATTAGTAGAAATTGGGTTGTTATTTGAACAATACAAAATGCTTCTAACTGATAAGCAAAGAGAAATTGTATCACTTTATTACAATGAAGATTATTCTCTTGGAGAAATCAGTGAAAATCTAAGTGTTTCAAGACAAGGAATATATGATACATTAAAGCGTTCTGAAAAAATTTTGAAGGATTATGAAGCAAAATTAGGCTTAGTTAAAAAGTCAAAAGAACGTGAAAAAATTACACAAGACATATATAATAAAGTTGTTGACATTAAACAAGATTTATTGCAAAATAGAGATTGTGCTAATTTAATCCCTAAGGTAGAAAATATAGAAGATTTATGTAGGGAGATGTTAAAATGATATTTGAAGGATTAGCAGATAAACTACAGGGCGCTTTAGGTAAATTAAAATCTAAAGGTAAGCTTACTGAAAAAGATGTTAAAGATGCTATGAGAGAAGTTAAGCTAGCTTTATTAGAAGCTGATGTTAACTTTAAAGTAGTTAAAGACTTTGTTAAGAAAGTTCAAGAAAGAGCTGTTGGACAAGATGTTATGGAAAGCTTGACACCAGCACAACATGTTATAAAAATAGTTAATGAAGAACTTACAAGTTTAATGGGTGATGTTCAAAGTAAAATAATGATATCGCCAAAGCCACCAACAGTTATAATGATGGTAGGTTTACAAGGTGCAGGTAAGACAACTACATCTGGTAAGCTTGGAGGATACTTTAAAAAGCAAGGTAAGAAGCCCTTACTAGTGGCTTGTGATATATATAGACCTGCAGCGATAAAGCAATTACAAGTTGTAGGTGAAAAATTAGATATACCAGTGTTTAGCATGGGAGATAAAGAAAGCCCAGTAAATATTGCAAAAGCTGGATATAATCATGCAGTAAAAAATAACCACGATTTAGTTATAATAGATACAGCTGGTAGACTTCATATAGATGAGACTTTAATGGAAGAGTTACAAAATATAAAATCTGAAGTTAAGCCACACGAAATACTATTGGTTGTAGACTCTATGACAGGACAAGATGCAGTTAATGTTGCTCAAAGCTTTAATGATGCTCTTGGGGTTGATGGAGTAGTTTTAACTAAACTTGATGGTGATACTAGAGGTGGGGCAGCACTTTCAATAAGAGCTGTAACACAAAAGCCTATAAAGTTTATAGGTATGGGAGAAAAGCTAGATGACTTAGAGCCTTTCCATCCAGATAGAATGGCATCTAGAATATTAGGTATGGGAGATATCCTAAGCTTAATAGAAAAGGCTCAAGAAAATATAGATTTAGAAAAAGCTAAGGAGTTAGAAAGTAAAATCAAAAAGCAAGATCTTGATTTTGAAGATTTCTTAGAGCAAATGGAACAAATTCAAAAGATGGGTCCTTTAAATAAAGTAATTGAAATGATTCCTGGTATGGGTCAAGTCAAAGATCAACTTGGGGACATCGATATGAATAATAAAGAAATTGTTAGGACTAAGGCAATCGTACAGTCTATGACAATAGAAGAAAGAAGAAATCCTAGTATCTTGAATGCTTCAAGAAAGAAAAGAATAGCAAGAGGTAGTGGTACTAGTGTTCAAGATGTAAACAGACTTATAAAGCAATTTGATGAGATGAAAAAAATGATGAAGATGTTTACAGGAACTCAAAAAAGCATGAAGAAAAGGGGAGGCTTTGCCGGTTTACCTTTCTTTAAATAATAGAAAACAAAAAAGATAAAAATTTTTCGGAGGTGTCGATATGGCAGTTAAAATAAGATTAAAAAGAATGGGATCAAATAAAAAACCTTTCTACAGAATAGTAGTAGCAGATTCTAGAGCTCCAAGAGATGGAAAGTTCATAGAAGAAATAGGATTCTACAATCCAATATCTCAACCAAAGCAAGTTAAAATAAACGATGAGAAAGCTGTTAAATGGTTAGGATGTGGAGCACAACCAACTGATACAGTTAAAACTTTATTAGTTAACAACGGAGTAATGGAAAAGTTCGAAGCTTCTAAGCAAGCTAAGTAAATTTCTGTTAGGAGTGAATTGATATGAAAGAGCTAGTACTAGATATAGCAAAGGCTCTTGTCGATAATCCAGAAGCAGTTGAAGTAGAGGAAACTTTTAATGATGGAGAAACTATCTTAAAATTAAAAGTTGCCCCTGATGACATGGGTAAGGTTATCGGTAAGCAGGGTAGAATAGCTAAAGCTATAAGAACTGTTATAAAATCTGCTTCAAATAGAGACCACAAAAAGGTTACTCTTGAAATAATATAAAGGATTAGGTATTAACCTAATCCTTTTTGTATATACTTTGTATATATTGCGCAAAGATAAAGCATAATTTTTAAAGAAGGTGAGATTATGGAAAATAAATTAACTCATTTTAAAATAGGACAAATAGTAAAAACACAAGGTTTGAAAGGTGAAGTAAGAATTTACTCCACAACGGATGATATATATAGATATGATGACTTGGATACTTTTTATATAGGAAAAGACCTTAATACAGAATATAAAGTGCAAGATGTTAGATATAAAGGTAACTTAGTTATAATGAAAATAAAAGGAATAGATACAGTAGAAATGGCTGAAAAGATAGTTAACAAAAATATCTATGTATCTAGAGAAGAGTCAAAAGAATTAGATGAAGACGAGTTCTTTATTGCTGATATGATTGGTATAGACGTTTATACAGTAGATAATAAACATGTAGGTGTATTAGATGATGTTTTACAATATGCAGCTAATGATGTTTATGTAATTAAAGGTGAAGATAATAAAGAATATCTTATACCAGCTGTTATGAAATTTGTACCTGAGATATATATAGAAGAAAGAAAAATGATAATAGACCCTATAAAGGGAATGTTAGATTAATTTTAAGGTGATATTATGAGATTTCATATAATGACGCTATTCCCAGAAATATTCAATTCTTATATGAATGAGAGTATAATGAAAAGAGCTGTAGAAAAAGGTATTATTGAAGTAAACATATACAACATAAGAGACTTTTCTACTAATAAGCATAAAAAGGTAGATGATTATCCTTTTGGAGGTGGAGCAGGAATGGTAATGACTCCACAACCAATATATGATACATATAAACATATTATAGACAAGTTTGATATAAAAGATCCTAGAGTTGTATATTTAACTCCTAAGGGTAAAGTTCACAATCAAAATATAGCTAGTGAAATGTCAACATTTGAAGATGTAATACTTTTATGTGGTCACTATGAAGGAATAGATCAAAGAATTATTGATTCTATAGTTACTGATGAAATATCTATAGGAGATTATGTATTAACAGGAGGCGAACTTCCTGCACTAATTCTTATAGACTCAATTTCAAGGCTTATACCAGGTGTATTAAGTCAAAATGAATCCTTTGAAGAGGAATCATTTAAAGATGATTTATTAGAGTACCCTCATTATACTAGACCTAGAGAATTTATGGGAATGGAAGTTCCAGAAGTTTTACTATCTGGAAACCATAAGAAAATAGATGAGTGGAGACATGAGAAATCTATTGAAATAACTAAAGAAAGACGTCCTGATTTATACAAAAAAGCTTGTAAATAAATAGGACATATAGTATAATAAAATCTGTTGAAAAAATAAAACGGGCGTTCCTCTGCTTACAAATGGTCAAGTAATTAAGAGCGTCTATGATACCAGGAGGATTAAAATGAACGAAATATTAAGATCATTAGAGCAAGAGCAATTAAAAAATGAAGTTCCTAACTTTGGACCTGGGGACACTGTAAAAGTACACGTTAGAATAGTTGAAGGAAAAAGAGAAAGAATACAAATATTCGAAGGTGTTGTATTAAAGAGACAAGGTGGAGGAGCTAGAGAAACTTTCACTGTAAGAAAAATATCTTTCAACGTTGGAGTAGAAAGAACATTCCCTGTTCATTCTCCAAAATTAGAGAAGATAGAAGTAACTAGAAAAGGTAAAGTAAGAAGAGCTAAACTAAACTACTTAAGAGGTAGAGTAGGTAAAGCTGCTAAGATAAAAGAAGCTAGATAATAAACTTTACTATACAGGGGACTGAGATTTCAGTCTCCTTTTTTACTATTAATTAGATTAAAATAAATTTTTATAAATATAAATATAAATTATAAGTTTAGATAAAATAATTTGTGTTTTTAATATTAGAAAAAGGAGAAAATATATGAAAATACAAAGAATGACAGATGAATATTTAAGAGATGATAGTTTGCATATAAACTGGTATCCAGGGCATATGAAAAAAACTAAAGAATTAGTAAAAAACAATTTAAAATTAGTCGATGTTGTTGTAGAACTTTTAGATGCAAGAATACCACTTAGTAGTAGAAATCCTGATATAGATAGATTTGTTGGAGATAAACCAAGAGTTGTAGTTTTAAACAAAAGTGATATATCAGATCAAAATAAATTAAACCAATGGGTTGATTATTACAAAAAAAGAGGGATAAAAGCCATACCAGTAGATACTTTAAAGGGAAAAGGCGTAAATAAAATAATAGAAGAATGTAAAAATGAAACTAGAGAAAAGATGGAAGCTTTAGTTAAAAAGGGAAGAATAGAAAGACCTATAAGAATAATGATAGTTGGAATTCCAAACGTAGGTAAATCTTCTCTTATAAATAAGCTTACAGGAAGAAAAAGTACTCAAACAGGAGATAAGCCAGGAGTAACTAAAGGTAAGCAATGGGTTAAGTTAAAAGGTAACTTAGAGCTATTAGATACTCCAGGTATATTATGGCCTAAATTTGAAGATGAAGAAGTGGCTTTAAAATTAGCATTTTGTAGAGCTATAAAAGATGAAGTTTTAGATGTTGACACTTTAGGTCTTAAATTAATAGATAAATTAATGGAAATAGAACCAGAAAAATTAAAAGAAAGATATAAATTAGACGAGCTTGGAGAAACTCCTATAGAAACTATGGATAAAATAGGAATTAAAAGAGGTCTTATTTTGAGAAAAAATGAATTGAATTATACAAGAATTGCAACAACAGTTCTAAATGAATTCAGAGATGGGAAGATGGGAAGAATAACTTTAGAAGTACCTAAAGATATGATTGACTGTTAAAGCTGTGTTAATAAATAGAGATTAGATAAAAAAATAGAATCCTTCAAAGTCAGTGTTTTCACTGTAAAGGGCCTGTTTTTATAAAGTCTAAACTCTATTTTTTTTCATTTATAGGTAAGCTATAAAAAAAAATTTTTATGACAAAAATTTAACTTAAAGGCTGAAATATTTGGAATAACTTAACCCTAGAAATATATAGATTTAGACTGAATATTCATAATATTTTGTATATTGACAATATTATTGACAGTTAGAAAGATCTATCATATAATATTTTCAGAATATTTAATCTAAATAAAAAGAAATTTTTTAGGGGGCTTTAATATGAAAAATACGAACAAAGATATAATTATAGTGGGATTTGCGCTTTTTGCTATGTTCTTTGGAGCAGGAAATCTTATCTTCCCACCATTTTTAGGACTTATATCTGGTGAAAGTTGGATGACGGGATTCTCAGGATTTATATTAGCTGATGTAGGGTTAGCATTACTAGCTATAGCAGCAGCAGCAAAATGCGGTGGAGACGTTAATAAAATTTTAGGAAGAGCAGGTAAATCGTTATCAAAAGTTGTAGGAATAGCTATAATGATTTGTCTAGGACCTTTATTAGCAATACCTAGAACAGCAGCTACAACATTTGAAATGGGTGTACAACCTATAATAGGAAATGCTGTATCTCCAGTAATATTCTCTATAATATTCTTTGCAATAGTGTTATTACTTACAATAAGACCATCTAAGGTTGTAGATATAATAGGAAAAGTGTTAACACCAGCATTACTTGTTGCGTTAGCTCTTTTAATAATAAAAGGTATAATAACACCATTAGGACAAATAAGCCCAGACACTTTAGTAGACAACGTATTTTCAAATGGAGTATCACAAGGATATCAAACAATGGATGCGTTAGGAGCAGTTGCACTTTCAACTATAATAATTGCATCTTTACACAATAAAGGATATGAAAGTAACTCAGAAAAAGTGAGTTTGACAATAAAAGCAGGTATAGTAGCAGGAGTAGCTTTATGTTTTGTTTACGGAGGACTTACATTCTTAGGAGCAACTATATCTCAAAGCTTTGCAGGACAAGATATAAGCACAATATCTCAAGCTTCATTAATAGTTGGAATAACAGAACAATTACTTGGATACCCAGGTAAAGCTATACTAGGAATAATAGTAGCTCTAGCTTGTTTAACAACAGCTATAGGATTAACATCAGCTACAGGTCAATACTTCACTAAAATTACTAATAATAAATTAAAATATGAAGTAGTAGTAATAGTTGTATGTGTATTCAGTGCTGTAGTATCTAACTTTGGAGTTGACACTATAATTAAATTCTCAGCACCAATACTTGATATGATTTACCCAGTAACTATACTATTAGTAATAACAACATTATTTAAAGATCAAATTAAAAATGATAATGCTATAAAAGGTGCAGCATATGTAACTTTAATAATAAGTATATTAGGTGTAGTTAATTCATTAGCTAAGACTTATGGATTACCAGTACACATACCATTCTTAGAAGTATTACCATTTGCTAAGATAGGATTTAACTGGATAGTACCTGCAATAGTAGGTGGAATATTAGGAAACTTTCTTAAAACAAGTAACTGCATGAGTGTAGAATATGAATAATGTAGGTTAATAGAAGGAAATATAAAGTCATTGATAAAATTATCAATGACTTTTTTTATTCTGAAAATAAGTTATAATATCTAAATTAAAAATATATAAATGATGTTTAATACAGTAGTCAAAGAGTGTATTTATATAAGGAAACTTTTAATATATACGTTGGAGGTATAGTATGAAAAAAATCATAAAAAGAGATGGCAGTATAGAAAAATTTAGTAAAATAAAAATTGCAGATGCAGTTTATAAATCTACAATAAATAGTGAAAAAGGAATAGATAAAAATTTAGGAAATGAAATAGCCAATAAAGTTGAGGAAATTTTTAAAAATAGTTATAAGTCTTTAAATGTTGAAGAAATTCAAGATTTAGTAGAAATATTGCTTATGGAATCTAATAGAAAAGATGTGGCAAAACATTATATTTTATATAGAGAAAAAAGAGCTAACATAAGAAAAAAACCTTGGGATATGGATGAATTACAAAAATCTATATGGAAAAACAAGTATAGATATAAAAAAGAAAACTTTGATGAATGGATAAACAGAATATCTGCTAAAAATACTAGAATAGCAAAGTTAATAAGACAGAAAAAATTTCTATTTGCAGGTAGAATTTTAGCTAATAGAGGATTATATAAAGATGGATTAAAAGTTACATACTCAAATTGCTACGTTTTAGAACCACCAAAAGATAATTTAGAAGATATATTTGATACAGCAAAAAAACTTGCAAGAACATTTAGTTATGGTGGTGGAGTTGGAATTGATATATCTAAATTAAGACCTAGAGGAGCTAAGGTTAATAATTCTGCTAAAAATACAACTGGGGCAGTTTCATTTATGGAATTATATAGTATGACTACAGGATTAATAGGTCAAAGAGGCAGACGTGGAGCGCTTATGATTTCAATGGAAGTAAGTCATCCAGATATAGCGGATTTTATAGATATAAAAACAGATTTAACTAAAATAACAAAAGCTAATATATCAGTGAGAATAAATGATGAGTTTATGAAAGCTGTTGAAAATAATGAAACTTACAGATGTGAATTTATAGTAGAAGGAAATAATGAACATGTTATAAAGGAAGTAGATGCTAAAAAGCTATTTATGAAATTATGTAAAAATAATTGGGACTATGCAGAACCAGGAATATTATTTTGGGACAATATAAAAAAACATCACCTTATGAGTGAAGACAAAGAATTTGTTTATGCGGGAGTAAATCCTTGTGCAGAAGAACCTCTACCAAGTGGAGGAAGTTGTTTACTAGGTTCTATAAATTTAGCTGAGTTTGTAATACAACCATTTGGTACAAGTGCTACATTTGATACTAATAAATTTAAAGCGTGTGTTAGAGAGTCTGTAATAGCTCTAAATCAAGTTTTAGACGAAGGGCTTGACTTACATCCATTACAAGAACAAAAGATAAGTGTTGATATATATAGACAAATCGGATTAGGTGTTATGGGTATAGGGGATATGCTTATAAAAATGAATATGAGATATGGGTCTGATAAATCAATAGAACTATGTAAATTTATAGCTAGGACTATGTTAAATGAAGCAGTTAAACAGTCGTCATTACTAGCAAAAGAATATGGTACATTTAAAGGATATAAAAAAGAAGCTATTTTAAAATCTAAATTTTTCAATGATAATATAGATGATGATATAAAAGAATTAGTTAAATTATATGGACTTAGAAATTCCCAACTTTTAACTATACCACCTACTGGATCTAT
Source organism: Paraclostridium sp. (assembly GCF_051656405.1). Lineage (GTDB taxonomy): Bacteria > Bacillota > Clostridia > Peptostreptococcales > Peptostreptococcaceae > Paraclostridium. The sequence goes on from NZ_JBOGBV010000072.1 coordinate 18,201, forward strand.
ATCTACTATGTTAGGAATGAGTGGGGGAATTGAGCCTATATTTAATATTTCTTATATAAGAAAAACTGAAAGTTTACATGATGAAGATGTATATTACAAAGTATATACTCCTATAGTAAAAGAATATATGGATTTAAAAAATATAACTGATGAAAAAGATTTACCTGATATATTTGTAACGGCTATGAATTTAGATTATGAAGATAGAATAAAAATGCAACAAGCATGGCAGCAATATATTGATGCATCAATTTCATCTACTATAAATATTCCTTACGAAACAACGATTGAAGATGTGTATGAAATTTATATTAAGGCTTGGAAACATAACTTAAAAGGAGTAACTATATTTAGAGATGGATGTAAACGAAGTGGAGTACTTATAAATGAGAAACCTAAAAATGAAAAAGAAGAAAATGATTTGAAAGAAGAAATATGTGTAACTGAAGAGAATAAAAATGAAAAATTTATATGTCCAGAGTGTGGGAATGAACAAATGGCAAATACAGGAGGCTGTAGTATTTGCTTAAAGTGTGGATACAGCGGGTGTAATTAATAAAATTTAAAATTAAAGTGCTTAAATTTATATTAAGCACTTTAATTTTTTGATAAAATATAAAGTAAAGATAAAAAATAAGGAGAAAAAAGATGAAAGATAAAAGTGTTAAGGAAATAAATGCTATTATTGACTCGATAAGCACAGATGAGTATTTAAAGTATATAGACATATTAAAGGATGATGAGAGAAAATCAGTTAAAAATATAGCTATAAAATTAGCTAAAAAGTTAGATAAAATAAGAGCGGAAAATGAAAGATTAGAACTTATAAACACATTTGAAAATGAAGGATATGAAAAAGGATATACATATATTGGAGGAATAGACGAAGCAGGTAGGGGGCCACTAGCAGGTCCTGTTGTTGCGGCTGTTGTGGTTTTTAAACCAGGAACTAAGATAGAAGGTATAAATGACTCTAAGAAATTGAGCGAAGCTAAAAGAGATGAATTATTTGATGTAATAAGAGATCAAGCTCTTGATTATGGAATAGGTATAGTTCAAAGGGAAGAAATAGATGAATATAACATATTAAATGCAACGTATATGGCTATGAAAAAAGCTATAAACTGTTTAAAGAAAGCTCCAGATTATTTATTAGTTGATGCGGCACATGTGCCAGATGTGAGTATAGATCAAAAGTCTATTATCAAAGGAGACTCTAAATCTATATCTATAGCTGCTGCTAGTATATTAGCAAAGGTTACAAGGGATAGTATAATGTATGAATATGATAAAATGTATCCTGAGTACGGGTTTGCGTCTCATAAAGGATATGGAACAGATCAACACTATAAAGCTATTAGAGAGCATGGAATTATAACTATACACAGAAGAAGCTTTTTAAAAAATATACTATAGTGATATAATTTAATTATAAACTATGCTAAGGGAGAGGTTTTTATGGACTATAAAGAAATGTTAAAACAAGCAAGAGAAAATTTAAATGGAAGCTGTAGAGTTTGCAAAGTTTGTAATGGAGTAGTTTGTGCAAGCGAAGTTCCTGGAATGGGAGGAAAAGGGACTGGAAGTGCATTTATAGAAAACTATGAAAGCTTAGATAAAGTAAAATTAAATATGAGGGTTATTCATAATGTGAAAAATCCAGACACAAAGGTAGAGATGTTTGGGAAAAAAATGAAAGCTCCTATATTTGCTGCGCCTATAACAGGTACAACACTTAATATGGGTGGTAAGTTAAGTGAAAGAGAATACATAACTAGTGTTGTAGATGGATGCTTAAAAAACGAAATTTATCCTATGGTAGGAGATACTGCAGTAGATGAATTTTTAATAGAGAATTTAAGAGTAATAAAAGAATTTGATGGAAATGGAATAGTATTTATAAAGCCTTGGGAGAATTCAGATATAAAAAGAAAGATTAAATTAGCTGAAGAAGCTGGGGCATTTGCAGTAGGAGTAGATATAGATGCATGCGGGCTAGTTACTTTGTCTATGCATGGTAAAACTGTAGAGCCAAAGTCAATTGACGCTATAAAGGATTTGAAAGCATCTACGAACCTGCCATTTATATTAAAAGGTATAATGACTAAGGAAGATGCTTTAATGGCTGTAGAAGCTGGAGTAGATGCTATAGTTGTATCTAACCATGGAGGAAGAGTATTAGACCATACTCCAGGAGTATGCGATGTACTTGAAGATATAGCTTCAGCTGTTAAAGGTAAGGTTACTATACTTGCAGATGGAGGAGTTAGAACTGGGGTTGATGTGGTTAAAATGCTAGGACTTGGAGCAGATGGAATTTTAATAGGGAGACCATTCGTGACAGCTTCATTTGGGGGACTTAGTGAAGGTGTAGATATGTATGTTAAAAAGGTTATAAATGAAATTGAATCTACTATGATTTTAACAGGATGTCAAACTATAAAAGATATAGATGAGAAAGTAATATTTAAAAAAGCATAAAATAAAAAAGCTATCTCAAAATAGCGTAGTATAAAAAGGTTAAAATGTAAGGTTTGCTCCTAAAGCTGGAAAGATGCTTTAAAAGTCGCTAAACCTTACATTTTAACCTTTTACTACATTGTTTTATTTTGAAATAGCTTTTTTATCTTGCTACATTTATAATGTCGGAAGAACCTATTATAGATGTAGTATTATCGTATGATTTTTTTGCTTTATCAAGTGGTAAATTATCTATTTTAGAAAGTTGTTTTTCGTTTATTAAAGGTATTATTTCATATGTAAGCTTACCGGTTTTATTGTTGTATTTGTTAACCCATGTAGGTATGTATTCAACATTTGAAATTTTGGTTTCTCCAGTATTTAAGTTTTTGTTTATACCTATGTTGACAATAACACCATCTTCAGTATATTTTTTATTTAAAATTTCATTTCTTTGATTGCTTAAGAAGTTTCCTAATGAATATATAACTAAAGTTTCATTATCATTTTCATCAGATTTTATCATTTCAATAGGTTGGACCATATGAGGATGAGAACCTATGATTATATCAACTCCATAATCGCATAATTTTTTAGCTAACTCTTTTTGAAACTCATTAGGTTGTCTTGTGTATTCATCTCCCCAGTGTAGTATAACAACTTGAAGATCAGATTCTTTATTGTTCATAACATCTAAAGTATCTTTAATTTCATTAAAGGCTATATCTACATAACTTGAGTTGAAAATATTTAAATTATTAAGGTCACTATAATTTATATTTAATCCATTTAATGCTGTAGTACTTCCGTATACTTGTCCATATGAGTAAGCAGTTATACCTAGCTTTACGCCATCAACGTCTTTTATTAAAAAGTTTTCGTCTTCATCATTTTTTTGAGTACCGACATGTTCTATATCTTTAGAATTTAAAACATCTAGTGTTCTATAAACTCCATCTGAACCCCTATCATATGTATGATTATTTATTGTGGATACTATATCTACCCCACTATTTTTTATTGCATCAGCCAATTCATCAGGTGAATTGAATTTTGGAAATGAGCTATACTTTGCTTTAGGGCCAGCTAAAGTTGTCTCTAAATTTCCTATAGCTAAATCGGATTTAGATATATATGGTTTTACATATTTAAAGTTATTATCGAATGAATATGTATTAGTATCTTTATCAAACTGAGCTTTTAATTGATCATCGTGAGCCATGATATCCCCTATTGCGCTTATAGTTACATTTTTTACACTACTATCATCATTTGCTATTTTTGTTGCATTAATTTCAAAAACCTTTCCTTTAAATATATTTACTGCTAAAAATGACATTATAAAAAATAAGCATAATGAAATTGCAGAAATTATAATAATTTCACTTTTCTTATTTTTTAGTTTCCTTTTCTTTGATGTTCGCTTCATACTTCCTCCAAATGCCCAAAATTAATATATATTAAATCATAATCTTATGAAAAATAATTATCAAGGCTTAAAAAGTTACATTTAAAAAATTGTATACTAAATAAAAGTATTGACTATACTTTATAAAAAAATCAAAATAAAAGGTAATTTTTATGAATAATATACAAAAAGGTAATTTAGGTGAAAAATTAGCAACAAATTATTTAAGGTCTAAAGGAGCCTACATATTAGAAAACAACTACAAATTAAAATTTGGAGAAATTGATATAATAGTAAAATTAAATGAAGAATTAGTATTTGTAGAAGTAAAAGCAAGAAGTAATATAAACTTTGGATATCCATCAGAAGCTGTAAATTACAAAAAGAAAATGAAGATAAAAAATGTTGCTAAATATTATATAGTTAAAAATAAATTAGAAAAAGTTCCAATAAGGTTTGATGTTATTGAAGTTTATTTGAAAAATAACGAAATAAACCATATTGAAAATGCTTTTTAAATAGTAATAAAAAAGAGGTAATAAAATGTTAAGTATTATAAGCTCAAGTACCTTAGTAGGTATTGAAGGAATAATAGTAGAGGTAGAAGTTGATATAACTAATGGAATACCAAGTTTTAATATTGTTGGATTAGCAGGAGCATCTATAAAAGAATCTAGAGAGCGGGTAAAGTCTGCAATATTAAACAGTGGATATAAATTTCCTAATTCAAGAATCGTGGTAAACTTATCTCCTGCAGATATGAGAAAAGAAGGAGCTTACTTTGATTTACCTATATCTATAGGAATATTAAGAAAATTTATAAATGAAAGTGATGAATATTTAAATGAAAGTTTATTTATAGGAGAACTATCATTAGATGGAAAATTGAGAAAAGTAAAAGGTATTTTATCTTTAGTTATAAATGCTAAGAATAAGGGTATAAAGAGAGTGTTTTTACCTAAAGAAAATGAAAGAGAAGCTTTATTTGTAAAAGAAATAGAAATAATACCTGTTGAAACACTGAAAGAGTGCATAGGATTTATAAATAAAGAAGTAGATATAAAGAAAGAAAAAGAAAAAATTATTCAAAGTAAAGAAAATTATGATGAAGATTTTTCAGATATAAAAGGAAACTATTTTGTAAAAAGAGGAGCAGAAATAGCAGCTGCAGGTAATCATAATTTTTTAATGATAGGACCTCCTGGATCAGGAAAGACTATGATTGCAAAAAGAATGATAACAATACTTCCAAGTATTAATGAAGAAGAAACACTGGAAGTAAGTAAGATATATAGTGCAGCAGGGCTTTTAAAAGCAGATGAAGGAATTGTTTTAAATAGACCATTTAGATCTCCACATCATACTGCAACTAAACAGGCATTGATAGGGGGTGGCGTTGATGCAAAACCTGGAGAGGTTGTACTAGCACATAGAGGTATACTTTTCTTAGATGAGATAGCTGAATTTGATAGGAAAATATTAGAAACCCTAAGGCAACCAATAGAAGATAAGTATATAAATATATCAAGAGTAAAGATTAACTTAAAATATCCATGTAATAGTATGTTTATAGGAGCAATGAATCCATGTCCATGTGGATACTATATGTCAAATACAGAATGTAAATGCAGTACAAGCGATATAAATAGGTATTTAGGTAAAATTTCAGGTCCTCTATTGGACAGATTTGATATGTTTATAGAAGTAAACTCTATACCATATGAAGAATTCAATAGTAATAAAAAAGAAGAGAGTTCAATAGACATAAAACTAAGAGTAGAAAATGCAAGGAAAATTCAAAAAGATAGATTTAAAAATGATGTTATAGATTTTAATAATGAGATTAAATCTTCTAAATTAAATTTATACTGTAGATTAAATGATGAAGCTGAGGAAATGTTGAAGTTAATTTTCAATAAATATAGGCTAGGAAATAGGAGTTACACAAAGTTAATAAAAACTGCTAGGACTATAGCTGATTTAGACAATAAAAAATTAATTGAACAAAATCATGTACTAGAGGCATTTTCATTTAGAAAAGCTTACTATAATTACTTTATGTATGAATAAATATGTTTTAATTTAGAGGTGAGTTATGAATAAAAAAGATATATACTTATGGTTATTGTCTATAGGAGGTATAGGTAATAAAACTATAGAAAAAATTGAAGACAGTGTAGATGATATAGAGCAGCTTATGGATTTACCTGATAAAGAGATACTAAAAATTGAAAATTTAAATTTAAATATTAAACAGAATATAGTAAAATATAAAAGTCGCGCTTATATAGATTCGCTAAAAGAGGATTTATATAAGCATGAGGTAAGCTATATAGGAAAGAATGAGAGTACATATCCTTCTAAATTAAGACATATTTACAATGCTCCTAGTGTACTCTTTTACAAAGGAGATATAAATCAATTAAACAGGTTATCTTTAGCTATGGTAGGATCTAGAAAACCTACATCTTATGGAATTTGGTGTGCTCAAAGTTTAAGTGAAGAATTATCTAACTATAATATAAACATAGTAAGTGGCATGGCTATGGGCATAGATGAATATTCTCACAAAGGCTGTATTAAAGGATCATCAAAGACTGTAGCTGTGCTAGGATCAAGCGTAGAGAATCCACTTCCTAAGAAAAATTTAAATCTATCTAATAAAATTTTAGAAGATGGAGGTCTTTTAGTATCAGAATATAATGTAGGACATCCAGTGGCTCCATCAAATTATCCAGCTAGAAACAGAATAATAAGTGGGTTAAGTGATGGGGTTATAGTAGTAGAGGCAACAAAGAAAAGTGGAGCTTTAATAACTGTTGACTTTGCACTTGAACAGGGTAAAAACGTTTTTGCGATTCCAGGTAATATTAACTCAGACATGAGTAAAGGTTGCCATATGATAATAAAAGATGGTGCAAAGCTTGTTGATGATATAGAAGATATAATAAATGAATATAATTTAAAAAAAGTTAACAAAATAGCTAATAATAGCAATAGCAATGGATTAACATATGTACAGCAAAGCATTTTTGATATTATCGAAACAAAAGGAAGCTTGCATATAGATAGAATTTGTGATTATACTAATATGAATATACAAGATATAAATTGCATTTTAAATATGCTTGAAATAGAAGGTAAGATAATAGAAATGCGAAACAAGATATATAGTGTAAAATAAAAATTGTGGGGGTGTGGATATATGGCAAAAAGCTTAGTCATCGTTGAGTCGCCTGCAAAAGCTAAAACCATAGAAAAATTTTTAGGAAAAAGTCATTATACAGTAAAGGCATCTGTAGGGCATATAAGAGATTTACCTAAGAGTAAATTAGGAGTAGATATAGAGAACAATTTCGAGCCTCAGTATATAAATATAAGAGGTAAAGGGGATGTAATAAAGGAATTAAAAAAAGAAGCTAAAAAAGCGAAACAAGTTTTTCTAGCAACCGACCCCGATAGAGAAGGAGAGGCTATATCTTGGCATCTAGCACATATATTATCATTGGATGAGACTGAAAATTGTAGAATTGAATTCAATGAAATAACTAAAGATGCTATAAAAAAAGCTATAAAAAGTCCTAGAAATATTAAACTAGATTTAGTAGATGCGCAGCAGGCAAGACGTGTTTTAGATAGATTATTAGGATACCAAATAAGTCCTATACTTTGGCAAAAAGTTAGAAAAGGGCTTAGTGCAGGTAGAGTTCAATCTGTTACAACAAAATTAATATGTGATAGAGAGAAAGAAATAGAAGCTTTTGATCCAAAAGAATATTGGACAATAGAATTAGATGCTAAAACAAAAGAAGGTAAGGAAGTTACCTTAAAATACTATGGAGAAAACGATAAAAAGGTAGAACTTGAAAACGAAGGTCAAGTAAATGAAATACTAGAAAAAATAAAAGGTAAAGATTTAACTGTACATAGTATAGAATCAAAATCAAGAAGAAAATCAGCGCCTAAGCCATTTACAACAAGTATGTTACAACAAGAAGCTGCAAATAAACTTGGTTTTACAACTAAGAAAACTATGATGGTAGCACAAGAATTATATGAAGGGGTAGACATAGATGGAGAAGGAACTCTAGGTTTAATTTCATATATAAGAACTGATTCAAAGAGAATATCAGAAGAAGCTAAAGGAAAAGCTAAAGAATATATATTAGAAGAATATAGTGATAAATATTATAAATTTGAAGAAAATAAAAAAACTAAGATTGAGTCTAAAAAAGTTCAAGATGCTCATGAAGCCATAAGACCGACATCTGTAGATAGAACACCAAGAAATATAAAAGCATCTCTAAGTAGAGATCAATATAAGTTATATGATTTAATATGGAGAAGATTTGTTGCAAGTCAAATGGAAGACTCAGTATTTGATACTTTAAATTTAACTTGCAAAGTAGACAATCTAATATTTAAGGCCACAGGATCAAAATTAAAATTTGATGGTTATACTAAAGTATATAACTTTACAGATAGAGAAGATAAAATTCTTCCGACTGTTTATGAAAAAGATTTATTATCATCAGAAGAAGTTAGACCTTCTCAACATTTTACTCAACCACCAGCTAGATATACAGAAGCTAGCTTAGTAAAAACTTTAGAAGAACTAGGTATAGGAAGACCATCTACTTATGCACCAACAATAGCGACTATATTAAATAGAGAATATGTTGAAAAAAATGCAGCTAGTTTATGCCCAACTGAGTTAGGGAAAATAGTTACTACTATATTAGAAGAAAACTTCCAAAAATTTGTTGATGTAGATTTTACAGCACAGATGGAAAATATGCTAGATGATGTTGCAGAGGGAGATACATACTGGAAAGAAGTTGTAGCAGATGTGTATGCACCATTAAAAGAGGCTATAGAAGTAGCGATTGAAAATATTGAAAAAGTAAACATGGATGAAGAAACTGATGAAATTTGTGAAAATTGCGGATCTAACATGGTTATAAAATATGGAAGATTTGGTAAGTTTATAGCTTGTAAGAATTATCCAGAATGTAAGACAACTAAACCACTAGTAAATAAAGTAGGAGTAAAATGTCCTAAATGTGGAAAAGGTGATATAATTCTTAGAAAATCAAAAAAAGGTAAGGCCTTTTATGGATGTTCAAATTATCCAGAGTGTGATTTTATATCATGGAATAAACCTACCGGCGAATTATGTAGTGAGTGTAATTCATATTTAGTAGAGAAGGTAACAAAATCAGAAACTAAGGTAATTTGTTCTAATAAAGAGTGTAAAAAAGAGAAAAATTTAGAAAATAATGATAAAAGCAATGAATAATGTCAAATAATGTGTCTAAAACCAATTTATAGTATTGAAAAAGATTTGAAATTATGATAATATGACAGTGCTAAAGTAAGAACGTTAAAATAATATAAATGTATTAAGGGTATAAAAGTGGCCAAACTTCATGAGGAGATGATAATAGATGGCAAGCGAAATGCTAGAAAAAACAAGAAAAATTAATAAAACATTACAAACTAGTGGTGGAAGTAATGTGTCATTTAATTTATTAGCTGAAGCATTAGGTGAAGTTTTAAGTTCGAATGCTTATGTTGTAAGTACTAAAGGTAAAATATTAGGTGTTTACCTTAATGTTGAAAAAGACAGCTCAGTTATAGAAGATGAAAAAACACATAAAAAGATGTTCCCAGAAGCATATTCAAAAAATATATTAAAAATAAACGAAACAAAAGAAAACTTAACTGGGACAGAAATGATAGAACTTCTTCCATACGAAGAAGATAGAAAAGAAAAATATTTAACAATAGTTCCAATATTATGTAGTGGACAAAGATTAGGTACATTAATACTTGCGAGATACGACCAAATGTTTACAGATGACGACTTAGTAATAGCAGAATATAGTGCAACAGTTATAGGGCTTGAGATATTAAGATCTATAGGTGAAGAGCTAGAAGAAGAAATGAGAAAGAAAGCTGTAGTTCAAATGGCTATAGGAACATTATCATATTCTGAATTAGAAGCTGTAGAGCATATATTTGAAGAATTAAGCGGTAGAGAAGGATTACTTGTTGCAAGTAAAATTGCAGACAGAGTTGGAATAACAAGATCTGTAATAGTAAATGCACTAAGAAAGTTTGAAAGTGCAGGAGTTATAGAATCTAGATCGCTAGGAATGAAAGGAACTCATATAAAAGTTCTTAACGACAAATTAATAGAAGAATTAGAAAAACTAAAGTCTAATTAATTATAAAAAATAAGACATCCATAAGGATGTCTTATTTTTTTTTCATAAATAATCATTAAATCTAACTAATTGTAATATGTATTAATATACAAATATTTAGGAGGGATTTTATGATTACGTCAATGGCGGCTAAACATGCTATTTGGCCAAAAGAAGAAGATATGATATTCAACTTATCTAAAAGGGCACAAATATGTGAAAAAGAAAATGGAAAAGAAAATGTTATAAATGCTACTATAGGAGCACTTATGGATGATAAGGGAAACCTTATAACTTTAAAATCAGTTTATGATGAATATAAAAATTTAGACAATAAACAAATAGCAGCATATGCTCAAATTGCAGGGCAAAGTGACTATATAGAAGCAGTAAAAAAAGCTTGTTTCAAAGAATTTATGCCAAACAGCGATATAAGAGTAGTTGCATCTCCAGGAGGGTCTGGATCTATAAAGTTAGCAGTTTTTAATTATACAGAAAATCAAGAAACTATACTTGTACCAGATTGGTATTGGGGACCATATAAAATTATTTGTGAAGAGATAAATAGAAATATTACAAACTATGAATTATTTAATAAAGAAGGCAATTTTAATTTTGAATCATTTAAAGAGCAATTTATAAATTTATCACAAAAACAAGATAGAATTTTTTCTATATTTAATACACCAGCTCATAATCCAACTGGATATACAGTTTCTGATGAAGAGTGGGACAAAATATTAAATTTATGTAAGCAAACTGTAAAAGATACAAATAAAAAAATAACTTTATTTGTAGATGTAGCATATATAGATTTTTCAGGTAAAGGATGTAATGATACTAGAAGATTTTTTAAAAAATTTGAAAACCTACCTGAAAACATATTGGTAATTATAGGGTTTAGTATGTCAAAAGGATATACAGCATATGGTATGAGAAGTGGGGCTTGCTTATGTGTATCTAGCAATAAAGATATAGCTGATGAATTTTATTATTCATGCTCACATTCTGCAAGAGCAAATTGGTCGAATTGCAATAGAGGAGCTATGGAGTTATTAACAACAATTATAAATGATGATGAAAAGCTAAAAAGATATGAAGATGAAAAAAATTCATATAAATCAGTTTTAAAAGAAAGAGCTAAAGTATTTGTAGATGAAGCTAGAGATATAGGGTTAAATATACTTCCATATAGAGATGGATTCTTTGTAAGTATACCTTGTAAAAATCCTATGAAAGTATGTGAAAAAGCAATAGAAAGTAATTTATATACTATACCGTTAAAAATGGGAGTAAGATTTGCTGTATGTGCTGTAAATAAAGAAAAGTGTAAGGTTGCACCTAGAATTTTAAAAGAAGCAATTGACTTAGTTGATTAAATTTAAAGTAGAAAAACTTAAAGATTATAAAAATAGGGGGATAAAAATGAAACTATTAATGACTGGAAATGAAGCAATAGCTCGTGGAGTTTATGAAGCAGGGGTTAAGTATGCATCTGCATACCCAGGAACTCCAAGTACTGAGATATTGGAAAATGTAGCTACATACAAAGATAGCATATTAGCAGAGTGGGCACCAAATGAAAAAGTAGCACTTGAAGCAAGTATAGGCGGTTCTATAGCTGGGGCTAGAACGCTAGCGTGCATGAAACATGTAGGTGTTAATGTAGCAGCAGACCCACTATTTACATTTGCATATACAGGAGTAAATGGAGGATTGGTATTGGTTTCAGCTGACGAGCCAGGAATGCATTCATCTCAAAATGAACAAGATAATAGAAATTATGCTAAGTTTGCGAAAATAGCTTTATTTGAACCATCAACTAGTCAAGAAGCTAAAGATATGTTAAAAGAAGCTTATAGTGTAAGTGAAGAATTTGATACTCCAGTTTTATATAGAGTTACAACTAGATTATGTCATTCAAAAGGTATAGTAAATTGTTCAGAAAGAGAAGAAGTAGGAGTAGAAGATTATGTAAAAGATGTACAAAAACGAGTTACTGTTCCAGCTCACTCTAGAAATCTTAGAGTAAAGGTTGAAGAAAGATTAAACAAGTTAAGAGCTTACTCAAATGCAACGGATTTAAACTACATAGAACTAAATAGTGAGGATATAGGAATAATAGCTAGTGGTGTATGTTATAACTATGCAAAAGAAGTATTTAAAGATAATGTATCATATTTAAAATTAGGATTTACAAATCCATTACCAGATGTAAAAATAAAAAAATTTGCTAGCAAAGTTAAGAAGATATATGTAATAGAAGAAAATGATAGATTTATAGAAGACCAAGTAAAAGCTATGGGCATAGATGTAATAGGAAAAGATATATTCCCATATACAGGAGAAATGACTCCAGATGTAATAAGAAAGGTTATGTTAGGTGAAGAGAAAAAAACTATAGAATATAATGAGGATTTAGTAGTTAAAAGACCTCCAACATTATGTTCAGGATGTCCACATAGAGGATTTTTCTATGAAATAGGAAAGAGAAAAAATGTTATGATTTCAGGAGATATTGGATGCTACTCATTAGGGTTTGCAAGTCCATATAATGCATTAGATTCAATTGTATGTATGGGAGCGAGTTTAAGTGTAGGTCATGGAGCACAACAAGTATTTAACATGAAAGAAAATAATAACATGAGAGTAGTTGGGGTTTTAGGAGATTCTACATTCTTCCATACTGGAATAAACTCACTTATAGATATAGCATATAATCAAAGTAATGCAATATCTGTAATTTTAGATAATAGAATAACAGGTATGACAGGTCATCAACAAAACCCTGGAACAGGATATACATTACAAGGAAAAGAAGTAAAAGAATTAGATATTGAAAAACTAGTTTTAGCTTGCGGTATAAATCATATAAGAACTATAGATCCAAACAACTTAAAAGAAGTAAATGATGCACTAGACTGGGCACTTAAATTAGATGAGCCTAGCGTTATAATAACAAGATGGCCATGTGTACTTAAAAAGTTTTCTAAAGAAGATAAAGAAGAGTTTAGAGGTGCATTTAAGCAAAAATGCAATGTAGATAAAGATTTATGTATAGGATGTAAGCTATGTATAAAATCTGGCTGTCCATCTATATCATTTGATAAAGAAACTAAAAAAGCATGTATTGAAAAAACTAGCTGTGTAGGATGTGAAGTATGTTCACAAATATGTCCAAAACAAGCTATATATAAGGGGGATAAATAAATGACAAAGAGCGTACTTTTAGTTG
>NZ_JBOGBV010000073.1:0-33494 GCF_051656405.1 Paraclostridium sp.
CTATCATCATTTTCATCTTTAACTTTTTCTAAATATCCGTTACTTTCCAATTTATTTAAAATAGGAGTCAATGTACCAGTCTTCATTTTTAACTTAGAACTTATTTCTTTAAAAGGTAATTTTTTATGTTCCCACAGAACCATCATAGTTAGATACTGCGGATATGTTAAATCTATCTCTTTTAATAAAGGTCCATATATTCTAACTATACTCTTAGATACTGAGTATATTTTAAAACAAAGTTGATTTTCTAATTTTAAATTTTCGTGCATGGTACATCCTCCTAAAAAACTATACTATTTTTTATTTTTATAACTTCATCACTCTCTTTTCTTTTAGTGAAGTTATACTTTGTGAACTGTAAATTGATAAATATACAGTCTTATTTCATAAATTACGATACTCTATATATTTTGCCTCAACTGGCACTCCTGTATCCAATAGTATAACTTCTTTTCCAGTATGTATCAAATAATTTTATAATACTGATTCATAATATTTTTATAAATTTTCAGTACATTATTTTCAACTTTTGTTATTAAATTTATATACAAACAAGTAAGCTAGATGAAGTATTTATTAATCCATCTAGCTTTATTATATTTATAAAATATATTATTTTACCCAATCAACTACTTGACCCATTGATTGTCTTAGTTTTTCTTCTGGATTATTAACTCTATATCCAAATGCAGCACATAATACAATATTGAACTTGTCAGTATCTAATAACCCTCTATCCACTAGTATCTTTTCTACTTTATTGTGATCTATACCACCAATAGCACAAGAGTCTATTCCTTGCATAGCTGCTACACTCATCATATTAGCTAATGCAATATGAACTTGTTCTGAAGAATAATTTTCTAAATCTTTATCATCTTTAAATCTAACATCCTCTATAGACTTCATTATACCTTTATACTTATTAGCAATGTCTTCTGGTAAATGTTTAATATCTTTTAATAAATAATCTATATAGTTTGAATCAAATCTTAATTCTTTCGCAGTTCTACCTAAATATACTACTAAGTGGCTACATGTTGGCATTTGTGTTTTTCCACCCCAACAAACTTCTCCTAATTCACTTTTTAATTCTTGATTTTCTATAACTAAGAATTTCCAAGGTTCGATTCCCATAGAACTTGGTGAAAGTCTCCCTGATTCAAGTATTACTTCAAATTCATCTTGATTTATTTTTTTATTGGGATCAAATTCTTTACATGCGTGTCTAAAATTTAAAACATCTAGTATCTCTTTTTTATTCATTTTAATGCCTCCTATTTTCTACCTTATATAGTTTTCTATCCTCTATATGATTCTTGACTGTCTCTCTATATACCTCTCTAAAGTTCCATAACTTTATTTTCTTTTAATGATATTAGAGCTTCAGGTGTATGAGTTGATAAATATACAGTCTTATTTTCTTTTACAAATTCTCTAACATTGTTTAAAGTCTGTTTTGCTAAATCTTTATCTTCAAATACTACTGATAATGCATTTTGTCTAAGTGCTTCATCTGTATAAGTTACATCTCCATGGAACATATAATGTAATCCTTCAAACTCTGCTACCACTATAGAATTTCCTTTTGTATGTCCATACGCAGGTAACATAAATATGCTATCAGAAATTTTTAGACTTTCTTTAAAGTTTTTATACTCTCCATCTTTAAAGTTAACTCTTACTATATTATTACCCTTTAAGTCCATTGCTTCAGCTTCTATTTCTGATATATATATTTTAGAATGTTCAAATAATCTAAGTTCTCCTGTATGGTCTTGATGTTTATGTGTAACTATAACTTTATCTATATCTTTTGGTTCATATCCTGCTTTTTTTAATGCATCTACAAAATTATTAATTTTTTCACCAGTGTATATCATTTGTTCAGGTTTTGGTTCTACATCTTTTGTCTCAACTGGTACTCCTGTATCTACTAATATAACTTCTTTTCCAGTATCTATTAAGTAATTTTGTAAACTTGATTCGTAATTTTTATTTGGATCTATTTTTTCTTTTTCAACTGATCCTCCAAATGCAAGTGCTTCTTTCATAAATCCATTTTTATAAAATTCTAATGCTATTATTTTCATTTTTAAATTTCTCCATTCTTTTTTATCGCATGCGATTAATCTTATACGATTATTATATTCGCATTTTTTTAATATGTCAATTATAATTTTTTATAAAAAAATAAAACCGCATCACTTACTTGTGATACGGCTTATATTAATATTTAAATTCTATAAGTTTATTTTTTAATTGATTTTCAATACTTATTAATTCTGCTTCTGCTTCTCTACGTTTTTGACGTCCTTCTGTTTGTATATTAAGTATTTCATCAAGAGTTGAAATTAACGACTCATTTGTAGCTCTAAGCGTTTCAATATCAACAATTCCTCTTTCAGATTCTTTTGCAGTCTCTATAGTTGAAGTTTTTAAAATTTCTGCGTTTTTGCGTAAAAGTTCATTTGTCATATCTGTTACTTCTCTTTGGACTCTTGCAGCATTAGCAGCATGAGCAACCCCAAGCGCTAAAACCATTTGATTTTTCCAAAGTGGAATCGTATTTATAATTGTAGATTGTATTTTTTCAGACATTAATGAATCATTATTTTGAATTAAACGAATTTGAGGAGCCATTTGTAAAGAAATCATTTTAGTTAATTCTAAATCATGAATTTTCTTTTCAAATCTATTACAAAGAGCAACAAAATCATTTAATTCCTGAGCATCCTGAGGATTACCACTAGTTCTTGCTTTTTCCTGTAATTTAGGAAGTTCTTCTTTTTCTAGTTTTTGAAGCTTCTTTTTACCCGCTAATATATACATATAAAGCTCTTTAAAATATGCTTTATTTATTTCATACATCTTGTCTAACATAGCAATATCTTTTAAAAGCTGTATTTGATGAGCTTCAAGAATATTACACATTTTCCCTATATTGTTATCTACACTCTCATATTTTATTTTCATGTAGGAAATCTTATCTTTCCCTTTTTTAAAGAAACCTAAAATTCCTTTTTTCTCTTCAGATTCTTCAAATGTCTTTAATTCATGAACTACACTAGATAGTATTTCCCCTATTTCACCCAAATCTTTCGCTTTTACATTATTTAATGCTGACTGTGAAAAGTCAGAGATTTTCTTTTGAGCTCCTGCTCCATATTGTAAAATAGAATTTGAGTTATTTATCTGTATTTTATCTACAAATTGATCAACCATTTTTTGTTCTTCTTCTGTAAGTTGCATTTCATTAACTATTTTCTCTTCTATTTTTTCTTCTTTTACTTTTAAATCAATCACTTCCTCTTGAAATGGTTGAAAAGTTAATTCTGGCTTTATATCAATAGATTCTTCTTTAAATTCATCACTCATTCTTAATGCCTCCCTTTTATTTAAAGCTTACTTTTTAAAATCATCTTCTACCAATCCCTCTTGTTTAAATAATGTTTTAAGAACAGAAATATCTGTAGAAACATCTAAAACAACATCTTCAAATAAATCATCTAATAAATTTTCAAAAGCACTATTAATAAGATCAATACTTTTTTCAATTTCATTTTTAGCATTTTCTATATTCTCGCCTTGAACTACTTGATTATTTATATCTTTGTATGAATTAATTAATTTTATAGTAATAGGAAGATAATGATTTATAAATTTATTAACTTCTTGTATCTTGTTAGGATTCTTTTCAACCTGACTAAGTATTTGGTTTGCAATATTTCCTAGCTTATCTAATTTAACAGCTATTTCTTCTTTACAAAGATCATTTCTTATATTTTTTATTTGCTCAATATAACTTCTTCCTATTTTAATTGTAGATTCTATTTCTTCTTTCTCTGAATCATATATTTCTTCATTTAATTTTTCATTATTACTTTCTTTAGCTATTTGTTGATTTTTTAAATTTAAATAGTCATTATAAACTTCATCATTTAGCATAAAGTAAGTTTTTTCCTCATCTATATGTCCTTCTAAAAACATCCCTTTATCAATCATTTTACTTAATTCTTTAACAACAAAACTATCTTTTTCTTTTGTGAATTTTGCTAAATCATTAATTAAAAAATAACTATTGTTATTAATAAATCTTACATATGTCTTAAAACGCTTTACTCTTTTTCTTAATGTTATTCCCCTTGATAACAAACCTAAACTTACTGCAAAGAATAAAAATCCAACTCCCAAAATAATATTGCTACCTATGCTGATAATCCCACCACTGAATAGCATTTTAAGTATTAGGGTTGTGAATACTGAAAACCCAAAAACTAAACTTCCACTAACTCCGAATAATATATAAATTATTCCTGATACACTTCCAGCTGGTTTTTTACTAATGTATGTTGATATATCATTTTTAGGTTTTTTATTTAAATTCATGTACTTTTCACTATATCCATTAAACTTTGATTTAAATTGATTTAAGGTATCCTCAGTTTTATCTGTAATATCCTTTTTTAAATTAGCAAAATCTATTGCTTTAAGTGCATTGCTAACTGTAGACATAATTTGATCTTCTAAATCAGAAAAATCTTTTTTACTCATTATCTTGCCTCCAGGTTATTTTAATTGTAATTAACATAAGTATATATACTATTATGTTAATATTTTAAGTTTATTATATCTTATAATTTATCTAATTGTAACCGCTAAGTTAAAAGGAAAATAATACATATATTGAATATATTCTTACTTTAAAAATAGCCTTAGGCAATTTTTATAAATGCCTAAGGCTAAAATTTCACTTATTTATTATATTGAATTTCATAAAATACGTCATTAATCACTTTATTATTTTAATAAACGTGAGTTATTATTTTATCATTTGTTCTTATCTTATTTTTTCCCGTAAATAACCATAGCATTCCCTAATACCTTTTTATGTAATAATATAGGTGTCAATTTAATTATATTTTCAAGCTTTTCAACTTTAATTTCTGAAATTCCAAGTGAACTAATTCTATTAAAGAACTCATCATTTTTCCCAAATATTTTTTCATCAAGGAATAAATCTAGAAATATAAACTCTCCATCTCTTTTAAGAACCCTTAAAGCTTCTTTCAATACTTTGATTTTGTCAGCCTCGTCTTTTACTTCATGAAAAGTTAAACAACTTACTACTATATCAAATTGATTTTCACTAAATGGTAAGTCAGATGCACTTGCTTGTATAAACTTAATTCTATCTGCTACACCTTCATATTTAGCATTAGTTTCACATATTTGTTTTGAATATTCCCAGTCATTTCCCCAATAATCAATTCCTACAAGAGATGCTTTAGTAAATGATTTAGCTAGCTTAGTTATAAGTGAAGCACTACCCACACCTATATCTAATATTTTTGTATTTTCTTTATAACTAATCTTATTTACAATCAAATAATGTATTTTTGATTGTAAATTCCCACCTCTATCCGAAAATTGATAGTAAGAATATGATATTATAAATAAAATATATAAAAATGGTAAAAGCAAAATACTCGCAATAATACGTAAATATAAATTAATTGAAAAAAATGATATCAATATTAACAATATAGAAATTGCTAAAAAAGTCATTATTTTATTTATTCTTATCCATGTTTTATAAATTGGTTTCTTATTCATAACTAACCTTCCTGAGTATAAATCTAATACTCATAAAAAGGAACCTTACTCATCTAAATTAAGGTTCCTTTTTTATTTTATTTATTTTAAAATCGACATACTCTACTTATAATACGGTTCTCCATACCTTACTATACGGAGCTTGTTTTTCTATTGTCAAATAGAAAGAGAGCATTTTTAACTCTCTCATCAATTTTAACTTAATTTATTGACTAAATTTAACTTCTAAAAAGAAGTTTCTAAAATCACCTATTTTCTATATAATTTAAGTAAACAAAAAAATAGGTGGTAATCATATGTCAAATAATTGTACTTGCACAGACTTAAAATGTCCATTTCATCCTACTAATCACGATAAAGGATGTACTCCATGCATCAATAAGAATTTAAAGCTTCGAGAAATTCCTAGCTGTTTTTTTAATTTAGTAGGGGATACTAAATCACTAGATAGCTTTTATTTTGAGGATTTTGCCAAATTGGTGTTATCTAAAGAATAAGACTAATAAAATAGCTGACGTACTTAACATAGAACGTCAGCTTATTACTTATCAGTATTGTTTTTTTAATAAAGTCATTTGCATTTATCGTACTTTCAAGCCATGTATCCATTATTTGTGATACGGTTCATTATTATTTATTCTATATGCTCTATAAACTTGTTCTAATAATATTAACTTCATCATTTGATGAGGAAATGTCATCTTAGAAAAAGACAACTTATAATCCGCTCTTTTTAAAACATCATCTGCTAGTCCTAATGATCCACCTATTATAAAAGTAATATGGCTATTACCTCTAACAGCTAATTTACTCATAGTGTCAGCTAATTCCTCAGATGATAAATTCTTTCCATCTATAGCTAAAGCTATAACATAACTATTACTCTTTACCTTTGATAAAATCTTTTGACCTTCTTTATTTTTTACAATTTCCATGTCCTTTTCACTTAAGCTTTCTGGACACTTTTCATCATCTAACTCTATCATATCAAGTTTACAATACTTAGATAATCTCTTTTTAAATTCGTCTATTCCTAATTTTAAATACTTCTCTTTAAGCTTTCCAACGCTTATTATAGTTATATTCATAAATGTCTCCTGTTTCTATAGTCTATATATATCCGATGCATCTTCTCTTAAAAGAACATCTAACTTAAGATCTTGTCCAACTATCATGTTGTTTTGTAATAAAATTCCCTTAGTTGTTTCATACGCTAATTCTGGAAAATTATTTTCTTTACTTAAATGTGCAAGTAGTATAGATTCTGTTCCTTGGTTAATTAGTTCCACGCAAAACTCAGCTGCTTCTTCATTTGATAAATGTCCTGTTTCAGACATAACCCTCTTTTTTAAAGCATATGGGTAAGAACCCATCATAAGCATATTTGGATCATAATTAGATTCCAATACTACTAATTTAGATTTATATAAATGTTTCTTTAAATTTTCTGTTATACACCCTATATCTGTTGCAATAGATATTTTTTCTTGTTTATCATTATAAAAATTATATCCCACAGAATCTGCAGAGTCATGAGATGTTGAAAATGGTCTTATTATTAAATCATCTAATGAATAAGTTTTATCATTTTCAAAAACTTTCATATTTTTATCTTTTATATCCCCTATTTTATCCTTCATTGCACACCATGTTTTCACATTAGCAAATATAGGTATATCAAATTTCCTTGATAATATTCCAGCCCCTTTTATATGGTCTGAATGTTCATGTGTTATAAATATTCCCTTTAATTCATTTGCATCTATATCTAAATCTTTTAAATTAGTTGTTATTCTCTTTCCGCTAAGGCCTGCATCAACTAGAACCTTAGTGTTCTTACATCCAATATAATGACAATTTCCACTACTTCCACTTCCTATAGAACTGTATTCTATCATGTGGCACCTCTTTCTTTTACAATCATAAATTATATTATACCAAAAAAATAGAGCCTTAAAAAACTTTTAAAGACTCTACCTAAATTTTACTTACATTTCTTTATTATGTTATCTATATCTACTCCATTTTTTCTCCATAATTCCATAAATTGGGATCCATTTGCATTTTTAAACTTATATGTTTCATAGTACTCTTTTAATACTTTAAAAAATACTTTATCTCCTACTTCTTCTCTTATATTATGGAATACTACTGCACCTTTAGTATATACGTTTAAACTATAATCCATTGAATTTTTATATTTACTTGAAGGCTTAAACATATCTTGACTAGAGTAAGATTTTGATTGTTTTTCCATAGTACTCATTAATCTTGTAGCTGTTTCTTTACCATATTTTTTTTCAAAATAAAGAACTGTAGAATATTCAGTTAAAGCTTCATCTAACCAAGGTTCATTAACCTCATCATTTCCAACTACACTATACCACCATTGATGTGCAGTTTCATGAGCTATTACATATTCTAATAAAAATTTATTTTTAGAATTATATAAGCTTTTATCTATCATAGATAAAGTTGGATACTCCATACCCCCTATGTAAAAGTCACTTGCTATAACAGAATATGTATCATATGGATATTTACCAAACATATCGCTGAATATGTCTATAGAATCTTTTGCTATAGTTGTAGATAAATCAGAGAATTTTTTATCTAAATTATAAGTTAATATTTCTGTATCCTTTGTATAATCTTTTTTAACATTAAATTTATCGCTTAAAACAAAAGCAAAATCTCTTACTTTATTTGCTTCTATATTGTACATGGATTTTTTATCACTTGATTTTGATTCTGTCACCTTTCCAGTAGTTCCAAATTTATATTTAGATGGAGCTAAAAGAGTAACTTTATAATTACTTACATCACTATAAAATGGATCGCCTATACTTTCATAGCTCTTTGTGTTCCATCCTCTATCATCATATACACAAGCTATAGGGAACCAATTTGTAACATTTGTAGTATCATTTCCATATCCAAATCTACCAACAGAATTAGGTATCTTTACATTAAATTTCATATCTATAGATACAGATTCATTTTGCTTTAAAGGTTTGTCCAAGCGTACTTCTAATATATCTTCTTTATTACCATCAATATTAAATTTAACTTTTTCTCCTCCAATTAATATATTTTTAATATCTATGTACCCTTCATTAAATCCATTTGGATATGCTTGTTTCATTTGAGATTTTTCAAATGGAGCAAATTCTTCTTTTGAAAATGCATTTGGGTATATATGAAAGTAAATACTCTTCAATTCATTTTTAGTATTATTAACGTATTGTACATTTTGGTTGCACATCAAACGCTTACTTTCATCATCTAATATTACGTCCATTTTATAAGAACTCATACTCTCTGTTTTTATATTTGAAACAGGCTTATCAGCTTCTTTATTAAAATAAAGTAACCCTCCTAGAAAAATAATACCTATGATCATAAAAGATATAATTTTCCTATTTTTTCTTCTAAAATCAATAATCAATTTTAAATCCCCCTTTGTAGTAAATGAATATTTTTTTTAATTATCTACATCATAATTTGTAATAGATTTTATGTTATAATCAATCTGAGGTGATAAAATGTTCTTTAAAGAAGTCAACGAAATAGATTTAGGACAAACTACTATTGATAACATATTTATAGATATATTTATGCCAATGGCTAATGGATTATACGTACAAGTTTATCTTTTAGGCTATAGATATGCATGTGATGAGACTTCTAACCCTAAGTTCAATAATAATTCTATTGCAAAAAATTTAAATGTACCATTATCTGATGTATTAGCAGCTTGGGATTTTTGGGAAGACAAGAATTTAATAAAAAAACATAAAAATGATGGGCTAGATGATTTTAGTTTTTCAATAGAGTTTTTAGATTTGAAAAAAATATATATTGATAATATACTAAATGCAAACAATTCTATTAAATCTGATGTTAATACTATTGTTAGTATAAATGATAATCCTGAAATTAGAAAAATGTTTAACTCTATAAATCAAACTATAGGTAGACATCTTCAATCTAATGAAAAGATTACAATTATGGATATGATAGATAAATATAACATGAGCACAGATATGATAGTATGCGCTTATGAACATGTTAAAGAACAAACGGGAGTTGCTAAACCTGTTAGTTATGTAGAAGGTATAATTAGAAATTGGTATGATGCTAGTCTTTATACTGTTGATGATGTTAAAAATAGTTTTGCTGAAAGAAGCAAGAGATTCATGATGTATAAAACAGTGTTTAATGAATTAGGATTTTCCAGACAAGCTACAAAAGCTGAAAAAGAAATTATGGATGTATGGTTTGATAAGTATAAATTTGATATAGAACTTATTTTAGAGGCATGTTCGAAGTCTAAAAATATTTCTAATCCTTCTATAGCTTATATTAATGGAATTATTAAGAGTTGGAATGACAAAAACATTAAAACACTAGAAGATTTAAAATCGTCAGAAGAAGAATTTAAGAAACAGTCAGAATCTAAAAAATTTAATTCAAAATCTTCTAATTCTGCTCCTAAGCAAGTTAAAACTAGATTCCATAATATAAATCAGACTTTTACTAAATATAGTCCTGATGAATTAGAAAAAATACTTCAAGAAAGCCAAAAAGGCAAATTTAGATAAATAATTTTAGGTAGGTGATTAATATATGAAAGAATCAACATTGAGAGATATTCTTACTTCTTATGAGCGAAAAAGAGATCAATCTGAACGTGATTTACAAGAAAGAAAAAAGAAAGTTTACTCTAGAATACCTGAAATTAAACAAATAGATGAGGAAATAGGTAAGATAGGATTAAAACTTGCTAAATTAATTCTTTTAAATCCTAAAGATAAAGATTCTATATTAAATGAAACTAAAGCTCAAATGGACGAGTTAAAGAAAAAGAAAGAAATACTCTTATCAGATAATCGTGTACCTAATGGGTATTTAGAAGTTAAACATGATTGTTCTATGTGTAAAGATACCGGATTTTTAGGAAATGGACATAAATGTAATTGCCTTAAGCAAAGAATAATAAATGAGGCTTACCATATGTCTAATTTATCTAGAGTTCTTCATCATCAAAACTTCTCTACTTTTGATGAATCTATATTCTCTACTCAAAGAGAAGATTCTTCTGGAGTATCTCCTCAAGAAAATATATTAGAGATATTATCTATATGTGAAGGTTTTGTTATGAACTTCGATAAAGATAATGATGAAAATATGCTTTTCTATGGAGACACAGGTTTAGGGAAAAGTTTTATGTGTAACTGTGTTGCAAAAGAACTTTTAGATAAGGGTTACTTAGTTATATATCAGACTGCTTTTAAAATGTTTGAAATCATAGAAGAATATAAATTTAAAAATTCAGATGATCATATAACAAAAGATAATTATAATAATATATTTGATTGTGATCTTTTAATAATTGATGATTTAGGAACAGAGCTTACTAACTCTTTTACTAATAGTGAATTATTTAATATTTTAAATACTCGTCTACTATCAGGAAAGAAAACTATAATTTCAACTAACTTATCACCTATGCAATTAGGAGATATCTATGCACAAAGAATTTTCTCTAGAATATTTGATAGATTTAGAATGGTTAAGTTTACAGGTAATGATTTAAGATGGGAACAAAAAATGACTAAGTAGAAAATCTCCGTATTTTCTAACTTAGTCATTTTGTTTATATAATATTAATTATTTATATTCAGCTTTCCATCTTTAATTTCAATACAAATATCTGACATATTAGCAATTTCATTATTATGAGTTATCATAACTAATGTTTGTCCAAAATCTTTTACACAACTTTCTAATAAATTCATAACTTCTTCTGTTGTTTTACTATCTAAATTTCCTGTTGGCTCATCTGCAAATATTATTTTAGGTTTATTGGCTAAAGCTCTTGCAATAGCTACCCTCTGTTGCTGACCTCCGCTTAATTCATTAGGAAATTTATTAATTTTATCTTTAAGCCCTAACTTATCAATTATACTGTCTATGTATTTTTTATCTACTTTTTTATCGTCTATAGATATTGGAAGTATTATATTCTCATATACATTTATAACTGGTATTAAGTTAAAGCTTTGAAATATAAATCCGAATTCTTCACTTCTTAATTTAGATAATTTATTTTCATTTAAAGTTGAGATATCTTTACCTTTTAATATTACTTTACCTGATGATACAATATCTAAACCTGCAATACAATTTAAAAGTGTACTTTTACCGCTTCCACTCGGACCTATTATAGCTGTAAATTTGCCTTTTTCTATAGATAAATTAATATCTTTTAATGCTTGTACTTTGTTATCACCTTTACCATATATCTTATTTAAATCTGTTATCTCTAATATATTTGCCACAAAATCCCCACCTTTATTCATTTGTACTCAACCCTTCTACTATGCTCATTTTTTCAATCTTCTTTTTACATAAAAATACTGCTATTAAACACATAATTATAGATACTATTAAAAATTCTACACTTTCAAATATCGGTAATGTAAAGTTCATAGCTTTTTCACTACCCAATAGTTCTTTACTTATTTCATTTGAAAGTTTTGTAAATTTATAAATACTCTGAGTAGCAATTATACTTGCCAATATAGATGCAAAAACTGCATACATTATATTTTCTTTTACAATCATATTTTTAAGTTTTTTAGGACTCATTCCTATAGCTTTTAATGTTGAAAGTTCCTTCATTCTAGTCATTATATTAGCTTTTATTATGCACAGTACATTTATAGATGATATTAATAATATTAAGCCTACAATTACTAATGTTTCTTTTGTAGTTCTTTCACTTTGCTTTATGTAGTAATTTTTGTAATTGTATTTACTTTCAAATTTTGAAAATGAATTATTTTTTATAAATTTTTCTATTTCATTTTGAGCTTTTTTATCAGTTCCTTTCTCAATTTGTATATTTAATTTATTATAATTTTCTCGTCCACTTATATTTTTAAAATCTTCTTCATTTAATACAACTTTTAATCCACGAGAAAGACCACCTTCTTTTAGAACGTAATCTCCATTTAAAATCCCAGCAACCTCTATTTTTTCATTTTTATATTCTAATTTATTATTTTTTGTAACAGGTATTTTTATATTTATTAAATCTCCTACTTTCATATCATTTAATAATTTTGTATTAGGAGAATGTTCCTGAATAGAATAAAAATAATTTGTTACTAAAGCTTTTGGATATTTACCTTTACTTTTCTCGGTTATGTTTTTTCCTTTTTCAATATATTGATTTAAGTTTTTTAAACTTTCATTGCTATTTCCTTCAAGTTCTACATATTCTTCTAAAATTTTTTTTTCATCATCTATACTATTTTCACTTTTATAATATTTAGTTACATCATTAGAATTAGTTATAAAAATTCCGGTTAACTCAATAATTGGTTTTACACTTTTTACCTCTTTTATATTTGATATTTTTTCTATTTCATCTTTACTAAATCTTGTAAAATTAGAATCTGCGTTATTAGGATTATGAGATAATTTTATATCACTATTTCCCATCATCATAAGAGGCATAGTCCTACTATCTAAGCTATTATCCATATCTTTTGAAGACGCTATTGTATCTATAAAAAGTACTCCTCCCAAACTTATAGATATAATACAAAGTATTGTTCTTATTTTATTTCTCCAAAAGTTTTTGTAAGCCATTTCTCCTGAAAATCCAAAAACCTTTCTTATTAATTTATAATAGAATCTATTTTTTTGTTTTTTATTAAATTTATCACTACTTCTAATAGCCTCTACAGGCGAAATTTTTCCACTTTTATATATTGGTACTAAACTTGATATAAACACAGCTAAAGTAGCCATTAACATAGGCTCATATATACTAGCTTTACTTATGTAAAGATTTACAAACCTCCCATAAATAATGTAAAATCCAGCATATGAAGCTAACATTCCTATCAAGAATCCAAATATAAGACCTAATGCCAATACGCTAATACTTTCTATCACAATCATAAATCTTACTTTCTTTTTAGATAAACCAATTGCTCTTAATATACCTATTTGTTTTGTCATATCTATAAGAACTATACTAAATATATTACATATAACTAAAGTTGCCGCTAACATTGGATATAACTTTCGCTTCATTGTATATGTTGTTCCCTTTGACATTGAGTAATCATCTAAAACTTGTGTTAGTGATACATTTACCATAAAATTTGATTCATTTGATCCATATTTATTTATAATTTCATAAGCTTTTCCAATATCTGGTCTAGATGAGTTTAAATATAAAGTACCACCATGAGTTACTAAATTATTTGGTAAAATAGATTCATTGATATTATCTTTAGTAAAAGCCTTTACTCCATAGTACTCATTTTCACTTGCATAACTACTTGAATCTTCATAGTAAGCATCAGGTTTTTTTACTATACCAACAAGTTTGAACTTTTTATCTTTACTAAATATTTGATTTTCATTATTTTTATCAACATAATATTTTACAATTTTAAAATCAATTTCTTGATTTAAATCATCACTTAAGCCCATTTCTTTTAATGCTTTTTGCTCTATAACTATTTCATTTGAATTTTTAGGATTACTTCCTTTCGATAATTGATATCCATATGAATCTATAAATTTATCGCTATATGAATTTAATTGAATTGACGTTCCGTTTTTTCCTACAATTTTACCTAGCCCCAAAATATCATTAACTTCAATTACTTCCTTATCTTTTTTAAACTTATTAACTATATCATCGCTTAAGTTGCTATATTCAACATGATAATCACTATAATTTTTATATGCTTCTTTTATTTCTAGTTTACTTTGTGTTTCTGGTATTACATTTAATGAAAATACTAATATTACAGCTAACGCTATACTTGTTATTAATGCGATAGTCCTTCCTTTTTGCTCTTTCATATAAGCAATTGCTAACTTAAAACTAATCTTCAAAATATACCCTCCCTTTTGTAATTCATATTTATGCCCCTAAAATCAAAAAATAAGGTGTTATCTTTTACGTTTAAAAGATAACACCTTATTTTTTTTGATTCAATATTTATAGTACAACTGGTACCTTTGTAGCCCCAACTGTCATGTTTTCATCTATAGGTATATAAATTTGTAATAAAAATTCATTCTCAAAATCCTCTATTTCTAAATCTCCATTATACTTTTTAAGTGAAGATTTAACACTTTTTAGTCCTATTCCATGAATAAATTTATCTTTCTTGCTAGTTATAATTTTACTATTTTTTATTTCTAATTTATTTGTTTTAGAATTTTCACAGCGTATAACATAATATGATTTAACAAGTGTTCCCCTTATTTTTATATATTTTTTATCCATAGAAGTTTTATTGCACGCTTCTATTGCATTATCTAATATATTTGAAAATATGCTACATACATCTGTCATTTCTATAAAATTACATTTAGAAAAATTAACATCACAAGTTAAATCTATATTATTTTCATTACAAATATTTTGTTTTTCATTTAATATAATATCTAATATCATATTCCCCGTATTATATATTTCTTTAAATTGTTTTAAATCTTTTCTAATATTATCTATATATTTGTTTATATCTTCTTTATCAGTACTCATATTATTTATACAAAGTATATGATTATTCATATCATGATAAAGCCTTTTAACTTTATTTTGAGATTCTTGAAGATTTAAATAATACTTATATTGCATATCTATTTTTTCTTTTAGTAAATTTTCTTCACTTTTTTCTTTAATATCTTTAATAGTTTTAAATACTATCATTAAAAGCAAAGTACTACTCGTAAAAGATAATTTTGGGGTTGCATTAAAATTAAATACATTAAGCTTGTTATAAGAATAATTCATTTTAAACATATATGTCCATGTAGGTAGGCTGTTCATAAATGCTACTGAAAGATTACTTATTATACATCCTATTATAATTATTACATTTATTTTTTCTTTATCCATACTTTTAAATCTTTTAATTATATTAATATATCCTATATTTATAATTATTAAAATCGTACTTACTATAATAGATATTATATTTAAATTATATTCTGATGTATTTGAAGAGTACCCGGAACGTCCTGTTACAATAAAAAAAACTATGTTATCTAGCAATTGCCATGTTATATAAGTTGCTGTAGTATAAGTTAAATAATATAATATTACTTTAAAATTACTTATTTTATAGTTTAATTTTATAAATAAAATAAACGATATCCATTTTAAGTTAATCATGAAACCATAGTATTGAGTTGCTCTATTAAATAAAATTATAGAATCTAAAACTCCAATTAACAAAAATACTATATCCAAATATCTGTTTTCATATCTTCTTTCTTCTAAACAATTTAATATTTTTATAAAAACAAAATATTCAATAAATGTAGATATGCCTATAATTAGCCTTGACATTAATTCACTTCTTAACATAATTTTTCTCCTAACAAACTTAAAAACTTATGCTTAAAATCTTTGAACCTATGCCTACTAACTAAAATCTCTTCTTTATTATCTAATATAGCTATATATTGTTTTATATTTTCTACATAATTTATATTTACTAAAAAACTTTTATGACATCTATAAAAATTATGGTTTTTTAATTCCTTTTCAATCTTATCCATGGTCATTTTAGTTTCATAAATTTTATTTTCTGTGTGTATAGTCATATCTTTTCTTTGAATTTCAATATAAGTTATATCTTCTATATTTATTTTGTAAGTTTCATTTTTATTTTCAACTAATATAAACTTATCTCTTTTATTTATAACTTCATCTATACAGCTCAAAATATGATTATTAAAATCATCATATTGTATAGGCTTTAATAGATATCTATAAGCTCTCACTTCGTATCCTTCTTGTATGTATTCAATAAGTGAAGTTGTAAAAATTATTTCTGGTTTATTTTTATCGATTTCCCTTATCTTTCTAGCTACATCCATTCCAGTTATCTCGTCCATCTGAATGTCTAGTATAAATATATCCGCATCTTGCTTATAATTATTAAGTAATTCCTCCCCAGTTGAATATATATTTAAATTGTAATCAATATCTTTTTCATATAATATATTTTTTAAAAATTTTTCTATCGTTTTTTGATGCTCTATTTGATCTTCGCATAAAATTATTTCTACCATAATATCCCCTGTATATATTTTTTATATGTTTATATAACCATTATACATAATTTGTAGATATTTCTTAAGTTATAATAATTTTTTATAATAAAAACTCGATTTGCTCTGAATTTATTATGTATATGTAATTTTTTTGAACACAAAAAAACTCTTAGATAAAATCCAAGAGTTTACTGGTGGGATTAACAGGGCTCGAACCTGTGACCCCCTGCTTGTAAGGCAGGTGCTCTCCCAGCTGAGCTATAATCCCAAATGCTGGTGACCCATAGGGGAATCGAACCCCTGTTACCGCCGTGAAAGGGCGGTGTCTTGACCGCTTGACCAATGGGCCATATTATATTTTTACAAAAAAAAATGGTGATCCATCCGCGACTCGAACGCGGGACACCCTGATTAAAAGTCAGGTGCTCTACCGACTGAGCTAATGGATCATCTTTTTTTGGAGCTAGTGATAGGAATCGAACCTACAACCTGCTGATTACAAGTCAGCTGCTCTACCGTTGAGCCACACTAGCAATGTGTGTTTGGCGACCTGGAAGGGACTCGAACCCTCGACCTCCAGCGTGACAGGCTGGCATTCTAACCAGCTGAACTACCAGGCCGCATATATGGTGGGATTAACAGGGCTCGAACCTGTGACCCCCTGCTTGTAAGGCAGGTGCTCTCCCAGCTGAGCTATAATCCCAAATATTGGTGACCCATAGGGGAATCGAACCCCTGTTACCGCCGTGAAAGGGCGGTGTCTTGACCGCTTGACCAATGGGCCTTACAAAAAAAATGGTGATCCATCCGCGACTCGAACGCGGGACACCCTGATTAAAAGTCAGGTGCTCTACCGACTGAGCTAATGGATCATCTTTGCTGAGATGTTGTTTCGACTTTTTTCTCTGCCGTATCAACAAATATTATTATATTAGCTTTATTAACTTTCGTCAATACTTTTTGTAAAATTTTTTAATTTTTTTAAGCAAATTATTTAAATACCCTATTTTTTAATGGTTTAATCCATTTATTTAAGTATGATTTTCAGAAAAATTTAGTAATTTTGTTAATTTCCTTATATTTTTTTAAAGATTATATTATAAAAATATTTTATTAATACTATTTGTAATATAATATTCTTATACTAAATAAAGGAGGTAAATTTATGAACTTCATAAACAAAGAAAATCATACATTTACATTTTCAAGCTTAAATAATCCAGTTCTTAAAGTAAAATCAGGAAGCAATGTAGTTTTTGAAACTCATGATTGCATGTGTAGCCAAATAACATGTAGTGATGACAATATGGATAGTATAGATTTTGATAGAGTAAATCCAGCAACTGGACCTTTATACATAGAAAATTCTATGCCTAACCAGACTTTAAAAGTTAGTATAAATTCTATTGAACTAAAAGGCAATGCTCTTGCCATGACAGGTCCTGGAGTTGGGGTTCTTGGTAATAAACTAGATACTATGACTCATAATATTTTAAAAATAGAAAATGAAAAAGCTTTATTTAATAATTTAGAACTTCCTTTAAACAAAATGATTGGTGTTATAGGTGTCGCCCCAAGCGATAATAAGTCTATAAATTGTGGAACTCCTGGTAGTCACGGTGGTAACATGGACTGTAAGATTATAGCTGAGGGTTCTAGTGTATATCTTCCTATATCAGTAGAAGGATCTTTATTATCTCTTGGAGATATCCATGCTGTTATGGGTGATGGTGAGATCGGAGTAAGCGGAGCTGAAATAGGAGCTCTAGTTGATGTAAAAGTTGAAGTAATAGATAACTTAACAATAAAGAATCCTATCTTAGAAACTGAAGATGCTTATTATACTGTAGCTTCTGCTGAAACTTTGGATGAGGCTTATGAAATCGCTATCGAAAATATGTTTGATATTTTACTTCCTAAATGCAACTTATCTAAAAATGATTTAGTTATACTAATGAGTTTAACTAGTGATATAGAAGTTTGCCAAGTTGTTGATCCTTTAAAAACTATTAGATTTAAAGTTAAAAAATATATTTTAAATCAATTAAATATAGATAAATTAATATAAAAATAAAATAAAGCTATGTTAAAACATTATATAATGTTTTAACATAGCTTTTAGTTTTATATATTATAAAATTAGAATATATTTTTTCTTACTATAGTTTGAGCTCTGTTTGGTCCAACTGAAACCATGTCTACATTTACTCCAACTAACTCTTCTATTTTAGCTATATATTTCTTAGCATTTTCAGGAAGTTCTTCATATGTTTCCATACCTGTTAAATCTTCAGACCATCCTTCTAACTCTTCATATATAGGCTCGCACTTAGCTAAATCTTCTAATGAAGCTGGGAATTCTCTTAATACTTTGTCTCCCATTTTGTAAGATGTACATATTTTAACTGTATCAAACCCAGTTAAAACGTCTAGTAACATTAAAGATATACTAGTTAACCCATTAACTCTAGCAGCATATCTAACTATTACAGCATCAAACCATCCACATCTTCTTGCTCTACCTGTAGTTGTTCCAAACTCTCTTCCTTGAGTTCTTATCTTGTCCCCTGTTTCATCGTTTAACTCTGTAACAAATGGTCCTTCTCCAACTCTAGTAGTGTAAGATTTTACTATACCTACAACATCTTTTATCATATTAGGTCCAACACCAGCTCCTACAGAGAATCCTCCTGATGTAGGATGAGAAGATGTTACGAACGGATACGTTCCTAAATCTAAGTCTAGTAATGTACCTTGAGCTCCTTCAAATAAGACTTTCTTTCCTGCTTTTATAGCTTCGTATACAACAACTGATGTATCATCTACGTAAGATCTTATTTGCTCTGCATACCCTAAGTATTCATTATATATAGCATCGAAGTCAAACTCTTCTGCTCCATATATATTTTTAACTATTTTATTCTTAGCATCTATTTGAGCTTTTAATTTTTTAGCAAATACATCTTTATCCATTAAATCACATATTCTTATTCCAGATCTCTCTGTTTTATCCATGTAACAAGGCCCTATACCTTTTTTAGTAGTACCTATTTTATTATCTCCTCTAGCCTCTTCAGCTAAAGCATCTAATTCCTTGTGATATGGGAATATAACATGTGCTCTATCACTTATTTTTATATTTTTAGTATCTATATTATCTGCGTTTAATTTAGCTAACTCTTCTAAAAATCCTTTTGGATCAAATACTATTCCGTTACCTATTACATTTATAGTTTCTGGATTTAATACTCCTGATGGTATTAGGTGTAATGCATATTTCTTTCCATCAACAACTAATGTATGACCTGCATTATTTCCACCTTGTCCTCTTACTACTACATCAGCTTGTGTAGCTAAATAGTCTATAACTTT
The DNA here is from genome assembly GCF_051656405.1 of Paraclostridium sp. Classification (GTDB taxonomy): domain Bacteria; phylum Bacillota; class Clostridia; order Peptostreptococcales; family Peptostreptococcaceae; genus Paraclostridium. The sequence goes on from NZ_JBOGBV010000073.1 coordinate 20,098, forward strand.
ACCTTTACCTTCGTCTCCCCATTGAGAGCCTACTATAGCAACAGTCTTCATATTAATTCACCTCTAATTATTTTATTCGAACACTTACTTTCTTATTTTACCAAACATTCGCTTTATTTTCAAAACATTTTTTATTAACCTATTTTATTTAGTATGTATTTTTCCACATATTCTAAGTTTTCTAGAAGTTTTATTTCATGTTCATTAGTTTCTATAAATCTAACTATATCATTTACATTGTTAGCCTTTTTTACTAATTTATTATCTCCTGTAAATGTATTTGTGATGTATATTTTTACTTTATTATTTTCTTTAATACCATATACAACTATAGTTTCTTTATCTTTATTATCAATTATTCTACATATATTGATTTCCTTGTTTATAAACTCTGTATTTGGATATATATATACTATATTTATCATTTTTTCTCCCCCGTTGAAAAAATTATACTAATTATAAGAAAGCAAGCTAAATTAGCTTGCTTTTTTAATTTGACTTTTATCCACTATTTATCCACAGAGCATCTGTGGAAACTGTGGATATCGTTTCGATGCTTTAAAATAAAAATATCCACATATGATTATTTTTTATAAAATTATCAACATGTGGATATTCTTTTATTACATTTCTCTAGCTTTATTTGCAAATTTTTGTATTTCACCTAACCAAACAAGTTCAACTGATCCAGTTTCCCCATGTCTATTTTTAGCAATTATAATTTCTCCTATATTCTTTCTTTCTGAATCAGGATGATAATATTCATCTCTGTATAGGAACATTACTATATCTGCATCCTGCTCTATAGCTCCAGATTCTCTTAAATCGGATAACATAGGTCTATGGTCTGATCTTTGTTCTGGTGCACGTGATAACTGAGATAATGCTACTACAGGACAATTTAATTCCTTAGCTATTATTTTCAAAGATCTAGAAATTTTCGATATTTCTTGTTGTCTACTTTCATTACCTCCATCACCTTCCATAAGTTGAAGGTAATCTATAAGAATTAGGTCTAAACCTTTTTCAATTTTTAATTTTCTACACTTTGATCTTAATTCACCTATTTTTATACCAGGTGTATCGTCTATATATATGTTGGCATTAGATAAAACAGACATAGCATCTATAATTCTAGGCCAGTCATTTTCATCTAAGTTACCAGTTTTTATCTTTTTCAATTCTACATGAGATTGTGCAGATAACATACGTTGAACTAATTGTTCTTTTGACATCTCTAAACTAAATACAGCTACAGATGCATCACCTTTAAGTGCTGCATTTTGGACTAAGTTAAGAGAGAGTGCTGTTTTACCCATTGCAGGACGCGCTGCAACAAGTATTAAGTCCGTTCTTTGTAGTCCATTAGTTTTCTTATTCAAATCGTCAAATCCAGTAGTTATTCCTGTTATATCTTCCTTACTAGTATATAACTTTTCTATCATGTCATATGTATCCATAAGTACTGAATTTATAGTTTGGAAATCTTCACTAGATTTTTCTTGAGATATATCAAATATTCGCTTTTCTGCCTTTTCTAAAATGTCTTCTACTTTTATTGAACTATCATATCCTAAGTTTAATATATCATTAGATACTCTTATAAGCTTTCTTAAAACTGATTTCTCTTTTACTATATCTGCATAATACTTAACATTAGAAGTTGTAGGTACTATAGTAGATAAGCTAGTTATATAGCTTATTCCTCCTATATCTTCTAGATGACCTTGCTTCTTTAACTCTTCAGTAAGAGTTATTAAATCTATAGGTTCATTTTTATTGTTTAGCTTCATCATGCACTCATAAATAATTTTATGAGCTTCTTTATAAAAATCTTCAGGTTTTATAGTTTCTGTAACAGTTATTATAGCTTCTTTATCTAATAGTATAGATCCTAGTATAGATTGCTCAGACTCCACACTATGTGGAGGAATTCTACCTATATCCTCCATTTATCTCACCTCTAGTGTCTTTCTTATTGTTTTTCTTTCACGTCTACTCTCATTTTAGTAACTACTTTTTGATGTATTTTTATTTCAACAAATCTTGAACCTAAAACTCTTATAGGCTCATCTAATATAACTTTTCTCTTGTCTACATCTATTCCATGCTCTTTTTTTATTTGAGCAGCTATATCTTTAGATGTTATAGAACCGAATAATCTTCCACCATCACCAGCTTTAGAATACATAGTTATATTCATTTCTTCCATTTTCTTTCCTAATTCAACTGCTGCTTCATATTCTTTTTGCTCTTTTATTTGTTGAGATGTTTGTTTTTCTTTTAATTCTTTTAACTCTGTATTTCCAGCTTGAACTGCTAATTTTTTAGGGAATAAAAAGTTTCTAGCGTATCCATCACTAACTTCCTTTATATCACCTTTTTTTCCTGTTCCTTTTATGTCTTTTAATAATATAACTTTCATTACTCTTCTTCCTCCTCTAGATATTGTGTTATGATGTCTGATACCATCTTATATCCTTCTTCTAAAGATACTCCTTCAAGTTGAGCTCCTGCTATATCAATGTGACCTCCGCCACCTAGTTTTTCCATTAATACATGTACGTTAATAGACCCTAATGATCTAGCACTTATAAATATAGTTCCTGATTTTGTTTTTCCTAATACAAATGATGCTTCTACATCTTTTATACTTAAAAGTTCATCTGCAGCTTGAGCTACAACTACATTTATATTATTTATATCCGACTTGCAGTAAGCTAAACATATCTTATCATTTATAACTTTAGTGCTTTGAATTATCTCTGCTTTCGTTACAAAATCTTCTAAATTAGAGTTAAATAACTTCTTAACTTCTATTGTGTCTGCTCCTGCTTTTTTCAGATATGATGCTGCTTCAAATGTTCTAACTCCTGTTTTAAATGCAAAGTTTTTAGTATCTAAACTTATACCTGCCATTAATCCTTCTGCTGTTAATTTATTTATCTTAACATCCTCTTCCATATACTGAACTAATTCTGTTACCATCTCACAAGTTGATGATACATAAGTTTCATGGAATAAAAGAACTGTATCATTTATAAATTCGACCCCTCTTCTATGGTGGTCTATAACAACAATTTTATCAGATATAGCTAATAATTCAGGACATTCAGTAAAGTTAGGTCTATGAGTATCAACTACGATTACCAATGTGTCCTTAGAACAATTTTTAATAGCATCTTCTCTTGACATAAATATATTATTGTAGTAATCAGATTTTTTCAATCTACCTACAAATTCGTCAATAGAATCGTTGGAACTATTTAAAACTATATGTGCATTTTTATTACATGACTTACATATATCATAAATACCTCCTGCGGCTCCCATTGCGTCCATATCAGGATATTTATGTCCCATTATATATATATTCTTGCTTTCTAATATAATCTCTCTTAGAGCATGACCTATAAGTCTTGATTTAACTTTAGTTTTCTTTTCTACGGCTTTAGATTTACCTCCGTAGAATATAGACTTATCTTTAGTTTTTATTACGGCTTGATCTCCACCTCTACCAAGTGCTAAGTCTAATGCTCCTTTTGCTAATTTGAAATTATCATTAATTGTTTTTCCTTCTATTCCTATACCTATACTTATTGTTACAGGTAAATTATTTTCTTGGTCAATTTCTCTTATTTTATCTAATATAGAGAATTTATCTGCTTCTAATTTGTCTAATTCATTTTTACTTAAAACTAAAAAGTATTTGTCATTAGCCGTTTTTTCAAGCGCACCGTTGCAACTTGATTCTAATGACGCTAATATTTTATCGATATCTACATTTATTAAAGGTCTTCTTTCTTCAGGAGCACTTTGTAATACTTCATCATATCCATCTACTTGTATAGTAGCTACTACATTTTTTTCTTCTTCATACTTACTTTTTAAATCTAAGTAGTCAGTTTTATCAATCCAGTAAAGCATCATTAAATATTTAGTTTTTTCTTCTTGATCACTTTTTATAATATTATAAACTATAGTGTACTGTCTTCCATTATAGTTTATATCGGTATATAACTCTTTATTTTCATTTAATACTTTTCTTAAGTTTATATTTTTAACAAGAGTTTCTATGTTCATACCTAAGGTATCTTCTTTTTCTGTCATTTCATGGAACTTAGCATTGTACCATGTAACACTACCATCAAACTCTAAAATACATAAAGGTATTGGCAAGTTTAGTATAGCTTTTTTTGTTACTTCATCAATATCTACAGCTAAATCTTGAATATACTTATTCCATTCTTTTCTTCTTATATCTCTTGTTCTCCAGTTATGAAAAACAATATATATAAAGGCAGCAAATACAAGAGCACCTATATATATATTGTAATACATTAATATAAGACTAAGAATCCCAATAACCACTATGTATGCATTTATTTCTGGCATATTAAATTTAAAGGTCGACTTATTAAACATTTCTACCTCCTAAGTGGATTTGTAGTTTCTTACCTTTCTAAAATCAATTGCACTGTCTAACATTCCTACAAAGCTCAAAATCATGGATCCTGATAATAGAATTACTGCTATTACTGCAAATACTATTTTACCTGGCGATTTATCTTTCCATCTTTTTATAAAGTAAATAGACACTGATACACCTTGTATTAAAAATAGTATACTAAATACCAATTGAATATTTAACATTATTGAATCTGTATAAAGTCCTATATTCAGCATCTCTAAAAACATAACTAATAAATATAATATTAGTGATGTTACTATAGCATTTCCTGGTAAATAAAACTCCGAAAATTTTGGTAAATCGTAATTCAATATTTTAGTTCTTCTTAAAATAAAGGCTTCTACATAATATGTTATTAATGATGCTATTATGCTATACATAAATAACACTGTAGGCATCATGTTTTGGAACATATTAATCATATCTTTTGCTGTTATATTTTCTTTAGGCATCATATTAGCACTTTCCATAATAGAAAACTGAACTTCTACTGTTGCTTTTATAGTTTTTGATATATCTGCTAATAAGTCTATATTAAATAACAGTTTTGACATTCCAAAAAATACAATTATAGATAGTATAAATGCTATCGTTCCAAAGTATATAGGCGTAAAGCTTTTATTTTCATCTTCTACTTTGCTATCTTGATTGATTCTATATCCCACTGCTATCCCTGGTAACATACACATTATAAGTAAATTTAAAGCATATACTACGTTTACAGTTAATACCAATATAAAAAAAGAGGATATAGCTGAAATTAATGCATACTTATATCCTGAAGTTGTTGATATTATAGCATATGGAACAGGAAGAATAAGCGCAAGTAACCCTAAAAACGGAATGTATGCTGCACCAAGACAAAGCACTATGCCTATAGCAGTAATTATTGCCGCTTGAGTTAATTTAGCTCTATTATTCAAATTAATATCACTCCCTATTGTCTAAGTAATTTTTAAGATTAGATAAATCTCCATACCATCGTTCTACACTATGGTCTTCCTCTATTCCATCCTTTATCTTTTCCTTTATTTTATAATCTATTTCCTTAAAGCTAATTCCAAGTCTCTTTGATAGTAAATATGTAACCATAACTATATTAGCTAGAGTATCTTGTAAAATCTGATCTACAGGTCTTGTCCCTTTAAATAAAAGGTTAAATAAGTCCCCCAGGCTTATTATTAATTCTGTTTTCATCCATTCAATAATTTTTATGTTCTTCGTTATCTCTGAGTTTTTATCTAGTCTCACTATGTCCCCCCTCCTTAATATATAAATATTATATCATAAATCATAGTAGTTTTAACCAATAAAAAAACGAGCCCCCTAAAGGCTCGTCCTTTTCTTAGTCTAATGTATATGGTAATAAAGCTAAGTTTCTAGCTCTCTTTATAGCAACTGTTAATTCTCTTTGATGCTTAGCACAAGTACCAGCTATTCTTCTAGGTAATATTTTACCTCTTTCAGTTACGTATTTTTGTAATCTTTGAGTGTTTTTGTAGTCTATCTTAGCATTTTTATCTGCACAGAATTGACAAACTCTTTTTTTCTTACGTCTCTTCTTGTTTATCATGTCTTTTTCCCTCCTTTTTAGAATGGTATATCATCATCATCTATAGCTTGGAATCCTTGAGGATCTAATCCTGCAGGCTCAAAGCTTGGTTCGAAACTAGGTTCGAATCCTTGATTCTGATTTTGATTTGGATATGGACTATCCGATCTATTTTTATTACTATCTAAGGCTTGTATATTTCGAGCACTTACCTTAGTGAAAGTTCTTTTTTCTCCTGATTGAGTTTGATAATTATCTACTCTTATCGAACCTTGTATAGCAACTAATCTACCTTTTGATATATAGTTTGCACAAAATTCAGCAGGTTTACCCATTACCTCAACCGGTATAAAATCAGTATCTTTGCTACCATCTTTTTTAGTGAAATCTCTATCAATGGCAATACTGAATGATGCAACGGCTGTTCCTGTTCCTGGGATATATCTTAACTCAGGATCCTTCGTTAATCTTCCCACTAGCACAACATGATTCATATAAACACCGCCTATTTACGTAAAATTTATATAGTAGTTATTAAGCAACAACTATCATATGTCTTATTACGTTCTCGTTTATCTTTAAGTTTCTGTCTATTTCCTTAGGAACTTCAACACCTGACTTAAAGTTAACTAATACATAGTAACCTTCAGTGAACTTAGCTATTGGGTATGCTAATTTCTTAGTACCCCAAGTATCTACAGTTGTAACTTCACCTTCAGTAGCTATAACTTCTTTAACCTTGTTTAATACAGCTGCTTTTGTTTCTTCATCTGCATTAGGCTTTACTACGAAAACTAATTCATAATTCTTCACACGATTCACCTCCCTTTGGACTTACGGCTCTGCTGCGCAGAGCAGAGAAATGAGATTTATAATCTCACACTTTACACATTTTATCACTAATAAAATTAATTGTCAATTTTATTTTATTTCATACTAAAATTGGAAATATTAATATTATTAGAAAAAATAAAATCTAAAATTAATATAGTATAAAGATTTTTATTTTGTTAATCCTATAAGTTATAACCCCATAACCTTAATATATTTCATCTTAATCTCCCCTAAAAAAAAATAGTGACCAAAAGGTCACTATTTTTTTTTAAGCATTTGCATCTTGAGCTAAAGCATCTTTTAATACATCTGCTAATCTCTTCATACCTTCAACTATTTTTTCATCAGGCATATTAGAGTAATTTAATCTGAATGTATTTTGGTTTCCTCCATTAGGGAAGAATGATCCTCCTGGAACATAAGCAACATCTTTTTCTAAACATTTTTCCATTATTTTTTTTGCATCTAAATGTTTTGGTAGCTCTACCCAAGTGAATAATCCACCTTCTGGATATGTATGTTCTATTCCTTCTGGGAATGTTTCGTCCATTGTTTTTAACATTAAATCTCTACGTTTACTATAAACTGATTTTATATTCTCAACATGAGCATCTAAATCATAAACATCTATAAATTTACTTATTTCTCTTTGTGATATTGTAGATGCTTGTAAATCTGCTCCTTGTTTAATAAATATGAACTTCGATAATAGTTCTTCAGAAGCAGCAACCCAACCTATTCTGTATCCTGGGCAGAATATTTTTGAGAATGATCCTAAAAACATAACTAGTCCTTTTTCATCCATAGCTTTTAATGATGGTAATATTTCCCCTTCAAATCTTAATTCTCCATATGGATTATCCTCTACTACTGGCATTTCAAACTTATTTATGACATCCATGAATCTTTCACGTCTTTCCATAGACCATGTCTTTCCTGTTGGATTTTGGAAGTCAGGTATAACATATATCATTTTTACATTTTCTGTTGTTTCTAAAATCTTTTCTAGTTCTTCAATTATCATACCATCTTTGTCAGTTGGTACTTCTATAAATTTAGGACAATAAGCTTTAAAAGCATTAAGTGCACCTAAGTATGATGGACTTTCTACTAAAACTACATCTCCTTCATCTAAGAAAATTTTACCTGCAAAATCTAAACCTTGTTGAGATCCACTTGTTATTAATAGATCGTCTTTTGATACATTAGTTTTTAGCTTTCTATTCATTCTTTCAGCTATGTGCTCTCTTAAAGGTCCAAATCCTTCTGTTGTAGTATATTGAAGAGCTTCTCTTCCTGATTCTTCTAATACCATTCTTGATATTTCTTTCATTTCTTCTACTGGAAATAATTCAGGAGCTGGAAGTCCGCCTGCAAAAGATATTACTTCAGGTTTCTCTGTCAATTTTAAAAGCTCACGAATCTCAGATCCTTTTAATCCATCCATTCTTTTTGCAAATTTGATAGCCATAATTAAGTTCCCCCTTGGTAAAATGTTTTCCCACTTTAATTATAGCAAAAGAAAACGCTTTTTTACAAGCCTTTTACTTTTTTTATTCTTTTTTCTAAAGTTTCTCTATCTAACATCAGCATTCTATCACACTTTAAGCACTTTATTTTAAAGTCCATTCCTGCTCTAGTTATTTCAAATTCTTTACATCCACATGGATGTGGCTTCTTTAGTTCTACAACATCTCCTACATTTATCTTCATTGGCATTTGGATCACTCCTATCTTAATTTAGTTACTTCTTTTTTTCCTCCGGCTACTCTATTTACTTTGAAAATCCCATTATATAAAATTTCATTTTCTTCTAAAGATTCTACAACTACATCCATATCCTCTTTTAAAAATCTAACAGATATTCCACAACTAGAACTTATTTCTCTAGGTGTTGGTAAAGTGGTTACCTTTAAATCTTTTTCGTTTAAAACTTTATCTGTTCTTATTGCATGGTGTGTTGAGTTAAAAGCTACTATATACATTTCGTTCATTTTTCTGTATTCCTTTCCTAATGTCTTTATTTTTTGATTTTATATAAGTAAAGACTACATAAACTTTGTCATGTAGTCTTTATTATTTATATAGATATAGTTTTTGATGAATTGTTCATTGATTCTACAATTGTGTACATATTTGTTACAGTTCCAACTTTTAATTCTTCTTTTAATCCGTAGTAATCTAAGCATGTTCCACAAGATAATATTTCAACACCTGCATCTTGTAGTATTTTCAGATTTTCTACTGTTGCTTCATTTTCTGTTGTCAACTTTATTCCGCTATTAACAAATAATATACTTTTTGGATATGGCTTACTTTCTGTTAAAGTATATATATATCCTTTTATAAGTACCTGTCCTAATTCATCATTTCCAGTTCCCATTTTATCTGAGTTTATAAATATACATGTATCCGCTAAAGACTCTTGTGATTTTTCTTCTATTATAACATTTTCACCTTTTATAATCTCTATACAAATAGAATCTTTTTCTGTTTTTAATACATTTGCTTCTAAATTCATTGATTTTGCTAATTTTAATATATTTTCCTTAGCAATCTCATTATCTACAGTTACTTCTACAACCCCTTGTTCAATACTATCTAATTTTTTTTTAGTATTTATAACCGGTTTCGGACATGCCAGTCCTTTTGCATCTAACTCTATTCTCATAAATACTCATCTCCTTAATATAATACAATACTCCCTTAATTTTAACATATATAGACATATTTTGTTATAGATTATTCCTATACCATAGATTTAAATTATTTCATTATCCTATTGTCTATTTAACTTTTAATATTTGTATTTTTTTATCCAATTCAACACCTAGAGTTGAGTCATTAATCAACATTATGCTTTTTATATCTTTCTCAAAATCTTTTAATTCTTCACCTTTTTTATTAATTATTTTATTGTCTTTATACAATATAAAGTTATCTTTCATATTAACGATACCATCTATATATTCAATATTACTTGATCTAGATATGTCTTCAATTTTTTTACCTATATGTTTTATATTATTATTTTCTTCTATAATATAAATTCCATCACTATTTATATTGCTATAATATTTTATATTTTTAACATCAAATTCATCGATTACCTTTAAATTATAATCTACTCTACTTATTCTATTTTTTTCAATTAAGTAAATATTATCCTTTTGTACTATGCTATCTAAAATAACAGAGTCTTTTATACTTTTTTTATCTTTTAAGTTTCCGTTGTAATCGTAATGAGTTATTGTGCTTTCTAAATCTTTTTCAGTTTTTAAATCACACACGTATATACCTTGTGATGTATATTCTATATCAGTTAGCTTTCCATCTAAATCTAAGTTTTTCTGTAAATTCCCCTCAAAATCGTAAATATTTATACTATCTTTATTTTCTTTTTTATATGCATACACATATGAATCATTATCTAAACTTATATACATAAGTCCATTATTTGGTACATTTTTTTTAAAAACAACTTTTCCAGTTTTATTTATGCTATATATAATATTTTTATCTTTATCTAATACATCTATATATTTATTACTATCTACTCTTAAATTTTTTATATTTAGATTTATCTTAAATATTTCTTTTCCATTTTCATCTACACTTTTTAATGTCTTTCCATCATAATATACAATATTATCTTCATATTCTACACAATTAAACTTTTCGCTAACCTCTATACTTTTTTTATCTTGTATTTTTACAGGTTTTTTACCTAATTTTTGACTAACACTCCCTATTGTCTTAGGATTTATTAAAACTATTATAATTAATACAATTATTAATAACCATTTCTTTTTCACATCTAATCCCCCCAAGCCCATTTATACCTAATATTTTCTATATAAAAATAAAAGACTCCTTTTATTAAAGAGTCTTTTTAAATAATTTCTAAGTTTTTATATAAACAAACACCTTTTTGATAATACTCAAGTTCTTTTTCTTTTGAGATATCTGTATATAGTTGACCTAATTCTATATATAAGTCTGCAAGAGTTTTCCTGTCGTTTAGTTCATTTACTATATTTATACATTTTAGTATATATTCTATTGCCATTTTAATATTTTCTTCTTTTTTGTATATTTGAGAATAATATTTAAGAGCTTTATATTCAAAATACTTATTTTTATTTTTTATTGAACTAGCTAGTGCTAACTTTGAATACTTTCTAGCTTCTTCATAGTTTTCTAATTGAATGTATGATTGTATTATTTTTATAATAACATTAATTGAACATTCATCTTCATCATATTTCTTTATTTCATAAGCTCTTTTTGAATAATCTAATGCTTTTTCACTGTCGCCTATATTTTCATAAACTTCACATACTCTTAAATATACATTAGCTAATTCATTCTTATTATCTTCTTCTTCTAAAAGTTCTAAAGCTAATCTAAATTGCTGCTTAGCTTCTTCATATTTACCCATACCCATTAGTTTATTTGCTTTAGATACCATTAACTCTGCTTCTTCTTTTGTGTTAACTGTTATATCTAAGTTTTTAATTTTTTCTATATACTCTAAAGCTTCATCATCTTTTTTTATTTGTGTATAACAAAATGATATGTTACTGTATAAATCTTTCTTAACACTTGAATCATTTAGTTTATTTTCTTCTAATATATCTTCAGCAAATTTAAAATTACTTACTGCTCCTTTATGGAAATTCTCTTCCATATAAATCTTACCTATGTTTATATAACATCTAGCTATATTCTCTTTATCATTGTTTTGTATGAAAAAGTATAATGATTTTTCAAAGTTAATTATAGCAGCATTATAATCTTTTTGTTTTAGATTTATAGTAGCAAGTAATAGAGTACATCTCCCATAATTATCTATTAATTGATACTTTGTACATATCGACATAACTTTATTTATTTCTTCTTTTGCTTTTTCTAACTCTTTGCATTTTATATAAATTTCACTTTGTATTATTAAATTATCAGTTATCTTTTTAGCTTGCATTTCCTTTGTTTCTAGTAAATAGTCTACACTTACACCAAGGCGGCTTGCTAAGTATTCTAATAACTCATAACTAGTGTATGACTTGTCTCTTTCTATATGACTAATTTGAGCTGCAGTAATTCTTTCTCCAGCTAGTTCTTTAAGCGTTAAGTTTTTTTCTTTTCTTAATTTCTTAATTTTTTCTCCTAAGCTTAAAATTTCCATGCCTGTCCCCCCTAGAAAACATTTTCTTATAATAAAATTATAACTTATATTTATCATAAATACACTAATTTATTTTTTTAGTCGTCATTTATTTTTAATTTAGTACATAAAAATACAGGTGATTCCCCCTTATAGCTATACTACTCAGGTAAATCACCCATATTTTTACATATTAATTTCTTTTTCTATTTCTATCAAAGCTTCGACAGTTTTATCTATTTCCTCTTTTGTATTAAAGTATCCAAAACTAAATCTCACAGTACCTTGTATAAGAGTTCCTAGCGTCTCATGAGTAAGAGGCGAACAATGAATTCCTGATCTTGTAGCAATATCATACATATCATCTAACAAGTATGTTAATTCTCCTGAATCTATATCTCCTATGTTTATAGAAATTACAGCTGCCCTTTTTTTGCTATCTAAAGGACCATATATTTTAATATTAGGAACTTCATTTAGTTTTTTAAGCATATAATCACATAATTCTTCTTCATGATGTCTAATTTTATCTATTCCTGTTTCTAAAACAAACTTAACACCTGCATTTAAACCTGCTATACCAGGTGTATTGTGAGTTCCTGACTCATATCTATCAGGCATCATATTAGGTTGGAATAAATCTTCTGAATTACTACCTGTTCCACCTTCTTTTAATATATCAATATTAAGCCCTTCTCTTATATATAAAATACCTGTACCTTGTGGCCCAAGTAAACATTTATGACCTGGAGCTGCTATCATATCTACATTTAACTTCTGAACATCTACATCATAAACCCCTAATGTTTGAGATGCATCCACTAAGTATACTATATTATTTTCTTTAGCTATATTACCTACAGATTCTATATCAATAATAGTTCCACATACATTTGATGCATGAGTTGTAACAACCAATTTTGTATTTGATTTTATTGCTTTTCTTATATCTTCAGGATCTAATTGTCCATATTTATCACATTTAACAATAGTATTTTCTACTCCTTTTTTCTCTAAAGACTTTATAGGTCTTATTACTGAGTTATGCTCAATACTCGTTGTTATAATATGATCTCCTGGTTTAACAACTCCTTTTATTGCAAGGTTTAAAGAGTCTGTAGCATTATGTGTAAATACTATATTCATAGGATTCGATATATTTAAAAGCTTAGCTATATTCTCTCTACAATCATAAATCTCTCTTCCTGCTCTCATAGCTAGTTTATGACCAGCTCTCCCTGGATTAGCTCCATAAGTTTCCATACAATCTAAAACTGCACAATATACTTCCTTAGGTTTTGGAAATGTAGTTGCTGCATTATCTAAGTAAATCATATTAAGTCCCCTCTCTTATGCTTCTTGTCCTTCTAACAATA
>NZ_JBOGBV010000074.1:0-37446 GCF_051656405.1 Paraclostridium sp.
TTAAAACTAGAAGTTTTTCAAATGTTAATCCTGAAGCAAAAGCTATTGATGTTTACAATGTAGGTGAAATATTAAATGCTCTACAAAAACATGATGTGCTATCTGTAGTAAGAATAGACAATACAGAATTAACACCAGCAAATTAATTTTAAAAAAGAAAGGGGATTAGAAAATGAGAAATATAGAAACTAGATTATTAATGGTTTTCTCTACAACTCTTGGAAGAAAAGTAAGCTTATTTGTTTCAGATCCTAGAGAAGATTTAACTGAGGAAGAAATAAAATCTGCTATGGAACAAATCGTTGAAAAGAACATATTTGCTCCTCGATTTGGTGAAGAGTTAGAAGCTCCATTAGAAGCAAAAGTAGTTCAAACTGCAACTACTGGATATGACTTAGTTATATAAAATAAAAGGAGGCTGTATGTTTAAAATCATACATCCTCCTTTTATTTTGGAAAGGAGGTATTTTTATGGATTCTGAAATTCAAACACTTATTGCAAATGTAGGCTTTCCTATTGCTATTAGTATGTATTTGCTAATTAGGATAGAGGCTAAGCTTCAAGGCTTAAGTGATAGTATTAATGAATTAAGTAAAAATATTAATATAATGAAAGTAAAGTAGATTTGTACTACTTAAAATATACAAGTGCATGTAATTGATATAATGCACTTGTATCCCTTTACTCTAAGTTTAATTTTAACTGCTCTTTTTCTTTTCCATATACAAACTCAAGATACTCTTCTTTTGATTTCAGAACTTTATTTAATATATTTTTCCTGTAAAGTCCTACATATAGTGCCGCTGATCTAGCTTGACAGTTTATAGACTTCTGTGGGTTAAATGCAATATCTGTAAATGCATCATATTTTAAAATTTCTTCTCTTAAATCAATATGTTGATGAAGTGTATTTATATATATCCAATCGTAAAATTGAGTTTTAGGTTCTAATTCCCACTCTTCATTTTTGTAGTAAAAACATATTAGATTTCCAGATTCTTTTAACCTAATATCTCGCTTCGCTTCTATAGGTGACTTATAAATTATATCTTTATATGGCCCCCCTTTTTCAAATTTTTTGCACGATTGGAATAATGATTCTATACTACAAATCTCTTTCCCAAGTTTGTCTTTTATCATTAAATTAAATGCGCTTAATTTTACACCTAGTGACTTGTCTGAACTAGTAGATACTTCTAAAATACTCTTAGTTTTATTTTTTTCTAAATATTTAGAGTGTAAGTCTTTGAAGCTTTTTTGTTTTTGTAATTTAGAAAATCCTGCATACCACGTAAACTCGTAATTTTCTACTTTTACATATTTTTCATTATCTGCTTCAAATACAGGTCTAATAGCCATATTTATATTCTATCTCCTTTGGTATATCACCACTTCTTAATTTATCACACAAATTTTTATCAAATAATTCTGGACATACTTTTATTATTGGCGGATTTTTAACGCCTAATACTTTCATCCTTACTGATTCTTCTTTTGCTTGTTGATTTGTAGGAACTATTATCTCTTTTATAAATTCTCTTGGTATTTTTTCTAATATCATTACCTCTGCTTGAATATCAGTTGGACATGATACTGGCATATTGAAACTTCTACTTATAGATCTCTTGCTTGTTGCTATATGTTCTTCATACAGTTCATTAAATCCTTCTATACCTTGTTTTATAAATTTTCCACTCTCTGTAGCTGCGTTTACCTTACAGAATAAAATATTAGATGTTAATATTACCTTAGGATCTATTGATAATATTATCCAATCTTTAAATAATTTACAATTATCTTTTACTTGATATAAATAAAAAACATTCGGGTATTGTATAGAACAACATATATAGTCTTTCTTCCCATCAAATCTTGACTTATCATTAACTTCTTTATAGAAATCTGGAAGCATATCAGTTGCTAATATCCCGTCAAAACTATTAAGTATATGTGCTAAGTTCTTTGATTTAGTAAAATGACATAGTCTTGTTATATTTCGTTTTTTCATTTGATTTAGTAAATTTTCCATATTATTACTCTACTCCTTATAAAATTCGCATATTTCTTTTTCATTAGGTATTATTTCAAGAACTTCTCCGGTATGTGTAATAATAAGATTATTTTTCGCTCTACTAACCGCAACATAAATAAGCTTTGCTAATGATATCTCATATTCTTTGACATATGAATTTATATCTTCTTCACTTACATCTTCTATTCCCTCTATATTTTCTAGCATAGAGTTTGAACATTTTGCTATTATAACATTATCAAACTCTAAACCTTTAACAGAATGATAGTTTCCTACAAAGATCCCATTATCTGTATTAAATTCTGTAGTATATCTGTCGATTTTAGTTGGATATATAGAATTTAAATTCAATAACTTAGTAAACTCATTTACATCTAAATTACTTCTTAAAACTATACAAGTTGATCCTTTTCCAGTGTATTCTTTTGCTAGGTTTACTATGTATTTCTTTTCTTCATATTCATCTATAAACGATATAACCTTTGGCTTACTTCCTTCTCTCTGACTATTTACTGATACTAAGCCATCTTCAATATCTAAGTTTAAATTTTCTCGTATACTATTTGCTAGTTTCTCTATTTGCTTTGAATTTCTATGATTTTCATCTAAAGTATATACTTTTCTTATTTTTAATCCAAGATTTTTCCAGCTCATATTCCCTTTTCCATATATTTGTTGCCCTCTATCACCCAAATATAATATGCTACCATTATCTTTAATATAGTTAACTAAAGACTTTATCATCATAGGTGAAAAATCCTGGCCTTCGTCTATGATTATACATCCATATTCTGGTTCTATATCTTCTATTTCTAAATATGCATTAAGGTGATATGCTAAATCATCCCAATCATATCTATATCCTTCGGAATTTCTAATGTTTATATATTCCTCATATACATTAAATACGTACTTTCTATCTGCTTTCCTAAGGTTCGCTCCACCTCTACCACTTCTTTCTATTTCATTATAGACTTCTCTAGATAATGACCCAAATGATTCCATCCAATTTATTTCATCTATAATAAATGATCTTCTTTCTAGTGTACTAACCTTTCCATCTCTTTGTATCACATTATCAATAGCTGTATTTATCATTTTTTCCTTTTCATAATTATGTTGTAATATATCATTATTAGATAATTTCCCTAAATTTCTCATGCATTTAGTTGCAAATTTGTGATAAGTTTTAAAGTCTATATTGCTTGTTTGTATACCTGAAATATCTTGCATATAATTAATCAGTGAGTTATTGTAAGATAAAATTAACACTCTCTTTTCAGTTACTTCTTGTATAAATTCTGCCCTTTTTATAGCGCAAAAACTTTTCCCACTACCTGCAACTCCACATACAACACCATGCCCTATATATGGTAAATTTAATATTTCTTGTTGTTTTCCCCTTAACATATTCTGCCTCCATGATTAGTACATTTTAAAAATTATATTATTCCTTTTTTTACCAATTTTATATCATAATTTCCAATTTGTACATATTTAGTGGTAAAATTTTGAACATATATACTTTTATAGTTGATTTTCATAGTATAAATTCAGTAATTAACAATATATATGAACTTAATAATAAGAAATAAAAAAGTGTACTTAATAAAAATGATATGTCACTGTATAGTATCCAGTTAAAATAATAAACTGTTTTGACTGATATCCTTTTTGTAGCCGTATATATTAGCTAAATTAGTCAATACTTCTGCTAGGATGTTTTTTATATCAAATAAAAAATATAATAAAAAGTTTAAAATACAAGTTGTTAAACAGGTTATTGAGGAAGATAAAAAAATAACACAAATAGATAAAGAAGTAGAACCTTCTAGAGATTTTTTAGATGTATAAGGGAATATGAAGTCCATGATGATAAAGCTTTTAATATCCATGAAAATGCTCGTTTAAATATTAAGTTTGAAATAAAAAAATTAAATAATCAAATTGAATCCCTACAATAGGAATGTTCAATTTTAAAAAAGTATTCAACCTTTTTCAAGAAACAATACAACAAAAATTTCAATTTATAAAAGAAAACTCTTCAATCTACAATGTTTTAACTATGTGTAAAATATTAAAAGTATCACGTTATGGATACTATAAGTATATATCTCATACTCCAAGTAAACGAGAAATTGAAAATTCAAACCCGACTAAGTAGACTATTTGTCATTTCTATCCAATCGGGTTAGATCCAATTTTTTCACTGTTCATTTTACAGGGTGCAGTTCATTTTTTCAATTAATATACTTTTTTATATTAACATTACATTCATAAATTCTAGCACTAAAAAATATGTGCCATATACTAAGATTATCTAAATATCTATTTATTTTCTATAATCTAGATGTCATTAATATAGGTTAAAACAATAGTAGATCGTCTTAACCTCGAATCACAAATTGTTTTACACTCCTAACTTATCCTAGCTTTAAAGTTCCTAAGCAGTTACTTATACTTAAATGACTGTATCCTTTTATCTCTTTAATTACTAAATTAGATTCTTTTCTATATAAATTAGCAAATTCTTGTCTGTGATTTAATATTATATCAACTAAATTATATAGCACTTCTGAATATGCATTATAATACATATAGTCAAACTCTAATTGTTCTATTTGTCTATTGATAGGTGATAGGTTTTCATATGGTTTTAATAAATGATTATTCTTAGCATTACTAAGATTACCTATACGACAATTTTTTTGAATCATTTGTATTTTTGATATGCATATTTCATTGTCTGGTACATACCCATTGTTTATCCATGATTTAATTAAATTTTCTACTTCCTCAAAAGTATTCAAGTAATATAATATATTTGTTTTTAATGAAATTATATATTGTGTATTGTCATACGATGCTCTAGCTAGCTTAGTGTTTAGTATATTCCTAAGTGCGGCCTTAAACTGCATTGAGTTACTATATAGATTGTTACATGCACCATCCATAAACCTCGAGATTATTATTTTTGATTGGTTGTCAAGAACGTTATTGTTATATGTAGTTTGACTTTTAATTTTTAAATTATTGCTTGTTGATTTATTTTTGTTGTTAGATTCTACTTGTTTACAAGTGTTTTCTTGTCTCTTTAAAAATGAAAACAATCCCATTTTATTTCTCCTCCAAAGTTTTTATTATTTATTACTCTATAATTACTTTATATATTTTAATTTATGTTATCTTATTATTTATATATATTTCCAGTTTACATATGGATTGCTATCAAATCCTTCAAATGGTGATCTTCCTCCAATTAATTTATCTATATTTATACTACTAGTAGAACATAATAACTCATATACAGAATTACTTTTATCCATTAAAACTTGTGCCATATTGTTGAAGTAGTCTGCATCTTGTTGTGTTTTAAATTTTTTAGAAAACCATTCAAATGTCATAGTTCCCCAACCACCAGTAAATCCTTGATTTGTAAATTTTAAATATTTATCAATTTCATCAATTCCATCTTGATCTATATCTCCATAAGGTCCATATATAGATCCAATAATAGTCAACATTACGTCATGTGCAACTGCTCCTCTTTGATCATAATAGTATTGTGTTATATATGCATTATATACCGTAGCCCTTTTTGCTAAATCTTCAATGTCAACACTATGAGCATACTCATATGCTTTTTTAAAATCATAGTTCATGGTAAAACTCCTCTCTATACTCTATTTAATTTTTCTTCGCTATAGTAACATAAATTAAAATATTTTTATGTATATTTTTGTCGAATATATAAAATAATCATTTAACTTTATCTAAAGTTAACAAATAACGATAGTTTAATATTAATTTGTACGTAATAAAAACTAAAGGCAAGAATACTCACACGATTTGTGCTAGTGTTCTTGCCCATAGTTTCATCTCTTTAAATCTAATCATCATGTCTACAAGAGATGATTTCATTCCCTTTTATCTTTTACCTACAAGATATTTTGTATTAATTACTATTTAACATTTACAAAAATACTATTTATATTAAAGTTTTTATAAATTGAATCAATAAAGTTATGCTACTAAATGTATAACTTTATTCCTACTTATTTATTTCAATTGTATATAGATAAGGTTTTAAGTAAATATCAAATCTTCTTCATTCTGCTGTAGATAAATACTTACTAGTTTTGTAAACTGGATTATCATCACTTCTATCTTAAATCTCAACTCTCTTTTTATATTTCTGATGCCTTTTTGTAGTCACTCATAGCACTTTCTATGTCTCCTATTATTTCATATGTTTTAGCTCTATTTAAGTAGTCTATCTTTTCACATACCTCATCTTTAGCTATTTTTAAATTAATAACTTTGCTATAGCAATTTATAGCTTCTTTATACTCTTTATTTTCAATATATTTATATGCTAAATCACTGTAATATGATACCTCTTCTTCTTTTATCTCTGTTTGTACTGAAATATCACTAGTACTTTCCTTAATACAATCTATAATTTCTTCTTTAAAAGACTTAAGCATTTTTTTGTTCTCCAGTTTGATTGACTTCATCTCTTTTTTAAGAACATTAATCTCCTCTAGTATATTTTCTTTGTATAAACTTAAATTTACAAGTTTATCATATTCATCGTTTACGTTTTGAATAGTTTCTTTTAAACTATTCAAACTATCTATAGCCATTGAAGAAGCTTCTTTTAAATCTACTATATTATCTTGATCTCCTATAGTTATCAACACGTCAGATAAGCCATCTACCGTCTCATTAAAATCTTTAACTACACTTCCAAGCTTTTGTATTTCATCCACACCTTTTTCAAAGGTATCTATTCCATTAATAATATCTTTAGCCATACTAATAACCCTTTCCTAAATACTAGTTGACGTTATCCAACTATCATTCATCATCTGTATTAATTCTTTAATATTTTTATTTGAAGTTTTTGTTATATCTTTCATTTCTTCTATATTAGTTTTTAAAATACTTATTTTTTCACATTCATATTGCTCATATATTTCATTAAACTTATCTATCCAATCAATTTTATTCTTATTGTCATGTATTAGTTTTATAGGATGTCTATCAACCTCTCCAAGTTTTTTAGTTATCCCTTCATATGTTTCATTGTTATGCACTAATGCTTTAAAATAGTTTAAGTACTCACTATTTTTCTTATAACACTGTCCTGCTAAACTATATTCATTAATTTGCATCAAATCGTCTCCAGCTTCATGATGATTTCCCTGACTATCTTTCACTAAAGCTTCACATCTTTTTATAGCAATTCTAGTGGTGTCTTCTCCAATATTTGCGTTTTTATAATATTGTATAGCCTTCTTATACAACTCCTGTTGTTCTAACTTTAATCCTTCTCTAAAAAAATCTTCTAATCCTGATTGTCTATCTATCTTTAATTTATACTCATCGAATATATTAAATTCTTGAATGTGTTTACTTATGTATTTATATATATCCGTGCTTTTATCATCTTCAATAAAGCATATATTATTTCTTGCCCTAGTTATAGCAACGTATAATAAGTTAAAATAAAATCTGAATTTTTCTTTGTCTTCATCTATATTATTTTTAAATACTTCATTCCACATATGCTTATATTTTGATAGTACATTCACACAGATTATATAATCTTTTTCTATTCCTTTTATCTCACTAACAGTAAATACTATATCTTTCACACCCAATTGAGCTTCTATAGTTTCCTTTTCTTCATCATCTGGAACTACTATCCCTACATAATGCCTTTTTAAAGCTGTTTTAAGTAGCTTTGTTTTGTTATCTTTTATTTGGTTTAATAAAAACAACTTGTCATTACTTCCTCTAATAGGAATTTCTTTATAATCATTATCTGTTTTCTTTAATTTTTCTTCTCTAAGAGATGCTATATCATTAGCTAAATCAACTATGTTTTTGCTGCTTCTATAGTTGATAGATAAACTTCTTTTATTGAAATTATCGATTCCATTATTGATTTTATATAAGCTTTCTATTCTCCCTGTATCAAAAAAAGTTGGATTTATAGTTTGATTATAATCTCCACTAAAAAGTATCTTTTCTTTATTTTTTATAATCTTGCATAAGAAATATATTTGTATCTCAGTCAAATCCTGAACTTCATCGCATATTAAAAAATCAAATAACTCTATATCTTCATTATGATATTTAGATAAGCACACTCTAGCTATATCATTCTCATCTACTTTATTATTTTTATCTAACCAGTCTTGATATTTAGATACAATATTATATATAATTACTCTTTCATCTTCATTAAATCTAGAATATTTTTTAGGTAATTTTACATAAACATCTTTACTCATAGTTTTTTTTGAGTATATTCGTTCATCTATTTTATTATATATATATGATAAATCTTTATATATATAGTTTTTTCCCTCACTTTTATATATTTCGATTTTATCCATTAAAGTAGCCAAATCTTTATTTATAAGTTTTATATGATTCTTGTTGTCTACACCTAATTTTTTATTTAATATAAAATCTATAGTATCTTTATGCAAATCAGATTTGTTTAAACTAATATCTATCCAATCAATATATACTAATCCTTTGATTATCCCTCTTATTTCCTTCCATATATCTTTCTTATCAATATTAAAATTATATAATCCCATTGTTTTTAACAATTTATCTTCATACCAATTTTCAAACTCTTCATATTTAACGTAACTTTGTTTTTTAGCTAAGTCTAATATGTATTTATTCAAATCATTAAATTTAATATTATCGTCATATTCTTTATTTTCACTTTTACATAAAGTTTTAAATAGATTTTGAGATTGTTCAACTAAATGTTTTGAATATGTGAAATAGCCTATACTTATATCATCTTGACATAATGAGAATGCTTTGTTTATTCCCATAGTTGTCTTTCCACTCCCTGCGCTTCCAAATATAAATAAAGGTGTTATATCACTTTTAAGTAATTCAAATTGCTCTTCATTTAAATAATATATAGCTCTTTCATCTTCGTTATCTAGCATCTCTGCTAATGTTTCAACACTTACTATCCTTGATATAAGCTTATTAGGATCATACTTGTAGTCTATATATTCTTTATCAATTTCTTCATCCCACTTGTCTTCATCTGTTTTTATAGTTTTATTATTAATATTTACTTTTTTACCCTTAACAATTTGACTGTCATGATTACAATAATCTATAAATATTATGGAATCTGAATATTCTTCTCTTATATTTTCTAGGTATTTACCATATGTAAATAATATCCTATCACTTTTATTTACTCTAAATTTATATATAGGATTATATTTATTCCCTTTTATTTGTTTTGTATAAAACCCCTTAGACATACTGTTTATATCCCGATTATTATCTTCATATTCACTTATAAATTTATCCATTTCTGATAAAATCATCTGCTTACTTTCTTCTGGAATTTTCTTTAGAAAGTCATCTACTATAAGCTTTTTCAACATTCTCAACCCCTATTAATTGCAATTTTTATTCTTTTATTATTTTAATCACGTTATCAAAATAATATTTAATTGTATTGTGATTATTGTCCACTATATAATTTTTATACTTAATTTGTTAACCGAATATTTTAATATTTTATAGAAGTAATTCCTATATTTATATTTCCTAGTTGTTCCAATTGTAGCTAAATATAATTATTAAAATACTATTAGTAAAAATATCAAACCTCTCAACATAAAAGTACATATTTTTACAGACTATATTTATGGTAACATATGGTAATTATTCTGTATATCAATTTTTTTAATCCAGTTAGTTTTTAATACCTTAAATTAAAATAAACATTTACTTAATATAGAAACTAGATTATTAGTGGTTTTCTCTAAATATATTTGAAAAAACTAAACTTATTTACAACCAATGCTAGATATGATTTAAATAAGGAGGAAATAAAAACTGATATGGGTCAAATAGTTGAAAAAACATATTTACTCCTATATTTGGTGAAGAGTTAGAAGTTCCATTAGAAGCAAGAGTAGTTCAAACTTCAACTACTGAATATGAATTAGTTATATAGGATTATAGTATTGCTCAAAATAATAATTAAAGTATAAAAATATAAGTTTTGCTTCTAAATCTGAGAAAATGCTTTATTTAAATGTAGCTAAAACTTATATCTTTATACTTTATTATTTTGAGCCACACTTAATAAAATTTCAGATGAATTGGAGTTATGTTTATTACATGAAATTAGATTTAATAGCTTTAATATCTAATTTAGATTTCCCTGCTATTGATGCTATGTATTTACTAATTAAAATAGGAGGTAAACTTGAAAATTTGAGTTCTAATATATACGAATTGAATGATAAAAAATAAAGAAAGCGTATCTAATGAAACTTATAAATTTCAATAGATACACTTTTTTAGATATTATTTATGGTAGATTTTTATTTCTGCAATTTTGAACTTATTTCACCGCAATATTCATTAATTAATAATTTCATTTATATATAAAGTCAAGCTTATCGACTCAAACTTGACTTTTTTATTATATATTTTTATTTAAATTTAAGTAATCCCAATACTTTAAGTTTATCATTCCAATTATATTTTTTAGTTTTTATATAAACTATTTTAATTCATTTATCAAAGTTTGTTAATTATAAAAATAAATACAATATCATTCAATATATTTATTCAATAAAAAAGAACCTTTTTAAAGGTTCCTATTTTAGAAAGGCTCATCAAAAATTATTGCAGTTTCAGTGCCATTTTTAGGTTCAGGTGGAGACTTTCTTTCTATAACTTCCAATACTAAATCATATTCCTTTGTCATTAATACTAAAGTATTGTTATCATATACAATATCGCTATCACATATTACAATATCTGACCTTTTTTCATCATAGTGATCTCCCCCATTGCATGTGCAAGAAAATGATAAAAAACTTTCAAAATAGTTACATCCATACTCATCGTAATCAGAATCTTCCCATAAATGTAAACTATCTGTTTCTAATTTTATAAGATACAAACCCCCACCATATAAATTAACTTCATAAATACTATACTCCCCATTACTACATATAAATTCTTTTATTATGCCTGCTATCTCATATTTACTTGACTTATACTTATAATTTATATCTTCTCTTTTTTAAATGTCTCTATTTCTTTAATATGCACCTCAAGAGACTTCTTGAGGTTAGCCTTCATCTTGTGTAAAACTCGACTATCTCTTCCTCCCGATTCTATGATTTTGCATTCTTCGGATAAGTTTTCTTCATATTCTCTTATTGTCTTTTCTATATCTTCTTGACTACCTAATAATCTTGCAAACTTAAATATATCTCCTTTGTAGCAAGGTAAATGATCCTTCCAATTTATAGCCATATATTTTTCTCCCCTTAATTTATTTATCGTATTATCTTTAGTTAATATTTCAAAATTAATTTTTTTCTTTTCAAATCTATATCTTCACTGATATTTTCAACTTGTACAAAATCTCCATTTATAAATTCTAGCTTTAATACTTCCTCAAATAGATATGTGCTTATCATGCATTCATCGTAATCGAATATTTCTTCATATTCCCATAAATGCCCTCTACCGATTAATACATATCCCATATACATTATATTTAATCCTATATTTTTATATTTATAATCAAACCCTTCTAATAAATAATTATATAAAACATTCTTAAGTCCATGTTTCAATGCCAAATGTATATATTTCTTTCTCATAGGACCTATTCCATTAATTTTTATTTTACGATTATTATTTATCTCTAGATTAGA
Source organism: Paraclostridium sp. (assembly GCF_051656405.1). Lineage (GTDB taxonomy): Bacteria > Bacillota > Clostridia > Peptostreptococcales > Peptostreptococcaceae > Paraclostridium. The sequence continues at coordinate 11,780 of NZ_JBOGBV010000074.1, forward strand.
CAATAATAACTTATTATTGCTTACTGTATATGTACATAAATGTCCTTTCATGCAATTAAAATCTTCAATATATGGCTTAAATTCATGTTCATATGGATTAAGTAAAATTAATCTACCTATTTATAAACCAAGTCATAAGTTTTTGATTTATATATAAATTCATCTGCTAGTTGAACCTTCATTAAACCATTCCTTTAATGTCTACTGATTTTGCCTTGTGATTAATTTACCATTAAATAGGACCTTAGAAAATTTAACTAGTTCTATTTCATCTCCTACTTCTAAACCATCGCTTTTAACTACTCCTATAATAGGATCATTATCTAAACAATCAAATAAATTTTTTTCATTTAAATAATCTTTCATTTCCTCAAAACTTTCAAACAGTCCTATCGTTGAGATATTCATATCTATATCATACTTTTCGATACTATATTCTGCCTTTCCAATCTCCTCTCCATTAGAGTTTAAGTTGCAACTTCTGTTGTACAATATTTTTAATTCATAACCTCTATTATGATCTTGATTATCTTTACAATTTGATTTTTCATACTTTTCCATACCGTTCTCCCTTGAATATAAATCTAATATTTCCACTTTTTAATTTCTGTCTCATTATTAATTTACTTATATTATTATGATTATCGTAGTTATTATTTAAAATATCGGACAATCTTTATCTAAACCTCTTACTTCCCTAATGCTATCATCATAATCAGACCAATAGCTTGAGTTTATACAATCTACCTCATTATATTTTTTCATTCTTTCCTCATGTTCTTTTTCCAACTCTATTGTTTTTTGATGAATTGTTTTAATCGCTTTACCTGATTCAACATCTTTAATATCCATTAAATGTTCTTCTATTTCTTTTTCAATTTTTTCTATTACTACGTTTCCAAACTCTCTATCCAAGCTAAAGTTCTCTAGTCTTAAACACTTCAGCCATTCAAATAGATTTTTATCATTTCTTAATGCTTCTTTTAATTCATTAATTTCTTCTACTATAGTTAATGTACTACCAATATTATAAATGCTTATAATATTAATTAAATTACTTTGATATATCATCAAAGCTTGAACTGCAGTATCTCTAACAATATATTCATTGATTTCTATATCTTCTTCTTTAATATTAAATTTACTAATTGCATAATCTGTTAATTTAGATTTTCTAAAATGGTTATAAACATAACTAGATATAAACTTATTTATACTAGTGGTTATTATAATTTCTAAATGCTCTTTTCTTGTAAGTTCTGTCATTATTTTATATATACCTCTTGATTCAAATAACATACTGACCTCCTCTAATTATATCCAATGTTTTGATGTGGTTGCATAAAACCACAGACACACATGATTTTTGGCTAACCGATAAAATAATTAAATTATATCAGTCATAGAGCCACTCCTTATATGTTCTTAATTTATAAATCGTTTTTTACTTTGTATTAGCTTTACAACATATTCATAAGTTCTAACTATTATAACACTATCTGGGCGCACTCTAAGATAATCTAATTATATATTTATTTCCCAAATTAACCTACTATTAATAGTAATAAAATCATCTTTAATAGTTCCTTATTTAAAGACTAATGTATCAACTATTGTACAAGGATTACTTGTTTTAGTTATTATTGTTTTACCTTTTAAGTCACTTTCTATTTCTTCAAGCTTAAACGCTACTCTTCCCTCTGATATTTTATCAGCTTCATAACCTAAAATTTTATATACTTCTAATATTTCACCTCTGTATACTGAAATTACTGTATCTTGATTATATAATCTACTTGGGTTTATTCTCCACGCTCTGCTAGTTCTTTCCTTTAATCCTTCTCTAGTTGTGGGAACTTCACTTACCTTTATTAATATCATATCCCTATACCTCCTATTTACTTTCAATTTACTTTATATATACTATCTTATACTTTTGACTTACTTTAGTCATTAAGATAAATTTATTATTATATAAATTATTTTTTTAACTTTGTTAAATTTAATAAATATGCTTCTTAAAATCTACAACGTGTTATAGTAACTCAATGTTTTTATTAAAGAATAAATTGTGGTCCAAGATGTTAAGTCTCAAGAAAACAATGATGATATGTAACTAAAAAGACTATACAGGCAGGGCATTGGGCGAATGGGCAGTGAATGACAATCTAAAAAATGTACGTATATGCCGAGTGTCAATATACTAAAACTACATGATATGCAATATGATGTAGTCTAAGTTTGTTGTAAACGAGCATATGAGTGCTTTTTAGATTTTGTCAGAGGGGCACAGCCGTAGGCTGATCACTTGAAACTCCAATAAAACTTTAGTTCAAAACTATTATCATCAAAAAACATAAAACTCTCGATTAAAAGATACTTTGAGTTATGGATTGTAATGGAAATCCTTTTGAATGACTTATCTCAAAAGATTAAAATAAAAAGCCAGGTGGCGATAGCCAAACTTCCAAAGTATTAAAATCATGTATAGTAGCAGTAACAACATATACAAGTTTAAATTATTAAATCATATACACTACTCCAAATATATAAAGAATTGATATTTTGGAAAAAGTAAAAGTTAAATCTAGATCAAAGAGAGAATCTTTTATAACTATAGATATAGCTATTAAATGCGGTATTATTTCATTTATATTACTATCCTTAAACCTATTTATATAGGTTAATTTTAAAAAGACAGGTCATAGTGTTTTTTAGCTATAATCGCTCTTTTTAATTTACCAACCCCAACATATAAATAAAGATATTTGATGTAACGCACTTCTCACATCAAATATCTTTATTTGCATTATAATTCTTTTAATTTTTTTATCAATAGTTCTCTTCTTTTTTCGGCAAACTCCTCAAAATTTTCAAATTCTAATATATTTGGTATTAAATGATTTTCACAAAACTTTTCTATAGAAATATTCTGCTTATCAGATTCTTCTTCTACCCATTCTTTTAAACCTTTATCTTGTTTTGCTTGATTTTCATTTGCATCTAACATTTGAAGATTTATTATACTATTATAGTTTTCTTGATTTAGATAAAATTCATATTTATCTTTTTCTATATTTTTCTCATCTAAACATTCTTGTTTAAACCATGATACTGGATGTAGGTGATCTTTATGAAAATTTCCATTTTTATAATCTAAATTTGGATATAATAAAGCTAATATACTAAATGTTATATTCTCATCTTTTTGAGACGCTAGTAAATTTTCTATATACTCCTCATCCATATTCATATCCTTAGTAGTTCCTTTCAGTCTATTTATTATTTGATCCTTAGGAAATTCTACTATTGTGTCTTTTATAGGAATATTAGTTACACTATCTGTAAACTCACTTCTTATAGTGCTTAGTATATTGTCTGCCTGATTACCAAAAATTCTTTTTAATAATGATATATTAAGCCATGTACTTATTAAGTTTCTATCTTGTTCGTATATTTTTCTTGATGAGAAATCTGTATATATTTTTCTATGGTATATATAGTATATTATAGGTAACATAGCATTTTTTGAGGTTAATGTAGACTCAACATATCCAAATAATCTAACCGTTTCAAATGCCATTACTGTAGCTTCACGAATTTCTTCCCATTTTTCTTCAAAGTCTTTTGCATTTTCTGCTGAGAAATTAGATACTCTAGACTTTATATCTTTACTGTGTAAATATAAAAATGTTTTTAGCACAAAATCTTTTGATATGAAAAATCCCTTATCTCTTACTTCTTCTATAAGTTTGCTTATCTCTTTTTTTGCATCTTTCTCTTTCCAATTAGCTATTGCAATAGACATTATTAAATCCGAAAAACTTAATGGTTCTCCACCACTATTTATTCTAATAAATATATTTAATGCTTTATCTATATTTTGTTCAGTTTCTAAAAAATAGTTTATAGATTGTTTCATAAATATATTTTCATGTAATATAGATAAAGTTTCATAAGTAAATTCATTTTCTTTTAAATTGTTTTCATCTAAATACTTATTAAATTTAAAGTTGTTAGCTAGCTCTAAGATTTTTCCAACTCTAAACCATTTATGAGGCTCTTTACTATATTGTTCTTCAGTTAAAAATTTAAACTCATATACCCTCCCTTCATCATTTTCTTTAAGTGGATCTAGTATATTTAAATATAATTTTCTTGTAGGTATATTCTGTTCAGTATCTATCTTTCTAACTCTTTGCTTTTTATATGCATAACTTCCTTTTAAACCTATATATAAAGATGTCAACCTTTGTTGTCCATCTAACACAGCGGTAAATTCACTTTTACCATCAGTATTAAACTCTTCATTGTGAGTTTTGAAGTACTCTCTATATTCTTTTAAAAAAGAGTAAAATTTAAATTGATTTTTAGTATCTCCTTCTACTCTCCAAAATAAAAATGAACTTATAGGAAAATCCCTCATTATCGAATCAAATAACCATTCTATTTTTTTGTGACTCCATACAAAATCTCTTTGTATAGAAGGTAATAAATATCTATTACTTTCTATATTATCTATAGCTTGAGCTATTGTAATTGGTGTTTGAAATGACATTTTACTATCCCCTTTATAGTTTAATTTTTCTTCCATAATTGTACTATAACTATATATTAAATTCCATATTTATACATATATCTATAAACAATTATATTTTACTAATGCCTTAAGCTATCTTCTATTCTATATTTTAATTTAAAGTCTAATCTCAACCTCATCTATAAAAAATAGTAATGATTTGCATATGTTTATTCAATAAAAAATTTATTAAGAGTTGAATCTTTATTAAAGTGTTTTTTATTCTAATATCAAAATCACTTTTTTTAGATAATAAAATTAAGGATAACTAAAATTTAGTTATCCTTAATTCTTATAGATATTCAATCTTATTCATATATCTATCCTTTATTGATCTTAGGTTCAACAAATAAAAAGTACATACTTTGTACAACAAATACCTGAGAAAATATTGATATTAGCATTATAAAAAGTTCAGTATAAAATATAGGTCTTAAATTTATATTTAATTCTAGTAGAAATACAAATATAATTGAATATATTAATAGCCCAAATAACATAAATAGGCTAAAGAAATTTCTCAATATTTGTAATTTGTAATACGTGATTATATTATTATTCCTATCTTTTCTTTCTGTTGGCCTACCCTTAGCATCTACTATGTTTTCACTTGATGATGATATTAGCATACCTAATGATGACATTCCAAATGCTGCTAATATAGCTGCTACATTTATAACTATACCATTAAAAGTGGTTATGAATTTCTCAAATTCAGCTATCTTCGAATTACATACTACATATATAAGTGTTGTTAAGATTAGAGGAATTATAAATAAATCAAAAGCTTCTTTTTTTCTTAAACTTGTAAAGAAATTTAACAATATAATTAAAATTTTTCTAACCATATAACCACCACCCTATACCATATTTATATTTTTAAGCCTTTTCATCGCTTATATCTATATCAATAAATATATCATTTAAAGCTTCCACATTTTCATCTATCAAATCCACATATTTTTTAAATAAATCCTCAGATAGAATCAATCCATCATCACCTAGTTTTATATCTACATATTCGCTCATTTTCATTAATTCTGTATCCAGTGAAATACTACTTCCATCTCTTCTACCTTTAATTACTAGTCTTTTTATATTTTTATTTTTTTGAGAATTTGTAAAATATTTTTTTATATTTTTTTTAGTAAATGTCTTTCCTATAGAAGGTTTATACGAGATTTCAACATAATCTCTACTTATATTTTCTTCTGAGTATAAAATATCTTCATCTTTGGTTATTTTTTCTTTTTTTACACTTACATTCAATAAAGATATTTTTTCTAATTTTTCAAGTTCTTCAATGAAATTTTTTGATGGTAAAGCATAGATTTTTATATTGTATTTTAATAAATCTATTTTCTTTCCTTTATCATCTTTATATTTTTCTCTTATCCACTTTCTATAACTAGAGTTCATATGCCTTTCTAATAATCCTATAGTTACTGCCCCATAAACTTTTTCCCAAACAATTAAAGCTCTATTTGCATTTTCAAAAGTTCTTAATATGTAATGCTGCTTTTCTAAATCTCCTTGATTCTTACCCTTTTCAAAAATCGCTTCTAGAGTATCTTTATCTACAACTTTAACTTTTTTATCATACTTTATATAGTTAATTGTAATTTCTCTAGTTGCATCTATTTGTTCATCTTCTGAATCTACTTTTTTAAGACTATCAATATAATAGCATATGCTTTTTGACTTTAAGTCTATCTTTGTATGACTAACTTTACTTGATTCACTTAATATAGATTCAGTCATAGCTACTTCATCTATATTACTTTTAAGTTCCTCGTCACTTAAATCTTCTTCCTCATCATTTTCAACTATAGCTTTCCCTGACGTTCTAACTTCACTATTAAATATAAGTTGGTCATAGTAATGATTTAAAAAGTCTTTTAAAAGCATATCTGATTTTAACTCATTTAATTCATTTAATGTATCTTTTGTTTTTTCTTCTTCTATAACCAATCTGTATAATTCTGTTTTCCTCTTCATTCTTCCCTCCGTATAAAAATATTATAATTGCATATTTATTATTTTTATACATTCATTATACATTATTTTAATATTTAAAAATAGTAAATAAATCCATTTTATACCATTTATGAATCTTGTTTAATACATATTTAATGCTAAATTTTAAATTTTTTAAAAATAAATATTTAGATTTTTAGACTTATCTAAATGTATTTAAGTTTTTATTATTTTCCCACACATCTCTTATGCGCTCTTACATTTACTTCTTTACCAGATTTACAGATTCTTATATGTTCCTTTACATCATGTTCACACCTAATATTTTCGTGTAAATCATCTAAGTTTTCTTGATATTCTATGTAATCTTCATATACATCAGTTTTTGCGCTTTTGTATGATTTATATATATTATTAATGGTTTTATATATTTTATATCCATAATGGACATACTTTTGTAATTTTTTTTCATCAATCTCAATATCTATATTTTTATTTTTATTTTTATATTTTTTATTTTTATCTTCAGTATTAGATTTATTTTCATTAAATTTCAAATTATCTTTTTCTATATTTTGATCTGTCTTTGCCTTTGTATTTATATCTATTATCTTATATTCACTCCATTTACTTGTTTTTAAAACATTTTCTCTAGATTTTTGTTTTAATTTATTTATATAGTCTTGATTTTGTATGTTTTTTACATTAAAGTCTATTTTTGAGTTTTGACTAGGTAATACTCCATGTTCTATATATTTAATATAGTTCAATGATGTACTACGCAAAACTTCTGGTGATATAGATGAGGGTATAAGGCTTTTTCTCGGAAAACTCTCCTTCAAATTATTAAATCGCTCTAATTGCCTAGGCTTCAAATTCTTTCTTCTCTCTTCTTCAGTTGTAATAGTATTGTGTACGTCTAATATAGGTACATTCTGCCTATTTTTATAATTTCGTTCCATTGAATTAAGTATATAATTTGGATTTTCACTAGCCTTCACATCTGGACCAGCCTTGTAAATATATCCATTCCCACATTTTATTATATGTATTATATCTGCTTTTGACTGATGATCTGGATTTAACATAGAGAACACCACATTACTATCTTTATTCTTTATTGAATTGTATTCCATACAAACCATCCACTCTGCTACATATCCATTGAAATTAGCAAATCCTTTTCCTAACACTCCTATATTATCCCTTAAACTTTGTGGTTTATTCACAAGCCTATCTATCGTTTCTTCTTTTAAATTTTTAGTAGATAATTCTTTAATAGCCTTTTTAACTATACTTTTATACTCTTCAGGGATTACATATTCTTTATCTATTAATTTTATTATTTCATCTTGATTATTTAAGTTCTTAAACAACTCTATTCCTCCCTTAATGCTATTTATTTAAACATTATATCACACTATTTATAGATCTAATTTCCTAAATATGAGCTTTATACATAAACCCTATAATTAAGCTTCCTACCCTTAAACTCCACAATACTTCCCTTACTCATTTCAATCAACCTACTCCCCACCGCTTCATCAATATCCAAAAGCTCTTCAACTTCTCTTTCACAACTCACTATAACTGGCAAATTATTAAAATATCTAAAATTAACAATCTCAAACATAATATTTATATCACTCTTAGTAATGCTCCCCTTAAATAAATCATCTATTAAAAGTACCTTAGCTCTTTTATATCTACCAATAATCCTTTCATACTCCTCACTATCCATTACATTTTGTTTAATCCTAGTTATAGCTTCTCGATAAGACATATATAAAACTCCAACACAGTTATCCATAAGTTTATTTGCAATCGCTAGTGATAAATGAGTTTTCCCTGAACCTACTTGTCCTAAAAACATTATTGAGTTATTTCTAGTATTTTTGATTTCATTGAAGCTATTAACATATTTATTAGCTTTTTTATAAGCTTCCACTACTTGAATATCATATGTATAATCGAAGCTTTCAAAAGTCTTTTTCCTAAATTCATCACTTATCCCACTTGATTTTAAAATCTCTTCAGCTTCTCTTAATGCTCTACATTCACAAGGAATAGCTGTATCCCCTTCAATTATAAAAGTTAAATCTCTACACTTATTACATCTATATTTAGTTTTCTCCCTCAATGAATGCTCTGATTTCTCTAAGTTCTTCTTCTGTTGGTTTTCTATAAATGTTTGAGTCCTCTGAGTTAGCATCTCTTTGATACTTAGATTTTCCATGCTCATTGATAGGTGATCCATTTTCATTTCCCCCTTGATTTAATTTTCCAATTTCATAGGCTTTTAAATCTTCAAAAGTCTTTATATTTTTTTCTATCCATTGTTTTATAATTCCGTTAACATACCCTTTATTGCATCTTCCATTATCTGTTGCTATTTCTATAGCTCTTTTAAATAATCTAAAATCTATAGTTTCACTAATTTCAATTAACCACTCTGCTACAATTCCATTAATAAGTCCTATATTTTGCTCATATAGTTTTGCATATTTAGATACATCTTCTTTTACACACATATCCATACCTACATCTTTATTTATGTATTTTTCTTCTTCTTTTTCTTTTTGTTTTTCTTTTTCTTCCCCATAGTGGTTATCTAAGTTGCTTTCAGTTTTAGTCATGGGTATAGATACTGTATTTAAATAGTTGTCCACTTTTTTGATATGGGTATCGATACTGTATCCATACTTATTGCATTCATTTAAAAATAGGTTTATCAAAGTTTGACTTTTAATTTCTTTTAACTCTTTTTCTACGCATTTTTTAACTTTTGGGCTAACTATCTTATTGTATTTAACCCAGTTATTTATAAATATCTCATTTGAAGATTTATCATAGACTATCTTTTTATAACCTTCAAATCTATCTAAAAGTTTTTCAACTGTTTCTCTGTTGTATCCTGTTTCAGTTTCTATTATTCTTCTTGGAAGTTCATAAACTCCACATTGAGTAGTTTTGCTGTTAGTCATTAGATATAAGTAGAAGTATTTCTCTTCTGGTGTTAAATCTAATACAAAACCATCTTGCCAAAAATCTATGTGTACTTGTCTGAATACTGCCATAATATATCCCCCTGTTTTCTTAGTGAGGTGGGCGTTCGTGATAAATATATTCCTTTCCTTCACTGTAAAGCTCTAAAGGACTCGAGCTTTAACGTTTCGTCAATGAATTTATTTACCACTTCACTAACTCATAAGAAAATTCTCGCCACCCCCGTGCCTTTTGTGTTTGATACTGCTTTATTATTTTTTATTCTTACCTTTAACTACTAACGTTCTAATTACTATAGTGCTTGTCCATTTTTCAATATATTTTATTTAGTTTTAAATCTTATATAATTTCATATAAGTATATAGAGGTGATTTATATTGAAACGTGCAACAAACACTTATACTTTATCTAAACGTTTTTCATTATCTTCTATGTTAGCAATCATTGCTTTAATCTTAATTTGCATTGATATATTTGCTGATATTATTATTTTAAGTATTATAGGCTTATTGACTATTGGATGTATCAGCTTATATGATACGATACATAACTATAAGCTTTATAGTATAATACAGTTTTTTTCTTTATTTAATACAGTAGTGAGTTTTACTATTGCTGCATTAGATATTTTTTCTATGTTTTAAAACTTAGGATTTATATAAATTAAACATTTGATTATTCTATATAAATCCTATTTTTATTGTATTTATTTTTAACGAGGTTTTTTTATCTAACTTATGTTTTCTTTAGCTTCTTCTAATTTGTTAATTAAACTTCTCAACTCCTCTGGTTTTAATGAATCTCTTAATATCCTAGCTAGAGTTGAATACATTCTATCTTGAAATTCCTCTATGTTTTCTTGTTGAGGTAAATGCAATACAACTTTCATACTAAGCTCCCCCTAAACAAATACTTATACTTAAATGTATGAGTATCTTGTTTTGTCCTATTCACTAGGTTATTAGCTCAGTATGTAATCTTCTTCTATAACTTTTAAAAAGTGTAGCTGTCCTTTCCCTGTTATAAGAGGTGTTACACTTAGCTTATTTCCACTTTCTGTTTGAACTACTCTTTCTATAACTTTAAATAATCCTCTATCTATGTATTTTTGTTTAGGTGTATTTTTCTCTTTTCCCTTTTTTATTAAATATCCATTTTCTCTAAACCAAAAGTAAAGTCTATTTCTTCCTATAGGTATGTTGTTGTTATTTAATAACTTTGCAAAAGATCCTATGCTAATTGCTCCATCTACTTCGCTTATTGTTTTAGAAAATTCAACATATGGCTTATTAACTACTATGCTTTCTTTTAATAATCCAACTTTTCTTTCAGCTTCACATCTTTTAGATTTTTCATCTATCAATTTTCCCATCAATCTATTTAAAAAGTTTGGATTGTCTAAAACTTCTTCTAATACATTATCAGTCATATAAGCTCCATGACTTCTTATTGTTGGTAAGACTGTTTCAAATACCCACTTTTCAAATCTTCTAGCACTTTTAAGTTTCGACCTAATAATTAATCTATATAAATTAGCTTCATCTATAAATTTCTTATTTACAAACTGTATTGCATCTTCCCCATTTCTCTTTTTACCTGTAATTACCCCTACGTCATGGAACACGACACCCTCTTTATTACAGTGTCTTATCACTGCATCTCTAGGATTTGCATAACCTAAGATTCTAGCACTTTCAATTGCATCGAAATATTCTTTATTATCAACTACTATTACCCCTACTTCTCCAAACTCTTCATTTCTAAAAATCTCCATTTCTACTCCCCCTTTTACTACTTATTACCCTTTTGGTAACCCTCATTTAAAAAAATATATTCTACCCCTAATCCTAATACTTCTGCTATTTTTTTAGCTTCTTTTATGTTAAAGAAAGTTTCCTCATTTTCTTTTTTAATGTAAGTTGATTTTGGCATGTTTATGAGTCTAGCTAAACTTTCTTGTGTTAAACCTTTACTAACTCTAATTCCCTTTAAGTTATTTTTATAAATCAAATATTCTCCCCCTCCTTATTATTACCTAAATGGTAACTTTCTATGATTAAATTATATTACCATTTAGGTAACTAGTCAATACTATTTAATATTATTTTTATTATATTTGGTTACTTTTGTTTACTTTTAGGTAACTTTTATTATAATTATAAATAAACGAGGTGAACAAATGGAAACTTTAGCTTTTAGATTGAGAGAATTGAGAAAAGAAAAAGGTCTTACTTTAGAGCAAATGGCAAACGATTTGAATACCACTAAGGTAACATTGTCTAGATATGAAAATGGCACTCGAGAGCCAAAGAGTGAAATGCTTAGCCAGTTATCGGATTACTTTAATGTTTCAATTGATTACTTATTTGGGAAAACAGATGAAAAGAACCCTTTATCTAAAAAGGGTAAATCTGATGTAAAAAAAGCTTTAGAAGATATTAAAGCCCAACTTGAAAATAGTGACGCCTTAATGTTTGATGGGGAATATTTAAATGCAGATGCAGTAGAAAGTTTACTTTCAGCCATGGAAATTGGTATAGCTATGGCAAAGAAAAAGCAAGAAGAAAAACTAAGGGAAAAAAAATAAATTAATAAAGTTAATAGTTCTTTATATTTAGGGGAGATTTTAATGAACATAAAATATGAGGCAAGAAATCTAATTAATAAATATAAGACTAATAATCCATTTGATTTAATAGATTATTTAGCCATAATATTAGTTGAGAAACCATTAAGGGGTGGTTTAAACGGATGTTATCAAGAAATATTTGGAGAAAAAATTATTTATATAAATAGTGATCTTCCTTACGAGCATAGACTTATAGTAGCAGCTCATGAATTGGGTCATGCAGTTTTACATGAGGGAGAAAATATTTTGTTTTTAAGTAATAATACTTTATCAGTTAAGGAAAGATATAAACGTCAGGCAAATTTATTCGCTGCTGAACTTTTGCTTGATGACTATATATTTAAAGAATACCAAGGATGCACTTTAGAACATATATCTAAGTGCTCGTGTATTCCATATAATCTTGTACGTTACAAGGCAAAGAATCTAGATAATGATACTCTTTAACAAAGTTGGAGGTGTTTTAATTGAAAATAGCAATTTACTCAAGAAAGTCGGTTTTTACTGGTAAAGGTGAATCTATAGAAAACCAAATACAACTTTGTAGCGATTATGCTAAAAGTCATTTTGGTGCTAGTCAAAGTGATATTTTTGTTTATGAGGATGAAGGTTTTAGTGGTAAGAACTTAGATAGACCTGAGTTTCAAAAACTCTTATCTGATGCAAAGAATAAAAAATTTGATATTTTAATTTGTTATAGGCTTGATAGAGTTTCAAGAAATATAGCAGACTTCTCTTCTCTTATAGAAGATTTACAAAAATATAATATATCTTTTGTATCCATTAGAGAACAATTTGATACTTCTACTCCAATGGGTAGAGCTATGATGTTTATCGCTTCAGTGTTTGCTCAATTAGAAAGAGAAACTATTGCGGAACGTGTTCGAGATAACATGCTTGAACTTGCTAAAAGTGGTCGATGGCTTGGTGGTACTGCTCCACTTGGATTTAACTCAGAAAATATATCATATATTGATGATGAGCTTAAAGAAAGAAAAATGAGCAAACTAATTCCAAATAAAGAAGAACTTGAGATTATACGATTAATTTATAGAAAGTACCTAGAATTAGGTTCTATTACTCAAGTTGTAGCGTTTATGTATACTACAAATTTTACTGGTAAAAGAAATAAAGAATTTTCAGCTTCATCTATAAGTAAAATTCTTAGAAATCCTATCTATGTTAAAAGTGATGAGTCAGTTTTAAATTATCTAAAAAATAAAGGTATCAATGTGTCTGGAGATCCCAATGAATGTGGGATACTTACTTATAATAAAAAATCCAAAGGTGTTAAACAAGATAAAAGTGAATGGATAGCAGCAGTTTGTAACTCAAAAGGAATTATAAATGGTAATGATTGGTTACTCGTGCAACAGCTTCTTGATAAGAATAAGGATAATACCAAGAGTTTAAGGCTTGGAACATCTAAGAAAGGTCTTTTAACAGGTATTATTAGATGTAGTAAGTGTGGTTCTCCTATGAGAGTTACTTATGGTCGTAACTACCACTATTATACTTGTACTAAAAAGGTCAATTCAAAAGGAGTTGCATGTGATAATAAGAATGTAAAAGGTCCTGATATTGAAAAAGTTATTATTGAAAGTATTATGGATATCGATACTGATATGCTTTTATCCAATTTAAATGACGGTGAAAGTTCTGCATCTTCTAGAGAGAAAGATATTACAGATATCCAAGCTAAGATTAAATCTAAAAAAATTCAGTTAAATAGTTTATTTGAAAGAATGGTTGATTTTGATGATGAGCTTTCTGATTTATTCAAAGAAAAGATTAATGAGCTCGGTAAAGAAATTAAAGAACTTAATAAGAAGTATAGTGATTTAGTTAATGAGGTTGATAATAATAAAAGAGATTTTAGAAATGTTGAGTTGGTTATAAATGCTGTTAATGAATTTAAAAGTTATTTCGATTGTATCGAGGATTTTCATAAAAGGAAATTTATGCTCGGTGTGATTGTTGATAAGATAAATTGGGATGGGGAAAAACAAGAGGTTGATATTGAATTTTGGGGGAGTAAAAAAAAATAGAAGACTCCCTTCCTTTTATTGCCAAAGTGTCGCAATACATACAATCATGCATGACCTGTATCTATAAGGATTAAATTCTTAGCAAACTCAGGTAGTGAGTATTGTTGACAAACTTTTATATCAAGTTTCTCTGTATTTACAAGTTCTTCTGGTAAAGGTATTACAGCACAACCTTTTTCATTTAAATCTTTTTGAATTTCTTCACTTAAACTTTCTTTTAATAATTTCATAGAGCCACTAAAAGCCCCTAACTCCCCTGTGTTTCTTCTTCCATACATATCTTCTATTCCACACTTACTAGTTATACTAACTCTTCCTCCAAATGAAGGACATCTTAAAACACACATAGCGCATCCATTACCGTACTTAGTGCAATTTCCCATAGGGCCTGAAGATCCTGTTGTTTCTACAAATGAATCTCCACTTATAATCTCCCCATCTTCTAAAACAACAGCTTTTATTTTCTTACCATCTAATTTTACATCTATAACTCTAGAGAAAAATCTTACTTCTATACCCATACTTAATATTTTTTCTCTTACAGGCTTTTCAATTTCTGTTACATTATATATAGTTGAATGTTTGTGGCCTGGAAAATCCATGTCTTTGTGTGTACTATACTTATCTGTTAATTCAAATAACTCACTTGCTCCTAGGGCTATAGCTTCTTCTGTTGCAGTATATCTTCCATTGTTTCTCATTATTCCTCCAACATTACCAAGTCCTAGTAAAAGATCGGTTCTTTCTAAAATAGTAACCTCTGCTCCTGCTTTCCTTGCAGATATTGCAGCTGCACAACCAGCCCATCCGCCGCCTATAACTACTACTTTTGCCACTTTAAATTCCCCCTTAAACCTAAAACAAATTTATTTTAAACTTTTTAGATAATCTCTTCCATTGATTTGAGCTTTACAAGATTTCGTTCTCTTACCATTAATTACAACCGTACATCCTCCACATATTCCTTCCCCACATACAATTAAATTATTATTTGCTATTGAGAATCTAATGTTTTCGTCAACACTATCAACTAGTTTCATGATTTCCTTATTAAAAGAATTAAATCCACCGCTATACACAAGTTCTACATTATTTCTTCTTATATAGTCTTTAATTAGCTCTTCATCTTCTTTTATATTTATGAAGTGAATATTAACATTTAACTCTTTTATTTTGTCTATAACCTCATCTAAAATAGTTCTTCTAGTGTCTACAAATACTTCTACATGATTGTTATTTTTTAAGATATACTTAATTATTTTAGGTGCATTTACTTGAGATAAACCGCTTAATATTACTGCTACATTACTATTTGTTGTAAGTTTAAACTCCTTAAGTCCTAATACCCCATTTAAGTATGGACCTCTTACCCATACTTTATCAAAACTTAATAACGATTTAGTCTTATGTCCAACCTCTTTAATTATTACTTTTAAAATTTCATTTTCAACATCTATATCCATAACAGATATAGGTACATTATATCTTGAGTCAATTTGGTCTTTGCATCTTAATAATATATAAGAACCAGGATTTAATAGTTCTTCTAATAAAATTTTAGGTGTTCTTATCTCTAGTAAGTATATATCCTCTTTTAATTCTTTTTTTGTTACAACATCACACAAAACATCTTGCTTTTCATTACAAGCTGCATTTCGATTGTGTTGCAATTCATTGTATACACAAACCCCCTGCCAAATACAATCACAAGTTTTACTGCCTTGTATTAAACTACATTGAATACAATCTCCTGAATATGCTAAATGACACGGACAATATTTACTTCCGCAATCAGCACATGGTTGTATGCTTATTCTTTTCAAAAGACCACTTCCTTTAGATGATTTTTAAATGTCTAATTTTTAACTGCTATAGTATTAATTTATTATCTAATTTTTATTTTGTTACAATTAAATATTTATATAAATTTTTAAAAACTATATATCATAACTACTACTTTGGAATATAATGTATAAAAGGACATGATTACATATTTAAACTTGCTTATAAATAGTTAGGGGGGAGTTTATTGAATTCTAATTTTGTTTTTTCTAATGAACATTTAATAATTCTACTTTTTGTAGCTATATTCTTATTCTTATTGCCTAAGCTAACCAAAAACTTACTTCCATACAGCTATTTAGTAGAAAAAATTATATGCCTATCATTTGTATTCATAATTATATTAGAACAAATATGTTTAATTTCTTTAGGAAGTTATAATGTTTTGTACACACTTCCGATAAACATAACAAGCATAACAATATATTTGTGTATCGCTATTTTACTTTTTAAAAAATATCATTTATTTAATGTATTTTTCTCATGGAGTATAGTTTGTTCTATAGGCGACTTAATATTTTTTAAAGATTTATATTTTGAGTTTCCACATATTCTTTATTTCTTTTATATAGCATCTAGATTATTACTTTTATATTCTTTAGTTTATTTAGTTGGAGTCAGAAAGTTTTATGTGAATTCTAGATGTATAGTAGATAATATAAAAGCATGTTCTTTATTTTTCTTATTTACTTTTTTATTAAATCACTTCACTAATGCTCATTATGATTATAGTTTTTCAAATGCTAATTTTTATAGCATATTGTTATTCACATTTATTACATCTTTAATTTATTTACCTACATTAATTAAAGATAACAATAATATTGATTTTAAATTCAAACGAAAAAACAAGTTATAAGAGTATTAAATAGTACTCTTATAACTTGTTTTTTTATCTATATTTTTTTTACTTTTTTTAACTATATAAGAACTTATAAAAAACATTCCTATGAAAATTAATCCTATGAAAATCATACTAATTTTCCCATTTTCTAAAATCTTGTTTTTCCATATAAAAATTGGAACTATTAAAATCAATGCACTAATATTATATAAAATTTTATATTTAAGTGGTTCTTCTTCTAAACCATACTTTTCAGATCTATAAAGCTTCAAATATGTTAATACAATTGAAATAAAGAAAGCACCAATCAATATATATACAAAATATTTGCTAACTAATGGTTTGTCTAAGATCAAGTCGCAAAATAACGCCATTATTGCTATTACTAATGAAAGTTTTTTGATAGTCTCTAAGTATACAGCATAAACAGGTGTATTTATTATATAATCTTTGCATATAGTATCACAAAACTCCCTAGGATTAACTATATATTTCTCTAAGCTAATATTTTTATTGCTTAAATTTATATATAAATTATAAACCTTTTGACTGATATCTCTTTTATGAATTTCAAGCATCTTTAAATTTCTTATATACTTTACCATACCAGTATAAATAATAAAATTTTCATCTTTAAAACTCTTTTCCTTATCCCCCATAAATTCACCCCACTGAATTTAAAATATTTATATATATTAATTATATCACATATAAACTATCTTTTTTCTTAATTTTCAGATTAATAAATAAAAAACTTACTTCCCACATTGCTCAAAAAAAAACTCGCCACTAGGCGAGTAAACATATACTTTAGTATGTAAGAAGAAAATTTAAAATCTTAGGTTAATTTAATTATACCACAATTTACCTAGATTGTACTAACTTAAGAAATCTTTTAAATTAATTTTGTTAAATTATATAAAGTTCTTGCTCCTTCTCCTGTAGCTCCTTTAGATTTATATCCACTTTCCTTAGAACTAACGCTAGTCCCTGCTATATCCATATGAATCCAAGGAGTATCTCCTACAAATTCACCTATAAATAATCCAGCAGTTATACAACCACCATCTCTACCAGGACTATTATTTAAATCAGCTTCCTTACCTTTTAAAACTTTTTTATATTCATCAAATACTGGCATTCTCCAGATTTTTTCACCTGATGTTTTTGCTGCTTCATCTAATAAACTATAAAACTCTTCATTATTAGATAATACAGGAGTTACAACATCTCCAAGGGCTACTACCGCTGCTCCTGTTAATGTAGCTATATCTACAACTTTATTAACTTTTTCTTTATTTATAGCATAATAAACAGCATCTATTAAAGTTAATCTACCTTCTGCATCTGTATTTAAAATTTCTATTGTCTTTTTGCCCATTGAATTTATTATATCTCCTGGCTTATATGCATTTCCAGAAATTAAATTCTCACAAGCAGCTACTACAGCTATAACATTTTTATTAAGTTTAGCTTTTGCAATACCACACATAGCTCCAATTACAGCTCCTGCTCCACCCATGTCTGTTTTCATATCAACCATAGAGTTTGTAGGTTTTATAGAGTATCCACCTGAATCGTATGTTAATCCTTTTCCAACTAAACCTAATACATCTTCACTATTTTCATCTCCAAAGTATCTCATAACTATGAGTTTAGGCTCTTTATCAGAACCTTTAGCTACTGCTAAGAATGCATCCATTCCTAAATTTTCAATTTCTTGCTTACCATATATCTCAGTTTCAAAGCCAAACGTTTTACCTAATTCTACAACTTCATAAGCTAGAGTTGCTGGGTATATAACATTTGATGGTTCATTCACTAAGCTTCTTGATACTAATGTCATTTGTGCAAGTAATTCACCTTCATTTATACTATTGCTGAAGTTCTCATTTAAGCCTAAATTTATTATTATTTCTTTATCAGTTTCATTACTTGTAATATACTTAGTAAAATCATATGCCCCTAATTCAAGACCTTCTACTAAAGCTTTTACATGATCTTTATTTAAGTACTCTTCTATATTTAAAAAACTTACCTTTTTAGATTTCATTTTTTTCAATTTTCTTGATATGTCTCCACCAATGTTTCTTATGTCATCCATAGATAAGTTTTCATCATTTCCTAAGCCAACAAACATTACGTTTAAAAATTTATCTTCTGTATATATTTTATTTAATTCTATATTACAACAAGTAGCCTCAAACTCTTCTTTTAAAGCTTCTAAAGCCTTTTCTTTAAATTCAACTTTTTTATCGCTGTCTATAAAAAATATACTTAACTCATTTTCTTGTATCAAATTTTTTTCATTTGCAATCTTTATACTCATAATATACCTCCTATAAATTTATAATAGATACTTACCCACTTTATAAATATCTACACTATAAATTTATTCTACATAAGCTATATTATTTCTTTCATTATATTAATAGTTTTTTGTAAACTTTCTTCAAGTTCTTTTTTCTTTTGTAAATCTAATTTATCTATTTTATCATTTACTATCTGCATAAACTTTTCTACTTCTGTATTAACTACAACTTCACCTTCCGCTGTTATACCATAAAAAGTATTTCTTCTATCTTTAGAATCTTCTTCTCTATAAACATACCCTAACTCTACTAGCTTGTTTAAAAGTATACATAAACTAGATGTTGAAACATATAACTCTTTACTTAAATTCTTTAATTCTATTTTTTCACGCTTTTGAATTTCAACCAAAGTAAAAAATTGCTTCTTTGTTAATACTTTACCTTTTTTATATCTATCAGTATTTGTTGATTTAATCAAATTTTGATAATTGTTCATACTTTGTATCAATAATTTTGATATTTCTTTATTTTCCATATGCTCACCTCTCCTATAGTTTAAAACCCTGACAGTTTAATTTAACCCTAAAAATTAACTTGCCTTATATGTATTATACTATTGTTTTTCTAATTTTTTAAGTGACAAATGATTAAATTGTAAAATATTTTTAAAAAATTCACTTTGTTCATGTCGCCAACGACTTTGTCCGTTGCTCAAAAACAAAAGCTATAGAAATGAATTAACCTTTTTCTATAGCTTTTATTCTTTATTTTAACATTCTTTATTATCCTTATTTTCACAATCATTATTTTTTAATTTTTGAATTTTTTCTAGTATTTTAGGTGTAACGCTTAATATATTATCAACCATATTTATATTATGATCTAAGCTCATAAGTCTTGTTTCTCCATTTTCAACTACTACAAATGCTACTGGTTGAAGCGATATCGCGCCTGCACTTCCTCCTGCAAAGTTTGAATCATCTGTGTTTTGTATTTCTTTTTTTTCACTCTGTTTTTCACATTGTCCTCTTGAATACTCGCCTCCACCTATACCAAATCCTATTGTTACCTTAGATATAGGAACTACTACAGTTGTTTCTGTTCTAATTGGATCTCCAATAATAGTATTTGCATCAATAGTTGTTCTAATTGAATCAAGAGTTGTATCCATTATACTCTTTATCGAACTTGCCGATCTCATTCACTTCACACTCCTCATTATATTTTACTTTTTTATATACTTTTATATCAATATATATTTTATAAATTCCCTTAATTAAAACTACTATATCCTTCATAGTAGGTCTTATATGTAAAACTCCCTTATATTTTATGAAGTTTTGAGTATAGCAGGGTGTTACTTTTAAATACATTTTTTCTGAATCAAAATAATTACTTATATTTCCATATAAAATATTTATTAAGACATATATAAAAGAAGTAAAATTTATATTTTCACTTCCATATGATAAATTAGAATATACTTCACTTACTTGAACCTTTCTAACAGTCCTATATAAAGCTATCAAATTTTCTAATTGAATCATTTGTAATTTAACTTTTTTAGTTTTACTTTTACTCTCCTTATTTTTTTTATTTTTCTTTTCTTCTTTTGGCTTACTTATAGGATAGACAGTTCTTGTTATATTGATTAAATTAAAAAAGTATCTAAGTGATACCCTTATCTCTGTATTTTTATTATCTATATCAGCTGTTACAATTAAATGAATCCTACTATTTAAAATAAAAAATAGAATCGGTATTCCTACTACAATAGAAATAAATAAAATACTCATTAAATCTTTATAGTTCATATTTATATTATTTTCCATTTTTTCAAAAGTATGCAAAAAAATAGTAGATGATAAATAAATATTTTATCTCATCTACTATTTTAAGATTTATTCGTTTTCATATTTTTCTATAGATGGTAAATCCTCTAATTTTTCTATATTTAGTAATTTTAAAAACTCATTAGTAGTTTTATAAATTATAGGCTTACCAATTCTATCTAGTCTTCCTGCTTCATATATAAGGTCATTTTCAAGAAGTGTTTGTATAACCTTATCACTTTTAACGCCTCTTATTTCTTCTATTTCAACCTTTGTTATAGGTTGCTTGTATGCGATAATTGTTAAAGTTTCTAAAGTTGCTTGACTTAAAGTCTTCTTTCTTTTTGGCTCTAATATATTTTTTATAAATTCTGAGTACTCTTTATTTGTACACATTTGATATTTATCTTGTAATTTAATGATTTGAATACCCCTGTTATTTTCTTTGTAATCCTCAATTAAGCTATTTAACATTATCTCAATTTCTTTAGAAGAAAGTTCTTCATTTATAGCATTATTTAAATCTTTTATGCTTATAGGTTCACTATATGCAAACATTATAGCTTCTATAATATTTTTTATTTCATCACGTCTCATATTAACTCTCCATATTCCTCTTTATTAAGATATCTTCAAAGAATAAGTCTTGAACAACCATTATTTCATTTGTTTTTATAAGTTCTAAAACCGATAAAAAAGTTGCTATTATTTCATCTTTTTCATATGTATCTATCAGATTTGTAAACCTTATATTTTCTTTTTCTTTCATGATATCTCTAACATAGTGCATCTTTTCCTCTACAGATATAATACGAGTTCTAACAATCTTGTTTAACTTTTCATCTTTTACTTCTTCTAATTCATCTTTTTTCACTTTCAATATATGAGGAAGTATTTTTACTATAGAGTCTAGAGATATCGTTTCTAAATCTAAATTTTCTTCAACTACTACCTCTTCTTTCTTCCTATAAAATACATCTTCTATGTAAGTAACATTACTTTTTAAGTCGTCTGTAGCATTTTTAAACTTTTTATACTCCACAAGCTTTTCCATAAGTTCAAGTCTAGGATCTTCCTCTTCTTCATCATTTCTTTGCTTGTATAGTAAATATTTAGATTTTATTTGTAAAAGCTTCGATGCCATTATTATAAATTCACTTGCTATTTCTAAATCAAATTCTTCAAGCATATCTAAGTATGCTAAATATTGTTTAGTTATCTCTATTATAGATATATCCTTTATATCTATTTTATGTTTTGCTATAAGATCATATAAAAGATCTAGAGGCCCTTCATATACCTTAAGTTGTACACTATATTTCATAAATTACCTCGGTTTTTAGTATAAATTTACCATTTAAATTATAAATGTAGCCACTATACTATATAATACATTTACTATAGGATTTAATATTATTAAATGGAAATTAGTTAATATTAAAAGTATAAATATAAATGTACTCATACTTTCATACTTATAAGCAACATCATAATATTTAAGTGGTATAAATGTAGATATTATTCCCCATCCATCAAGTGGTGGCAATGGTAATAGGTTAAATGCTGCAAATCCTATACAATACGAAACTATAGCATTAAATATAATTAGTACTGCTTCAATACTAGCAAATCTCATAAGGTTTGCAAATATTATAGCTGTTAACAGGTTAAATGCTGGCCCTGCTAAAGAAACTAACAAATTTCCAACCTTATAATTTTTAAAATTATTTGGATTTACAGGAACTGGCTTTGCCCATCCAAATCTTGCAATTATAAGCATTATAAGTCCTAATGGATCCAGATGTTTTAATGGATCTAACGTCATTCTTCCGCTCATTTTTGCAGTATCATCTCCTAGAAGATGAGCTACATATGCATGTCCAAATTCATGAACAGATATAGCAACTGCTATTCCTACTGCAGTTACCAAAAACTGACTTAATATATTCATTCAATTTTCTCCTATTTTTTAAGTTTTAATATTATTATAACAATATCTATCTTTATAATCAAATTATCATTGATAAAAATCTTATACTTAAAGATTTCACTTTGATTATTTAATATCATAAAAAATTCACTTCGTTCATGTCGCCAACGACTTCGTCCGTTGCTCAAAAAGCTTTTTTACGCTCAAAACATATAATTTTGATGTAACTAAGTTTTATAGGATATTTACATTTTTTTAGTAAATATGATTTTCTTAAGCGTAAAAAAGACCTAGTTTATCTAGGCCTTTTAAAACATGTTGTCTATTACTCTTTCAAACATTCTAAAGTAACTTGCTTTGTTTATATCTTTTTCATTTACAAGATCAACTTTACCTACTTGGTTATTTCCTTTATAAATGTTTATAGTTCCTAATTTAGTACCTTTTTTAACTGGCATTTTTATATTTTCACAAACTTGTATTTTTTTAGTAAAATCTTTGCTTTCACCTTTTTTGATAAGAGCTGTTAAATCTTCTTTTGCAACTAAGTTAACTTTATTTTCTTCAGCTTTATCTAATTTTAGTGTAGCTATAGCATCTCCTCTAGAGCATAATTTAACACTTTCATAGTTCGCAAATCCATAACTTAAAAGAGATGATGCATCTTTAAATCTTTCTTGTGTTGTAGGTGAACCTAAAGTTGCTGCTACTAAATGTGTCTCTCCTCTTTTAGCTGATGCAGATAAACAGTATTTTGCTTCTTGAGTAAATCCTGTTTTTACACCAGTTGCTCCTTGATAGTGTTTAATCATTTTATTAGTATTAGCAAGTCCTATAGATACTTGCTTTTTACCAACTACTATTTTATCCATCCAAGTTGTCAAATATTTAGTTATTTTTTCATGCTTTAATAATTCTTTAGACATTAAAGCTATATCATGTGCTGACGTATAGTGATTGTCTACAGGTAATCCGTTAGTATTAGAAAAATGAGTATCTTTCATTCCCAATTCTTTTGCTTTATCATTCATCATACCAACAAACTCTTCTTCACTTCCTCCTATAAACTCAGCCATAGCTACACATGCATCGTTTGCAGAAGCAACTGCAATACCTTTTAATAAATCGTCAACCTTTTGAGTTTCTCCTGGTTCTAAGAAAATCTGACTTCCACCCATTTCCGATGCTCTTTCACTTATTTGAACCTGGTCATCTAACTTTATCTTTCCACTATCTAAAGCTTCAACTGCAAGTAACATTGTCATTACTTTTGTAACACTTGCTGGAGGAAGTTTCTCATGTGAATTTTTTTCAAATAATATTTGTCCACTTCCTACATCCATTAATATAGCTGATTTAGATGATAATTCCATAGATGTATTAGCTTTTTTATCATCTGCAAAAGCTGTAACGCTAAAAGACATAAAAACCATCATAATAGCTAAAACTACACTAGTAAATCGTCTCATTAATTTCACCTCTTGATGTTTTATTTGATACTATTTTTTCACATTTTGCCTAAATTTATGCGAGTATTTTAATAAACATCAATTATAAGATTTTTATATGGTTTTATTTACCAAATAATTCTTTACAATTATATAGTATATGCAAGCTTCATTAAAGTTTTTTATATCCATTCCCAATACATCTTTAATTTTTTCTAGTCTATATATTAATGTATTTCTATGCAAATATATCTTATTAGATGTCTTAGATATGTTAAATCCAGTTTCTATGAAAGCTATACCAGTTTCTAAAACTAAATTATCTACCTTATCAATTAAATTATAATCAAATAATTTTTTATATATAATATCAGTTCCACATAATTCAATCATATTGTATAAAGCTAAATCAAATATATCAAAATATTTCCTATCACTATTTTCTATCGCTATATATTTTTTTAACCTTTTGATCAAGTCTAACTTAATATCAAACTCATCTTTACTTTTAATTTCACCTAAATTTATTATGTATGTCTTTTCATAAGATTCAGTCTCTATGATTTGAGGAGTATCCTTATTTATTAAGTCTACATTCTCTGTGTTTAATATAAAATTTCCTTTATAGTTTACTATATTCACATCTTCATATAGAGTCGTTAAAATCTCATTTAATAAAGTCTTATTTACATTCTTTTGATATATCAAATAAAAATTTCCTTTTAAATTATTAATATTATCCTCTTCTATAAGTTCAATAACATACTTTTGATTGTCCCAAACTACAATTTGATGATTTTCTTTTAAAATATCATTTTTATTATATTTGTATAAATTAATCTTTTTCCCCAATTGATTTTCAAAAAACTCTATTAAATTCTTCACCATCCCACCTCTTATTTTTTAGTTTACTTATCTCTATTATAAAACAAAAGCTGAGAAACCAAAATATACTCTTAGTTTCTCAGCTTTTAAATAGTTTACTATCTTATTGCATTAGCAGTTTCTTTATCAAATAGATGAACTTTATTTTTATCTAGAGCTAACTTTAAGTTCTGACCGTATTTAACATTATATCTTGAATCAAATCTTGAAGTTATACTCTTACCTCCAACAGTTAAGTATGCATATACTTCTGCCCCCATAAGCTCACTTATTTCTACTGTAGCATTAAATATTGTATCTTGGCTGTTATCTATAAATATATCTTCTATATGAAT
>NZ_JBOGBV010000075.1:0-66612 GCF_051656405.1 Paraclostridium sp.
TACATCTTTATTTTGTAGTATCAAATGAGAACATAATCTTTTTAATAAAACATGTTCTGGACATACACATCCCGATCCTCCAGAATCAACAGTTCCTAAAGTAAGTAACCTTACATTGTTGTATTCCTTACAGTATAAGGCTGGAATATCATCTACCTTAGGATTCATTTTAAACATTTTTCCAAAGCTTTGAGCTTCAGCTCCTGTTCTTTCAGAAACTAATTTTTTCATTTCTGAAATTGGAGTTATCGATTCTGAAATTTCAGTTGGAAAACCTAATGCTAAACCTAAGTTTGCATCTGGATCTGCATCAACTGCTACAACTCTATATCCTTCATCAGCAAATGTTCTTGCTAACATTGAAGAAAAAGTTGTTTTTCCTACTCCACCTTTACCTGTTATTGCTATTTTCATATCTCTCTCCCTCTGTCATTAGTTTATTTTTATTTTTTAAGCTTCTGCTGTAACTTTTTTATTATTTTTCTCGTATACTACCTCTTCAAAATGAGGACGTTTAGATTCTATATTATTAACTATTGCACTTGCTAACTCTTGCGGATTTTCATGTACTGCAAACTTAGCTCCTACATGCTCAGTAATTGTATTAGTTAATTTTTCTACCATATTAGCAGAACCACCAACAGGAGGCATAACACCTAAGAATGTATCTATTCCTGAAGATACAACGTAGCATGCTATTGCAACAGCCTTCTCTGACATCCACTCTGGTGCAGCCCCAGCTACTGGAAGATCATTCATATCTAAATCTAAATAGCTAGCACAAGCTGCTACAACTTCTAATATACGACTTATATCAACACATGAACCCATATGAAGTACTGGTGGTATATCTGCTAACTCACAAACTGTAGCTAATCCTTTACCTGCTAATTTTCTAGCATCTTTACTTAATAAGCCATGTTTAGCTGCTGCTTGAGCTGCACATCCTGTTGCAACTACTATTATGTCATTTTTTATTAATTCCTTCATTACAGTTATGTGACCTTCATCACCTACTGTTTTAGGGTTATTACATCCGACTATACCAACTGCCCCTCTTAAAACTCCAGATTTTAGACAGTCTACTAATGGTTTTATAGTTCCTGGTTCATCTATTTGTGAGTTCACAACTCTATCTAATTGAGATAATATAGCTTCTATACTATATCCAACCGTTGCGAACGATTTCCCCTCTGGTATAAAGACTTTTTCTTCTTTTCTATTTTTATAGTTTAATATAGCTTCTTTTACTATACCTTTTGCTGATTCTAATGCTTCTTCTTCGTTGAATTCTATGTGAGTTGCTCCTGTGATTTTTGCTTTTGGTGATGTAGTTATGAATTTAGTGTGATAGCAATCTGATAATGATGCTAGTGCTGGGAATATACATTGAACGTCTACTATAACAGCTTCAACTGCTCCAGTTAAAATTGCTAATTCTTGTTGATGGAAGTTTCCAGCCATCTTAACTCCATGTCTCATAGTAACCTCATTAGCTGTACAGCACATTCCTGCTAAGTTAATACCTTCAGCTCCAACCTCTTTTGCTAAAGCTATCATTTCTGGATCTTCTGCCGCTAATACTACCATCTCTGATAGTGAAGGTTCATGACCATGTAATATTATATTTACTTTATTATTTTCTAATACTCCTAAGTTTGCTTCTGTTTCTCTTGGTATAGGTGTTCCAAATAAGATATCACTAAAACGTGTTCCTATCATAGATCCACCCCAACCATCTGCTAAAGATGTTCTCATACTCATATGTATTAAACTATCTAAGTCTGATGTACATCCAATATGAGTAGAGTGCATTATTGTTACAATCTCTCTATCTATAGCTCTTGGTTTAATTTTATATTTTTCCCAAACTTCTTGTCTTTGTTTAGGTGCTCTTTCTAAGAATCTTAATGTTCCATGAGGTTTACCAAATTCCATTAAAGCTACATCTGCTACCTCATGAGCTATATCATATATATCTCTATCTTCTGTAGCAACTCCCCATTCTGTTGCTAAGTCTAATAGTTTTTTCTCATCTCTTATTTTATAATTTCCATCTGGATTAGCAAGTGCCATTGTGTGTGCTATATCTCTTGCATGGTCAGAGTGAGCTGCTGCCCCTCCAGCTACCATTCTTGCAAAGTTTCTTCCAACTATAGTGTCTGCATCTGCTCCACATATACCTCTTGGTGTTTTTGGAGTTATTCTACAAGGTCCCATTGCACATATTCTACAACAATTTCCTTGTAATCCAAACCCACAGGCAGCTTTCATAGCAGCCTTTCTATCAAACGCTGTTTCTACCCCATCTTTTTTAGCCTTCTCCAACATAAGCTGAGTATTCAAATCAATTGACCATATTTTTTCACTCATATATCTATCCCCTTTTTATAAATTTAATTAAGAGAAGTATTTTGTTTTGTATAAGCTACATTCATTGCCGCATTTTATATTTATTAATTACCTAAATTATAGCAATTATATATAATACTTTCACTATAAATTTAGGTAACTTTTTAACAAAATTTACATATTATCTAGCTTTCATAGCTATTAATGCTCCATATGCTATAGAGTATAGCTTTGATTCATGGCTGTCAGCCCTTGAAACAAGTACAATTGGGCTTTTAGCCCCCATTATAACTCCTGCAGATTTTGCATTTGAAAAATATGTTAAAGATTTCCCTATTCCATTTCCAACTTCTATTGTAGGTACTAAAATTACATCTACATCCCCTGAAATTTTACTTTTAAAACCTTTTACTTTAGATGCTTCTTGTGATACAGCTAAGTCAAATGCCAAAGGCCCTTCTAGGGTAACATTTGGCCCAAAGATTCCGGCTTCACTTGCATCTTGCAACTTTTTACCATCTATAGTTGCCTGCATCTTTTCATTTACTTTTTCCTTAGCAGCTAATGCTGCAATTTTTATATTATCAATATTAAGCGACTCACAAGCTTTTATTGCATTTAAAACTATTTTTTCTTTTTGCTCATAATTAGGGCTTATATTCATGCCTCCGTCAGTTAGTATTAATAATTTGTGATAATTTGGTACTTCATATATCATTACATGACTTAGTAAACTATCAGTTCTTAATCCATACTCTTTATTTAAAACCTGTTTTAATAGTATAGATGTATCCAATAATCCTTTCATTAAAAAATCAGCTTTTTTGCTACTTACTAATTTAACTGCAATTTCTGCACATTCTTCGTAGCTTTCAGCTTCAATCATTTCAGTTTTTTCCAAATTTAAACCTAGATCTTTAGCTATTAACTTTATCTTTTCTAAATTTCCTATTAAAATCGGATCTATTATATTCATATTCATTGCATCCAAAACAGCATGTAAAACTTCTTCATCTTGGGCTGCTGCTACTGCTAATTTAACTTTTTTGTTTACCTTTAATTCCTTTATTATGTCTTCTAAGTTGTTGATCATTGTAACTCCTCCTTATATCTTTACTTTTGCCCTATTCTAAATATGTGTATAAATTTTTAAAGCTACAATTAATCTATTTGACATCGCTTTATTTACTCCTTTTAATAATAAAAAAAAGCTATAAAGATTTATTCTTTATAGCTTTTTTTATTATATTATCTAAAGTTATTTAACTCTCTTAAACAAGCAAGTGTAACTTCATCTTGTGGATCTATTTCATATGCTCTTTCTATATAGTAAGTAGCATTGTCTAAATCTCCATCATTTAGATATGCCATTCCTAAATTACAAAGTATTTCTGGATCTTCTTTCTTTAATTTTGCTGCTTTCTCAAAGTACTCTATAGCACCTTTCATATTATAACTAGATGCTTCGCAAAGCCCTAATTCAACTAAAGTATCTACTTGATTTGGTCTTATTATAAGTATTTTTTCAAAATACTTCTTAGCTTGGCCTACATCATTCATATTTCTATAAGCTAATCCTATCATAAATAATAAGTTCCACCAATCACCATGCTCATCAGATAATGGCAATAATTTTTCTAAGGCTTCTTCATTTTCACCTTGGAATACTAAATTATATCCTTCTTCATATTGAACTTTAAAATCCATTTTTCCTAAAATTTCTTGTATCTCAGCCATAAAGTCTTCAGGTAATCCTAATTTTATAGCTTCTTCCCAAGTAACCTTAGTTTTTATATATTGATTTTGGTTGTAATAATGATAACCTAAATGATAATGAGCAAGTGCAAATGATTCATCTAAATCTCTAACTTTCTCTAAAGCTTCTATTGCATCTAATAAGAATGCTTCCATAGGCTTTTCATCACCATTTTTTTGATGGTGCTTAGCTAACTCTTGGCATACTATTGCATAATGGTACAGTGAATTCACATCATCTGGATATAAAGTTACACTACACTTTAGATATATTAGAGAATCTGTATAATCTCCAACTTCAAAGTACTTTCTAGACATATAACCCATATATGATTTTAAATCTAGATCTAAATTCTCTTCAATAGCTTTAAGAAACTTTTTATATTCATCATTGTATTTAAAATTGCTATCAATTCCCATGATGTATATCATTGCATCTGCAATAGACATAGAACTTAACCCATCTTGAGCTGTGTTAGTTTTTATACCTTTAACTAATACATCATTTTTTATAGGCACATCTAACCCACCTTGAGGGAATGTGTATCCTTTTAAATTAAAGTCTGCTCCATTTTTAATTTTTAAAAATGCTAATTCCTCAGCTTTTTTTAATATATATTTTTCAACTCTAAACTTCATATTGACCTCCTATATCTCTACTGTGTATGATTTAGATTTCTCAAACACCTTTTTAGCATCGTAAACAAATAAAACTATACTCTCTTTTTTCTCTAAATCAGCCTTTATATTTTCTTTTAGTTTTAATATATCGTACTTAAAAGGCTCAAAATGTACATGCTTTATTATTTGCTTAGCAGGAGTATTTTCAAATCTAGGTATATATTTTAATATATTTTCTTCGTTTTGTAAAAATAAATGACATCTATTTTTAAAATCTTCAACTTCTATCTTACTCATAAAACCTGGTACATTAGATGTTTTTCCTAAAGATATATAGTCATATTTTATAATTTCAATAAACAGTTCTATATTTTCATTGATTTTTTCAGTGTAAAAATCTAATAGTATTTTATATAATTGATTTTTACCTTGAGACATATTAAAATATCCATTTTTATCAAAGTAAGTTGCAAAATCTTCAAAGAACTTAAATGGGCTTTCTTTGTAGTAATTATGAATTATATATCTCATTGAAAGAACAAAGTTTTTTGAATTGAAATATCTTTCTAATATTTCTTCTATATCTTTTAACTTTAAAATCTCATTGTATGTTATATATTTGTTGTATAAAACTTCATAAGGTGGATAATCCTTATATCTAAATTCATGTTCATCTGCATTGTTTCTTATTCCCGTTCCTTTTATCATCTTTAAAAAACCTAATTGCAGATGCTCTATACCTAAGTTAAAAACATCATTGAATGAGTTTTCAAAACTATTATAATCCTCATATGGTAATCCAGCTATTAAATCTAAATGTTGGTGTATATTTCTATATGAAGCTATTTTTTGAACTACATATGAAAGTTTACTAAAGTCATCTCTTCTTCCTACAGCTTCTAATACTTTTTCATTTGTAGTTTGTACTCCAATCTCGAATTGGAATAATCCTTCTTTGCATCCCTTTAGAAACTCTAGCATATCTTCAGTTAATAAATGAGCTGTAACTTCAAAATGATATGTTGTATAGTCATTATCATTTTCCATTAAAAACTGCATTATTTCCATTGCAAATTTTTTATTTGCATTGAAAGTTCTATCTATAAATTTTATTTGAGATACTCTAGCGTCTATAAGTGCCTTTAAATCGCTTTTTACTCTGTCTATACTAAAATATCTAAGACCTTGTAATGTAGAAGATAAGCAATATTGACAATTAAAAGGACATCCTCTAGATGTTTCATAATACACAATTCTATTTTCATATTCTGCTTTATTTAAATCTATATAAGGACTAGGTATTATGTCTAAGTTTTCTATATCTTTCATAGGTTTGTTTTTTACTATATCTCCATTATTTCTATAAACAAGGCCATCTACATCTTTTATATTAATATCTCCTTTTAGAGATTTTACAAAATCCCTAAATACAAGCTCTCCTTCTCCATAAAGTATGTAATCTACAAAATCATATTTTTTCATAGACTCTTCACTATCATAAGTTACTTCAGGTCCACCTAATGCAATTTTAACGTTTTTATTAACCTTTTTTAGGTTGTTACATATTTTTACTATATCATTTACATTCCATATATAAGTTGAGAATAATATTACATCATAATTATTAGCATATATATCTTTTAATATGAAATCTAATTCGTTATTTATTGTATATTCTCTTATATCTACATCTATATCTTCAATATCTTTAACCATTTGGTTTAAATATCTTATCGCTAAGTTTGTATGTATAAATTTTGAATTTAATGTTGTTAAAAGTATTTTCAACTAAATCACCTCTTTTTTAATTTTATTAGCTATAATTACCTATTTTTTGTTAAAATATTACATGTACTATTTTTTCTAACATTATGTATAAAAAGAAGGTTTTTTTATATTATTGTAGAATTATATCATATTATAAATTTCTTAAATCACTAAATTATATATGAAAGGAAGTATTGTATGAAATTGTTTGACAAAGTATCCATTGATGCATTATCTAAAAGAGATTTATTGCTTGTTATTAAAGCGTTAGAATATACTTATGAAAATACCAATTTAGAAGATTTCATCGACCTTAGAAATAGTCTTATAAAAGAACTTTGCTTTTTAACAAATACTGATGAACAAGTTTTTGTTGATTATTTAGAAACTAATGACTAAGCTCTTTTAAATTTAAAATTATAATCACCCGTTTTAGAAACCACTCCTATATTTAAAACATTATTGGAAAAGTTTCTAGATATAACCTTAATATTATTTAATATTGGATCCGATTTTGTATCTCCAATTTCTAAATTTATTAAATATCTCGGGTCAGATTTTATATTATATTCTTTTTTATTTATTTTATATTTTCTAAGTTTAATAATATATTCTGCCATAGAGTTTATAAAATCTATGTTATCTATCTTCTCATTTATATCAAAGCCTAAAATAGATAATATAGATTTTTTTATGCTCTTTATTCCTTGTATTTTAGTATCTCTATCGCTTATATATATATCATGTATTACATTTAGTAAATTATTTATTATATCATTATCTTCATAATCTTTTATCTTTAAATCTATATATCTATCTATACTTTGAATTACTTGTATTCTCTTCATTTCAAACTTAATAACTTCTGTTTTTTCCATCTCATATGTAAATTCAATTATTGTTGATTTAATTTTTTGCATCAATTCTTCATACTCTATGTCTTTATTTTCTATAATGGAGTGAATTAATGTATTGTAAATTAAACTAGAAATTAAAAAATCATTCATATATTCATTTTTCTTATTATACAATACATAATATTTTATAACTTTTACAACTTCTTCTTCACTTTTTTTCATGTTTGTATTGGATATTATAACTGGTAATAAAATGTTTACTATATTTATATCCAATAGCTTTTCACCATAAAATCTATAATAAAGTAATTCATCTCTTAATCTATTTTTATCTATTTTTACATATCTCTGAGCTAAATCATCAATTAAAGACTTAGTATTCAAGATAATCATATTTTTTATATATTTATCCTCAATGCTAAATGCATTTATATATGCTTTTTTTAATAACTCTTCTTTCATAGATACTACCTTCCTAACCCTCAAACTATTTTATAGTTTTATCAATTAATTAACTTGATATACTTTTATAATATAATAGCTTTGATTTTTAAAAAAAATAGGCAGCTATTAGCTGCCGTAAATGTAGGGGGGGAGTAGAATAGTGTTTATATACTCTACTTCCATATATATCTTTTGATTCTAATAAACTCATATTTCAGAGCCATTTCTTAATTTAATTATACAATACCCCAAATTTAGATGTAAAGTATTATTTTTCGACAAACGTGTATTTACTACATTCTTTCAGGCGCACCCATACCTAATATAGAAAGAGCATTTTCTATAGTTTGTTTTGTAGCTGCAACTAATGCTACTCTAGCTTTTTTAACTTCTATATCATCTACTAATATAGGATTATCATGATAGAACTTATTAAATGCTTGTGCTAAGTCTAATACAAATCTTGTTACTATATGTGGTTCATTTTTTCTCATTGCTGCTAATATACTATTGTTAAATGATGCTATTAACTTTAAAACTTCCGAACTGTCAGCATCACTTAATAAACTATAGTCTACATCTGCAGTTACATCCATGTTAGCTTTTCTTAAAACAGAACAGCATCTAGCATGAGTATATTGTACATATGGACCTGTCTCACCTTCGAAACTTAATGTTCTTTCCCATGAGAACGTATAGTCTTTTATTCTACTATTAGATAGTTCTTGGAATACTACAGCTCCAACTCCAACTTGTTTAGCTATTTCATCTACATTTTCAGCATTTGGGTTTTTAGCTAACATAGTTTCCTTTGTTTTCTCTATAGCTTGTCTTAATACAGACTCTAAAAATACTACTCTTCCTTTTCTAGTTGACATTGTACCTTCTTCTAATGCTACCATTCCAAATGGAACGTGAACCATATCTTTAGCCCATTCAAATCCTATTAACTCTAAGACTTTAAATAGTTGTTGGAAGTGTAAACTTTGTTGTGATCCAACTACGTATATACACTTTTCAAAATCATAATTTTCTTTTCTGTAAAGTGCAGCAGCTAAGTCTCTAGTCATGTATAATGTTGACCCATCTTTTTTAGTTATAAGCGCTGGTGTCATGTTATATTCTTCTAGATTTACTATGTTTGTTCCCTCAGATTCTTCTAATAATCCTTTATCTTTTATTATATCTATTACTCTATCCATTTTATCTGAATAGAAACTTTCTCCTGCATATGAGTCAAATTCTATATCTAATAAGTCATATACTCTTGAGAATTCTTTTAAACTTTCATCTCTAAACCATTGCCATAAATCTTTAGCTTCTTTATCGTCATTTTCTAATTTCGTAAACCAAGCTCTAGCTTCATCTTCCATTTCTGGATGTTTTTCAGCCTCATCATGGAATTGTATGTACAGTTTTAATAGTTCTGGTATTGGGTTAGATTCAACTGCTTCCTTATTTCCCCATTTTTTGAAAGCTACTATAAGCTTACCAAATTGAGTTCCATAATCTCCAAGGTGATTTACTCTTACTGTGTTGTATCCTTGAGAATCATATATTTTATATAAAGCATTTCCTATAACTGTTGTTCTTATATGTCCTATATGGAAAGGCTTAGCTATATTAGGAGATGAGAAGTCTATAACTACTGTCTTATCTTGTCCTAATTCACTATGTCCATATTTTTTTCCTTGAGTTAATACATCATTTATAACATTTTTAGCTAATTGAGATTTATTAACGAAAAAGTTAACATATCCTCCCGCTGGTTCAACTTTTGATATAGCATCTTTTGCTTCTATACTTTCAGCTAAATCTGCAGCTATCATATTTGGAGCTTTTCTAAATACCTTTGCTAATCTAAAGCATGGAAATGCGTAATCTCCCATCTCACTATTAGGTGGTGTTTCTATTAACCCAACTATTTCTTCTAAAGATAAATCTTCTATTTTTTCTTTTAACGATTTGGCTACTTCTATTTTAAAATCTTGCATATCAGTACTCCTTCCTTATTCTTATAACACTTTATGATAAAACAAATTATACTTTTTTTCAAGTATCTGTCTACTTTTCCAAATCTTTCTCATTGATAATGTGTATTCCTTGATTTTTTAGGATTGCAGCTGTAACACCTGCCCCATTAATTTTTTTTCCTGTAAATGTTCCATCATATATTTTATTACTTCCACAAGACGGACTTCCTTCCTTTAAAATCGCTTCACTACAATTATATAATTGTGCTATTTTTAAAGCTTCTTTAGCACCTTTTATAAAATTTTCTGTTGTATCTATTCCATCTTTATTTTTAACTTTACATTTACCTGATAAAACATCAAATCCATTTCCATTTTCAATTTCACATGGAATTCTTGGTGTACTTAATCCCCCTAATTGTTCAGGGCAAACTAAAACAAATTGTTTGCCCCTTAAATATTTCTTAACTATTTCATGGTTGTTATTATCGCCATCATATTTACAGTTTATTCCTAATAAACACGCTGATACTAATATCATTTTTTATCTCCTTATTTTAAAGTTACTATTGTAACTCCCATTCCACCTTCACCATATTGTCCTGGTCTTTGAGATTTTACATGTTTATGTTTTTTTAACATTTCAGTTATTCCACTTTTTAATACTCCTGTTCCTATACCATGTATAACTGTTACTTTTTCAAGGCCTGCTAAACATGCATCATCAAGGTATTTATCTACTTCTTCTCTAGCTTCTTCTAAAGTCATACCTCTTAAATCCACATCATTTTTTACTCTTCCAGATTTAGATTTTATAACATTTCTAGTAGCTTTTGTAACTGTAGATTTCGGATCTTTTTTAGCTTTTTCTAAAGATTTAAACGGTAGGTTCATTTTCATTATTCCAATTTGTACTACAGCTTCCTTTTTATTATTATCTACTGTAACTACAGATCCTTGTTGATTTAAAGTTATTACTTTAACTTCATCTCCAGGATTTAATTCCTTTATTTCCTTTGAAGATGTTTTTGGAACTATCATGCTTTTTACACTTGGCTGTAATGCTCCCATAGAATTTGAAATTTCTTTTCTTAATTCTTCAATTTTTCTATTTTTATCTTTAGACATACTTTCTTGTTCTAATCTTCTAAGTTCTTTTATAACGGCTTCTGTTTCTTCTTTAGCTTGTCTCGTAATTCTAAAGGCTTCTTGTCTAGCTTCTTCTAATAATCTCTCTCTTTGAGCTGCTATTTTATCTAACTTAGATTCATATTCTTCTTTTAGTTCTTGAATTTCTTTTCTTAATCTAGCAGCTTCTTCTCTTTCTTCTACAGCTTCTACTCTTGATTTTTCTAAGCTATGAATTACATCTTCAACAGCTATAGTGTCTGTATCTATAAATTCTTTAGCTCTATTAATTACATAATCACTTAATCCTAACCTTTTAGATATCGCAAATGCATTAGATTTTCCTGGAACTCCAATAAATAATCTATATGTTGGTCTTAAGTTTTCTAAATCAAATTCTACTGCTGCATTTTCTACTCCATCTTTAGTAAGTGCATAGTGCTTTATCTCACTGTAGTGAGTAGTAGCTATACATTTAGCTCCTGCCATATTTACATCTTCAAGTATAGCTATAGCAAGTCCAGCTCCTTCTACAGGGTCTGTCCCAGCTCCTAACTCATCAAATATTACCAATGAGTTTTCAGTTACTTCATTTAATATAGATACTATATTAGTCATATGAGATGAAAATGTAGATAAACTTTGTTCTATACTTTGCTCATCTCCTATATCTGCAAATACATTGTCATAAACGCACATACTCGTTCCATAGTCTGCAGGTATGTGTAACCCACTTTGTACCATAAGTGCAAATAGTCCTACAGTTTTAATCGTAACAGTTTTACCTCCTGTATTAGGCCCTGTTATAACTAATGTATGGAACTCCTCACCTAGTCTTATGTCGTTTCCTACCACACTTTTTCTATCTAATAAAGGATGTCTTCCATTTTTTATATTTATATAATTTTCTTTATTTAGCTTTGGTTCTATACCTTTTAATGCTAATGATAATTTACCTTTTGCAAATGCGAAATCTATCTTTCCTAGAATTTCTTGATTACTTAATATATCATCACTTATATCTCCAACCATAGCTGATAATTCACTTAGTATTCTTTCTATTTCTTCTTTTTCTTTTAATCTAAATTGTCTAAGTTCATTGTTCATCTCAACTATACTCATAGGCTCTATAAATAAAGTGGCTCCTGATGATGATTGATCATGAACTATACCTGATACTTGACCTCTATATTCAGCCTTTACAGGTACTACAAATCTATCTCCTCTTATTGATATTATTGCATCTTGTAAGTATTTTTGGTAAGTTGACGAACTGATTATTCCATTTAATTTAGAACGTATAGATTGATTCTTTTGTATTATTTTTCTTCTTAAAGATCTTAACTCGCTTGAAGCACTATCTGAAATCTCCACTTCACTAACTATAGCATTGTATATTTTGTCTTCTACTTCCCTATAAGTGTATAGTCCACTTGATAATGCTTGTATTATTGGGTAATTGAAATCTTCTTCTTCACTTGAAGATAAATTGTTGTTTAAAAGCCTAGCTACCCTCAAAGTATCTGCTATCATTAATAAACTTCCAGGATCTATAGATGCTCCAACTTTTGCTCTTTTAACTTTATCTTCTACATCATGTAGGCCTTGTAGATTTATTCCACCTTTTTTTATAAGTATCGATTGAGCTTCACTAGTTTCTTCTAGCATGTATTTGACTTCTTCATAGTCTGAGCTGGGTACTAATTCATTGATGTATTTTAACCCTAAAGAAGACGAAGCTTTTTCTTTTAATAATGATGTTATCTTATCAAACTCTAAAATTTTCAACGATTTTTTATTCATGCTTCCTCCTAAAGAAATTTTTATGTAAATTTTAAGTGTATTTTATGTAATTTTGTACTATACTATTTATATATTATACATAATCAAATCTATTTTGTGATATATATAATTTAATTTAATTTTTAGCAAGGAGATGTTTTTTATGAACAGTGTTTTAAAAGATTTACAACCTAGTTTAGTTTTTAAGTATTTTGAAGAGATATCTCAAATACCAAGAGGATCAAAAAATGAAAAAGCTATAAGTGACTACTTACGTAATTTTGGTGAAAGCTTAGGGTTAGAAACTATTCAAGATGAGAGTCTAAATATAATAATAAGAAAGCCAGCAACTCCTGGATATGAAAATGCGCCTGGCGTAGTACTTCAAGGTCATATGGATATGGTTTGTGAGAAGAATAAAAGTACTAATCACGATTTTATGAAAGACCCAATCAAATTAAGAATAGATGGAGATTATATATATGCAACTGATACAACTTTAGGTGCTGATAACGGTATAGCTGTTGCTATGGGACTTGCTATACTTGCTTCTAATGATATAGCTCACCCAGCTTTAGAGGTTCTTGTAACTGTTGATGAAGAAGCTGGTATGACTGGTGCAATGGCATTAGATGGTAGTTTAGTAAAAGGAAAATACATATTAAACTTAGACTCAGAAGAAGAGGGTTATCTTTTAGTAAGTTGTGCAGGTGGAGTAACTGCTTTATCAACTTTACCAGTTAACTTTGTAAAACCAGAAACTCCTAGAAAAGCTTATTTATTAGAAATAAAAGGATTACTTGGTGGACACTCTGGTATGGATATAATAAAACAAAGAGGAAATGCTAATAAGTTATTAGGAAGACTTTTAAATTCTTTAAATGTTGATTTTGATATTGCAAAGGTTGAAGGCGGTTCTAAAAATAACGCTATCCCTCGTGAAGCTGATTGTGTAATAATGGTTAACAACGATCAAATAGATGAGTTTTTAACTCACGTAAAAGATATAACTAATACATTTAAACATGAATTAAGCACTTCTGATCCAGGGCTTGAAATAGTATGTTCTGAAACTAATACACCTGAATCAATACTTGACTCTACTTCTAAAAATAGAGTTATAAAAATGCTTAACTTAATACCAAATGCTATCCAAACTATGAGTATGGATATAGAAAATCTAGTTGAAAGTTCTACTAACTTAGGTGTTGTTAGAACTACAGACTCTACAGTTACATTTGAGTGTGCTGTTAGAAGTTCTGTTAAATCACTTAAAGAAGATATAACAGCTAGAATGGATCTTTTAATATCTGAGTTTGGTGGAAGTCTTCAATTAATTAGTGACTATCCAGCTTGGGAATATACTAAAGGTTCTGAATTAGAAAAAATATGTGTTGAAGCATTTAAAAATCTTACAGGTAAAGAGCCTATAATAATGGCTTTACATGCTGGTCTTGAGTGTGGTTTATTACTTGATAAGATGCCTCATGCTGAAGCTATATCATTTGGACCTAATATGCACGACGTTCATACTCCAAATGAGCACTTAAGCATATCTTCAACTGAAAATACATGGAACTACTTAGTAGCAATATTAAAATCTATGAAGTAGTAAAATAAAAAAACTCCTCTAAATTAGAGGAGTTTTTTTATTTCAATTTATCTATTGGTTTTTCAGCCACAATTATTATTTGTAATGCAGTTGTAAGTAATGAAGTTTTCTTTCTATACGCCATATATTTACTTTCCCATATATCACAATACTTTTCTTTAAATCTTTTTAATCCTTTAAATGAATAGAAGTTTTGTCCATGAGAATATATTTGTGCCGCTATTTTTTCTGATAAAAATGAGTATTTCGATCTACCTACATTAGATAAAGGAGCCATACCCATATTAAATCTTTCATAACCTTGTTCTTTTCCCCATTTAAATAAATTTACAAATATGAAATCCATTATTCCATTACATGTTTCATGTGAAAAACGCATTAAATCTATGGATAATGTTTTATTGGTATCATACATAGGCATTAAATTGCTAAATCCTTTTATCTCATATTTATTGTTTCTAACTATAGCCATAGGTTGTTTATTTAAATATTCCTTATCAAAGAATCCTATATAGAATCCTTTCTCTTGTCTTCCTCCTAACCATTCATCTGAAACTTCTTTTAATTGATCAAACATTTCATCTGAAAATGGTGGATATATAATCTCAAATGTATAATCTTCTTTTTCTACTCTAGAAAGTGCATTTCTTACACTTTTCATTTTTCTACCTTCTAGTGTAAAGTTTTTTAAGTCTACTAATCCATCTTCGCCTAATTTCATAAACTCATAACCAGTTTCATGTAGGTCAGGCATCATAGTTTTATCTATAGCACAGAATACTGGTGAATATCCATATAAATCAGCTAGATTGTAAAAGTTCTCAATAGTTTCAAGTACTTTTTCTTTGTTTCCTACAGGATTTCCAAGTATTACTATTTTATCAGCTGATATTTGGTATTGAAGTAAAACATCTTTAGTTTCATTTATATACACAAATTTATCTTTTAAATAAATATAGTGTATTAATGGAGATCCTCCAAACTTTTCGATTATATTTTTAACATCCTCTTCACATTCATCTATATGTCTTCGAGGAAAATCATTATCTTTATTTATTTTGTAAATCATCCATAATAAAAATATAGCAATTATAAGTCCACTTATACTTAATCCCAATAAAGATAATCCATAATGTTTTATAGATTGTATCTTATAGTTTGCAATAGGTAATTTTCCGATTTTCCCATTTAAGTTTGCATAAACCGT
Organism: Paraclostridium sp.; assembly: GCF_051656405.1. Classification (GTDB taxonomy): domain Bacteria; phylum Bacillota; class Clostridia; order Peptostreptococcales; family Peptostreptococcaceae; genus Paraclostridium. The sequence goes on from NZ_JBOGBV010000075.1 coordinate 15,499, forward strand.
ATAAATGTATAAACCTTGGAATGATAATAGCAAGATTATATCTTGTATAAATACTCCCCATCTCATTACAAAACTTTCTCTATAAAATTGCTTTTTACCAAACCATAATAAGATTGCAACTATTGCTAGGTAAGCACTTCTATAATACCAAGGATCCCTTATCAGAGTAATTACAACTGCTCCAATTATTAATGTTAGTGTTAGTTTATAAATTCCTTTAGATTTATAAATCATTACTCTAGACATTGCAATTAATAAGAATCCTATAACTATAGATACTCTTTGTGGTATATGAACTATCGAAAAACTAGATACTTTATTTAATATAAAAAATTTCCGAGCTAAATCAGGAGTCGCTTCAGTTATTAGTAAACTAACACCTGATAATAATACAAGCAATACTAGTCCTATATGTGCAATTTTTGATAAAGTTGTAATTATTATATCTTTTACATCATCATTTAAGTTTTTAAAGTAATCTTGAGCATATAATAAAAGTCCTATAAGTAAAGGAATTATATAATATGAAACACGATATAAAAACATTGCTAATAATACCTTTTCTGATGGTACATTTAAAGTTTCTAGACCAAGTATCATTGTTATATCAAATGATCCTATTCCCCCTGGAGCCATACTTACAATTGCTGCAACAATTGCAACTACAAATATTGGTAAGAATTTTGCAGCAGGAACTGGTTCTCCTAGAATTCTTATAGTGCTATATATTAAGAATATTGTAGTAACCCACTCTAAAGCAGATATAATCATTATAATAACAGCATCTTTTATATCTGATTTTTGATCTGCTGTTGATTTTAAAAATTTAAATACTAAATATATTGATAATATAGGAAAGTAAGTACTTATTAATACTGTCATTATACTTACAAATTGGTTTAGCTTTATGTTTGTAAAGTTTGTTATTACGTAAACGAAACAAACCATAGAAAAACCACTAAGATTTAAAGCAACTATCTTAGATATTTCTTTTACTAATAGCTTTGTATCTTTAACATGATCTTTATAGAAATTAGTTTTTAGCGCTATTGCTGTACTTCCTCCAAACCCAGCTATACTAGCAATAGAACTTGCTATCCATGAATACTTATATAATTTAAGGTTATTTAATTTTATTCCAACTCTTTTTTTAAGTATAAAATCATATAAACTTAATGGTAAATACGATATTATTCCTAATAAAACTATTATCAGCATGTTTGACACTGTTAACTTATCTGCATACCTTTTAAATACATCCATATTAAAGGATTCAAATACATTTTTAAATTCTTTAATTACTACAATGAAAATTGCAAATGCAAAAATTATTTTTAGCCATTTAAACAATTTGTGCTTGTTCATTTATCAAATCCCTCCCTTAGCTTGTATATCAACAGTAATAAACTTTTACATATTTATTTTTTTTTTACAAAATCCAAAAAACCAATACATTATATTATAGCTTATTTGAATAATTGTATAAATTAAATTTATAAAATATACTTACACAATTGTAAATTATACCCTAATTTACATAATTTAACAAAAATCTCTTCAAATTTCAATATTTGTGTACATTTTGTGACTTCATTTTATATATTTTCACACAAAAACTTTCTTATGTGGTTAGTTGCATAAAAAAGGATAATATGTAATATTAGTATACATATTATCCTTTTTTATTATTCAACACCTTTATAGTAATGGCCGGATGTTAATCCAGTATTTTCAAGCTCTTTATATAACTTTTTAGATTTCATACCCATATTAAAATCATTTTCTATACACTCTACAAAAGCTTCAAGTATAGACTTTATTTCTTCATTTGATTCAAATGTTAAATCTATTCTAAATACATTTATACCAGATTTATTTAATTCGTTTAAATCTTCTAATACACATAGTGGTTTAGAATTGTATATGCTAGTTCTACAGAAAATATCTTGAGATAATCTATAAGTCCTATCTTTATCATCTTTTAGTGCATATAAACTCTTATTACAAACAGAGCTTCTTTTATCTTTTTTACAGTTTCTAACTAAAACTCCCATTGGACAGTATTCACTGATCATAAGAGGTGTATATCCATAAACTATACTTTCTATTTCACTATCAGTATACTTCAGCATATCTTTTATTTCTGTTAAATTTAACTCTTGAGATAAGCAAATTGTATTTGCTCCTTCTGATTTATAGTGATTTATAGTTTCACTATTAAAGGAATTTAAGTAACTATCTATATATATCTCTTTTCCCTTATATAAATTTACACAACCTGAATTTCCAGCTTGTATAGGTACTTTTTCAACTTTATTTAAAATAGCATAATCTTTATTTCTAAGAATTCTAGGAGGAGAATAGATAAGCTTTATATTATTGCAACAAATTTCTTTAGCTTCCTCTAATGTGTTTATATCTTCATAATATACTGCATCTATATCATGTAATACTACAGTTTTTAATTGTTCTATATTTTTAACTTTAACTCTTAGTTTTATATCTTTATCCTCTTTTATAACTTTTGGTGAGTACTTTATACACGAATCTTTGAAGTTTCTATTTTTTATAATGACTCTTTCATTGCTTAATTTATCTATAGCATCTCTTCTAAGTTGATTTAGTACACTTATTGGTAAACTTATGCCTTCATCTATATCCACATCTATATTTCTCAATACATATGTGGTATTTCCTAGTTTCTTTATTTGAGAAACTATTTTTTCCTCACCTAGTGCAACCTTCATAGCTTTCTCTACAAGCTTTTCATTTGTAACAGTTATTTCATTTTCATATCCATCTTTTAATCTAAGTTTTGGAGGTTGTCCAAGTTTTAATTCAATAGTAGCATCTATAGGAATTTTTATATTTTCACTATCTTCTTCAAATGATTTCTTAATAGTATTTAACAAATCACTGTCTGATGTTTTATATACTATTTGCCCTTTTTTAGCCTCTCCTATAAAATCTAATTCTATAAGTTCTCCAGCTTCTCCTATATCACTTATTGTATTATTTTGCTTAATAATTCTTCCTATAGTTCCTCCACCTAAGTTAATTCCATCACCTTTTTTAAGTGTATTCTCTAATTTAATTTTTAAGCGTTTAGCTCTTTTATTGTAATCAATTACTTTTCCAATATAAAGTCCTACATTATTAGGTCGATTTGAGTTCATAATATCTTCTCCAACCTCTCCTAATAAATATCCTTTTGTAAACTTTCTATTAAATATAGTATATAAATTATTCATAGTTTCATTCGATACATCTACTTGATTTTTTTCTATATATGTATCTATAGTTTTTCTATAACTACTTATTACAGTTGCTACGTATTCTGGACGTTTCATTCTTCCTTCAATTTTTAAAGAGTGTACTCCAGCTTCTATAACTCTGTCTATTTCCTCTATCGTATTTAAATCTCTAGGACTTAATAAATACTCACCTTCTGTATCTATGACTTTGCCTGAGTTTATATCTATTAATTCATACTTTTGTCTACATGGTTGAGCACATCTACCTCTATTTCCCGATCTGTTTCCTATCATACTACTCATTAAACACTGACCTGAATAGCATACACATAATGCTCCATGTACAAATATCTCAATATCAACATTAGTATTTTTACATATATGCTCAATCTCATCAATATTAAGTTCTCTAGCTAAAACAACCCTGTCAAATCCAAGGTTTTGTAAATATAATGTATCTTCTAGGGAATGTGCAACCATTTGTGTACTTGCATGCAATTCAAAGTCTGGAAGTAACCTTTTTATTAGTTTAGCCATTCCTATATCTTGAAGTATAACTGCATCAACGTCTATATCATATAAGTATTTTATATAATTAAGAAAATCATCTATTTCATATTGTTTTATAAGTGTATTTGCTGTTACAAATATTTTTACATTTCTTATATGTGCATACTTTACAGCTTCTTGTAATTCTTCTCTGTCAAAGTTATTTGCTGAAGCTCTAGCACTAAATTCTTTTCCACCTAAATAAACTGCATTTGCTCCATTTTGTACAGCTGCTTTTAACGCATCAAAACTACCTACAGGTGCTAGTAATTCTGTATTCATAACTACCTCCTTATTGTCATTAAAAACTAAAACCTTCAGGTTATTTTTCCTGAAGGTTTCTGAAAGTATTCTATTATTTTAAAAGTTTTCCAGATGCTTTTATATAATTTAACTCTTGTTCTAACTCTATGTTTTTCAACTGTAAATCATATAATTTATTTTGGAAATCTGAAGCTAGCTTTTCAGCTATCTCAGTTTTCTCATTAGCTTCATCTAAATTCTTTTTAAGTTCCTCAATCTCTTCTTTAAGAGGATTCATTTCCTCTAAGTCATTAGCTTTATTTTTTAGTTCTGTCTTTAGAGAATCTATTTCATCTTGTTTTTTACCAAGCTCTTCAACTTTATTATCAAGTTCTAACTTTATTTTTTTCATCTCTAGTTGAACTTCTTGGTTAGGTTTTTCTGCTTTTTTAACTAATTCTTTATTCTCTTTAGTTAGCTTATCATTTTCTTCTGAACATTCAAATAGCAAATCAGTAATAGTTAATGCTGATAATATAGCCACTTGAGATGTACTAAGAATTGAATTAGCTTCTGCTATTCTACTCATTTCCTCATCAACATAATGAGCTATTTTTATCATATAATCTTTAGATTTTTCAGATACCATAGGATATTCAGATCCATGTATCTTTACTGTAACTTTGTTCATCCTAACCCCCCCTACATTTGTTTCTTAATTAATTTGATCTTAAATTCGCATTTAGTTTTTCACTTAACTCACTTACTATCTTATCGTGAACTTTTGCTACGTCTTCGTCAGTTAAAGTTTTATCTTTACTTCTGTAAGTTATTGAGTATGCTATAGATTTGTGTCCTTCTTCTATTTGAGCTCCCTTATAAACATCAAATAATTGATAACTTTCTAATATATCTGATCCATTGGCCTTTATTATATCTTCTATTTGCTTTACAAATACTTCATCCTTAACTAATAAAGCTATATCTCTAGTAGTTGCTGGATATTTAGGTAATGGATTGTATACTTTAGAATCATTTAAGTTCTCAAATACTAGGTCAATATCTATCTCTGCAACATATACTCTTTGATTTAAATCATAGTTTTCTAGTACATCTGGATGTAGCTCTCCGAATGTCCCTATACATATATTATTATACACTAATTTAGCGCATCTTCCAGGGTGGAATGTTAAATTTTTAGTTTCTGGTTCAACTTCGTATCCATCAAATCCAACATTCTTTAATATAGTTTCTACTGCACCTTTTATCGAGAAGAAATCTACTTCTTTTCCGTACATCCCTATAGATAATTTCTTTGTTTCTACAGGTAATCCTTCTTGTGGTCTAAATGTATTTCCACATTCAAAAGCATATACTTCTTCAACTTTATGAGATAAGTTTGTTGATATTACATCTAGCATATTAGGTATTAAAGTAGTTCTCATAACAGAAGTTTCTTCACCTAAAGGATTTATTATTTTAACAAATTCTCTTCTCTCATCATCTTTAGCTAAGTTTAGCTTATCTACTCCTCTTGGACTTACAAATGAATATGTTAAAATTTCATTTAATCCAACAGCTATAGAATTAGCTTTTACATTATCCATAAATTTTTGTTTATTTGTTTTTACTCCTGCTGTAGCATTACCTTCTAAAGTTGCAGATGGTATGTTTTCATATCCATAAATTCTTGCAACCTCTTCTAATATATCCGCATCTTCACATATATCTAATCTAAAGCTTGGTACTTCTAATTCCAACTTATCAGATGAAATTAAATTACACTTAAACTCTAAACTTTCAAGTATATTTATAAATTGATCCATAGGCACATTAACACCTAGTAACTTATTTATTCTCTCTGGGTTAGCAGTTATTTTTTGTACTTCTTCCTTTTTAGGATAATAATCAAGCATACCATTAAGAACTGTACCACAACCTAATTCTTCTATTAATTGACAAGCTCTATTTACAGCAGCTTCTGTTAGATTTACATCTATTCCTTTTTCAAATCTTGATGAAGCTTCTGTTCTTAATCCTAATTTTTTAGATGTTGCTCTTATATTTTCCTTTGCAAAACTTGCTCCTTCAAGGAATATAGATGTAGTGTTATCTTTTACTTCAGAGTTTTCTCCTCCCATGATACCAGCTAAATCTAAAGTCTTGTCTTGATTTCCTATAACTAACATATCTGATGTTAATGTTCTTTGGGCACCATCTAGTGTAGTAAATTTCTCACCTTCTTGTGCAAGTTTTACTATCATCTTATCATATTTTATATCTTCTAAGTCAAATGCATGAAGTGGTTGCCCAAGTTCTAACATAACATAGTTAGTTATATCTACTATATTATTTATAGGTCTCATACCTGCTTCTATAAGTCTTCTTTGCATCCAATATGGAGAAGGACCTACTTTAACATCTTTAATAACCTTACCACAGTATCTTTTGCATAATTCTGTTTGAACATCTATTTCAAACTTCATTTCTTCATTAGATCCATTTACAGTTATTTGTGGGTATTTTAATTTTTTACCTAAAGTTACTGCAGCTTCTCTAGCTATTCCTATTATTGATCTACAATCAGGTCTATTTGATGTTATTTCAAATTCTATTAAAGCATCGTTTATTCCTAATGCTTTTCTTACATCCATACCTAGCTCAAATGAATTTTGGTGATCTAATATATATATTCCATCTTTTTTATGTTCTTCTACATATTGAGAAGGTATAGTTAATTCTTCTGCTCCACAGAACATTCCCTCTGAAAGAACACCTCTTAATTTACCTTTTTTTATTTTAAAATCACCTGGTAAAACAGCTCCTATTCTTGCAACTGGAACATAATCTCCAACATTTATATTTGTAGCATTAGTTACTATTTGAAGTATTTGACCATCAGCCACTTCAACTTTTGTAACCTTTAATCTATCTGCATCTGGATGTTGTTCTATTTCAAGTATTTTACATACTTCAACTCCATTAGTTTCTTTTCCGAAGAACTCTACTTTTTCAACCTTTGAACCAGTCATAGTCATCATATCAGCGAATTCTTGAGTTTCTCTATCTATATCAACGTAGTCTCTAAGCCATTTTAAAGGTACTAACATATCAAATCCTCCTAATTAAAATTGATTTAAAAATCTCATATCATTTTCGAATAATAATCTTATGTCATCTATTTCATACTTAAGCATTGTTATTCTATCAAGCCCCATACCAAAAGCAAATCCACTATAAACTTCAGGGTCTATTCCACAGTTTCTTAATACATTTGGATGTACCATACCAGCTCCTAATATTTCTATCCAACCTTCACCTTTACACATCTGGCATCCTGCACCTTGACACTTAAAGCAAGTAACATCTACTTCTGCACTTGGCTCTGTGAATGGGAAGTTATGTGGTCTAAATTTAGTTTTAGTATGTTCTCCAAATAACTTCTTAACAAACATATCTAATGTTCCTTTTAATTGAGCCATAGTAACATCTTTTCCGACTACAAGCCCTTCTATTTGATGGAACATTGGTGAATGTGTTGCATCTGGAGCATCAAATCTAAAACATCTACCTGGAGATATTATTTTTATTGGTAATTCTTCATTTTTCATTGTTCTAACTTGAACTGGAGATGTTTGAGTTCTAAGTAATAATTCATCATTTATATAGAATGTATCACTCATATCTCTAGATGGATGGTCTTTTGGTGCATTTAATGCATCAAAGTTATTTCCAACTGTTTCAACTTCTGGTCCTTCTGCTATAGAGAATCCCATTCCTATAAATATTTCACTTACTTCATCTATAATTTGAGATATAGGATGTTTTTTACCTACTTTAAATTCTTTAGCTGGCATAGTTACATCTAAAACTTCTTCAGCTAATTTTCTTTGCTTTTCAATATTTTTTAATTCATCTTTTTTAGTACTTATAGCAGTATCTATCGCTTCTCTAACCTCGTTAGCAACCTTTCCTATTACAGGTCTTTCTTCAGCCGATAATTTACCCATTTCTTTTAATATAGATGTTATTTCACCTTTTTTTCCTAAGTACTTAACTCTTAAAGACTCTATTTGCTCTATATCTTGCATGTCTTTTATTTCACTTAATGCTGCTTGTTGTAAATTAAGTAGTTTTTCTTGCACTATATTCACCCTTTCACTTTAATTTTTATACATCAAAAAAAGCCCTTCATCCCTATCTAGGGACGAAAGGCTATTGTTTCGCGGTACCACCCTAGTAGCTTGATTTATTAAAAATAATTCAAACCACTCGAAAAACGTAACGTGTTTTAAACGCCATAACCTACTTAAATTTCAGCTATGATACTCCAGAGGGAACTTCTTTTAATAACTTAGAAAGTACTTTCAGCCTAGGTACTTATCTCTGCGCTAAGGACTATTAAAATACTTTTCTCTTTCATAGTATTTTAAATATTAAACTTTGATTGTAAATTATATCATATATAGTGTGAATTTTCAATACAACTCTATTATATCATATATTTTTTGATTTCATACATAAGTATAGCTGAGCTTATTGCCGCATTTAAAGATTCAGCTTTTCCGTATATAGGTATTTTAACTAGTATGTCTGATTTTTCTATAAGTTCATCATTAACACCATTAGCTTCATTACCTATAACAAGAGCTGTTTTATGGTTATATTCTACTCCATCATAAAAGTTATTTGTATTTAAATAACTTGATACAATATCAAATTTCCTATCTTTTAATTCTTTTAATGCTTCCTCTTGAGTCATATTAATTATTTTCATATCAAATATTGACCCCATTGTAGATCTCGTAACTTTACTATTATATATATCTACACAACCTTTTAAGTTTATTATAGCATCTACACCTGCTGCATCTGCTGTTCTTATTATAGTCCCCATATTCCCTGGATCTTGTATTCTATCTAAAATTAATACAAATTTGCAATTATCATCTAAAATATCTTGAATATTATTTTTTTGTATACCAACAACTCCAACTATACCTTGAGTGCTTTCTGTATCTATAAACTCGTTAAATATCTTATTTGTAGTTTTGTATACTTTTATATTTTTACTTTCTAAAACTTTTAAGAATTCAACATGTTCTTCTTTAGTCTCGAAATTTTCATTTATAAATACATATTGTAAATCTGCATTACAATCTATAGCTTGAGTTAAAATTCTAAATCCTTCTATTAAAAATTTAGACTCTTTTATTCTATTTTTGCTTTTTAAAAGAGATTTAGTTAATTTAACTTTTTCATTATCTTTACTACTTATCGATACTATCATTTTTTATTTTCTCCTAAATGAAAAGTCACTATCTGCTGTTATTGTACTTATTTTGCTGTTTTGACCTATAACAACTAATATACTTCCTGCATTTAATTTTTCTTCTGGAGATGGTGTAACATTTATAGTTTTATCACATTTTATAGCTAATACTGTTATTTCATATTTAGCTCTTAAATCTAACTCTATTAATGTCTTACCTTCCCATTCTCTAGGTGTAACAATTTCAACTATAGAATAGTCTGGATCTAACTCTATATGGTCTAATATATTATTTGAAACTAAATTGTGTGCTACTCTAACTCCCATATCTCTTTCAGGGAATACAACTCTATCAGCACCTATTTTATATAAAACTTTAGCTTGTAGTTCATCTTTTGCCTTACATACAATTTGCTCTACACCCATTTCCTTAGCTATTAACGTAGCCATTATAGAAGCTCTTATATCCGAACCTATCGCAATTATTGCTACATCAAAATTTCCCATACCTAAAGCTCTTAGTGCTTGTTCATCCGTAACATCTACAATCGCTGCATGTGTAACTTTTTCAGATATAGCTTGTACTGCATCATCACTTTTATCTATTGCCATTACTTGATGTCCTAGCAAATGCATTGTAGTTGCTACTGACGATCCAAATCTTCCACAACCTATAACTATATATTGTTTCATACCTGTTCTCTCCTAACTTTCTATCCTACTATAATTTTACCTTCAGGGAATCTTATAACTTGTTTTTTAACAGAATTTTTAGCTACTAAAGCTATAAATATAGTTAAAAATCCTACTCTTCCCATAAACATATACATCATTATTACTATTTTACCAAATACATTTAAATTAGGACTTCCTCCTATACTTGAACCTACTGTTGCAAATGCAGATGCAACCTCAAATGCAGATTCTATTAAATCAAATGATTCTTGTGTTAAATTTATAATCAAAATACCTACAAATACAACTAATATTCCTATAAAAAATATTGCTATAGACTTTCTTACTGCATTAATTCCGACTCTTCTTTCAAATACTTCTATATCTTCTCTTTCAAATATAAAGCTTCTTACAGCAAGTACTATAGTTGCAATAGTTGTAGTTTTTACACCTCCACCTGTAGAACAAGGTGATGCTCCTATAAACATTAAAATAATCATTATAAATAAACTGCCTTGATGCATAGATGCTAAGTCTATAGTATTAAATCCAGCAGTTCTAGGTGTAATTGATTGGAATAATGATCCTAATAATTTACCTTTTAATGAAAGATCTCCTAGTGTTTTAGGATTTGAATATTCTATAAGTAATATAAATAGCATTCCAGTAATTATTAATGTTGCCGTTGTTATTAATACTACCTTTGAATGTATATTTAATTTAGATGGTTTTTTATTTTTTACTACATCTAAAATTACCGGGAATCCTATACCTCCAAGCACTATAAGAGCTGAGATAGTAAGACTTACCGTTATATTATTTACATATCTTGTAATTGAAGTAAATGGTCCGCTTATATTTCCCATAAGATCAAATCCAGCATTACAAAATGCTGAAATAGCATGGAAAATACTAAACCACGTTCCTTTAATTAACCCAAATTCAGGTATAAACACTGTTGATAGTATTAATGCTCCAAATCCTTCTATAACAAATGTCATCAATAATACATATCTAGTTAGTTTAACTAACCCAGATAGGTCAATTTGATTTAATGCCTCTTGTATAAGAAGTCTTTCTTTCAGATTTATCCTTTTTTTAGTTATCAATGCAAATAAAGTTGTTATTGTCATAAATCCTAAACCACCGACTTGAATTAATGCAATTATTACAATTTGTCCAAATAAGTTCCAATGTGTAGCTGTATCTACTACTACTAAACCTGTTACACAGACCGCAGACGTAGACGTAAATAAAGCATCTACAAATGGAGTAGATTCTCCCGTGTTTGTAGCAATAGGAAGTGTAAGTAGTATCGCTCCTATTAATATAACAGTAGCAAAACCAATTACCATTATTTGAGGTGGATTTAATTTATTGATCGGCTTTTTAATCTTTAAAATAAACTCTTTCACCTACTTTATCTCCTCCTGTATATATTATAATTAAATCTTCATTTTGTATAACTATATTATTGTGCTTATAACAATAATAAAATACATTATATACTTAGTTTTTAAATATATCTATACCTAAATGGAAATTTGTAATTTTAAAAATATTTATTATATCTTTACATAAATTTAACATATATAATTTTTTTCATTTGATAAAAATTTCACCTTGTTTTATATGCAAGTTTTATTAATTTTTCAGCAATTTTTTGTTTAATCTAATGTTTAAACGCATAAAAAAAACTCTGAGATTCAACCCAGAGTTTTATATAATTAAGCTAATTTTGATTTAGCAACTTCTACTAATTTAGCGAATCCTTGAGGATCGTTTATAGCCATTTCAGATAACATTTTTCTGTTAACTTCAACACCTGCTAATTTTAATCCGTTCATAAATCTTGAATAAGACATTCCGTTAGCTCTAGTACCTGCATTTATTCTTTGTATCCAAAGTTTTCTGAAATCTCTCTTCTTTAATTTTCTACCAACATAAGCATGCTTTAATGCTTTCATTACAAACTCGTTAGCTGGTCTGTATAATTTACTTCTTGATCCTCTGTAACCTTTTGCAAGTTTTAATACTTTCTTATGCTTCTTACGAGCGTTCATAGCTTTTTTAACTCTTGCCATCGTCGTAACCTCCTTCGTTTCTCTGTTCTAAATAATTTTTATCTATTTGTATTCGATCTTATAAGTATGGTAATAATTGTGCTATTCTTCTAGCATCACCTTCACTAACTATTCCAGACTTTCTTAATTGCATTTTAGTCTTAGCATCTTTCTTAGTTAGTATATGTCTTCTGAAAGCTTTACCTCTCTTTAATTTTCCACTAGCAGTCTTTTTGAATCTCTTAGCTGCTCCTCTATGAGTTTTCATTTTAGGCATATTAATATCCTCCTCTCAAATGTATATCTATTTTTTTGGATCTATCATTACAACCATGTTATTACCCTCAAATGCAGGGGCTTTTGTTGGTTCTCCAAACTCTTTTACTAGGTCTATAAACTTAAGCATTACTTGTTTTCCTAAATCCTTATGCCCTAGTTCTCTACCTCTAAATCTAAGTTCAACCTTAACTTTGTCTCCCTTTTTAAGGAATTTCATAGCTTGGTTAGCTTTTGTATTTATGTCGTTTTCTTCTATACCTGGTCTTAATCTAACTTCTTTTACAGTTACGACCTTTTGCTTTTTCTTAGATTCTTTTTCTTTTCTAGATTGTTCATATTTATGTTTACCATAATCCATTAATTTGCATACTGGTGGGTTCGCATTAGGTGATATTTTTACTAAATCTAAATTCTTCTCATTTGCCATTAATTGTGCATCTCTAGAAGTCATTATTCCAAGTTGCTCACCAGTTTCTGAAAGAACTCTTATTTCCTTATCTCTTATCTCATCATTGATTGCTAATTCCTTACTAATAGTAGGACACCTCCAATTTTATATTAAAAAAGGCGAATGATATCATCATCCGCCATATAAGTTACTACAATTAATAAAACTAATTCTTAAATCTTAACTTATATTTACCTTACTAACTTTATCGTTGTAAGGTGAGAAGCGGACTTCTTCTTGTTTTTTATTACTCTATATACTATACCATCAGTTTAAATAAGTGTCAATTATTTTTTAAATTTTATAATTAATTATTTGATTTATGGACATACTTTTAATGAATTAAATATTTTTAATTTGAAAAATATAAAAATTTAATAATATTAATTTGAAAATCGGCAAATATATGTAATAACAACAATTTTTATAACTGAGGTGTTTGACTATGAAAATGTTAAATAATTTTTTTAAGAAAATCAACAACCCTGCGCCTGCGTTTAATCAGACCAAAATGGAAAAAGAAACTTCTAATGATAACTCTGATTCAACTAAGCCTAAAACAACATTCAATGATGTAGCTGGATTAGAAGAGGTCAAAGAAGAACTATTTGAAATAGTTGATTTTATGAAAAACCCAGCAAAGTATCAAAAAATGGGTGCTAAAATTCCTAAAGGTGTTTTATTCTATGGACCTCCTGGTACAGGTAAAACATTGCTTGCGTCAGCTATGGCTGGTGAAACAAACGCATCATTTTTCAATGTAACAGGATCTGAATTCGTTGAAAAATATGTTGGTGTAGGGGCAAAAAGAGTTAGAACATTGTTTGAAAAGGCTAGAAAAGAAGCCCCTAGTATAATATTTATAGATGAAATTGACGCAATAGGAGCCAAAAGACATCTAGAAAGTAATAATGAAAAGGATCAAACATTAAACCAACTTCTTGTTGAGATGGATGGATTTAATAAAGATTCTAACATACTTATAGTAGGTTCAACTAATAGACTAGACTTATTAGATGATGCACTACTTAGACCAGGTAGATTTGACAGACATGTCCATATAGGAGAACCTAATTATCACACTAGATTAGAAATACTAAAAGTTCATACTAAAAACAAACCAATTGATAACTCCGTAGACTTAAACTTATTAGCTAAAAAAACTCACGGATTCAATGGTGCACACTTAGCAAATATAGCAAACGAAGCTGCCATATTTGCAGTAAGAGAAAGCAGCGAAAATATCAATAGTATTCATTTTGACAAAGCTATTGAAAGAGTTATCGCTGGACTTGAATCTAAAAGTTCAAAACTTATTGAAAAAGAAAAACGTATAGTGTCTTACCACGAAGCTGGTCATGCTCTAGTTAGTGATACATTAGGTATAAACCCTATACAAAAAATATCTATAATACCTAGAGGACAAGCACTCGGATATGTACTTCAACTTCCAGATGAAGATAGATACATCTATACTAAAGATGAACTTTTAGGAAAAATCAAAATCTTACTTGCAGGTAAAGCTGCTGAAGAAATAATATTTGGTCATAAATCTACAGGAGCTAAGGATGACTTGAAAAAAGTAACTGATATAGCAACTCAAATGGTTTGTGACTATGGTATGAGTAATCTTGGAGCTATGACTATAGATCAAAATCAAAAAAGCTTTTTATCAAAGCAAATCCAAGAAGAAACTACTAGTATAATAGATTCTTGTTATAAAGAAACTCTTAATCTTCTAAACTCAAGTTTAAATGATCTTCATTTAGTTTCTCAACATCTATTTGACAAAGAAACTATGACTCATGAAGAGTTAAAAAATATAATAAGAAAAGAATGTGTATAAAAAAAAGTTAGCCTTAAAGGCTAACTTTTTTATTGTTTATTATGCTTGAATTACATTAGTTCTTTCTTCTACTTCTTTTAATACATTTGCAACAAATGCATCTACATCCATTGCACCCATTTCTCCATTATCTCTTGATCTTACAGAAACTTTCTTTTCATTAACTTCCTTTTCTCCAACTACTAACATGTAAGGAACTTTTTGAAGTTGAGCCTCTCTTATTTTATATCCGATTTTTTCCGCTCTATCATCAAGCTCTACTCTTATACCTTTATCAAATAATGCATTTCTAACTTCTTCTGCATATTCTTTAAATCTATCAGATACTAGTAATATTTTAGCTTGAACTGGAGATATCCAAGTTGGGAATTTACCAGCATAGTGCTCTATTAATATACCTATAAATCTTTCTATACTTCCTAATGCAACTCTATGGATCATAACAGGTCTATGTTTTTCCCCATCTTCACCTACATAACTGATATCAAATCTTTGTGGTAATTGCATATCTAATTGTATAGTTCCACATTGC
Organism: Paraclostridium sp.; assembly: GCF_051656405.1. GTDB lineage: Bacteria > Bacillota > Clostridia > Peptostreptococcales > Peptostreptococcaceae > Paraclostridium. The sequence goes on from NZ_JBOGBV010000075.1 coordinate 30,660, forward strand.
CAAGTTCTTCCTAAACAATCTTTTAGGTGGAAGTCTATCTTAGGACCATAGAATGCTCCATCTCCTTCATTTATTACATAAGGTAGATTTAATTCTTCTAAAGCTTCTCTTAATCCGTTTTCAGCTGCTTCCCACTCTTCGTCTGTTCCCATTGAATCTTCTGGTCTAGTTGATAACTCTAAGTGATATTCAAATCCAAATGCAGAATATACTTTATCTATTAATGAAACAACACCTTTTATTTCATCCTTTATTTGTTCTGGTAACATGAATATATGTGCATCATCTTGAGTAAATGCTCTAACTCTCTTAAGACCATTTAAAGCTCCAGATAACTCATGTCTATGAACTCTTCCTAACTCAGCCACTCTCATAGGGAAATCCTTGTACGAATGTTGCTTAAAGTTGTAGTATAACATCCCACCTGGGCAGTTCATTGGTTTTATAGCATATTGCATATCATCTATATCTACAGTGTACATATTTTCTTTATAGTGATACCAGTGTCCTGAAGTTTCCCATAATTTTTGGTTTAAGATTATAGGAGTTTCTATTTCTACATATCCGTCTTTTCTGTGTAATTCTCTCCAGAATTTTAATAATTCATTTTTAAGTTCCATACCTTTTGGTAAGAATAATGGGAATCCTGGTCCTTCTTCTGGTATGAAGAATAGTTCTAATTCTCTACCTAATTTTCTATGGTCTCTTTTTTTAGCTTCTTCTACTAAATGTAAGTATGCTTCTAAATCTTTGTTCTTTTCAAAAGATGTTCCATATATTCTTTGTAACATCTTATTTTTTTCATCTCCACGCCAGTAAGCCCCTGTTACGTTTTGAAGTCTTATAGCTTTAACCTTTTTAGTAGAAGATAAATGTGGTCCTCTACATAAATCTGTAAAATCTCCTTGTTTATAGAAAGATATAATTTCTCCCTCAGGTAGCTCTGATATAAGTTCTACCTTGTAATTTTCCCCTTGTTCTTCCATTAACTTTATAGCATCTTCTCTATTTAATTCAAATCTCTCTATAGCTAAATCTTCTTTAGCTATTTTTTTCATTTCAGCTTCTATCTTTTCTAAATCCTCTGGAGTTAATCTGTACTCTAAGTCTATATCATAGTAAAATCCATTTTCAATACTTGGACCTATAGCTAATTTAGCTTCAGGGTATAATCTTTTTATAGCTTGAGCTAGCATATGAGCAGATGTATGTCTGAACACATCTTTTCCTTCTTCATCATCAAATTTAAATAAATTTAATTCGCAATCTTCGTTAACTTGGAAGTCTAACCCAACAACGTCTTCATTAACAGATGCAGCTACTATACTTCTAGCTAATCCTTCACTTATCGATTTAGCAATATCCATAACTGTAGTACCTTTAGCATACTCCTTTACAGATCCATCTTTTAAAGTAACTTTTATCATGACCTTACCTCCTTAATTTTTTTGTATAAAATAAAAAAACTCGGCCCATGAAAATCATGGGACGAGTAACATTCGCGGTTCCACCCAAGTTGGCATGCTATAAACATTGCCCTCTTGATGACTATAAGGTTGTCAACCGAGTACTTTTACTTATAAGCGCTTATAAGCTACTAAACTCTGCTCCAAGGTAGTTTTCAAATAGTCATTTTTAGATATACTTTCAGCCTATGATATATCCTCTCTGAAAATTGTTTCTATTTTACTCTTCCTTTTCATAGCAACTATATTAATATTAATACAAATTATATCAAATCAAGTGATATATATCAACTCTAAATATTATATAAATTCAAATATTTTTTTGTTACATAAAATTTATATAAAAATTGTTATTATACCTTGTATTATTCCTATAACAAAACCTAGTATTAATCCCAATAATTCTATATGCTTTAACTCATTGCTCGCTATACTAAGTATTATATTTTCTAATTCAAGTAAATCTAAACTATCAACCTTTTCCTCTACTATTTGTTGTATATTTACTCTTTCATGCGCTTTTGATACAACTTCACTTCCTAATTCGTCAATAGAAGCACTAACTTCTTTTTCTATTATATCCTCTATATAGTTTTTTATAACAGATTTTATATAGCTTGGTATAAGAGTTGCTTTTTCCTCTACTATAGAGTTAACTTTAAGTTTTATATATTCAGTAGCTTTTACTTTATCTTCTTCTGTTATTAAATTTTCTAATATATCATCTAAAGATACAAACTCATCTTGTATAACTTCTCCTATTTTTATAGCTATTTCTTTTCTTCTCTTTGGTATAAGACCTATTATTTCAAAATTTGTCAGAGGTATTTTTATAGGATTTATAGGCCTAAATATAAGCTTTATAGCTAATTTATTAGTTACATATCCGATAATACCTCCAATAATTGCCATTATTAAAATTATATATATATTGTTCATCTCAAATCTCCTTATCATTTTAATTAGAAACAATATATATTTTATACTTTAATGAATTTTTTTCAATACATTTTTTAAATTTTAAGATTTATTTTTTTCTTCTACCTTTTCTTCAAATATCGCTTTTATAGTATCTATAATTTCTCTAGATGAGTTAGTTTGTAAAGAATCGTATATAATTATATGGTTCGGGCACAAAGAAAGTAATGTGCTAATTAAGAAATCTTCATAATTTAAATTTTCTTTTATAAACATATTTATTAATTCTTCATCATTTTCATTTTCTATTATGTTGTCATTTTTATCATATAATATAAACGAGTTGTCTTTCCTTATGTATACTTTCAATGTATCTATTTTAGTTTCTTGTACATTTATAAAATATCTTAATACACTAATAAATTCATCATAGTCTTTCTCTATTAAATATTCTTCCAGTGCATCTTCACAGATATTAGCTATATATCCCATTAATTCTTTCATTCTAAACTTTACAAAGCCATCCACATCTATATGGTCATTATTTAATATGTAATTATTCATTCTACAAAATATTATTTCTCTTAATAATAAGTCTTTATTTTGAAATCCTTCTAATGATTTTAAATATATTTTTTCTATTTCCTGATTATATTTATCTCCGTATGATTTTTGTATATATTCCTTCAATATAACCTCTTTTATTACTTGCATTAAAATATCTGTTATCTCTCTTGATATGTCTAGTACTGTTTCATCAGTTCTATCCTTCGCACTTATTTTTATCTCTATAACATCTTCATTGTAATTTGTAATATTGCTAAACTTAGTTTGTTTTACAAATTGATTTACAACTAATTTATACTTAGGCAATAAGCTCAGATAAATCTCTTTGTTGTCCATAGTCATCACTCCTTTCTAGTCATCAAAGGAATTATAGAACCTAAATCTAATAATTGTTCTTTGCTTAAACTTACTATTTCCTTATTTTTTAATTTTATAAATTTTTTTATAAGTTCATAATCTGGATGTTTTTTTACATTTCCTAAAAAAGCTATTTCATTCTTGCTTATAAACCCTGTACATCCACCTATAAATCCATAATCTAATTGAAATAAATTTATATTTCCAGGTCTTATGAGAAGGCAATCTATACCATATTGTTTTACAGATTTATATATACCTCTATCAGAAGTTATAATTGAATTTTCATCGACTATACAAATCGAACATTTAGAGTATCCCTGTTTTACATTTATCTTTATAAGATTTTTTTGTTTATGTAGTCTAAAATTTTTTTATCTGTATAATTAAAATTATGTATTGCAAATCTTCCCATCATAGTTACATTATATTGAATATTATTATGATATTTTCTTTCTATGTAGCTACTTCCTTTAATTACATTAAATCCTAATGGAATTAATATATCTGAATAAAACTCATATACATTTGGCGCTACAACTATATTTCCTTCACCTAAGTTGCATACACATATACCTGGGTGATATTTTATAGCATCATAACACTCTTTACATTCTATAGTTTTTATTATTTGTATATTTCTTCTTTTTAATTCTACTTCTATATCGCAAGTAATTCTTTTATCTACCAACGCTAGACATAAATCACCATCAATTACAAAAGATTGTCTACTATGTACTACTTTCATTTCACCGTTCCTTCTATATCGATTTTACTTTTATAATGCAATTAATATTTTATATACTTATTTTCACTTTTAATAGACTAATAATAATTTTTTTATGTTTATTTTACACACAAAAAAGATGATAGCAATGCTATCATCTTTTTTATCTTTTTTTATCTTTTTTTATCTTTTTTTATCTTTCACCTTTTTTATATGGGTTTCCTAATGCAGCTGGAGCTTTAGAAGATTTTATAAATAACACTAACACCACTAATGTTATTACATATGGTATCATAGATAATAAATTCTCATTTATTCTAAATGGAAGTTCTGGGTTCCCAAAGAATACAGATAAAGCAGTTGAGAAACCAAATAGTAAACAAGCTGCCATAGCTCCTTGTGGCTTCCACTTACCGAATATAACAGCCGCCATAGCTATATATCCTTGTCCAGAGATCAATGTTGGTCTAAACGAAGAAACAATAGCTAAACTCATAGATGCTCCTCCCAAACCAGCTAATATGCCAGAGGAAATTACTGCAATATATCTAACACGATTTACATTAATACCTAAAGTATCTGCTGCTCCCGGATGTTCTCCAACAGATCTTATTCTAAGTCCTAACTTTGTTTTATATAAAACATACCACACTACAGCTACAAGTATAAATGCTATAAATACTGTTGCATAAGTATTAAAAACTGTATTTAATATGCTACCTTCTGCAAATAAACCATTTAAAGGTCTTGGTATTTTATCTTCCATAGCTATAGTTGGAGTCATTGTCGCTCCATCAAATAATATTTTTGAAGAAAACAATGCTACTCCAGGTGCAAGTAAGTTTATAGCAACACCTGATATAGTATGATCTGCATTAAAGCTTACAGTTGCAATAGCATGTATTAATGCAAATAAACCGCCGGCTAAGCCACCTATTAAAAATGCTATCCACGGATCACCTACTAAATAACCTGCTGCTGCCCCTGCAAAAGCACCTATAGTCATCATACCTTCTAATCCTATATTAACTATACCTGAATTTTCTGATAATACTCCACCTAATGCTGTAAATATAAGGGGCGTAGAGTACATTAAAGTCGTACTTAAAATTAAAGCTATATCTTCCATTATTCAAGTCCCCCTTGTTTCTTTTTATTCTTATATTTTATAAATAACATTCTTATTACACTACTTAGTGCTATAAAGTAAACAATAGATCCTATAACTATATTGATTACTTCTGATGGAGCTTGTATAGTTTGCATCTTTGTTCCACCGTATTTAAGTGCTCCGAATAATAACCCTGAGAAAATTACACCTATAGGATTGCTGTTAGCAATAAGTGCTACAGCTATACCATCAAATCCATTTCCTTCTGGTGCTGCAAGTACTGTTATGTTTTGTGCTACACCCATAACTTGTACTGCTCCTGCTAATGCTGCAAGCATACCAGCTATAGCCATAGATTTAAATATAGATGAATTTATATTTATTCCTCCATATTCAGCTCCAAATTTATTGTATCCAACTCCTCTAAGTTCGTATCCTAAAGTTGTTTTAGATAATATAAAGGCTATTATTAAAACTAATATAATTGCTATTATTATCCCCCAGTTAGCCTTTGTAGCTGGACCTACTAGCCCTGTTAACCAATCTATACTTATACTTGCACTCTCATTTATCATATGAGATGCTTCGCTATTACCATCTCTTAACCATGGTTGCATTATCATGTAGTTATTTAAATAAAATGCAACCCAGTTTAACATTATGGTAGATATAACTTCATTAACTCCAAATTTGGATTTTAAAAAACCTGCAAATCCTCCCCAACAGGCACCTGCTAGTGCAGCTACAGCTAGAGTAAGAGGTATATGTATTATTGCTGGTAAATGAACTGTGTATCCTACTATAGTTGCAGCTAATGCACCTATAATAAACTGTCCTTCTGCTCCTATATTAAATAACCCTGTTTTAAATGCGAAAGCTATTGATAAACCTGTTAAAATTAATGGAGTAGCCTTTATAATAGTCCATGCTATATATTTAGGTTTACCTATTATCCCTTCAATCATTACTGAATAAGCCTCTATCGGATTAAATCCCGCTATAGTTAAAGCTATTGCTCCTACTAATAATCCTAAAAATATAGATATAATAGAAAATACTATTGTATTATTAGCAAGAGAAATTTTCTTTTTTGACTTAACATCGTTATTCATTATTTGCACCTCCTGCCATCATAAATCCTAAAGTATTTTCATCTGCACTCTTAGCATCGACAATCCCAACTATTTTTCCTTCATAAATTACAGCTATTCTATCCGATAAATTCATAACTTCATCAAGTTCTAAAGATACTAATAAAACTGCATTTCCTGCATCTCTTTGCTCCACTATCGCCTTATGAACAAACTCTATCGCTCCAACATCTAACCCCCTAGTCGGTTGTGTTGCGATTAATACCTGAGGTTGCCCTGTAGCAGCTCTATCTACCCTTATGTTATCAACTTCTCTACCAATTATAACCTTTTGTTGATTTCCTCCAGATAAAGATCTTGCCTTTAAAGTAAAATCAGTTGGCCTAACATCAAACTCTTCTATTAGGTCATTTGCATGTTTTTCAATTTCTTTATTATTTAAAACTCCATTCTTCGCAAATTGTTTCTCTTTATATCTTTGTAAAACTGTATTTTCAGCAACTGTAAAATCTAATATAAGTCCTCTTTTGTGTCTATCCTCTGGTATATTTTTTATACCTTTTTTAAATATATTAATTGGTTTTTCATTTATTAATTCAGTTCCATTAACTTTAACACTTCCTGAATCTGCTTTTTTCAAACCAGTTAATATTTCAACAAGTTCAGATTGTCCATTTCCATCTACACCTGCTATTCCTAAAATTTCTCCAGCTCTTACTTCTAAAGATAAATCCTTTAACACTTGTACTTTTCTATTATCTTTAGCACTTATATTTTTAACTTCCAGTATTAAATCTCCTACTTTAGCATCTTCTTTATCAACTTTAAAACTTACCTCTCTACCTACCATCATAGCCGCTAATTCATCTTCTGTTGTATCTGATACCTTTACAGTACCTATATCCTTACCTCTTCTTATGATAGTACAGTAATCTGCCGCTGCCTTTATTTCTTTTAATTTATGAGTTATTATTATTACTGATTTTCCTTGCTTAGTTAAGTTTTTTATAATATTCATAAGCTCATTTATTTCTTGTGGAGTTAAAACTGCAGTAGGTTCATCTAGTATTAAGATATCTGCACCTCTATATAAAGCTTTCAGTATTTCAACTCTTTGTTGCATCCCAACACTTATATCTTCTACTTTCGCATTAGGATCTACATGCAATCCATATTTTTTTGATAGATCACTAACATCTTCTATAGCTTTTTTCATATCTATTGCTCCGATACCTTTTGTAGGTTCTGTACCTAGTATTATATTCTGAGCAACTGTAAATGGCTGTACTAGCATAAAATGTTGGTGAACCATACCTATCCCATGAGATATCGCGACATTAGGGTTTTCCATTCTAACGTTTTCCCCTTTTATAAATATCTCCCCTGAAGTTGGATGGTATAGCCCATAAAGAATATTCATTAATGTTGACTTTCCTGCTCCATTTTCGCCTAATAAAGCATGTACTTCACCTTTATGTACAGTCAAATTTATATTATCATTAGCTGTGAAATTTCCAAACTTTTTAGTTATACTTTTCATTTCTACAACTTTTAGACTGTGGTCTACATTGCTATTAATCATAGTTTATAATAACCCTCCTTATTTACTTATCGCCAATTTTATTATACTAAAAAATAAGTATTATAACAATTTAATTTCAACAAATAGTAGGTAATATTTTATTTATTGTACATACTTTTTGTTATTTTTTGTCATTATTATAATTTAATTTTATATTTTTTATAATTTAAATTTAAATTATTAGTTATAATACATTGGATTCCTTACAAATAACCATATTATTTATTTTTTATGTTATTCTAAATATTTATGTTATTTTTTGATAATTCCTCTTTATTTATAAAATTTTTTTAATATTTTTCTAAATCATTTAATTTGCCCTAATATATAAAAAATTTATTTTAAACCTAATTTGCATTTATTTACCTAACACAACTTATTTAAATTTTTATCATAGCTAATTTGGGCGAAAAAAAAGACTAGCAACGCTAGTCTTTTTTAATAAATTATTTTAATTATTTTACATCCTTCATTGTAGATGGAACTTTTATTTCTCCACTCTTAATTTTATCACCTTGTTTATTAACAAATTCTAATACATCTGGAGATACATCTTCTTTTGTAGTATCTGCTACTCCAACTCCATCTTCATTTAATCCATAAACAGTTACTTTTCCACTATTAAACTTACCATCAACTAAGTTTTTAACAGTATCATAAACTCCAACATCAACTCTCTTTATAGCTGAAGTTATAACAGTTTCTGGAGCAACACTATTTTGGTCTCTATCAACACCTATAGCTTTTTTACCAGCTTCTTTAGCTGCTTCTATAACTCCATTACCAGTATCACCTGATGCATGGAATATTATATCTACACCATTAGATATCATTTGATTAGTTATAGACTTACCTTTTGCTGGATCAGCAAAACTATTTGCATATTGAGATATTACCTCAGCATCTGGTTTCGCAGCTTTAACTCCTGCTGTAAATCCAGCTTGGAAAGTTTCAATTACTGGACCTTCCATTCCTCCAACAAATCCTACTTTATTAGTTTCTGTAAGTTTACCTGCTACTAATCCTACTAAATATGATGATTCTTCTGCTTTGAACATTATACTTTCTACATTTTTAGGTGGTTTACCACCGAAATCAGCATCGATTAATGCAAATTTTTGATCTGGGTAAGATTTTGAAGCATCACCTATAGCCTTTTCCATCTTAAATCCAACACCAATTACTAAATTTGCTCCATCATCTATTGCTGTTTCTATATTGTTAGCGTAATCTGATTCTTGCTTAGACTCTATGTACTTAACATCTACTCCTAAGTCTTTCTTAGCTTTTTCTAAACCTTCCCATGCACTTTGATTAAAAGATTGGTCATTTACTCCACCAACGTCAGTTATCATAGTTACTTTTACTTTGTCATCCCCACCTGAATTGCTGTCTTTTGAATCTTTAGAAGGACTGCATCCTACTAACATCGATCCTGCTAATACAGTAACAAGACCTATAGACAATAACTTTTTAAGTTTCATAATTACCTCCTATGAACATCTTTCTTATAATTTCTTACAATAAATTTTACACTATATGTAAAATATTTTCTACATTTAATTTTAATTTTATCCACTTTTTTTAATATTTAGTGTATACAATTTAAAAAAATAAGAAGATAGGAAATCTTTATCATAGTCATAATAAGATTTCTCACCTTCTTTTTGAACCTAATTTTTAGTATATAGTATACACTTTATCTTAAATTAGGATATCCTATTTGTCTTAACGCTTCAAATAATACTATAGCTACAGAATTCGATAAATTTAAAGATCTAGCTTTTTCTATATCAACCATAGGTATTCTTATTGCAGTTTCTAAATTATCCATTATTAAACTTTCAGGCAATCCTTTAGTTTCTTTTCCAAATACTATAAATGAATTTTCTTCATATTTTACATCCGAATGTGTTTGTTTAGCTTTAGTTGTTGAATAAAAGAATTTAGCATCCGGGTTTTGTTTTCTTACTTCATCAAAACTATCATAATATTTTATTTCAACTAAATCCCAATAATCTAAACCTGCTCTTTTTAGATATTTGTCATCCATACAAAAACCTAATGGTCTAACTAAGTGAAGAGTTGTACCAGTTGCAGCACAACTTCTTATTATATTACCTGTATTTTGTGGTATTTCAGGTTCTACCAATACGATATTTAAAGACATACGTAACCCTCCTTAACATTTTATAAGTCTAATTATATCAAAAGTTTTCATTTCTAAAAACTTATAAAATAATAAAATAATATAAATCTCCTTGTATTGGGAGATTTATATTATTTCAGAGTTCAAATTTTTAGTTGTATCAACCTTTTTCTTTGTTCCCTTTATTAAAACTTTATTTTTAGGAGGATAATAGCTTTCAGTAATTAATTCTTCATTTATAGAAGATCCATCTTCATTCTTATAAACCCTGTATGTTTTTACTTTATATCCATTTCTGCCTTTACTTTCTATTCTAGTTTCTCCTTCATATAAATCTTTACTTTCTTTTTCTATAATCTTAGGCTTTATAATTCTTGATATATCAGTTCTTATATCTACTATTTTTTTATCATTTTCATTTCCATATATCGTAGTTATTATTTTATTATCTCTTACCTCATTTTTTATTAGAATAGGACTTTTATAATTATTTTTAAATACTAAATCAATATTTCCATAAGATACAGTAGCATCTCTTCCTTTTTCTATATATCCACTAGGTATGCTATGATTTCTAGCTTGTACAATTTCAAGCCCTGAGTATAGTGCTGCATTATATACAGTGCTAGATACCTGACATATTCCTCCACCCATTCCTAATTGCATTTCTCCATTTACTATTATAGGTGCGCTCTTAAATCCTTGTTCTGTGCTTCTTTTTCCTATAATATTATTAAATGAGAACTCTTCATTATAGTCTATTAATACATTATTTATTTTATTTATAGCCAATTTTATATTATTAACTCTATTTTGATTTTTTGAGTTAAATTTTGTTTCATATTGACCTAATAGTGTATTTATATTTGCTAATTTTTCATAAGTATATTTTGGATTTATCGTTTCTGTATATATATTAACATTTCCAAACTTTTTATTTTTTATGGTTTTATCAATTTCACTAAATAAAGCTTCTTTTTTTAAATTAACTCCATACACTTCTTTGCTAATATTAAAATTATTATTTTCTACGGTTATAGAAGAATCAACTGGTATAACATCTATTTCCTTAGATACGTTGTTGATATAATCATTTAATTTTGCTTTATCATATTCAGTGTCAACATTTAACTTTATACTTTTCCCTAGGCTTAAATTAAATTTTGTTTTTACATTATTAAAAAAGTCACTATCTCTACCTATCTTAATAGCTGTATTTACAGCCTCCTCTACTTTAAATTTAAAATTAATTTCTTTTAAAGATAGATTGTATTTTTTATCTCCATAAAATAATTCTATAGAATCTTTCTTATATAGAGAATTATTAAGTTTTTTTATCGCATCACTTTCTGTCAGTCCCGAGACATCAATATTTTCAATATATATATTTTTATAGATTTTGCTTTCTTTGCTCATACAATACGATTTATACGTCAATCCAAAACAATATAGCATAACTAATGTTACTAAGAAAAATATTTTCTGTCTCTTCAATTTTAGTCATTCCCTTCTTTATAATAGTCACAGTATTCAACTAATGGGCATATATTACATTCTGGTTTTCTTGCTTTACAAATTCTCCTTCCATGAAAAATTATTAAATGATGTGCTTTTGACCATCTTTTTTTAGGTAAAACTTTCATAAGTTCAAATTCTGTTTTTTCAGGAGTATCAGTTTTTACCAATCCAATTCTATTAGATACTCTAAATACATGAGTATCTACAGCAATTGCATCAACTCCAAAAGCATTACTTAGTACTACATTTGCAGTTTTTCTTCCTACTCCAGGAAGTTTTGTCAATTCTTCCATATTGTCAGGTACTTGACCACCATAGTTAGAACAAATCAATACTGATGTTTCTTTTATTTTTTGAGCTTTGCTTTTATATAGCCCACAACTTTTTATTTCCTCACTAATTTCAAATGTATTAAGTTTAGCAAATTCTTCAGCTGTATTATACTTTTTAAACAATTCAGCTGTAACTTTGTTAACCCTAACATCAGTGCATTGAGCAGATAATATAGTTGCAATTAGAAGTTCAAATGGAGTTGTATAATTTAATTCACACTCTGCATTTGGATATGTTTCTTCTAATATGTCTAATATTTTTTTTATGTTTTCTCTATTTTTCTTTTTTGCTTTTGCCATTTTTAATTCCCCCTTGTTGTAATTTTACATATTTAATATATAACAATTTTAAATACAATTTAAACATGTATAAAATTATAATTATTAAGTTTTCTATCTATTTACTTATATTATCTATCAAAACAAAACAATATATATACTATAATTATATTTATTATCTTGTAATATTTTGTTATTTGCCCAAAATAAAGGAACTGCAGTAAAAATGCAGTTCCTTTGTTTTTTATTTCTCTAATTCACTATATTTTTTTAATTTTTCAATAGCTAAGCTTTTAACTTCTTCAAAAGTTTTATCTGTCAATATTTCTATAGCCTCTTCAATTCTATCTATAGGATATATATGGAATTTACCTTCATTTATAGCGTTTCTTACTTCTTCAACAAGAACTAGATTTCTAAGATTGTTCCTTGGTAATATTACACCTTCACTTCCTGTTAAACCTTTTTTCTTGCATGCATAGTAAAATCCTTCTACTTTCTCAGTAACTCCACCTACAACTTGTATATCTCCTTTTTGATTTATAGAACCCGTTGCTCCAATGTTTTGTTTTATAGGAACATCGCTTAATGATGATAACATAGCATAAAGCTCTGCTCCAGATGCACTGTCTCCATCTACACCACCATAATTTTGTTCAAAACATATATTTGCATTAAGTGATAAAGGAAATTCTTGTGCTAAGTTTTCTAGTAAAAATCCATTTAATATAAGAACACCCTTGCTGTGTATAGGCCCACTCATTTCAACTTCTCTTTCTATATTTACAATTCCAGAGCTTCCAGGTGCAGTAGTAACAGTTATTCTACAAGGTCTTCCAAATGAGTACTCACCCATATTTAAAACAGATAATCCATTTATAACCCCAACTTTAGATCCAGTTGTTGATATCAATGTAAATCCATTTTCTATAGATTCATCCATTTTCTTTTCTATTTTACTAAATCTTTCTCTTCTCTCTTTAATAGCTTTTAATACATCTTCTTTATCTACATATTTAGATCCTCTTATTTTTGAATAAGCATCTCCTTCTACTAAAATTTCTACAATTTTATTGAATTTAGTTGATAATTTTTCTCTATCTCCCGTTATCCTAGTACTATATCTAACAACTTGCTCTACACCTTCATAAGTAAAATGATTTAGATTATTACCATTGCAATACGAAGCTATAAAGTTCGCCAATCTAGTTTCATTGAAATCATTTTTTTTCATTTCATTGTCAAAGTCTACAAATATTTTAAAATATTTATTAAACTCAGGATCATAGTTATACATTAAATTGTACATATAGTTATTTCCTATAAGCACTACTTTTATATTAACAGGTATTTTTTCTGGCTTTATAGCCGTTTGTGTATCTAAAGTTATTTCACCTTGTTGTATTGTTTTTTTAAGTATATCCCAAGATAAATTGTATCTCAAAAGTTGATCCACATACAGTACTAAGTAGCCTCCATTAGCTTTATGCACTGCCCCTGGTAGCAATTTAGTGAAGTCTGTTTTTACAGTACCATTATAGTACTCATATTCCGCCTTTCCAAATAAGTTTGCTGGACTCGGATTTATTTCCACAACTACAGGTGCACCACATCTATCCAATCCATTATCTACCAATAAGTTCACTTTATATCTTGTAAAGTGCTCTTTATCATACTTTTCTTTCAAATCTTCTTCATCCATATAAAATAGGTACACATATTCCAATATATCGTTTTTAGCATCGTCTAAATACTTGCTTACCTTTTCAAAGTCTCCATATCTTTCAAGTAAACTATCTATATGAGGATCTACTATATATTTTCCTACTTCATATTCTAAATCTAAAAGAGCTTCTTTTGCATCTTCTTCTATATCTTTAATTTTATATGCAATTTGTATAGCTGCATTTTCTAATTCTTTTTTAACTTTATAAAATTCTTCAGAAGTTGTATCTACATCTTCATCTTGTGGCGTGAAAATCATACCTACTTTACTATTTTTTAATTTAAAACCTTTTTCTTCTCCATATTTCTTAATTTTTTGAAGTAAGTTTTCTTTTTCAATTTCAAAATCATCTAATAACTCATTTTTACTTATTTCAAATTCTTCACTTTCGAATGCATCCTTCAGTTCATCCAATAAACTCTCTATTAACTTTTCCATATCTTTCTTAAATAATTTTCCCATACCTTTATCTAGCGCAATAGATATAGGCTCTCTGCTGTTTTCAAAGTTATATACATAGCACCAGTCTTTATGGTCATTTTTATTTTCTGCATGCATTTTTAAAGCACTAAGTACATAAGTAGTTTTCCCTGTCCCACTATCCCCAGCTACAAATATGTTATATGCAGGATTATCTATTTTAAGTCCAAGCTCCATAGCTTTTGTTGCATTTTCTTGCCCTATTATCTCATTTAAGCCCTCTAGTTGAGAGGTATTAGCATATCTAGCCATATCCATCCCCCTTTAAAATTCCTTTTTATATAATATGTTTCTATCTACTAAATGTTAAGTAAAAAAATAAAAAACTTCTAACTGTACAAGTTAAAAGTTTTATCTTTCTAGTATTTCAATATTTCTTTGTATTATCTTTTTACCTCTCCAACTAAAAGCTTTTTCTCTATATCTTCTTCTAAACTCTTTGTTTGATATATTATTTATTTCTTCTTCTTTTAAATTGTATATCAATCCTTCTTTAAATTCTTTAATATTTGTTTTCAAAATACTTCTGTTGTGTGGACATACATCTTGGCATATATCACATCCAAATATTTTTTGATTTTTTTTCAATGCAATTTTTTCATCTTCACTTAAATCTTCTTTTTTCTGAGTTATATATGATAAGCATTTTTTAGGATTCATTTCAAAATCACCTAATATAGCTTTTCCAGGACAAGATGTTATACATTTTCCACATTTAACACACAATTTTTCGCTTTTTTTATCTGGTTCAAAATAATAGTTATTTATTATGTATCCTATAAAGACAAAAGATCCATAATCATCAGTTATTATATTGTTATTTATTCCATAATACCCTATTCCACTTACGCTTGCTAAATATCTATCTACTAATGGGCCATTATCTGCAAATATCATATATTCAAATCTTTCAGTTTCACTATCTATATAATCTGCAATTTGTTGTAATTTTTCTTTTACAACTATATGATAATCCATTCCATAACAATACTTTGATAAATTAGAATCTAATACATCTTCAACGAAGTACGGAAAAGCACATACTATCACACTCTCTGCATTTTCCATGCTAGCCCTCGGATTAATTCTTTTCTCAATAGATGGTTCTTCCATTCCTGTTATAAAATCTTTTTTTGTTCTATCTATTATAATATTTTCTAAGTCGTAATAAGGTCCAACTCCTGCTATTCCTACACAATTAATTCCTATACTTTTACAAAATTCTTTTAATTTATTCTTATTCATAAATTTCCCTTTCATTAATTTCTATTTACATTTATAATAACTAAGGTATAAAGGATGTGGTATATATGATAAAGTTGACAATTCCAGGTAGACCAATAAGTAAATCCAATTTTAAACTTCACAATATTCATGGTCAATCTTGGATGCCCTCTAAAGGCAAACACTCTAAGTACTTAGCATATGAAAATATGATTGCTGGATATATAAATACACAATACGATGGCCCTTGTATAGAAGAGGACCTTATAACCGTGTTGAAACTATATTTTCCAAATAAAAAAATGGGCGATTTACATAACTATCCTAAAAGTATATGTGATGGAATAGAAAAAAGCGGTATTATAAAAAATGATAAACAGTTAAAGCCAGTTCTTTTGTTTGATTTTATAGATAAAGAAAACCCAAGAGTAGAAATAGAGTTATATCCTTTGTCTGAGTACAAAGTTGATTATACTATTACTAAGAAATAGTAAATCCCCCTTCAATAGGGGGATTTTTTACCCTAAAATATTTGATACATCTTTTAGCATTTCTCTAATAGGTAATTCATAGGGGCAATTACTTTCGCACTTTCCACATTCTATACAATTAGAAGCATTTACATCTAAACTTTTGTATCTATCTTTTGACCACTCTTTTAAATTGTATCTACTATAATATCCTTCAAGTAAAAAATTCATAGGTATATTTATCCCTACAGGGCAAGGCATACAGTATTCGCATCTTCTACAAAATCTACTCCCTAATTTTTCTATAATATCTTTTATCTCTAAATTTTCTTCATCAGTTATATTAAGGTTATTTAAGACTGATGTATTTTCAATAACTTGATTTACACTATCCATACCTGGAATAACTACATCTATATAATCTTTAGATAATATATATTTTATAGCTAATTTTGCATTGTCAATAGCTCCTCCAGCAAGAGGCTTCATTACTATTACCCCTATACCATTTTTATTAGCTTCTTTAAATATTTCATCAGCTTGATCTTCTACTATATTATACGGAAACTGAATTGTATCAAACTTACCACTATTTACTGCTTTTTTTATTGTATCTATACTGTGACTCGTTATTCCTATATGCTTTATTTTTCCTTCTTCTTTACATTTTAAAAGAGCTTCATAAGCCATATCTTCATCAAATATTCCATCATATTCATCTGGCTTTAAATTATGAAGCTGATATAAATCTATATATTCAGTTTTAAAATTACTTAAACTTATATTTACATCTCTTATCATATCATCATAGCTTCTAGACATACTTTTAGTAGCTAATATAAATTTATCCCTTTTACCTTCAATTGCATTCCCTATGTATTCTTCGCTTATAGTATATCCTCTAGCTGAATCTATAAAGTTTATTCCTTGATTTATAAGCTCATTTATAACTAAATTTGTATCTTCTTGAGTTATTCTTTGTATTGGAATACCTCCAAACCCAACTCTATTTAATTCAATATTAGTGCTTCCTAATTTTCTCATAAATCATCCCCCAATTTTATTTCATTATTTTTTGTTTTTCCTAAATAATTAATTTCCATTTTTATAAATTAAGACGATACTTTTTAAATATCGTCTCTTATTTTTATATTATATATTATTTTATTGTATTTGTTTTATAATATCTTTTATCATTTCAATTTCTCTTTTATGACCCTCATCTTCTAATGGAGTTTCTAAGAAAAATGGTAAATGTTTTAACTTAGGATGAGTAATAAATCTTATTATTGCATCTAATCCTATCTCACCTTCTCCAATACAAGCATGTCTATCTTTTTTCGCTCCAAAAGGCATCATGCTATCATTAAGGTGAACTGCCTTTAATTTGTCTAAACCTATAATATTATCAAAATCGTCTAAAACTGAATCTAAATCATTAACAATATCATATCCAGCTGAAAATACATGGCAAGTATCTAAACATACGCCTAGCCTTTCATTATGATCAACCTTATCGATTATAGCCTTTACCTGATCAAAACTAAACCCTATTTCAGTTCCCTTTCCAGACATCGTTTCAAGTAGTACCACTATGTTTTCATTTCCAGTTATAGCTTCATTAAGCGCATTAGCTATTTTATCTATACCTGTATCTACTCCTGACCCAACATGGCTACCTGGATGAAAACACATATATTCAATTCCTAAAGAATCCATTCTTTGAATATCTTCTTTTATAACCATTCTTCCAAATTCATAAACTTCTTCCTTTGCACCAGCTAAGTTCATTGTATATGGAGCATGTGCTAATAGTGGGCCAAATTTATTGTCTTTTCTTATTTGTTGAAATTTCATTATATCTTTTTCATCAAAAGATTTAGCATTGCCACCTCTTGGATTTCTACTAAAAAATTGGAATGTATTTGCGCCTATACTTACAGCTGTTTCTGCAGCTTTTGCAAAACCTTTTGCTATCGAAATATGTGGTCCTATTACTATCACTATGTTCCCTCCTAAATTTTATATTCGTTTATAATATACCCAAAAAAATAAGTATCAACAAATTTTGTTGATACTTTATGCTTTGCATTTTTCTTCTAATGGTATCGTTATCAATGCTAAGTCGTATTTCATCTCAGCTTCATTATGTTTTCTATTTAATACAATTTCATTAATTTTTTCTTCTATTGTATTGGATAACTCTTTTATTTCACTTTTGCTTAAGCAAACTTGATTATAATTAGCTATGTACTCACTATCTATATCATTTTCCTCTATAGCTTTATAAAATAAGTTGCTCATATTCTCAAACTTCGATATGCATATATCCCCTATATCTTTATCTTCTGTATTACTATTAAAATTTAAAGCATTCTTACCT
The DNA here is from genome assembly GCF_051656405.1 of Paraclostridium sp. Taxonomy (GTDB): domain Bacteria; phylum Bacillota; class Clostridia; order Peptostreptococcales; family Peptostreptococcaceae; genus Paraclostridium. Next base: position 49,040 of record NZ_JBOGBV010000075.1, read on the forward strand.
ATAACAATATGCTTAGCTGTAGGATAATAATACTTTTCAACAATTCCAGATTTAACTTTCTCTTCTACTAAATCTAATACGCCAACCTTATACAAAGTCTTTATGTGGTAATTTATTTTTGCATGCGGTTCATCTAGCAATTGAGATAATTGTTTTGCTGACAACGGAATTGATTTAAACGCATTTAAAATATCTATTCTTCTTGGATGTGCAATTGCTTTTATGCACTCTAAATCTCTTAGTACTAAAACTTCTTTCATTCCCCCACCACCCATAAAAATATTTAATTATATAAATAATTATATATTATCAAGTAGTAATTGTCAAAAAATTCTCTATTTTAGAATATATTTATTTTATACTGTTCACTTAAAGATTCTAATATCTTTATACCCGCAATACTATTGCCTTTTTTATCAAGGGCAGGTCCATATATTCCAATTCCCATCTTTTTAGGAACTGAAGCTAATATACCACCTCCAACCCCTGATTTTGCAGGAATTCCAACTTTTATTGCAAATTCTCCAGATGCATCATACATTCCACACGTTACCATAAATGTCTTAACTATACGCGATATTCTTTCATCTATAAGTCTTTCTCCCGTTTCAACATCAACTCCATAAGATGCTAGGTTAACTCCTATTCTAGCTAAATCTACACAATCAATTTCTATAGAGCATTGTTTGAAGTATAAGTCTAAAACTTCTTCTACATCGCCCTCTATAAACCCATCATTTTTTAAAAGATAAGCCATAGCTCTATTTCTATCTCCTGTTAATTTCTCCGATTCATATATATCTTGATTTATTTTCAAATTATCATTTTTAGCTAGTATTTTAAAAAAGTTTAACATTTTTTCTTCTTTTTCTTTAAGGTCTTTCCCCTTTATCATGGAAGTTGTAACTATAGCTCCTGCATTTATCATCGGGTTACAAGGCTTCTTACATTCTTTCGTTTCTAATTTCATAATAGAATTAAATGGATCTCCACTAGGTTCCATCCCAACTTTAGAAAATACATACTCCCAATCATTCTCGCTAAGTACTAAAGCTAATATTATAGGTTTAGATATGCTCTGAATTGTGAACTTTTTATCAAAATTTCCAGCCGTATGAATTTCATTATTCATATCAATCATGCATATACCTAAATCATCTTGTCTTGCATTTTTTAGTTCCGGTATATAAGTTGCTACATGTCCATAATTTGTATATTTTCTGTTGTCTTCAAGTATTTGTTCTAATACATTTTCCATACACATTCCTCCTTATTTTTTAATAACGTCACAAGATTATAAATAATATAATACAAAAAATCCTGGGTTTATGTCAACTTCCCAGGATTCCAAGTCTAATCAACAATTCTACTACCTCCAATAAATTCTCTAATTATAGATGTGGGAGGTATATCTAATTCATCGTCTAACTCTACAAAGTATTGTAAAAACTTTAATATTCTATTGGACTCTATAAATGCTTCGTTGTCATCTTCAATTTGTTCTAAAAGTGGCTTTGCATATTTCTTTAAAACCGCTAACTCATATAAACAAGCTGAGTTAAACATTATATCAGCTTCTTCTTGATAAGGGAATATATTTTTATCTTCTCCTCTTCTTACTGACCACCAATTTAAAATAGTTTTTTCAGCACTATATCCTCTAAAATTGTAGTCTCTCACTATTCTTCTTATAAGTCTCAAGTCTGTTGTTGGTATTCTATTATGGTTATCTAAATTTATTTGAGTAAGAACACTTATATATATTTTAAATTTATCCTTATCATCTATACTCTGTGTTAGCATTGGATTTAATGCATGTATACCTTCTAGAATAATAGGTTGGTCTTTTTCAATTTTTAAAGTTTTTCCACTAAATTCTCTTTTTCCTGTTTTAAAATTAAATTTTGGAAGTTTAATTTCCTCACCTTTTAATAATTTTTCTAAATCACTGTTAAATAATTCTAAATCTATCGCACATATAGATTCAAAATCATAATTACCAAACTCATCCAAAGGAGTATCTTCTCTATCAACAAAATAGTCATCTAAAGAAATAGGCACCGGATGTAAGTTATTAACTTTTAATTGTATAGATAATCTGTGTGCAAAACTTGTTTTTCCAGATGAAGATGGTGCAGCTATTAATATAACTCTTTTATTATTTTCTTTTATTATATCTGCTATTTGAGATATCTTTTTTTCATGCAATGCTTCAACTATACTAATTATTTCTCCGTATTTTTTACTTTCTATAGCTTCATTTAAACTAGCAACCTTGTCTATTCCAATAAGTTTAGACCAAACTTCTGACTCTTTATATATATTAGAAAGCTTTGGCTGAGCTACAAAGTTTTGAGGTTCATTTTTATTTTCTTTACTTGGTCCTAATATGACTACTCCTGATTGCCATTTTTTTATATCGAAAGTTTTAACATGGCTAGTAGACGGTAACATATGACCATAAAAATGATTTATATATCCACCGCATTTATATAATTTCACATCTTCATATTCTTTATACTTTAATAATTCTGCCTTTGCATTTTTATTATTATTTTTAAGTATTTTTATTGCTTCTACCTTATCTGTAACAATTTTTTCTATTTTTAAATCAGATTCTATTATACTTTTTACTTTTGCCTTGATTTTTTCTATATCTTCTTCTGTAACTTCACTTTTATTATTTTTTATTTCACAGTATAATCCATTCGATAATGAGTGTTCTATTGTAACCTTACACCCATTAAAAATTTCTTCACATGCTTTTATGAAAATCAAAGACAACGTTCTCATGTAAACTCTCATTCCATCTGGTTGGGTTGTATCAATTAATTCTAAATCACAATCTTTATCTAAAGTACTGTTTAAATCTTTTAATTTATTTTTTATTTTTCCTATTGTTACTATACCCGTATATCCATTACTTAAATCTTTCGCTATTATATCTAAAGCTACATTTTTAGGATATTCATAATTTTTATTATTAATTTTTATATTTATATTTTCCATAAATCTTGCTCCTATCCTTTAATATGTCTATTTATAAAGTTAGAACGATTTATTTTACATAAACCGTTCTAATACTTTTATAGATTCATCTATATCTTCATATTTAATTTCCAAAACTGCATATTGAATCTTCATACACATCAAATCTTTTAAACTTTCTAAATTTAAAATTCCTTTTCCAATACCAACATGTAAATCTTCTTTCCCATCATTATCACTTACGTGTATTAAATTCACTTTGGAATTTAGTGCATCTACAAAATAGTCTTCATTTATTAAGTTATGACCTGTATCATAACAAAATTCAATATTATCTATATTATTTAATATATATTCAAATTCATTTACCGTTGTTCCTATATTGCATATATCTCCACCATTTGTATATGTATTTTCTATAAAAATACGCTTATTTTCTAAGTTTATTAACTCAAGAAATTTTATAGAATTATCTAAATACTTTTGCTTATTTCTTTCAAATCTAGACTTTATTACATATCCTAAGTGCATATTAAAATATTTTATATCAAGTTCTTTTAATTCTGAATTCATTTCATATATAAACTTTACCCATGAATTTCTTATATATTCTACATTTTCGCAAGTGTTTAATTCCATAGGTAAGTGTATCCCTATACTTATGTTATTTTCTTTGAACTCATCTTTATATAATAAAACTTTTTTACATTCAATTAAGTTATCTATCCCTATTTCTATATGATTTATATTTTTATTTGTTTTACATATATAAATAGCACGATCGATTTCATGAATTAAAGCAGATATTCCTAATTTCATTTTAAACTCCTATAAGACCTTACCAATTTTATTAAAAGGTAATAATCTAATCACAACTTTACCCATTATATCACTTTCTTTTACTATCCCCACCTCAGGATCTCTACTATCCATACTATTGCCTCTGTTGTCTCCCATTGCAAATATATATCCTTTTGGAATAGTTGTATCTATTTCACCCTCAGTTTTTTGACCATGTATATAAGGTTCATTTTGAAGCTTTCCATTTATATATACCTCTCCATTTGTAATCTTAAGATGGTCACCAGGAACACCTATAACTCTTTTTACTAAATCTTTTTCTTTTCCATTAGCTTGCACTAAATCAGATTTAAAAACTATAATATCTCCTCTTTGAGGCTCTTTATGATTATAGGCAACTCGATTTATTATTAAATAGTCTTTTTCCTCAAGTGTTGGGTACATTGATGAGCCTTGTACTAATGTAGGCCTAACAAAGTGAGTTATTACAAGTGCTATGACTAGTGAGGTAACTATTATTTTTATCCATTCTATTATTTCTTTTTTAACATTTGCGCTCAAATTCACCATCTCCTCCATGTTCTACATACTTAGATAAAAGTTCTATAACTATATCATTTATATGTTCATACTTTTTAGTATTTATTCCCAAATCTAAAAGTTCACACGCCTTTATCAAGTCATATACAACTTCCATAGGACTTCCATAAATTTCTTCAATATCTTCCTTACTTACACCTCTAAATCCATGTCCTACAGGGCTTTCATTTCTAAGTCTTATTAAATTTTCAAGTTTTTCACTATTTAGTATTTCAAGAACTCTGTCCATCCTTTTAGTTTGTTTTAGATATCTTTTTATATACTGAGTTACACCATGTATAAGATTACCATTATATATATTATACTTCTTTTTAAGTGTATATAGTATATTTTTCTTAGACACCATATTGCCATGCATTGATACGGTATACCTTTTACCTTCTTTTGTATTAACAAAGATATATTTAAATAAAGCTTCTTTTAATCTATATAGCCTTCCTAAAAAATCTATATATTCTTCATTAACAATTTGGATTTTTATATTTTCAATTAACTCTGATAATATATCTTCAGGTTCACCTTTATTTAAATTTTCTAAATTAGTTATGAGATTTTTAATTTCTTTTCTTTCTAGCATTTGTTCACTTAAATTTTTGGTAAGTTTAAGTGCTGTTTTAAAATCAAAATTAGTAGCATATTTACATGATTTTAATAAATAATATAAATCTCCACTCTCTATTCCACATTCAATTAATATATCTAATACACCATCATAATCATATCTTTTCAAAAACTTAGATATTACTAATTCTTGACTTTTATTTATATAACTCATAAAATCACTCCTATTTATTTTTTATGTTTCTTTTTCTTTAATCTTAAAAAACGTCTTCTAGCATAATCTGTGTATTCATCTAACTTATCTAAACTTATTTTCCATAAATAAATCAAGTAAATGACAAAGCCTATAGAAGCCCATGTCGTTTTTATCATAGCTAAAACATCAAATACTCCATGTAAAGCTATAGGTATTAAAATAAGCTTAGCTAAAAATACTTTTCTTACTTCAGGCTTATCTAAGTTAAACTTATACATAGATAAGTAATATCCCATATTTATTGCAAATAAAACATGTGCAGGAATAGATATTACAGCTCTAGCTAATCCAATTTGTAGTAAGTTTAATTGGTTACCATGAAAAATATAAATAAGATTTTCTATTGTAGCAAATCCAAGAGTCGTAAATATACTGTAAACTATTCCATCTAATTTTTCTGTATAATGCTTACTTTTTAAAGTGTACGGAATTAAAATCATAATTTTTAAAATTTCTTCTGTTGCAGCTGCTACTATAAACGCAGTGTAAATTAAGTTTAAATGCGAATTATCAATCTTAGCTTTAAGTAATATATCTTCAATAGCTATTGCGGGTATACTTATCAATGTACCTATAAAAAATAATCTTATAAGTACCTTTATAGGTTCTTTATCGTATTTATCTTTTATATATATCCATATTAAAATCGCTATTGTAGGCGCTAGAGATATTATTAGTAAGTCTAATTTCATTTTTTGCATTACCTTTCTTTTTTATCATTCATATTATATTATTTCCAAATATCTTAACAAAATAATACTTTTATTCATACTATGTATAGATAAGTTGATTTTATATAAGAAAGGAGTTTTTTTATGCAAGATGGTTTTTTAACTGTTAGCGTGGTAGACAGCACTACTAACTTTCCAGTTGTAGGTGCAAACGTAAATGTATACTCCGTTGGAGATGACAATAAAGCCTCGACAGTAATTTATCAAAATTTAAAAACCGATATTTCCGGTCAGGTTGTTGGCTTAAATCTAGCTGCTCCAGATTTAATATATTCTCAACAACCAAGTGATGTAAGACCTTATAGCCAATATATAGTAGAGGTTATCAAAGATGGATACGAAACAATTATAATTAATGGTACACAAGTTTTAGCAACGGTAATAGCTCAACAAGGTATACAAATGAATCCTCGTCAAAGAAGCAAATGTTTATATAGTAGACAAAATGAAATAGTAGTGGATATAGGCCCTCATACATTATGGGGTACTTATCCTCCTAAGATTCCTGAAAGTGACTTAAAGCCTATCCCACCTCCAACAGGATTCGTTGTTTTAGATAATCCAGTAGTCCCAGAATTTGTGGTTGTGCATGATGGCTTGCCTGAAAATAAAAATGCCTCTGACTATTGGGTGTATTTTAAAGACTATGTAAAAAATGTTGCTTCTTCAGAAATTTATTCTACATGGCCAACAGAAACTATACTAGCTAATGTAATCGCAATTGTATCATTTACGTTAAATAGAGTTTTTACTGAGTGGTATAGAAGTAAAGGTTACTCGTTTACTATCACTTCAACTACAGTTTATGATCATAAATATATTCACGAGAGAAATGTATTTGATACTATAAGTATTGCTGTAGATGAAGTTTTTAACACTTTTATAAAGAGACCTCCAACTGCTAGGCAACCTCTATTAGCACAATATTGTGATGGAAATAAAACTCAATGTCCTGGTCAAATGACTCAATGGGGAAGTAAAAATTTGGGAGATCAAGGCCTTAGTTATGAAGAAATTCTAAGAAAATTTTATGGTGAAAGTATAGTCCTTGAAAAAGCTCCAATAGTAAGTGGGGTTCCTGTATCATTCCCTGGCGAAGCTCTAAAAGTAGGCTCTTCAGGTAAAGATGTTAGGACAATTCAAAGCCAATTAAATGCTATCTCTAAAGGGTACCCCGCAATTCCTAAAGTTAAAGAAGATGGAGTGTTTGGCCAAGATACAGCAAACTCAGTTAAAGTATTTCAAGGCATATTTGGATTGCCTCAAAGCGGAATTGTAGATTTTAAAACATGGTATGAACTTTCTAGAGTTTATGTTGCAGTTACAAAGATAGCTTCTTTAAATCCAACAATTTAATCGAAAAATTTAAATAGTGTAGTAATATTACTACACTATTTAAATATATTTATATATTTTTCATTTAAAATGTGATTTATTTTATCTGCACTTATTCTAAACTCTGGAATTCCACCTGCAAAAGGAGCTATTTCATACAAATCAAAATATATAACTAACTTATCATCTTGAATGTAAAATTTTTGATTTCCAGAAATTGATTTAAAACTATAATCTAATTTATTTTCTTTTATCTGATCTCTTATTAAGTCATTTATAACCTTCTTATAATCTGAGTTTTCTTTAAATAAATCTTTTAAATTTAAGTTTTGTCCGTTTTCTATAAATATATTATAGGACCTATTCTCATAGTATCCATGAGCCCCTCCACTATATTGGTAAATTTTAATTATAATACTTAGCATTGAATCACTATTCTTTTTAACATCAAAATCTACATTATATATATACGGAGTTATATATTCTTTAGGTGTATTTTTCAAAAAGTTTTTAGCTTCTTCTTCTACTTCCAAATATCCATTCATTATGTCATTTTTTATAAGTTCATTTATATTCTTCTCAATATTTTTATTTTCAGTTATTATGATTGGTACATTTATAATACTATTTATATACTCATTGTTTTTAGTTATAGTTTGTGTGTCGATTTGTGCCACTATTGGGTTTGTGTTTATATCTTCTATCTTATTATTAAATGCTGTAACTGGAATTTTAAAATCATAAATATTTTTTCTATTACTAACTTGGTATGGATTAAAATATACACATATACCTTCATTAGTTATATAGTAATTTGTATATTTATCTATTCTTATTTTATTTTTATCTATTTTAATATTTTTTTTATTAATATCATTAATAATATAATTTTCTATTGTGTCTTTATAATCTTGATTATTTTTTAAAAAATTGTCTATATATATTCTTTGCCCTGTTTTTAAATCAAATACATAACTATCTTTTATTCTTTCGTATTTTTTATTTCTTATATATACATCTTTATATATAAGAATATTTAAGACATTTTTATCTTCAAATACCACATGATAATTTATGTCTATTTTCTCGCCTTTATAATTTTTAGAAACATCTTTTTTTTGTTTTTTCAAATTAATAAATTCATTTATGTTTTTTCTTATATATGTATTTATATATCTTTCTATATCTTTATCCTCATAGCTTACTACTGGCATATTTACATTAAATTTAAGTCCATCATAATCAATACTACTTTTATCTGCTATTATCTTTACAGTTTTAAAACCTTGTATTATTGATGTTTTTATTTCATTGATACTAATATTTTCATTTAATTTTAAATTTATAAAAATAGCAGAAATTGATACAATTGTAATTATAATTAAGGGTGTAATCTTTTTTATATTTACCATAGTATATATTCCTCCTGTTGCATAATATATAGTATGTGATTTATAAGTAAAAAATATTATCCCCATATTTTGTAATAAAATTCGATTTGCTTGAACAACCACATCTTTTTAGTAAATGTATACTTTCTTAAGCATAAAAAAAGCCTTAAAGTTAAACTTTAAGGCTTTTTATTTATCTTCCTAATATTTTATTAATTTGTTGTTTGTATGCGTCAGCTTTAGCTCCGTATATAACTTGGATTCCTTTACCAACTTCCATAACTCCAACAGCACCAAGTTCTTTAAATCTAGGCTTTTGAACTTTAGAAGTATCTTTAACTTCAACCCTTAATCTAGTTATACATGCATCTACAGAAACTATATTTTCAGCTCCTCCTAATGCCTCTAAAACATATGGTGCATTTTCTTCTATTTCACTATTAGCTGATTTCCCACCTTTTTCTGCTTGATAATCAGCTTTTGTATATAATTTTGTTTCTTCTTCATTTTCATCTCTACCTGGAGTTTTTAAGTTTAATTTAAGTATTAAAGTTTTGAATAAGAAGTAGTAAACTACTGCATATACAGCTCCTACCATTATAACTCTTAACCAGTTAGTTGGAACTCCTGCTCCTGCTGGAAGTATTCCGAATAATGCGAAGTCTATAAATCCTCCAGAGAATGTCATTCCTATAAATACATTTAATACATCCATTAATAAGAATGAAAGACCTGCAAGTATACAGTGAACTCCATATAAAACTGGTGCAACAAATAAGAATGTAAATTCTAATGGTTCAGTTATACCTGTTAAGAAAGATGTAACTGCCGCTGATAATAATAAACTTCCAACCACTTTTTTCTTACTTGGAGCAGCTGTATGATACATTGCTAATGCTGCTGCAGGTAATCCAAACATCATGAATGGGAATTTACCAGCCATAAATCTTGTTGTTCCTGCTACTATTCTTGACATAGTTTCTGGTGAAGCTCCTACTAAATCCTGCATGCTTCCTAATTGTGCAAAGTATGCATAGTTTGCACCTTGAACTGTTTGCCAAGTTCCATCTATTAAAACATGACCATCAACAAAAGAACCAAACCAGAATGGTGTATAGAATACATGGTGTAATCCAAATGGTATTAATGATCTTTCTATAACTCCGTAGAAGAATGTTCCTACTGCACCTGCATTGTTAACTCCTAATGCTATAAATGCTATTCCATCTTGAACAAATGGCCAAGCAAATGCAAGTATTCCACCTACAACTGCCATAGCTATTGAAACTACTATCGGAACAAATCTTGATCCTGAGAAGAATCCTATAACTTGTGGTAATTGTATATTGTAATATTTATTGTGTAAAGTAGATGTAACTATACCAGTTATGATACCACCAAACACAGACATATTAAGTGTATATATACCTAATGTTGTAGTTACATATGTTGCATACTGAGCTGGAGTGCTATCTGGAGTTATAACTCCTAATTGTGTAACTCCTAATCCAAGTAATACACCTATAACTTTATTCATTATTAAGAATCCAAATACTGAAGCAAGTGCTGATGTACCTTTATCCTCTTTTGCAAGTCCTACTGCTGTACCAACTGCAAATAATAGAGGTAAGTTTCCAAATACTATATCTCCTACACCTTGCATTATCTGTAAAATTACTGTTACTGCAGGTATAGATACAAATGCTATTAGTGGTTGATATATAGCTGGCGCATTTTGTAATGCTGCTATATTAAGAAGCGCTCCACCAACTCCTAATAATATCCCTGCAACAGGTAATGCTGCTATTGGAAGCATTATTGCTTTACCTATTCTTTGTAAAAATTGAAGCATATTATAATTCCTCCTTAATTTTTTAGTATGACTAATCAAATTAAATTTAAATTAACATTTTATACATATTACTATGATAAATAAAAAAGAGCTAAAATATTCATATTTTTACGTATTATAAAATAATCGTATAAATACAAATATATTAGCTCTTGCCTGCTTTACCAGTAACACGCTCATTTATTAAGTATATGTTAATTATATCATCTAATTTAAACCTTGTAAACAGTTTCCCGACTTTTTTCTACATTATTTTTTGGTTTTTGTTATTAGTCTGTCAATGTGTAGTGTAATGAATCCTATTTCATTTTCACTTAGCTTTATATCATAATTTTCATTTAAATAATTGCATAATGTTTCAGATATATTGTATGAGTTCTTTAACTTTTCCTTTATATGATCTAATAACATATTTTCTTCTGAAATTCCTTTTACAGCTCTATTTATAGCTAGCCTTAAATGTATTATCAGCCTATTATAATATATAGAATCTTTGCATATATTTATACCTAATTCTTTTTCTAAAAAATCAATAGCTTCTTTAATTATTATAGCTTGCTTAGCACTATCAACAACTTTTGTTTTATTTAATATTCCATTTATATGCATCGTTACAAACGCAACTTCATCTTCTGTTAAATTTATACCTAGTGCTCTATTTATAAAATCAATTATATCTTTGGCTAAATCCCACTCATATTCATATAGTGTTTTTAATTCTGCCTTAAATTGATTTTCTAAATATATATTGTCAAAGTATCTTTCTATAGCAAATACTAAGTGGTCTAACAATGCCATATGAGATTTATCATTCATATCTACATTTATACTATTATCTAATATAGATAAACTTTCTGTGGCAACACCAATATAAGTTGGATTTATAGAGTTATATAATTCTTCTATATTTTTATATCTATCTTCATTTATAACAAATATTTTTTCAATTTTATTAGTATCTTTAAAAATTGAATTTACAGTTGCCTTAAATCCAATTCCGCTTCCTACTAAAATGTACTCTTTATTTTGATTTTCTTCTACGCATAAGATAACATTATTATTGAAGCTCTTTATAATTTTGTACATATATGCCCTCCTAACTATAGACTATGTGAGAGTTGAATTAAATATGGTTTTCCCATATATAAATATACAATATTTCATACTTTAAGTATACCTGTTTATTTATAATTAATCGCTAAATTTACATAATATTAAATATTTTTATAAAACTTTTTTTATCCAAAACAAAAATCTAATTTAATATTTTATTTTCATTTTTGTCCTTTTAGGGTATAATATGCATTAGGTATATACATAACTTTTTAACAATCTTGTTATTGTTATTAAAGTTAATTTTCTTATGGAGGTTTTTAATATGTTAGTTTCAGCTAAAGAAATGTTAAACAAAGCTAGAGAAGGTAAATATGCTGTTGGTCAATTCAACATAAATAACTTAGAGTGGACTAAAGCAGTATTACTTACAGCTCAGGAAAACAATTCTCCAGTTATACTAGGGGTATCTGAAGGTGCTGGTAAGTACATGGGTGGATATAAAACTATAGTTGGTATGGTTAATGGAATGTTAGAAGAATTAAATATAACAGTTCCAGTAGCTCTACATTTAGATCATGGTAGTTATGAAGGAGCATTAAAAGTAATAGAAGCAGGATTCTCTTCTGTAATGTTTGATGGTTCTCATTATTCTATTGAAGAAAATATAGAAAAAACAAAAGAAGTAATAAAAATAGCAAATGCTAAAGGGATATCTGTAGAAGCAGAAGTTGGTTCTATAGGTGGAGAAGAAGATGGTGTTGTTGGTGCTGGTGAAATCGCTGACCCTAATGAATGCAAATTAATAGCTGATTTAGGTGTTGATATGTTAGCAGCTGGTATAGGAAACATACATGGTCAATATCCAGAAAATTGGGCTGGATTAAACTTTGATGCTTTAGAAGCTATAAACAATGTTACAGGAGACATGCCATTAGTTTTACATGGTGGAACAGGTATACCTGCTGATATGATACAAAAAGCTATATCTTTAGGTGTTTCTAAAATAAACGTTAATACAGAGTGTCAATTAGCTTTCGCTGCTGCTACTCGTAAATATATAGAAGAAGGAAAAGACTTACAAGGTAAAGGTTTTGACCCTCGTAAAGTTTTAGCTCCAGGATTTGAAGCTATAAAAGCTACTGTTAAAGAAAAAATGGAATTATTCGGTTCTATAAACAAAGCTTAATATATAAATTGAAAGCTATCTCGCAAATCGAGATAGCTTTTTTAATTTGTATTATTTTAATTTTTCTTATACAATTTTACAATTGTTTCAACATGAGGAGTATTTGGGAACATGTCCATACATTTAACCTTTTCTACCTCATATCCATATTTTTTAAACTCTACTAAGTCTAATACCAAAGTTTTTGGATTACAAGATATATAAACTATTTCTTTAGAATCAAATTTTGATATATCTCTTATAGCATCTTTATGAACTCCTGGTCTTGGTGGATCTACTATTATTATATCTGGCTTAGCTTTTAATTTATTAACTGTTTTAGCTACATCCCCTGCTATAAATTCACAATTTGTTAAGTTATTTAACTTTGCATTTTTATTTGCAGCTTTAACAGCTTCCTCTATAATTTCTATACCATAAACCTTTTTAGCTTTTTCAGCCATAACTTGTCCTATTGTTCCAGTACCACTATATAAGTCAAATACTACTTTATCATTATGTTCCCCAACAAACTCTCTAGCTATTTTGTATAATTCTTCAGCACCTTCAGTGTTTGTTTGGAAGAATGAGAATGGAGATATTTTAAATTTAAGACCTAAAAGTTCTTCTTGTATATAATCTCTTCCATGTAAAACTCTTAATTCATCACAATTAACCGTATCTGCTAACCCATCATTTATTGTGTGTAATATACTTACTAAATCAGCTTTTAAGTCTAAGTTTAGAAGCATATCTTTATATTCTGTCATGTCGAAATCTTCTTGAGATGATGTAACAATATTAACCATCATTTCATTTGTATTTATACCTTTTCTTACTACAAGATTTCTTAAATAACCTTTATGACTCATATTTCTATAATAAGGTGTATTTTTTTCATTAAAATATTCTACTGTAGATGTTAAAACGTTTATAAAGTCATTGTCTACTAAAAAACATCCATCAACAGTTAAAATATCAATATGCTTACCTTTTTTGTGTAGTCCTAAAGTTAATGGACCATCTTTCATTTCATCTCCAAAAGTATACTCCATTTTATTTCTATATTCTCTAGTTTGAGGACTTTGCTCGATACCTTGGAAGTTAAATCCAAATATATCTTGCCCTAAAAATAAATCCATGACTTGTCTTTCTTTTATTTCTAATTGTTTTTCATAAGGCACAGATAACATGCTACAGCCACCACATACATTAAAATGCTTGCATGGTGTTTCAGTCTCTAGTGGTGAGCTTTCTAAAAGTTCCATCATTTTCACTTCCGCTTTTCCACTTTTAGTCTTTTTAACTGAAGCCTTAACTTTTTGTCCAGTTATACCGCCTTTCATATATATGTCTCTATTTCCTAAACGACTTACTGACGTTCCTCCAAATTCCATTTTATCTATCTCAAATTCTATTATATCTCTTCTTTTCACTCTTTAATCCTCCGTATACAAAATTATCTTTCTTCTATTAGTTTAACTTCTGCTTCTGTTAATTCTCTATATTCTCCTAACTCTAAATGTTCATCTAGATTTAGTTTTCCCATAGACAGTCTCTTTAAGTACGTAACTTTTTTGTCTACACTCTCAAACATCCTTTTCACTTGATGAAATTTACCCTCGTGTATAGTAAGTTCTATTTTAGATACATCTCCACTTTCAAGAATAACAAGTTCTGCTGGCATAGTTTTATAACCATCATCTAATATCACTCCCTCTTTAAAAGCTTTTATATCATCTTCTGTTACAACTCCATCAACCTCTGCAAAGTAAGTTTTAGGAACATGACTCTTTGGTGATAAAACTCTATGTGCTAATTGCCCATCATTAGTTAATACTAATAACCCCTCAGTATCCTTATCTAATCTTCCTACTGGAAACGGTTCAAATGCTAGTGATTTCTTATCTATCAAATCTAAAACTATAGGATCATGTTTATCAAAAGTAGCTGATATATATCCATCTGGTTTGTTTAACATTAAGTATATAAATTCTTTATACTCTATAGTATCTCCATCGAAATTTATAATATCTTTATCCGTATCAACTTGAAGTCCTGGATTATTTTCTATTTTTCCATTTACTTTAACTAATCCATTTTTACAATCTCTCTTTATTTCAGCTCTACTTCCATATCCTAGGTTAGAAAGTACTTTATCTAATCGTTGTTTTTTAGCCATAATTTGTACCTTCCTTTAAAAATGTTCTCCATTTTCATAATACTTTTCTTTCTCAAAAACTGTAAAAGCTAAATCCATGCTTTCTACATCTAAATTATTTCTTATACTATCAGTTATAATTTTAGCAACTATATCTTGTACTTCCTGTCCCCTATCAAACCATGCAACTTCTACAAAAGGATATACATCTGCAATCTTCCCATCTCTTATAGCAACTGACTTTATACACTCTATTTCAAAATAATCTCTTGGACATTTAACCGCTTCAACTAATTTATCTATCATATTCTCACTTATTTTACATACATCAGTTTCATTTATTCCTCTTATTTTTATTTGTGGCATACCATTTCCATCCTTTCTTTTATTTGTACTCATCTTATTTTATAGGTATTATTATACTTTTAATTTTTCATTATTACAATTTATATTCTTTTACATTAAAATGGGGGTGTCTTAAATGTTTTTATTTAAGGCATCCCCAAAACTATTTTTAACTATAAAATTTAGAATCTCCATTTAATTGTTTTTTTCCTATTAACTCAGTCAAGCTAGTAAGTGATGCAATACTTATATCTTTAAAGCTTATTACAAATACCAGCTTAAAATCTGTAAATGTTTCATCTATACTATACACATTAAAAAAACATCTTATATCATCATCTAAATACTGTTCTCTTAAATCCGACTCAATTTCATCTGTAATATCTTTTACAAAAGCTCTTACATCTTCAAATAATATTTGAAATTCTTCTACTGTAGCTTCTTCACCTAGTTCTTCAAGTAATTCATTAATTTCTTCTACCGAAAACATACTATCATCTAGCTGACAATCAAATGCCATTATACTGTCTTCTTTTATATCTTTAGATATATCTTGAACACTAATAAAGTCTTCACGTTCGCTTAACATGTCTTTTATATCTTTACTCTTTATGCTTATTGTTTGTTTTTTATTATTTATTTTAACTTCTAACAACTATCTAGCCCCCCACTTTAAGTTTATTGGAGACTTAATATAAATGCCTTTATATCATCCCAATTTTTTACTCTTATTATATTTTCATTTTCAATATTCTTGTTATAATTATTGTCTAATAATAACACAGTTAATCCTTCAGATGCTAATTGTTCAGCATTACTTGGGTTATCTTCTATAAATATATTACATTCTAATTCTTTTGCTTTGCTAACTTTATAATCACTTCCTAATAAGTGTACATCTATATATCCTAAATCATTATCAGATAACCATCCTGTAGTTATATCCTTCAATATCTCACTTCTAGCTGTAACAAAGTACAGGTTATGATTTTCATTTAATTCCTTTATAACTTCTTTAGCTCCATCTACAACACTAGCTTCTTTATAAGCATGTATAAAATCAGTGTGAAATGATTGTAATAAATCATCTAATTCAACTTGATATAATTCTTCTAATTTGTGTGTTACACAATCTGCTTCTGTTATTTTTTTATTGTACATATCATTTAAGTACGGAATAAAATGATATGGATTAGTTATCGTTCCATCTATATCTATGCATATATTTAACTTTCCCATTTTTACCTCCAAATAAAACTTTCTATTATTGTAGTTATCACATTATAACATACTAGATATCATAAATCAAAATAACACTATTTAGTATATGTTTGTGTTTTAAAAAAATTCACTTTGGTTATTTATATATATAAATAATCTATAATTTTAAGCGTAAAAAAAGCTTGTACAATACAAGCTTTTTTTGTTCTACGTTAAACATTATATCAAATTTCTATAAACTTTTTATTGTATCTACAAAATTTTTAATTTCATTATCAGATAAACTAAGATATTCTTTTATCTGGCTTATATACTTTAAGTTTTTAGTTTTTAACATGGTTTGTGCACATTCCATAGCCCTGCCCCTTAAAATATAAGCCTTTTGTACACATATTTTAGAATATTCTAATTGGTTAGTCGCATCCTCATTAGAAAGTTTAGGCACTTCCATATCTTCATAAGTTTGCACTACTTCATCACACATCTTTTTAGCATATGCAACATCTTTTTTAGCTTTGTTTATAGTATTAACATTTATGTCTAAATTTTTAGTATTTGGAAGGCAATCTCTCATAGGTACTAATGCTTTTCTTTCTATTTTATATATTTCATTTTTAAAATTTTGTACCGTCTCTTTATCATTTTCTTGCATAGATATGCTATCTACTTCATTTGTATTAGATTCTTCTTCCTTAGAATCACTATTTGCATTTAATGATTCCTTTTCACTATTTTCGGCTTTCTTAGTTTCTTTTAACTCCGATTGTTTAGATTCTATTTTTTCATTTTTATATTTAGTTTCGTGGTTATCTTCATACTGTTCGTTAAAAGCATAACTTCTATATTCTAAAATATCTTCTATTTTATTTATCGTACTTATATATATATTACAGATTACTATAACAGTGGCAACTACTACATACATACCTCCATATATACTTGCCCTTTTAAAATCTTCTTTGTTTTTAAATAAGACCCATAAAGGCAATATATATAAAAGTAAAATTACTAATGCCCATCTCACATTAACAACTCCTTTACCTAAAGTTTATATTTCAGGTTTGATATATTAATAGTATTTACCATATTTTATTAATTAATCCATAATTT
>NZ_JBOGBV010000076.1:0-21123 GCF_051656405.1 Paraclostridium sp.
GACATACTCCATTCTTCGATGGATACAGACCTCAATTCTACTTCAGAACAACTGACGTAACAGGAGCTTGTAAGTTACCAGAAGGTGTAGAAATGGTTATGCCTGGAGATAACATCCAAATGAATATAGAGTTAATAAACTCAATAGCAATAGAAGAAGGATTAAGATTCGCAATAAGAGAAGGTGGAAGAACAGTAGCATCAGGTGTTGTTTCTTCTATAATAGAGTAATCTATTATCCACTGTATATATAAAAGGAAGATGTTTAACATCTTCCTTTTTTTATTGGATTATTTAAAAATAAAAAACATTGACAAAATTGTTGAAAGAATATATACTATCCTAGTACCCGTTAAGATTCTCAACACAAAATTTGTAGTAAGTTTTACATACAAAAAATATTTTGTAAAATTATAAAAAAAACTTGAAAAAAAGTAAAAAATAATATAAAATATAATAGTGTGCTTGAGAGATGCGAAATGAAAGACAAGTAAAGTAATATCCTAGAGATAGGCGACGAGATGCCGATTTTTAAAAAAACACAACACACCCGGAACTGTGTATCGGTATCAGTCGTGCGTAACCAAAAAAATTAAACGTACGATAAAGGAGGGAAACTAAAATGGCTAACAATGGAAAAATAAGAATAAGATTAAAGTCATATGATCACAAATTATTAGATTTTTCAGCTGCTAAAATAGTTGAAACTGCTAAAAAAGCTGGATCACAAGTTTCAGGACCTGTGCCACTACCAACTGAAAAGCAAGTTGTAACTATATTAAGAGCTGTACACAAGTATAAGGACTCTAGAGAGCAATTCGAAATGAGAACTCATAAGAGATTAATAGACATAGCAAATCCAACACCTAAGACAGTTGACTCATTAATGAAGTTAGACTTACCAGCTGGTGTTGATATAGAAATAAAGTTATAAGATAAGCCTCTAAGATACGATCCTATAAGGCAACTATCTTAGAATGATTATGAGAAATCATAATCCGCTGTAAGATTATAGGAGGTGCGATATGAAAGGAATATTAGGAAAAAAGTTAGGAATGACTCAAATATTCACTGAAGCAGGGAATGTAGTACCTGTAACTGTTGTTGAAGCAGGACCAGTAGTGGTTACTCAAATAAAGACAACAGAAAAAGAAGGATACAATGCAGTTCAAGTAGGTTTTGTAGATGCTAAAGAAAAATCTTTAAACAAGCCTCAAAAAGGACATCTTGCTGCTGCTAACGTATTAAAGAAACACTTAAAAGAATTCAGAATGGATTCAGTAGAAGAGTTCACAGTAGGACAAGAAATGAAAGCTGATATATTTGCAGCTGGAGAAATGATAGATGTTACTGGAACAAGTAAAGGTAAGGGATTCCAAGGTCCAATAAAGAGACATGGTCAATCAAGAGGTCCTGAATCTCACGGTTCTAGATACCACAGAAGACCAGGTTCAATGGGAGCATGTTCTTTCCCAGGTAGAGTTTTCAAAAACAAAAAACTTGCTGGTCACATGGGTAGCGTTACAGTAACTGTTCAAAACTTAGAAGTAGTTAGAGTAGATGCTGATAAGAACCTTATATTAGTTAAGGGTGCTATACCAGGAGCTAAAGGTTCAGTAGTAACTATAAAAGAAGCAGTAAAGGCTTCTAAATAATAACTAACCTAAGAAAGGAGGAAGCACAATGCCAAAATTAAATATATTAAATGTTAATGGACAAAATGTTGGAGAAATCGAATTAGCAGAAGCTATATTCGGTGTTGAAGTTAACGAGCACGTATTATACGAAGTAGTTAAAAATCAATTAGCAAACAAGAGACAAGGTACTCAATCTGCTAAAACTAGAGCAGAAGTTAGAGGTGGCGGAAGAAAACCTTGGAAACAAAAAGGAACTGGTAGAGCTAGACAAGGTTCTATAAGAGCTGTACAATGGGTTGGTGGAGGAGTTGCTTTTGCACCTAAGCCAAGAGATTACAGCTACACTTTACCAAAGAAAGTTAGAAGATTAGCTATAAAATCAGCTTTATCATCTAAAGTTCAAAACAACGAAATAATAGTTTTAGATGCTTTAAATATGGAAGCTCCAAAAACTAAAGAATTCGTTCAAATATTAAAGAACATAAATGCTTCTAAGAAAGCTTTAGTAGTAACAGCTGAAAAGAACGAGAACGTTGTAAAATCAGCTAGAAACATAGAAGGTGTTCAAGCTGCTACAGTTAATACTATAAACGTTTATGACATATTAAAGTATGATACTTTCGTAATAACTACAGACGCAGTTAAGAAAGTGGAGGAGGTGTACGCATAATGACTAATCCACATGATATAATAATGAAACCAGTTGTAACTGAACAAAGTATGACTGAAATGGTTGAGAAGAAATATACTTTTGTTGTTGCTAAAAGAGCAAACAAAACTGAAATAAAGAAAGCTGTAGAAAGCATATTCGGAGTTAAAGTTGATAAAGTAAATACTTTAAACTACGATGGAAAAGTTAAGAGAATGGGTAGAAACGAAGGAAGAACTGCAAGTTTCAAGAAAGCAGTAGTTAAGTTAGCTGCTGATAGTAAAGAAATAGAATTCTTCCAAGGTATGTAATTAACCTTAATAAACAAAGGAGGGAAAACAGATGGCTATAAAAAAGTTTAGACCAACTTCTCCTGCCTTAAGACAAATGACAGTTTTAGTTTCTGATGAAATAACTTGTAACGAACCAGAAAGATCTCTTTTAGTTTCGTTAAAAAAGAATTCTGGAAGAAACGTACATGGTAAAATAACTGTTCGTCACAGAGGTGGAGGAAACAGAAGAAAATATAGAATAATAGATTTCAAGAGAAATAAAGATGGAATACCTGCTAAGGTTGCTACTGTTGAGTATGATCCAAATAGAACTGCTAACATAGCATTATTAAACTATGCTGACGGTGAAAAAAGATATATACTAGCTCCAGTTGGAATACAAGTTGGAGATACTATATTATCAGGACCAGAAGCTGATATAAAGCCAGGTAACGCAATGGCATTAAAAGATATGCCAGTTGGTACAGTAGTACACAACGTTGAATTAAAGCCAGGAAAAGGAGCTCAGTTAGTGAGATCTGCTGGAGCATCTGCTCAATTAATGGCAAAAGAAGGAAAAACTGCATTACTAAGATTACCATCAGGTGAAATGAGATTAGTAAGCATAAACTGTAAAGCTACAATAGGACAAGTTGGAAACTTAGAACACGGTAACGTTGTTATAGGTAAAGCTGGTAGAAAAAGACATATGGGTATAAGACCTACAGTTAGAGGTTCTGTAATGAACCCTTGTGACCATCCACACGGTGGAGGGGAAGGTAGATCTCCAATAGGTAGAGCTAATCCAGTTACTCCTTGGGGTAAACCAGCACTTGGATACAAAACTAGAAAGAAAAATAAAGCTTCTGATAAGTTAATAGTATCAAGAAGAACTAAGTAATAGATTTATTTTTGCTCGAAAGGAGGAAATAAAATGTCAAGATCAACTAAAAAAGGACCTTTTATACATGCAAGACTTTTAAAGAAGATAGAAGATATGAATGCTTCTGGAAATAGAGAAGTTATAAAGACTTGGTCAAGATCTTCAACTATATTCCCACAAATGGTTGAACATACAATAGCTGTACATGATGGAAGAAGACATGTGCCTGTTTATATAACTGAAGATATGGTTGGACACAAGTTAGGTGAATTCGTTCCTACAAGAACTTTCAAAGGGCACAAGGACGACGAAAAATCTAATAAGAGAAGATAATTAAAGATCTAACTAAGGAAGGAGGAAATTGTAATGGAAGCAAAAGCTACTGCAAAATACGTACGTGTATCACCTAGAAAAGCAGGTCAAATATGCGGCCTTGTTAGAGGAAAAAATGTTGATGAAGCTTTAGCAATATTAAAGTATACTCCAAGAGGAGCAGCTTCAATAATCGCTAAGGTTGTAAAATCAGCGAAAGCTAATGCAGAAAACAATCACGAGATGGATGTTGAAAATTTATATATAGCTTCAATAGTTGCCAATCAAGGACCAACTATGAAGAGATTCATGCCTAGAGCTATGGGTCGTGCAACTATGATAAGAAAGAGAACTTCTCATATAGAGGTTGTTCTTAAAGAGAAAAAATAATAATAGATAGGAGGGAAACACATGGGTCAAAAGGTTAATCCACACGGTTTAAGAGTCGGTGTTATAAAGGACTGGGACTCAAGATGGTTCGCAACTGATAAAAAAGAGTTCGGAAACTTATTATTAGAAGACCATAATATACGTAAATTCTTAAAGAATAAATTATACTCAGCTGGTGTTGCTAAGATAGAAATAGAAAGATCAGCAAACAAATTAAAGCTAGACTTACACGTTGCTAAGCCAGGTGTAGTTATAGGTAAAGGTGGAGCTGGAATAGAAGCTCTTAAAGCTGAGTTAGAAAAAATGACTAAGAAAAATGTTATAGTTAACATTGTAGAAGTTAGAAACCCAGATAGAGAAGCTCAATTAGTAGCAGAAAATATAGCTTTAGCTATAGAAAGAAGGGTTGCTTTCAGAAGAGCTATGAAGCAAGCAATACAAAGAGCTATGAAATCAGGAGTTAAAGGTATAAAAGTATCTGCTTCTGGTAGACTTGGTGGAGCTGAAATGGCTAGAACTGAAGGATACAGCGAAGGAAATGTACCTCTTCAAACAATAAGATCTGACATAGAGTACGGATTTGCTGAAGCAAACACTACTTATGGAAAGACTGGTATCAAAGTTTGGATATGCAACGGAGAAGTTTTACCAACTAGAAACGGTGTAAACCCAAGAGAAGATAGAAGAGATAACAATAGAAGAGATAGAAGAGACAACAGAAGAAACGATAGAAGAAACGATAGAAGAAATGATAGATCAAACAACAATAGATCAAACAACAGAGGACCAAGACCTCAAAGAACTGAGAATAAACAAGCTTAATAGAAGCACAGTTAAGGAAGGAGGAAAATACTCATGTTAATGCCAAAAAGAGTAAAACGTCGTAGAGTACACAGAGGTAGCTTAGCTGGAAAGGCTCATAAAGGTAACAAAGTTACTTATGGAGAGTTCGGTTTAGTTGCTTTAGAGCCATCTTGGATAACTTCTAACCAAATAGAAGCTGCCAGAATAGCTATGACTAGATATATAAAAAGAGGGGGAAAAGTTTGGATAAAGATATTCCCTCACAAACCAGTAACAAGAAAACCTGCAGAAACTCGTATGGGTGCTGGTAAAGGTTCACCAGAATACTGGGTAGCAGTAGTTAAACCAGGAAGAGTTATGTTCGAATTAGCAGGTGTTTCAGAAGATAAAGCTAGAGAAGCAATGAGACTTGCTATGCATAAACTTCCAGTTAAATGTAAGTTTGTGAAACGTGAAGATTTAGAAGTAGAGGGTGGTGAATAGGATGAAAGCTAAAGAACTAAGAGATTTAACAAGCGAAGAGTTAATGAACAAGTTAAATGGTTTTAAAAGTGAATTATTTAGCTTAAGATTCCAATTAGCTACTGGTCAATTAGAAAACACAGCAAGAATCAAGTTCGTTAAGAAAGATATAGCTAGAGTCAAAACTATACTTGCTGAAAGAAAGTTAAACGAAACTAGAGCTTAATTTTGGAAAGGAGGCTGTCAAACATGGAAAGAGGAAGAAGAAAAGTAAGAGTAGGCCGTGTTGTTAGTAATAAAATGGAAAAAACAATAGTTGTTGCTGTTGAAGATTTCGTACGTCATCCATTATATAACAAGCCAGTTAAGAGAACTAAGAAATTTAAGGCTCACGATGAGAACAACGTATGTAGCATCGGAGATAGAGTAAGAATAATGGAAACTAGACCTTTATCTAAAGACAAGAGATTCAGACTAGTTGACGTTATAGAGAAAGTTAAGTAGTTTGTAGAGAAGGAGGGATTACGATATGATACAACAAGAATCACGTCTAAGAGTTGCTGATAACTCAGGAGCTAAAGAACTTTTAACTATCCGTGTATTAGGCGGAAGTAAAAGAAGATATGGTAACATAGGTGACGTTATAGTTGCAACTGTTAAAAGTGCAACACCAGGTGGAGTTGTAAAAAAAGGTAAAGTAGTTAAAGCTGTTATAGTAAGAACTAAGCAAGGCGTAAGACGTAAAGATGGTAGTTATATATCATTCGACGAGAATGCTGCAGTTATCATAAAAGATGATAAAACTCCAGTAGGAACTCGTATATTCGGGCCTGTTGCTAGAGAGTTAAGAGACAACGACTTTATGAAGATAGTATCTCTTGCTCCAGAAGTACTATAATAAGGAGGTGCAATAGGACATGATGCGTGTTAAAAAAGGTGACACTGTTGTAGTTATAGCAGGAAAAGATAAAGGTAAAAAAGGTACAGTTGCTAAGGTTTTCACTAAAACTAATAAAGTATTAGTTGAAGGTGTTAACGTTATAACTAAACACCAAAAGCCAACTGCTGTTAACCCACAAGGTGGAATAATAAATAAAGAAGCCCCAATACACATATCTAACGTAATGCCAGTAGATCCTGAAACAGGAAAAGGTACTAGAGTTAGAGTTGAAGTTAAAGATGGGCAAAAAGTTAGAGTATCAGTAAAGAGCGGAAAAGAATTATAATAAGCTTGAAAGGAGGGACCACAAATGACTTCTAGATTACAAGAAAAATATGTTAAAGAAGTTGCTCCAGCTTTAATGGAGAAATTTGGATACAAAAATGTTATGGAAATACCTAAGTTAGAGAAAATAGTAATAAACATGGGTATAGGTGATGCAAGGGAAAATCCAAAAGGATTAGAAGCTGCAGTTGCAGAATTAGAAATGATATCTGGACAAAAGCCAGTTATAACAAAGGCTAGAAAATCAGTAGCTAACTTCAAATTAAGAGAAGGAATGCCTGTTGGAACTAAAGTTACTTTAAGAGCTAACAAGATGTTCTACTTCATGGACAAGTTAGTAAACATTTCTTTACCAAGAGTTAGGGACTTCAGAGGAGTTAATGCTAATGCATTCGATGGAAGAGGAAACTACGCTTTAGGATTAAAAGAGCAATTTATATTCCCTGAAATAGAGTACGACAAGGTTGACAAAGTAAGAGGAATGGATGTAATATTCGTAACTACAGCTAAAACTGATGAAGAAGCTAGTGAGTTATTAAGATTATTAGGAATGCCATATTCTAAGTAAATAAAGGAGGGATTCCAGTGGCTAGAAAAGCGATGGTTGTAAAACAACAAAAAAAGCAAAAGTACTCAACTAGAGAGTACACTAGATGTACAATATGTGGTAGACCACACTCTGTGCTAAGAAAATTCGGTGTATGCCGTATATGCTTTAGAGAATTAGCTTATAAAGGTCAAATACCTGGTGTAAGAAAAGCAAGTTGGTAAGACTTGGTTAAAATGGAAGGAGGTTTACAATTATGACAATGACAGATCCAATAGCAGATATGTTAACACGTATAAGAAATGCTAACATGGTTAAGCATGAAACTGTTGATGTTCCTGCTTCTAATATGAAGAAAGAATTAGCTAGAATCTTATTAGAAGAAGGTTTCATAAGAGGGTACGATGTTATAGAAGATGGAAAGCAAGGAATAATAAGAATACAATTAAAGTACGGACAAATAGGCGAGAGAGTTATAACAGGATTAAAGAGAATATCTAAGCCTGGTATGAGAGTTTACGCTGCTAAAGAAGAATTACCAAAAGTATTAAACGGATTAGGTATATCAATAATATCTACTTCTAAAGGTATATTAACTGACAAGCAAGCTAGAAATGCAAGCGTTGGTGGAGAAGTAATCTGCTACGTTTGGTAATAAAAACGAACAATGTAAGGAGGTGCAACTATGTCAAGAATAGGTGTTAAGCCAATAAACGTTCCTACAGGTGTTGAAGTAACTATAGCTGAGGATAACTTAGTTACAGTAAAAGGACCAAAAGGAACTTTAACAAAGCAATTCACTAATGAATTAGCTATAAAAAAAGAAGAAAATACTATATTAGTTGAGAGACCAACTAATAATAAAAAACATAGATCTTTACACGGATTAACTAGAACTTTAATAGATAATATGGTAGCAGGTGTTACTACTGGATTCGAAAAGAAGTTAGAGTTAGTTGGTGTTGGTTACAGAGCTCAAAAGCAAGGAAATAAGTTAGTTATGAACTTAGGATACTCTCATCCAGTTGAGATGGTAGATCCAGAAGGAATAACTGTTGAAGCTCCAAACCAAACTGAATTAGTTGTTAAAGGAATCGACAAGCAATTAGTAGGTAACTATGCTGCTAAGATAAGAGCTTGGAGAGAGCCAGAGCCATACAAAGGTAAAGGTATAAGATACGCTGGTGAAATTGTAAGACGTAAAGAAGGTAAAACTGGTAAGAAATAATACCAAACATAAAAGCTAGAAAGGAGTGATCTCTGTGTTTAAAAAAGCTAACAAAAACGCAAATAGACTTCAAAGACATAAGAGAGTTCGTAGAAAAATAACTGGAACTACTCAAAGACCAAGATTATGTATATTTAGAAGTTCTAATAACATATATGCTCAAATAATAGATGATACAAACAGAGTAACTGTTGTTTCTGCATCTTCTTTAGAAGCTGAAATAAAAGGTGCTGTTAATCACTGTGGAAATAAAGAAGCAGCTAAAAAAGTTGGAGAACTTGTTGCTAAGAGAGCTGTAGAGAAAGGTATAACTGAAGTTGTATTTGACAGAGGTGGATACTTATATCACGGAAGAGTTCAAGAATTAGCAGAAGGTGCTAGAGAAGCTGGACTTAAGTTCTAATACAAAGGAGGGAAAATAATGCTACGTCGTAAACCAATAGATGCAAGACAACTTGATCTTCAAGAGAAAGTTATCGAAGTAAGACGTGTTACTAAGGTTGTTAAAGGTGGTAGAAACTTTAGATTTGCAGCTTTAGTAGTTGTTGGAGATGAAAACGGACACGTTGGTATAGGTGCTGGTAAAGCTATGGAAGTACCAGATGCTATAAGAAAAGCAGTTGAAGATGCTAAGAAAAATTTAATAACTGTACCTATGGTTGGTACAACTATACCTCACCAAACAAACGGACATTTTGGTGCTGGAAAAATATTAATAATGCCTGCTGCTCAAGGTACAGGAGTTATAGCTGGGGGACCTGCTAGAGCTGTACTTGAATTAGCTGGATTAAAGGATGTTAGAGCTAAATCTTTAGGAACTAACAACCCAAGAAACATGGTAAATGCTACAATAGAAGGTTTAAAATCTTTAAGAACAGCTGAAGATATAGCTAAACTTAGAGGTAAAAAAGTAGAAGATCTTCTAGGGTAAGGAGGTAGTAAAAAAATGGCTAAATTACAAATAAAGTTAGTTAGAAGTACAATAGGAACTACTCCTAACCAAAGAAAGAACGTAGAAGCGTTAGGATTAAGAAAAAGAGAGCAAGTAGTTGTTAAAGAAGACAACGCTCAAATGAGAGGTATAATAGCTAAAGTTAGTCACTTAGTAGAAGTTACTGAAATAGCTGAATAATAATTTAAACAAATACTAAGGGAGGTGCAATCCATGAAGTTACATGAATTAAGACCTGCTGAAGGTGCAGTTTCTTCTAAAAAAAGATTAGGAAGAGGTACTGCTACTGGACAAGGTAAAACTTCAGGACGTGGACAAAAAGGTCAAAAGTCTCGTTCAGGTGGTGGAGTAAGAGTTGGATTCGAAGGTGGACAAATGCCACTTGCTAGAAGACTTCCTAAGAGAGGATTCAAGAATCCTTGTAAGAAAGTTTACTCACTAGTTAACGTAGAAACTTTAAATAGATTCGAAAACGGAACAGAAATAACAGCTGAATTACTTAAGTCAACTGGAGTAATAAGCAAAATAGAAAAAGACGGCGTTAAAATCTTAGGTGAAGGTAACTTAGAAAGAGCTTTAACTATAAAAGCTGCTAAGTTTACTGCTTCAGCGCAAGAAAAAATAGAAAAAGCTGGAGGAAAAGCAGAATTAGTTTAATCTAATCTGCTAACTCTTGGCCATAAGGCAGGGGTGAGTTTAACGTGCTGTCAAACTTAAAACAAGCTTGGAAAATAAAAGATGTAAGAAGAAAAATTTTATATACTTTGATGATGATTGTTATCTTTAGGATAGGATGTACAATTCCTGTACCTGGAGTTAATAGAGATATTATAAAGGGAATGGTTGACGGAAACGGTCTTCTTTCCCTGTATAATATGTTTACAGGAGGAGCTTTTAGTAACTTTACCTTATTTGCATTAGGAATCAGTCCTTACATAACGGCATCTATAATCATTCAACTTTTAACTATTGGATTCCCAGCTCTTGAAGAACTTCAAAAATCTGGTGAAGAAGGTAAGAAAAAGATAAATAAATACACTAAGTATACAGCATTGGGATTAGCTATAGTACAAGCTATCGGTATAACACTAGGAATAGTGAGACGTGCTTTACAAACAGATAGTGTATTTTTTATAGTTACTGTTATAGTCACATTAATTTCAGCAAGTATGCTTTTAATGTGGATGGGAGATAAGATTACTGAAAAAGGATTAGGTAATGGAAGCTCTATAATAATATTTATAGGAATTATATCAAGAATTCCTAAAGACATAACTGAATCAATATCTCAATTTGAAAGCGGAAGCGTTGGATTATGGGTATTAATAGTTATGGTTGTAGTATCGCTTCTTACAGTAGCTGCGGTTACATATATACAAGAAGCTACAAGAAAAATACCTGTACAATATGCTAAAAGAGTTGTAGGAAGAAAAACATATGGGGGCCAAAACTCTCATATACCAATGAAAGTAAATCAATCTGGAGTTATTCCGGTTATATTTGCAAGTTCATTGTTAGCATTCCCTCAAACTATAGCTATATTTATGGGGAAAGATGCTCAAGTATTTGTAACTAAATTCTTATCTCCAAGTGGAGATCCAGGATTCTGGATATATTTAGTTATAGAAGTTGTATTAATAATATTCTTCTCTTATTTCTATACTACTATATCATTCAATACTGAGGATATAACTAATAATATGAAAAATAGTGGAGGTTTTATACCAGGTATAAGACCGGGTAATCCAACTATGGAATACTTAAATAGGATATTATCAAGATTAACTTTAGCAGGAGCATTATTCTTAGCTGTTATAGCTGTAATTCCTTCTATAATAGGTAAATTTACTGGCGTACATTTAAGTTTAGCTGGAACATCATTACTTATAGTTGTAGGTGTTGCGTTAGAGCTTAAGAGACAGCTAGAATCAAATCTAGTAATGAGAAGCTATCAAGGCTTTTTAAAATAAATGGAGATGATCATATGAGAATAATATTACTTGGACCTCCTGGTGCGGGTAAGGGTACTCAAGCAGCAGGGATAGTAGAAAAATACAATATACCTCATATATCAACTGGAGATATATTCAGAAAGAATATAAAAGAAGGTACAGAACTTGGTAAAAAAGCTAAAGGATATATAGATCAAGGTCTTTTAGTTCCAGATGAATTAACAGTAGGTTTAGTTACTGATAGAATAGCTCAAGCTGACTGTGAAAAAGGATTCATGTTAGATGGATTCCCAAGAAATGTAGCTCAAGCTCAACATTTAGATGAATATCTAAAAGAAGTTGGTATATCTTTAGACAAAGTTGTTAACATTGAAGTTGATAAAGATATATTAGTAGGTAGAGCAGTAGGTAGAAGAATCTGCAAATCTTGCGGAGCTACTTACCATGTTGAGTTTAATCCTCCAAAAGTAGATGGCATATGCGATGTATGTGGAGGAGAACTTTACCAAAGAGCTGATGATAATGAAGAAACTGTATCAAAAAGAATACAGGTTTACTTAGATGAAACTAAGCCTTTAGTTAACTATTATTCTGAAGAAGGTATAATAGCTAATATAAATGGGCAACAATCTATAGATAATGTATTTGGAGATATAGTTGAGGCTCTAGGAAGTGAAAAATAATGATTATTTTAAAATCTAAGCAAGAGATTGAACTTATGAGAGAATCAGGTAAAATCGTTGCTGAAACACATGAGATTTTAAGAGATGCTATTAAACCGGGAATATCTACTTTAGAGTTAGATGAAATAGCTGAAAATCATATTAGAAAATATAATGCTATCCCATCTTTTAAAGGTTATAACGGATTTAAAGGATCTATATGCGCTTCTATTAATGAAGAAGTTGTACATGGAATACCTGGATCTAAAACTTTAAAAGACGGAGATATTATAAGTATCGATATAGGTGCTTATTTTAAAGGATATCATGCAGACTCAGCAAAAACACATGCGGTAGGCATAATATCTGAAGAGGATAGGAAATTAATAGAAGTAACAAAAGAAAGCTTCTATGAAGGATTAAAGTTTGCTAAACTAGGATGTAGACTTTCTGACATTTCGCACGCAGTACAAACACATGTAGAAAATAACAATTTTTCTATAGTTAGAGATCTTGTAGGACATGGAGTTGGTAAACAACTACATGAGGATCCTCAAATACCTAATTATGGACGACCAGGTAAGGGCCCTAAACTTAAAGAGGGTATGGTTCTTGCAATAGAGCCTATGGTTAACTATGGTACACACTATGTTAAAATGTTAGGTGATGGTTGGACGATTGTTACAATTGACTCTAAAAAGTCAGCTCATTATGAGCATACGATAGCTATTACTGAAGATGAACCTTTGATATTAACAAAGTTATAATCAGAAATGTAGGTGTAAATTATGCTATCAAATAACATAAGTGTAGGGCAAGTTGTTAAAAATACATCTGGAAGATATGCTGGGAGATTATTTTTCGTAGTAAAAATAATTGATGATAAGTATGTTCTTATCTCAGATGGCAAAAAAAGAAAACTTGAAAATCCTAAACTAAAAAAAGTTAAGCACTTGCAAAAGTATGATATTATTAATTGTATGGTTAAAAATAAGATAGAGTCAGATGAATCTATCACAAATACTTTTTTAAGAGCTGAGCTTGGAAAGTTAAACAATGTTTAGCTTATTGAATGGAGGTTTGGTTAGTTAATGGCCAAAAAAGATGTTATAGAATTTGAGGGTACAGTTACAGAAAACTTACCTAATGCTATGTTTAAAGTCAAGCTAGAAAATGGACATGAAGTTTTATGTCATCTTTCTGGGAAGCTAAGAATGAACTTTATAAGGATTCTTGAAGGAGATAAAGTTAATGTTGAACTTTCTCCATATGACCTTACAAGAGGAAGAATTACTTGGCGTAAGAAGTAGACTATCGATGCTAGTCTATAAGGAGGGATTAATAATGAAAGTAAGACCATCAGTAAAACCAATATGTGAAAAATGTAAAGTAATAAAGAGAAAAGGTAGAGTAATGGTTATATGTGAAAATCCTAAGCACAAGCAAAAGCAAGGTTAATAAATTGTGCTAGCATTTTGTTAAATATTATAGTATAATATCATATTGTGATAATTAACAAACTTTTTTTGGATTTTATATAAACATGAACCGGAATTAACTTATTATTTAAGAAAATTTAATCATGAAAAAAGTTAAAAAAGTTAAGTTGTAGGAGGTGCAAAGTATGGCAAGAATAGCTGGGGTAGATTTACCTAGAGAAAAAAGAGCAGAAATAGGCTTAACATATATCTACGGTATAGGTAAGGCAACTGCTAACGAAATATTAGCTAAAGCTGACATAGATCCTAACGTAAGAATCAAAGATTTATCTGAAGATCAAGTAAATGACTTAAGAAAGATAATAGACAATGATTTCTTAGTTGAGGGAGATTTAAGAAGAGAAATAGCTTTAAACATAAAGAGATTAAGAGATATAAAATGTTACAGAGGTATGAGACATGCTAAAGGTCTTCCTCTAAGAGGTCAAAAGACTAAGACTAACGCTAGAACTAGAAAAGGTCCTAGAAAGACTGTATCTCGTAAGAAGAAGAAGTAATAGTTAGAAGAGGAGGGAAGAATAATGGCTAAACCAAAAAAGAAAGTTACACGTGTTAGAAGAAGAGAGCGTAAAAACATAGAACGTGGACATGCTCATATACAATCAACTTTTAACAATACTATAATAACTTTAACAGACGTTCATGGTAACGCATTATCTTGGGCAAGTTCTGGACAATTAGGATTCAAAGGATCAAGAAAAGCAACTCCATTTGCATCTCAAATGGCTGCTGAAACAGCTGCTAAAGCTGCAATGGAACACGGATTAAAGACTGTAGAAGTATTCGTAAAAGGACCAGGTTCTGGTAGAGAAGCTGCTATAAGAGCTTTACAAGCAACTGGATTAGAAGTAACTATGATAAAAGACGTTACTCCAATACCACACAACGGATGTAGACCACCAAAAAGAAGAAGAGTGTAATATAGGAGGTGTAATTAATGGCAAGATATACAGGTGCATCATGTAGACAATGTCGTAGAGAAGGAATGAAGTTATTCCTTAAAGGTGACAGATGTTATACTGACAAATGTGCTATAGTTAAAAGAAACTATGCTCCAGGACAACATGGACAAGGAAGAAAGAAAGTTTCTAACTATGGATTACAATTAAGAGAAAAACAAAAAGTTAAGAGAATATACGGAGTTTTAGAAACTCAATTCAGAAATTTATATGAGCGTGCTGAGAAAACACCTGGAATAACAGGGGAAAACTTATTAAGCTTATTAGAAAGAAGATTAGACAACGTAGTTTACAGAATGGGATTAGCATCTTCTAGAAAAGAAGCTAGACAATTAGTAAGACACGGTCACTTCACTTTAAACGGACATAAGGTAGATATACCTTCTTTAACAGTTTCTAATGGAGATGTTATAGCTGTTAAAGAAACATCTAAATCTTCTGCGAAATTCAAAGGATTAGTTGAAAATAGCTCAAGAATAGCTCCTAAATGGTTAGATGCTAGCTTAGAGAACATGACAGCTTCTGTTGTTGCTAATCCAGGAAGAGAAGATATAGATCTTGAAATAGCTGAACACTTAATAATAGAGCTTTACTCTAAGTAATAAGTATAGTTATAAAAAATATTTTAAGATTTTGTTTACCCTCAGTGGATTAATAAATTTTAAGGAGGGTTTTGTCCATGATAGAAATAGAAAAACCAAGAGTAGATATAATTGAAATTAGCGAAGACCATAGATATGGTAAATTCGTTATAGAGCCTCTAGAAAGAGGATATGGAATAACTATAGGTAATGCACTAAGAAGAATATTATTATCTTCTTTACCAGGAGTAGCTGTTAACTCTATAAGAATAGATGGAGTTCTTCATGAATTCACAACAGTACCTGGTGTTAAAGAAGATGTTACAGAAATAATATTAGCATTAAAAGAATTATCAGCTACTATAGATGGTGAAGGAAGTAGAACACTTAAAATAGAAGCACAAGGACCATGCACAGTAACAGGTGCTGACATAATATGTCCTCCAGATGTTGAAATAATAAGTAAAGACTTACATATAGCTACGCTAGATGATAACTCTAAGCTTAATATGGAAATATCTGTTAACAAAGGAAGAGGTTATGTATCTTCTGAAGACAATAAAACAGAGCATATGCCTATAGGAGTTCTTCCTGTAGACTCAATATATACTCCTGTTGAAAAAGTTAGCTACCATGTAGAAAATACTAGAGTTGGTCAAAAATCAGATTACGATAAATTAATACTTGAAGTTTGGACTAATGGAAGTATAAATCCTCAAGAAGGAATATCACTTGCAGCTAAGGTTCTAGTTGAACATCTAAATCTATTCATAGATTTAACAGAGCATGTAAGCAATGTTGAAATAATGGTAGAAAAAGAAGAAGATCAAAAAGAAAAAGTTCTTGAGATGACTATCGAAGAGCTTGACTTATCAGTTAGATCTTACAACTGTTTAAAGAGAGCGGGAATAAATACAGTTGAAGAACTAGCTAATAGATCTGAAGAAGATATGATGAAAGTTAGAAACTTAGGTAAAAAATCATTAGAAGAAGTTATCCAAAAGTTAGAAGAACTTGGATTAAATCTTAAACCAAGCGAAGAGTAAGTGCAAAGGAGGGATAAGCATGGCTAAGTACCGTAAATTAGGACGTGTAACTGCTCATAGAAATCTTATGTTAAGAAACTTAGTAACAGACTTACTAAGAAATGGAAAAATAGAAACTACAGTTACTAGAGCAAAAGAAACTCGTAGAATGGCAGAAAAGATGATAACTCTTGCTAAGAGAGGGGATCTTCATGCTAGAAGACAAGTTTTAGCTTATGTTTTAGATGAGACAGTAGTTAACAACTTATTCACTGATATAGCTCCGAAATATGCAGAGAGAAACGGTGGATACACTAGAATAATAAAAATGGGACCAAGAAGAGGCGACGCTGCTGAAATGGCTCTAATAGAATTAGTATAGTATATGAAGGATTAGGCTTAGCCTAGTCCTTTTTTTATATTCAAGAAAAACATTCATATACCAAAATGATGATAAACTATAAAATAATATTTATATGTTTGAATGAAAAAACTTAATTACACAATAAAAATACTGAGCTTATAAAGCAAATTGTATGTTTACTTATGAAGGTGAATAATTTTTTTTGTTTTATAAATAACTTTTGAAATTTAATAAAGGATAAAATGAAATATAAAGTTAGACACTTGTATTTTAGGTGGATTTTTATATTAATTTAGAATTTAAATTGTGTTATAATACAATAGAAATTGTAAATTAAGAGCACTACTAACAAAAGGAGAAAAGTTTATGAAAGTTAATGATATAGTAAGTGTTGAAGATATTTCATTTGAATATGTAACAGAAGAGGATAAGTTTAAAGCTATAGATAACTTGAGTTTAAATGTAAAGCAAGGAGAGTTTGTTGTAGTTATAGGTCATAATGGATCTGGAAAATCAACTCTTTCTAAAAACTTAAATGCAATTCTTATGCCAACGAATGGAAATATTTATATAAATGGATTAAATACAAAGGAAGAAAAAAATTTATGGGATATTAGACAAACTGCAGGTATGGTATTTCAAAACCCAGATAATCAAATAGTAGCCACTATAGTAGAAGAAGATGTTGCATTTGGTCCTGAAAATTTAGGTATAGACCCACCAGAAATAAGAAAAAGAGTAGAAGAGTCTCTTAAAAGCGTAGGAATGTATGATATGAGAGATAGACAACCTCATTTATTATCAGGAGGACAGAAACAAAGGGTGGCAATAGCGGGTATAATAGCCATGAAACCTAAATGCATAATATTTGATGAGGCTACAGCTATGTTAGATCCATCTGGAAGAAAAGAAGTAATGAAAACAATTAAAAGATTAAATAAAGAAGAGGATATAAGTATAATGCATATAACTCACTTTATGGAAGAAGCAGTTGATGCAGATAGAGTTATTGTTATGGAAAAAGGGAAAAAAGTATTGGAAGGTACTCCTAAAGAAGTTTTTTCTAAAGTAGAAATGTTAAAAAATATAGGGTTAGATGTGCCTTGTATGACTGAATTAAGTAAAGAACTTAAAGAAGAAGGACTAGATATAGATGGAGATATATTAACTGTAGATGAGATGGTGGTGAAACTATGTCAATTGTAATAAAAAATTTAACTCATATATATAATGAAGGGTTACCATTTGAAAGCAGAGCCTTAGATGATATAACATTAGAGATTAAATCAGGTGATTTTATTGGATTAATAGGGCATACAGGGTCTGGTAAATCTACTTTAATTCAACATCTAAATGGAATTCTTAAACCTTCATCAGGAAAAATTTTAATAAATGAGTTTGATATAACTGATAAAAATTTAAACTTAACAGATATAAGAAAAAAAGTAGGTGTTGTATTCCAATATCCTGAGTATCAGTTATTTGAAGAAACTGTCGAAAAGGATATAGCTTTTGGACCTTCAAATTTAGGTTTAGGAGAAGAAGAGATCAGTAATAGGATTAAAGCATCTATGGAAGCTGTCGGGCTTGATTATGAAGCGTTTAAAGATAAATCACCTTTTGAGTTATCAGGAGGTCAAAAAAGAAGGGTAGCAATAGCTGGAGTTATAGCTATGAATCCAGAAGTGTTAATATTAGATGAACCAACAGCAGGATTAGATCCAAAAGGTAGAGATGAAATTTTCAAATTAATAAAAGATTTACATGAAGAAAAAAATATGACTATAATATTATCTTCTCATAGTATGGATGACATGGCTAAGTTAGTAAAAACTATAATAGTTATGAATTCAGGTAAAGTTGAGTTTATGGGACCTACAAGAGAAGTATTTAATAATCACTCTAGTAGACTTAAAGAGATTGGGCTAGATATACCTCAAGTATTGGAATTATCTATAAAATTAAAAGAACATGGATTTGAGATAAAAGAAGGTGCAATTACTATAGAAGAAATTAAAAACGAAATAATAAGAGTTATGAGAGGTAAGGGAAAATGTTAAAAGATATAACAATAGGGCAATATTATCCTACAAACTCGAGTATTCATAAATTAGATGCTAGAGTTAAGCTTATAGCAACGTTTATATTTATGATATCTTTGTTTATAATAAATAAATTTTGGCCATATTTAATAGTGGTAGGAAGCTTAATTGCAGTAATAGGTTTATCTAAAATACCAGGAAAGTTCATTATGAAAGGATTAAAACCTTTAAAATGGATTATAATATTTACATTTGTAATTAATATATTTTTTATACCTGGAGACCCTATATGGTCATTTGGATTTGTAAAGATAACATACCAAGGTGTGAGTCAAGCTATATTTATGGCTTTAAGGCTTATATTCTTAGTTGTAGGGACATCTCTTTTAACACTTACTACATCACCTATAGAACTTACTGATGGTATAGAGAGACTATTAAATCCTTTTAAAAAAATAGGATTTCCAGTTCATGAGTTGGCTATGATGATGACTATAGCTCTAAGATTTATACCTACTTTATTGGATGAGACAGATAAAATAATGAAAGCTCAAATGTCTAGAGGGGCAGATTTTGAAAGTAAAAATATCATCAATAGAGCTAAGAACTTAGTTCCGCTATTAATACCTTTATTTATTAGTGCTTTTAGAAGAGCTGATGAGCTAGCTATGGCTATGGAAGCTAGATGTTATAGAGGTGGAGATAATAGAACTAAGATGAAAGAATGTATAATGACTAAAGCAGATTATATAGCATATGTTGTACAAGTTTTATACTTAGGAGTTATAGTGTTCATAAGATTTGTGTAAAGAGGTATAATATGAGAAATATAAAATTAACTATCCAATATAATGGTAAAAGATTTTGTGGATGGCAAAAGCAAAATGATTTATTGGGTATTCAAGGTAATATTGAACAATCAATAAAAGATATAACTAATGAAAGTGTAAAAATAACTGGATCCGGAAGAACAGATGCAGGAGTTCATGCGTTGGGACAAGTTGCAAATTTTAATACGGAGTGTAATATTCCTATTGAAAAAATACCGAATGCATTAAATTCTAAGTTACCGAAAGATATAGTTATAATAAATGCAGAAGAAGTGAATTTAGATTTTCACTCTAGATATTCAGCTAAAGGAAAAAGATATAGATATATTATATATAACAATCGATATAGAAGCCCTATATACAGCGATATTTCTTATTTTGTAAAATATGATTTAGACTTTGAAAAGATGAAAAAAGAAGCTGGATCATTAATAGGAACACATGATTTTAAGGGATTTATGAGCTCGGGATCAAGTGTTAAAGATACAGTTAGAACTATTTATGATATAGATATTTCAAAGTGTGAAGACTTGATAGTTATTGAAATTGAAGGTAATGGATTTTTATATAATATGGTTAGAATTATAGTTGGAACGTTAGTTGATATAGGAAGAGGAAGAATAGATAATAGCATGTCGAGCATAATAGAATCAAAGTTGAGATCGATGGCAGGACATACGGCTCCAGCACACGGATTATTTCTCAAAAAAGTTGATTATTAGCTTGACACACTAGGGTGCATGTATTAAAATATACAAGAGTGTGTTAATAAGTCCACTTGCCCCGGACTTGACATAGACGGTAAAATATCATATGGAAATAAGATAAGGAGGGACTTGTAATGAAAAGTTATATAGCTAAACCAGCTGACGTACAAAGAAAATGGTACGTAGTTGATGCTGAAGGAAAAACATTAGGTCGTATGGCTACAGAAATAGCTACAATATTAAGAGGAAAGCATAAACCAACTTTCACTCCTCACGTTGATGGTGGAGATTTTGTTGTTGTTGTAAATGCTGATAAAGTAGTTTTAACAGGAAAGAAATTAGATCAAAAGATGTACAGATACCACACTGGATATGTAGGTGGATTAAAAGAAACAACATATAGAGTAATGATGGAAAAGAAACCTGAAGAGGTTGTTATGCATGCTGTTAGCGGTATGTTATGTAAGAACAAATTAAGAAGCAGAATGATGACTAGATTAAGAGTATTTGCTGGACCAAACCACGGACACGAAGCTCAAAATCCAGAAGTTTTAAACTTTAAATAATCATAACGGGTGAAAGGAGGAGTTAATCATGGCTAACGTTCAATACTATGGAACAGGAAGAAGAAAACACTCTGTAGCAAGAGTAAGATTAGTTGCAGGTGAAGGAAATATAATAGTAAATGGAAGAAAAGTTGAAGATTTCTTCAACTATGAAACTTTAATAAGAGATGTTAAACAACCATTAGTTTTAACAGGAACTGAAAATAAATACGATGTTATAGTAAAAGTTGAAGGTGGAGGATTCACTGGACAAGCTGGAGCTATAAGACATGGTATATCTAGAGCTTTATTAACAGTAGATGCTGAGTTAAGACCAGCTTTAAAGAAAGAAGGTTTCTTAACTAGAGATGCTAGAATGAAGGAAAGAAAGAAATACGGATTAAAGGCAGCAAGAAGAGCTCCACAATTCTCAAAGAGATAATTATATATGTTTACTCAAAGACTTTGGAATATTCCAAAGTCTTTTTTTATATAATATATGGGGTGATATTATATGAAATATATTAAGCATGTAAGTTTGATTGGAGCTCTTTTATGTTTTTTGGCTATATTTATATTTGAAGTCAAAAAAAATTC
>NZ_JBOGBV010000077.1:0-8964 GCF_051656405.1 Paraclostridium sp.
TTGGTGAAAGTTTCTAAAAATTATTCTTTGAACCAGTCTCAGAGCTTAAGAATGGTAAAAAGTTCTTACGGGAAGGACCGTTATATCCTATAAAGAGAATTGATAAAATTACTTATCAATTAACTAGAGTGGTACCGCGGAAATATAACCTTTCGTCTCTATATTGAGATGAAGGGTTTTTTGATTATAAAAAAGTTAAATAGGAGGAAGAAAATATGAAAATGTCAAGAATGTTTATGCCTACTTTAAGAGAGGTTCCAGCAGATGCAGAAATAACTAGTCATCAGTTAATGATAAGAGCTGGTATGATAAAGAAAATGTCATCAGGGGTATACAATCAATTACCTATGGGAATAAGAGTTTTCAAAAAAATAGAAAATATAATAAGAGAAGAGTTAAATAAAAAGGGATGTCAAGAAATACTATGTTCTGCATTAATTCCAGCTGAATTATGGCAAGAGTCTGGAAGATGGGATGTAATGGGAGCAGAAATGTTTAGATTAAAAGATAGAAATACTAGAGATTACTGCTTAGGACCTACTCACGAAGAAGTTTTTACAGATATAATAAGACAAGAAATTACTTCATATAAACAATTACCATTAAACTTATATCAAATTCAAACTAAATATAGAGATGAAAGAAGACCAAGATTCGGAGTAATGAGAACTAAGTCTTTCACTATGAAAGATGCATATAGCTTTGATACTGATGAAGCTGGATTAGATAAATCATATCAAGATATGTATGATGCATATACAGAAATATTTAGAAGATGTGGATTAGAAAATAGTCCAGTTCAAGCTGATTCAGGAGCTATAGGAGGATCAACTTCAGCAGAGTTTATGGTTAAATCTCCAGTAGGTGAGGATGAAATAGTATTCTGTACTTGTTGTGACTATGCAGCAAATATAGAAAAAGCTCATTCAGGAGACGACTTAAAAGCTAAAGAAGAAATGAGAGAATTAGAACCAGTTCATACTCCAGGGGTAACTACTATAGAACAATTATGTGAGTTCTTTAATACAACAGCAGATACATTTGCTAAAACATTAATATATGAAGCAGATGGAAAGACAGTAGTTGTTTTAGTAAGAGGAGATAGAGATGTAAATGAAGTTAAAGTTGCTAATGCTGTAGGTGAAGTTATAGAATTTGATTTAGCAAGAGAAGAAGTAGTAAAAGAATTAACTAATGCTGAAGTTGGATTTGCTGGACCAATAGGAATGAAAGCAGATTATGTATTTATAGATAAAGAAGTAGCAGAGCAAAGCAATATAGGGGTTGGTGGAAATAAAACTGATTACCATATAAGAAATGCTAACTTTGGTAGAGATTTTGATGGTGTAGTTGGAGATTTCAGAAATGTACAAGAAGGAGATAAATGTACATGTTGTGGTGCTCCACTTGAAATAGCTAGAGGAGTTGAAGTTGGTCATATATTCAAATTAGGTACAAAATACTCAGAAACTATGGGAGCTAAATTTATAGATAAAGATGGTAAGAGTAAACCAATAGTTATGGGATGTTATGGTATAGGTGTTGAAAGAACTGCTGCAGCAGTTATAGAACAACATAATGATGACAATGGTATAGCATGGCCTTTAGCAATAGCTCCATATCATGTAGTTGTAGTTCCTGTAAATATAAAGAAAGCTGAGCATATGGAAGCAGCTGAGAAGATATATAACGAATTAACAGCTATGGGAGTAGAAGCATTATTAGATGATAGAGATGAAAGAGTAGGAGTAAAATTCAAAGACTCTGAATTAATAGGTATACCTATGAGAATAACAGTAGGTAAAGATATAACTGATGGAAAAGTTGAGTTTAAATTAAGAGATGAAGCAGAAAAAGAGTTAATATCTTTAGAAGAAATAAATGATAAAATAAAAGCTGAATTTGCTAAAAATGAAGTTAAGTTAGGATAGTTTAAATTAAAATAGTATATATAATCCACGAAGTTATTAACATTTTGAATAAAATGTGGATATATATACTATTTAATTTTGTACAAAAATACAATTATCCACAGGTGGAAAATTAAAAAAATAGGGTAACTATAGTAATAGTAATATAAAGTTTTTATTATAAATACTGATTAAGTTTGGTATTATAATAGATATTAAGATTATTTTAGGAGGTAAAGTTATGAACGTAAGAGTAAGATTTGCTCCAAGTCCAACAGGATTTGTTCATATAGGTAGTTTAAGAACTGCATTATACAATTATCTATTTGCAAAAAGAATGGGTGGAGAATACATATTAAGAGTTGAAGACACTGATAGAACTAGAATTGTTGATGGGGCAATAGAAAATATGCTAGAAGCAATGTCATGGGCAGGAGTTAACCATACAGAAGGAGTTATGTTAGATGAAAATAAAAATGTAACTCAAGTTGGACCATACGGACCATATATACAATCTGAAAGATTAGATATATACAAAGGTTATATACAAGAATTATTAGATAGTGGAAAAGCATACTATTGTTTCTGTTCAAAAGAAAGATTAGATAAAGTTAGAGAGCAACAAAAAGAAGCTGGAGAAACTCCAAAGTATGATGGTCATTGTAGAAATTTATCAAAAGAAGAAGTAGAAGCTAAATTAGCAGCTGGAGAAGAACATGTAATAAGATTAAAATTACCTGAAAAT
This sequence comes from Paraclostridium sp., assembly GCF_051656405.1. Lineage (GTDB taxonomy): Bacteria > Bacillota > Clostridia > Peptostreptococcales > Peptostreptococcaceae > Paraclostridium. Next base: position 2,656 of record NZ_JBOGBV010000077.1, read on the forward strand.
CATGTTATAAAGTTTACTGATTTAGTAAGAGGAGAAACTGAATTTAACACTGATGAATTAGATGATCAAGTTCTTATAAAAACTGATGGATTCCCGACATACCATTTCGCAGTTGTTGTAGATGACCATATGATGAAAATAACACATGTTATAAGAGGAGAAGAATGGATATCATCTACTCCAAAACATGTATATTTATATGAAGCATTTGGATGGGAAGCTCCTACATTTGTACATCTTCCAAACATACTTAATAAAGAAAAGAAAAAATTAAGTAAGAGACATGGAGATGTTGCTGTAGAAGACTTCAAGAGAAAGGGATACTTACCAGAAGGATTAGTAAACTATGTTGCTTTAGTTGGTTGGTCTCCAGAAGATAATCAAGAATTATTCACTATGAAAGAATTAGAAGAGCACTTCTCTGTTGAAAGAGTTTCTAAGAGCGGTGGAGTATTTGATACAGATAAATTAAATTGGGTTAACCAACATTATATAAAAGATGCTTCAGATGAATATATAACTGATTTAGCGATACCTTTCTTAATAGAAGCTGGATATATAACAGAAGAAGATGCTAGAGATAGATATGATTTTGTTAAATCTATGGTTTCTGTTGTTAAAGAAAAGCTACAGTATGTAAAAGAAGTAACAGATCACGTAAATATATTCTTTGGTAATAAAGTAGAGTTAGAAACAGAAGAGTGTCAAGAATTCTTAAAATTAGAACATATGCCAACATTAATAAATGCATTAGAGGAAAAAATTAATGCCGCAGATGAAATAAGTGAAGAGTTCTTTAAGGCAATGCTTAAGGAAATACAAAAAGAACATGGAATAAAAGGTAAAAACTTATTCATGGGAACTAGAATAGTATTAACAGGACAAATGCATGGACCAGATTTACCAAAAGCAGCTGATGTTATAGGTAAGCAAACATGTTTAAATAGAATAAAATATGTAAAAGAAAACTTATTATAGTAAAAATCTCACCTTTTATCAGGTGAGATTTTTTTTATGTAGTTTTTTGAAGAAAGATTACAACCTAAAAATAAAGGAATTTTGTACAGTTAAACTAAATATATTTTAAATAGTTTATTATTAAAATAATGTATATTTTTAGGAGGATTGTATGAGTATAGATATTAAAGAAATAAAGGAGGAACTAGATCAACTTTGTAAAGACTACATAGACATAGTTAGTAAAATGAAAAATAAGAAAATCATTAATGATGATATATATTCAAATTGTGTATCTAATAAAATCGAATTTTTAGAAAAGAATGAGATGATTAAAACTAAATAGTTTGTTTATAAAAGCCCCAGGGTATAATAGTAGTACTATTAATTCGAGCGAATATAAATTATAATAGATTATATAGTTAGATTTATAAATTAAACAATAGTGAGGTGAATATTATGAAGTTATACAATACGTTAACTAGGACAAAAGAAGAATTTGTACCAATAGAAGAAGGAAAGGTAAACATGTATGTTTGTGGACCTACAGTTTATAACTTCTTCCATATAGGAAATGCTAGACCCTTTATAATATTTGATACATTTAGAAGATATTTAGAATATAGAGGTTATGATGTAAAATATATTCAAAACTTTACTGATGTAGATGATAAAATAATAAAAAGAGGTAATGAAGAGGGAATAACTCCGGAGCAAGTTGCTGATAAGTACATAGATGAATATTTTAAAGATGCAGATGGTTTAGGAATAAAAAGAGCTACTGTTCATCCAAGAGTTACTGATAATATCAGTGAAATAATAGAGTTTATAAAAGAATTAGAAGAAAAAGGATATGCTTATGCAGTAAACGGAGAAGTTTATTTTGATACTCAAAAATTTGAAGGATATGGAAAATTATCTAAACAAAATCAAGAAGATTTAGAAGCAGGAGCAAGAATAGAAGTAAACTCTCAAAAAAGACATCCGATGGATTTCGTATTATGGAAGCCTAGAAAAGAAGGGGAGCCAGGATGGGAAAGTCCATGGAGTGTAGGTAGACCAGGGTGGCATATAGAGTGTTCTGTTATGTCTAAGAGATACTTAGGAGACACTATCGATATACATGCTGGAGGGCAAGATTTAGCATTCCCTCACCATGAAAATGAAATAGCTCAAAGTGAAGCTAGAAGTGGAAAAACTTTCTCTAATTACTGGATACACAATGGTTATATAAATATAAATAATGAAAAAATGAGTAAGTCTAAAGGTAACTTCTTTACAGTAAGAGATATATCAGATAAGTATGATTTAGAAGTTGTAAGATTCTTTATGCTATCAGCTCATTATAGAAATCCAGTAAACTTTAGTGATGAAATGTTATCTCAGTCAAAAGCTGGATTAGAAAGATTATACAACACAAAAGAAAAATTAGAATTTACATTAAGTAATTTAAAAGTAACAGATATGAAAGACGACGAAAAAAGTTTAAGCGAAGAATTAAATTCATTTAGAGAAAAATTCATAGCGGCTATGGATGATGATATAAATACAGCTGATGCTATAAGTGTTATATTTGAATTAGCTAGATTTATAAACACTAATGTAAATGAAGAATCATCAATAGAGTTTGCGAAGAAGTGTTTAGCTGAGTTTGGAGAATTAACTAATGTTTTAAATATAGTTAATAAAAAACAAGAAGAAGTTTTACATGCTGACATCGAAAAGTTAATACAAGATAGAGTTGATGCAAAGAAAAATAAAGATTTTGCATTAGCAGATGAAATAAGAAATAAGTTATTAGAAATGGGAATTGTTTTAGAAGATACAAGACAAGGAACTAAATGGAAAAGGGTGTAATAATGGAAAATGTAAACTTAGCTACGGTATCGCCACTGGTTCTTGCTTATTTAGGAGATACTGTATATGAATCACATATAAGGGAGTATCTTATAAATAAAAATGTAAATAAGAAAGTTAATGATTTGCATAAGACAGCTATAAAATATGTAAAAGCTAAGGCTCAAGCAAATGTGATTCTTACTATTGAAGAATCATTGACTGAAGAAGAACAGAGAATATATAAAAGAGGACGTAATCAAAAGTCTCATACTACACCTAAAAATGCAGATATTATAGACTATAAAAATGCTACTGGATTTGAAGCTTTAATAGGATATCTTCATATGAAAAAAGATTATGAAAGATTGAACTATATAATTCAAAAATCAATTGAAATAACAGAAGAGAGCATATAATAAAAAAGAGCTATCTCTATGTAGAGATTAGCTCTTTTTTATGCTTATATAAAAATTCATGTTAATCTAAAAAAACTCTATTTATAAGTATAAACTCCATTTTTAGACAAAATGAAGACGAAATAATGTATAATAATATAATAAACTATTAAAGGAGGTACACACATGAAAGTTAAAGTAATAGCACACACACCTGAACCAGAAAAGGTGATATCAATGGCAGCAAAATTATGTTATTCATCTGTAGGAGTAGATGAAATAGAACAAAATTTGACTGATGAAAGTGTAGAAAAATTTTTAAATATGTTAATAAATATAGGACATGAATCTCCGTTAGAGCATGTTACATTTACATTTGCTGTAGAAGGGATATCAAGAAGCTGTTCACATCAAATTGTTAGACATCGTATAGCAAGTTTTTCTCAACAAAGTCAAAGATATGTTAAGCTAGATCAATTTGAGTATATAGTTCCTCCTGAAATAGAGAGTATCGCGGAAGCTAAAGAACTATTTATAGATGCTATGAATAAAGATCAAGAAGCTTATGACAAATTAGTGGATATCTTATTTGAAAAACATTATAATAATTTAATTGAATCTGGAAAAAATGAGAAGGAAGCTAAAAGAAATGCAGAAAAGAAAGCAATAGAAGATGCAAGATATGTTTTTCCTAATGCATGTGAAACGAAGATGGTATTTACAATGAATACTAGAAGTTTATATAACTTCTTTAATCATAGATGTTGTGAAAGAGCACAATGGGAAATTAGAGAGTTATCTATAGAAATGTTAAGACAGGTAAGATTAATAGCTCCTATATTATTTAAGAATATAGGGCCAAAGTGTATAAAAGGACCTTGTCCAGAAGGAAAAATGACTTGTGGAAATATTGTTCAAGTAAGAGAAAAGTTTAATAATTTATAGGCGGTGAAGAGTTTGGCAATTATAGAAGGTAGAAATCCAGTTATAGAAGCTATAAAAAACGATAGAGAAATAGATAAAATAATGATAGCGAATGGGGCTAAAGAAGGCTCTATAAAAAAGATAACTGCAATGGCAAAAGAAAAAAATATAATAATACAATATGTTGATAGAAATAAATTAGATGAAATAAGTACTAGTCATTCACATCAAGGTGTAATAGCTAATGTTAGTGAATACAAATATTTTGAACTAGATGATTTAATTCAAAATGCAAAAGATAAGGGAGAAGACCCATTTTTTATAATATTAGATGAAATAACAGATCCTCATAATTTAGGATCAATAATAAGAACAGCTGATGCTGTAGGAGCACATGGAGTTATAATTCCAAAGAGAAGATCAGTTCATATAACACCTACAGTTGTAAAGGCATCTGCAGGGGCTGTAGAGTATGTACCTGTTTGCAAGGTAACTAATATAGTTAACACAATAAAAACATTAAAAGAGCACGGTTTATGGATTGCAGCAGCAGATATGGATGGACAAACATTTTATGAGCAAAACCTAACAGGTCCTATAGGTTTAGTAATAGGAAGCGAAGGTTTTGGTATATCAAGGCTTGTTAAAAAGAATTGTGACTATATAGTAAAAATGCCTATGGTAGGAAATGTTACTTCATTAAATGCATCAGTTGCAGGAAGTATACTTTTATATGAAATATTCAAACAAAGAATAGGCTCTAAATAAGGTAATGAAAAGAAAGTTTAATCATTATCTAATAATTGATGGATATAATATTATAAATTCATGGGAAGAACTTAGACGTATTTCAGTAGAAGATTTAGATGCATCTAGGGAAAAATTAATTGATATAATCATTGAATATGCAGAGTTTTCAGGCCAAAAAGCCATTGTTGTTTTTGATGCATATAATGTTAAAAGCTCTATGGAAAAAATAGAAAATAGAAAATATATAACAGTAGTTTATACAAAAGAACATCAAACAGCAGATAGTTATATTGAAAAATATATAACATCTTTATCTAAGTATGATGTTGTTAAAGTAGCTACAAATGATTATGCTGAACAACAAATAGTATTAGGTAAAGGAGCATCTAGAATATCAGCTAGAGAGCTTAAATTAGACATAGAAGACGCTAAAAACAAGATAAGAAGTAAACAAATAGGGTCAGAGCGCAAAATTCAAAGAAATTGGTTAGAAGATAGATTAGATAAAGAAACTTTGTCGAAACTTGAGAACATTCGTAGAAACCGTTGAAATTACTAAGTTTAATAAACTATAATATACCTATGAAATTAAGTAATGGGGGATAGTAAAATGTTAGTAGCTAAAGAAAATAATTTTGGGTTTATAAATAATTCTCAGCAAGATGAATATGAAATAGTATTAAAAGCAAACAAAGGGGATACAATAGCACTGGAGTATATAATTACCAAGTATAAAAACTTTGTTAAATCAAAGGCAAAGTCATACTTTTTAGTAGGAGCGGATAAAGAAGACATAATCCAAGAAGGTATGATAGGACTTTACAAAGCTATAAGAGATTTTGACGGTACTAAAACAAACTCTTTTAAGTGTTTCGCAGAGATATGTATAACAAGGCAAATTATAACAGCAATAAAAACAGCAACAAGACAAAAACATATACCACTTAACTCTTATGTATCTTTGAACAAGCCTATATATGATGAAGAGTCAGATAGAACTTTATTAGATATAATAGCAACAAGTATAATTACTGATCCAGAAGAATTAATAATAAGCAAAGAGGAACTTAAAAATATAGAATCAAAGATGAATGAAATTTTAAGTAAGTTGGAGCTAGAAGTTTTAGAATTGTACTTAAATGGTAAGTCTTATCAATACATAGCAGATAAATTGGATAGAGATGTTAAGTCTATTGATAATGCGTTACAAAGAGTAAAGAGAAAATTGGAAAAATATCTTGAAAACAGAAATAATTAATAGTAAAATACTTAGCATAAGCTTAATGTAAGCATTAACAAATATACAAAGGGAGGAATTCAAAATGGCTAAAGCTAAATTTGAAAGAAACAAGCCACACGTTAATATAGGAACAATAGGTCACGTTGACCACGGTAAAACTACATTAACTGCAGCTATAACAAAAACATTATTCGATAGATATCA
>NZ_JBOGBV010000078.1:0-21873 GCF_051656405.1 Paraclostridium sp.
GCTTCCCAAAGCTCATCTTTTATACTTTCACTAAGAAGTGATCTTCCTAGGTTTGTATGAAGCACTGTTCCTGTAGCATTTATCACTTTCTTTAATGATAATGAGTATTTTAAATTGCATTTATTAATTGTGTTTTTTACTACTTCATCTATAGTTAAATCAAACTTATCAAAATTTTCCTCTTTTAATTCTACTATTTCTCTTCTTTTTTCTTCTATAGATTCTCTTATACCTTCAAGTAAAATATTTCTTGGATATTCATTTAACGCATTTATTATAATTTCTTGGTTTAACATCTCATCCACTGAAGGTAATTGAGCAAATAATTCTCTTTTATTCATTAAAGTTCCTCTCCCCTTAAGTCATTACTTTACTGTTATATACTTTTCTTTTTTATCTACAACAGTTCCTATTATTTTAGCTTCTATAGACCCATTCTTCTTCATATCTTCTACTAATATATCTGCTAGATCACTCTCTACAGAAATAAGTAATCCTCCTGATGTCTGAGGGTCATATAATATATCTTCCATAGCTTCTTCTATGTTTTCTAATTTAACATTACTTGATATATATTGTTTATTTCTATACATACCAGCTGGTATTATTCCCATTTTAGCCATGTCAATAGCACCATTTAATATAGGAATCTCATTAGCATTTAGTTCTATACTAACTTCTGATGCTTTTGCCATCTCTAATGCATGTCCTAAAAGTCCAAATCCTGTTATATCTGTAACTGAGTTTACCTTTATATTATCAAAGCTCATAGCTGCATATTTATTTAAATGAACCATAGTTTCAACTACGATTTTAGAAGTTTCTTCATCTACTAAACCTTCTTTCATAGCAGTATTTAATATCCCTACTCCTATAGGCTTAGTTATAACTAGTTTATCCCCTACTTTTGCAGTTGCATTAGATAAAACTTTATCAGGATGTACTGTTCCTGATACTGATAACCCATATTTAGGTTCTTTATCATCAACAGTGTGTCCTCCAACTAATAAAGCTCCACTTTCTTTTACCTTATCCATTCCACCTTTTAATATTTCTGCTAGTACATTCATATCATGACATGCTGGGAAACATACTATGTTCATGGCAACTAAAGGCTTTCCTCCCATAGCATAAACATCAGATAATGAGTTAGATGCTGCTATTTGTCCAAATATGTACGGATCATCTATCATTGGAGTGAAAAAATCTAAAGTTTGAATTAAAGCTGTTTCATCATTTAATTTATAAACAGCCGCATCATCTGAAGTTTCAAGTCCAACTAATAAATTTTCTTTTTTATCCGATGTATTTTTAGGTAATTGAGATAATACCGATGCCAGTACCTCTGGCCCTATTTTAGCGGCTCACCCTCCTGAAGTTGTCATATCTGTAAGTCTTTTCATCATTTCCATAATTATGTCTCCTTTCTTTAAAGCATTACATAACTAATAATATCATAATTAGCATTTATTGAATACAGATATAATCCTTCAAATCATTAAATTTATTTTCTCCTATACCTTTAACATTTTTTATTTCATCAATTGATTTAAACTCCTTATTTTCTTCTCTGTAATCTATTATTTTTTGTGCGGTAACCTCTCCAACTCCAGGTAATGAATCTAATTCTTCTTTAGATGCACCATTTATGTTTATTTTTTTATTGTCACCTTCAGTGCTATTATTACCATTATTGTTGTTATTTTCAACATTTTCATTTGAATTATTAACCTCTATTTCTTCACCTTCTTTAGGTATTATATAGTGCCCCTCATCTTTAACTTTCATAGCTAAATTAATTCTATTTGTGTCAGCTTCATCAGTAAGTCCATCACAAAGCTTTACGCCTTCCATTAATCTTTCATTACTTTTTAGTTCTACAACTCCAGGAGAATTTACAGCTCCACTTATATAAATACTAATTTTTTTAGTCATATTTTCAGTTTTATCAATAGTTTTTACATCTTCAATATTTTCTATTTTTGAGAAATCTCCTTGATTATTATCATTTTTTTCAATATCATTATTTTCTAAATTAGATTTTTCACTTTCTGCACCACTTACAACATAAGAATCATTTTTTTCTATAAATTTATTATTTTTAATTAAAAAAACTGAACTTATGGCAATAATCACTATTATTATTATAAATTTTTTCTTCTGTTTCATTTTATCACTCCTTCAAATTTGATTATTGACATAAATATGTTATACTAAAATATAAGTTTACAATCGGAGGACAAAAAATGTTTAAAAAAGTATCAGTATTATTATCATTCATAATAACTTTTGTTAATTTATTTGCATTTGGTAATATTTCATTCGCAGAAACACCACCTCCTAATATATCTGCTCAATATGCAGTTTTAATGGATTACACAAGTGGAAAAGTTTTATATGAAAAAAATTCTAATGCAAATTTATACCCAGCTTCTACAACTAAGATGTGGACTGCTTATCTTACATTAAAATATGCCAAAAACCTAGATGAGGTTGTAACTGTTGGTAATATAGGAACTGTAGGTGGCACAAGTATGTATTTAGTTCCAGGGGAGCAAGTTACAGTTAGGCAACTATTAGAAGGTTTACTTTTAGTTTCTGGAAATGATGCAGCTGTTGTTTTAGCTCAACATATTAGCGGATCTATACCAGAATTTGCAAACTTAATGAACGAAGAAGCTAAAAAGATAGGTGCTAAGAATACTCATTTCCATAATCCAAATGGATTACCTGACCCTGAACATTACACATCAGCTTATGATATGGCTTTAATGGCAAGAGAAGCAATGAATAATGAAGATTTTAGAAACATAGTAAATAAAAAAACAATAAAAGTACCAGCTACAAATTTATCACCAGAAAGAACATTCACTAACACAAACAAATTTTTAACAGGAACTACTACTATTCCTTATAAAGGACAAAATACAGATATTAAGTATGACATAGTAGATGGTATAAAAACTGGATATACAGATGACGCTGGTAAATGTCTACTTTCTAGCGCCAAAAAAGATGATATGAGATTAGTTGCTGCTGTATTTAAAGCAGATGGTGAACCTAACTTATATACAGATAGTAAAACTCTTTTAGATTATGGGTTTGATAACTTCAAATCTGAAAAAGCGATTGAGAAAAATGATTTTGTAGACTCTAAGTTTATATGGTATGCAAAAGGAAGAAAATTAGAATACGCACCTAAGTATAGTTATTATACAGTTATTAATAAAGGTGAAACGACTCCTACATTTGAAGCTAAGGCTAATTTAAATGATATAAAGCTTCCAATAAAAAAAGGTGATACTGTAGGTACATTAGAGGTTTATAAGGATAAAGGTAAAAATCCTGTTTCAAACATTCCTCTAATAGCTCAAAATGATGTTACCAATGTATTTTCATCAATATTGAACAATCCAATAGTAAAAAGCTTCCAATCAATTATAATTGGTGCAATTTTAATAATTGTACTTTTCATTGTATTAGTTTTAGTTAAAAAGAAAGTAAGAAGAAAGAAAAGAAGAAAAAACATATATGCAAAGAAAAAGAGCAATATGTATTCAAATAAAAAAAATCGTAGAAGAAGACATTAAAAAAAGAGGCTAATAGCCTCTTTTTTATTATCCGAATATTTTCTTAGTTAAGCAGTTTCCTGTACAAGTAGCAGCAACTCCACCTAATGCAGTTTCTCTTAACTCCATTGGAAGACCTCTACCAACTTTATACATAGCTTCAACAGTTTCATCAAATGGTATTATATTTAATATTCCAGCTAAACAAAGTTCCGCAGATATTAAAGCATTAGCAACACCTATAGCATTTCTTCCTTGACAAGGAACTTCAACAAGACCTGCTATTGGATCACAAACTAATCCCATTACATTTTGTAAACAGTGAGATGCAGCAGCAACAGCAGCTTCTACACTTCCACCCATTAACTCAACTATACCAGCAGAACTCATTGCAGCTGCAGCACCAGTTTCAGCTTGGCATCCACCTTCAGCTCCTGCAACAGTTGCATTTCTAGTTATTATAGCTCCTATAGCTGATGCTGTAAATAATGCATCTAACATTTCATCATCACTGAATCCATATTCTTTACCTATAGTAACTATAGCTCCTGGTAATATACCACAAGAACCAGCTGTAGGTGCAGCAACTATAAGACCCATAGAAGCATTTACTTCCATTGTTCCCATTGCAGCAGCTAAAGCTTTATTCATTAGTCCACCACAAACTGTTTTTTGAGTGCTTCTGTGATTTTCTAATTTTTTAGCTTCTCCACCTATTAAACCTCCAACAGATTTTATATCTTCTGTTACAGCTCTTTCAGTAGCTTTTTTCATTATATCTAAGCTAACAGCCATTTTTTCTCTTACTTCTTCTTTAGAAAGTCCGCTTAATTCAGCTTCTCTTTCTAAACATAATTGACCTATAGTCATGTTAAATTCTTTACATTTTTCTATTAATTCTGCTCCGCTTGTAAAGTTGTATTTCATATTCTGTCACCCTTCCTTACTCATTAGAATTTGTCTAAAACTACAGCTTTCGCTATAACTTCAAATTTTCTTAATTGATCTAATACATCAACATCTAAAGCTTCATCTGTTTCTATTGTAACAAATGTATACTCAGCTCCAGCTGGCTTATTAGTAGACATATTTGCTATATTCTTGTTGTTATGAGCAAGAAGTCCAGTTACGAAAGATACAGCTCCTGGTATGTCTTTTATTTCAAGTATAACCGCTGGTCTAGAACCGTTAAAGTCAAGTGGTAATCCGTCCATTTCAGTAAGTATAATGTTTCCACCACCTATAGATGCTCCTTTAACTTCTGCTTTAGACCCATCTTCTAAAGTCATTTCCATTTTAACTGTGTTAGGATGTTCGTTTTCTCCTAAGTTAGCTTTAATGAATTCAAAGCTCACACCTAATTCTTTAGCTAAATCAAAAGAATTTCTTATTCTAGCATCATCTGGTTGGAATCCTAATATACCACCAACTAATGCTTTATCTGTTCCATGTCCTTTATATGTTTCTGCGAATGATCCATGTAAATAGAACTTAACATCTTTAACAGGTTTCCCTGCTATTTTTAATGCCATTTTCCCTAATCTTGCAGCACCTGCAGTGTGCGAGCTTGATGGACCTATCATATTTGGTCCTACGACATCAAATACACTATAATCTTTAGCCATTAATAATACCTCTTTTCATCAAATTGTCTTTTTTCTTTTGTTTTGTAAATGATTTCCAATAGTCGCTTAACTCATAAAATGACCATCCTATAAAGAGGTATGGTCATTCTAAAGTCTATTATTATTTTACTATAGCTATAGCTTCTATTTCAACTTTAACATCTCTTGGTAATCTAGCTACTTCTACGCAAGATCTAGCAGGTTTGTTTTCACCGAAGAAAGAAGCATATACTTCATTTATTTCAGCAAAATCATTCATATCACTTATGAACACTGTAGTCTTAACTACGTCTGCAAAAGTTGCTCCAGATGCAGCTAATATTTCTTTTAAACTTTCTAATGATCTAGCAGATTGCTCTTTTGCTCCACCTTCAACTATTTCCATAGTTTCTGGGTTAAATGGAACTTGTCCTGATACGAATACCATGTTTCCATTTTTTATAGCTTGAGAGTATGGTCCTATTGCTTTAGGAGCCTTTTCTGTATGTATTACTTGTTTCATAATCAATCTCTCCTTCTTTATATATAGGTTTTGTTTTTATATTATACTTTTTTCAGTAATATTATACTACTAAATTGTATATATTGTATACAGGATATAGTAAAAAAGTGGAAATTATGCAAGCATAATTTCACTTTTTTATTATATACCCATTATATCATAAATTAATCTTCTATTGCAAACCCTGCAGACTCTACTGCTGATTTTATTTTATCTATATGAGCTTGGTCGAATGTTTCTAATTCTATTTCAAGATATAAACTTCCAAGAGTTTCTTTTGGTGGTCTTGTCATATTTGCATTTAATATGTTTGCATTTAATCCACTTATTATTTGAGTTAACTCAGCTAATCCGCCTGGCTTATCTTGTATTTTAGTTTTGAATGCATATCTTCTACCTTCTGAAGTTAATGCAGTTCCTATAACTCTGTATAATGTGTTAACATCTACGTTACCTCCAGATATTACACATACAACGTTTTCACCTTTAGCTGGTTTGTATTTTCCGCTTAATAATGCAGCTGTTGATACTGCCCCTGAACCTTCTGATACTAATTTTTGGTTTTCTACTAAGAATAACATAGCTTGTGCTATTTCAGTTTCTTCAACTACTATTACTTCATCAACTAACTCTTTTATTATTTCAAAAGTATGATCCCCAGGAGTTTTAACTGCTATACCGTCAGCTATTGTAGTAGCTTTAAATGCAGTTGTGACATGTCCTTGTTCTATAGATTCTTTCATTGATGGTATGTTAGCAGTTTGAACACCTATTATTTTAACATTTGGGTTTAAAGCTTTAGCAGCAGTTGCTATACCAGCTATTATTCCCCCTCCACCGATTGGGCATAATATAGTGTCAACATTTGAATTTAATTGTTCAAATATTTCAAGAGCTATTGTTCCTTGTCCAGCCATAACATATTTGTCATTGAATGGATGTAAGAAAGTTGCTCCAGTTTCTTTTTGTATTTCAACAGCTTTTGCATATGCATCATCATATACTAAACCTTCTTGAACTACTTCTGCTCCATATCCTTTAGTTGCAGTAACTTTTGCAAGTGGTGCAGTAGCTGGCATTACTATTGTAGCTTTTATTCCACTTAATTTAGCTCCAAGTGCAACCCCTTGTGCATGGTTTCCAGCACTTGATGCTATAACACCGTTTGCCTTCTCTTGATCAGTTAAGCTTGCTATTTTGTTACAAGCCCCTCTTACTTTAAAAGAACCAGTCTTTTGTAAGTTTTCACATTTATAATATACGTTTGCCCCAGTCTTTTCACTTAGCTTAACGCTTTCTAACAAATCAGTTGTTTTAACTATGTCTTTTATAGTTTCTCTAGCATCTTTAACATCTTGTAATGTAACTCTTGTCATTTTACTCACTCCCATAATGTTTAGATTTAATTTATAATTGTTTGACATCTTTATTGTATATACTTTCCCATCAAAAATCAACAGGAAAACATTTTTTGGGAATTTTTCAATTTGTCAAAAAATTTACAAATGTGTTGATTCCTCTGTTTTCCTGTTATTTTTCCCCTAAATTTTTTTTTATTTTTTTTTAATTTAATTTTATTTTTAATGATTTTTTCATTTTAAATTTAAAAATCACCTTATTTTTTTAGTTAGATTGATTACTTATGTAAATAAAAAAAGGTCTTTTTTAAAAAGACCTTTTTTTATTCTAGCGAATTTTTTTATTATTTTACAACTATATTAACAAGCTTCTTAGGAACAGCTACTACTTTTACTATTGTTTTTCCTTCTACTAAAGCTTTTATCTTTTCATCATTCATTGCAGCTTCTTGCATATCTTCTCTTGATATATTAGCAGCTACACTTAATTTTCCTCTTACTTTACCATTAATTTGAACTACAACTTCAACTTCATCTTTAACTAACGCAGATTCATCATATACTGGCCAAGATATATCAAATATACTTCCTTCTTTGCCTATCATAGTCCATAATTCTTCACCTATATGAGGAGCAAATGGAGCTATTATTGTAACTATAGTTTCTATAGCTTCTTTTATAACTGCATCATTTCTAGTTTCTAATTCTTTGTATTTGTACATTTCGTTTATTAATTCCATTAATGCAGATATTGCAGTATTGAAACCAAACTTCTCATTTAAGTCTTCAGTTACTTTCTTTAATGTAGCATTTATAGTGAATCTCATAGCCTTATCTTCTTTAGTTAATTCACCAAAAGTAGCATCACATTTAGCTTTATCAGCTAATTCGTCAACTAATCTATAAACTCTGTTTAAGAATCTAAAGCATCCTTCAACACCTTGTTCTGACCATTCTAAATCTCTTTCTGGTGGGGCTGCAAATAATACGAATAATCTAGCAGTATCAGCTCCGTACTCGTCTATTATTTCAAGTGGAGATACAACATTTCCTTTAGACTTACTCATCTTAGTTCCATCTTTTAAAACCATACCTTGAGTTAATAAGTTTTTAAATGGTTCTTTGAAATCTAACATTCCCATTTCATTAAATGCTTTAACAAAGAATCTTGCGTAAAGTAAATGCATTATAGCATGCTCTACTCCACCTATATATTGATCAACTGGCATCCAATTGTTAACTGCATCTTTACTAAATGGCTCGTTAGTATTTTGAGCATCTATATATCTTAAGAAATACCAAGAAGAATCAACGAAAGTATCCATTGTGTCTACTTCTCTTCTAGCTGGCTTTCCACAACATGGGCAAGTAGCATTCATAAACTCTTTTGATGTAGTAAGTGGTGATTCACCTTTACCTGTAAATTCTATATCTGTTGGTAATAATACAGGTAAGTTTTCTTTTTTCTCAGGTACTAATCCACACTCATCACAGTATACTACAGGTATTGGACATCCCCAATATCTTTGTCTAGAAAGTAACCAGTCTCTTAATCTATAGTTAACTGTTTTCTTTCCTATTCCCATTTCTTCTATTTTTTCTATTATTGCATCAAATGCTTTTGAAGCTTCCATTCCATCAAACTCACCAGAGTTTACCATTATGTTGTCTTCATTTATAACCTCAACTACGTTTAAGTTGTATTTAGCTGCAAATTCAGCATCTCTTTCATCATGGGCTGGAACTGCCATAACTGCACCTGTTCCATAGTCAACTAATACATAGTTTGCTATCCATAGCTCAACTTTTTGTCCGTTTAATGGATTTATAACATGTTTACCTATGAACATTCCCTCTTTTTCTAAGTCGCTTGAAGTTCTTTCTATTTCACTCATAGTGTACATTTTAGTTATAAACTTTTCTACAGCGTCTTCATACTCAGTTCCAGCAACTAATTCTTTAACTAAATCATGCTCTGGAGCTAAAACCATATAAGAAACTCCGTGTACTGTATCTGGTCTAGTTGTAAATACTGTTACTGATTTATCACTTCCATCTATATCGAAAGTTATTTCAGCTCCAGTACTTTTTCCTATCCAGTTTCTTTGCATTGTTTTAACTTTTTCTGGCCATCCATCTAAAGTATCTAAATCTTGAAGTAACTCTTCTGCAAAGTGAGTAGTTTTAAAATACCATTGTTCTAAGTCTTTTTTAACTACTACTGAATCACATCTTTCACAAGCTCCTTGAACAACTTGCTCATTAGCTAAAACTGTTTCACAAGATGGGCACCAGTTAACAAAAGATTTTTTCTTGTATGCTAATCCATGCTCTAAGAACTTTAAGAATATTTCTTGAGTGAACTTGTAGTACTCTGGAGTAGATGTTGCTATTTCTCTATCCCAATCATAGCTAAGTCCTAATAATTTTAATTGACCCTTCATGTCTTCTATGTTTTCCATAGTCCACTTATGAGGATGTATTCCATGCTTTATAGCTGCATTTTCAGCTGGAAGCCCGAATGAATCCCATCCCATTGGATGAAGAACATTGTAACCTTGCATTTTTTTAAATCTAGCTATAACATCACCTATAGAGTAGTTTCTAACGTGCCCCATGTGTATTTTACCTGATGGGTATGGTAACATTTCTAATGTGTAGTATTTTGGTTTTGTTGTATCATTAGTATCAGTTTTGTATTGATCATTTTGATCCCAAGTTTTTTGCCATTTAGCTTCAACTTCATTTGGTTTATAAACGTTCATTTTTTTACCTCCTATTTTTTTGTTTCGTGTGGGTCGCTCGTTGTTAGATTGGTTGTTTCCTTCACACAAAGTCATTTAGACTTTAAGTGTTTCGTCATCAACTAATCTAACATCTTCGCTGACCAATATACACGTATAAAAAAATCCCCGTCACTAAACAAATTAATGTTTAGGGACGAGGATATTACTCGCGGTACCACCCTAATTGATTATTTTTAAAAAATAATCCTCTCGTACTAGTCTTTATACCAACTACGGTTAAATAGATTATCTCTAGCAAGTTCAAATCAATTTAATACTAGTTCACACCATCCACTAGCTCTCTGAAATCTAAATTTAATTTTACTACTCTAGTCTATTTTGATTTTTAATTATATCTTATTATTATATAATTATTAAGCTAATGTGTCAACATCAACATATGGAGCATCTTTCCACATTTTCTCTAGGTTATAGTATGCTCTATTTTCTTCATTAAATACGTGAACCATTATATCTCCAAAGTCTAATAGTATCCACTCTTGTGTCTCGTATCCTTCTTTACCTCTTGATTCTATACCTAACTTAGTAAGTTCATCTTCTACATTATCAGCTATAGCTTTTACCTGTCTTGTAGATCCTGCTGTAGCTATTACGAAGTAATCACATAAACTTGATACTTCTCCTACTTTTATTATAGATATATCTTTACCTAGTTTATCATCAATAGCATCATATATAACTTTAACCATTTGTTCTACTGTCGTCATATTAAGTTCCTACCTTCCTTATTTTTTGCGTTTTTATATTATACCACAAAAAACTAACTTCATAATACTAAATTTATATTCTTAGTATTGACTACTTATCAGTATTATCCTCACTTCTTCAATTTGTTAATTCTATATTATTGTTTATTTATATTTATTGTGATTTATTTTATAAAAATTATTTATTTTTCTAAAATAAAATTTCTAGCTTCTATTGTTCTAGGATGTATTATTTGTTTTCTATCTATTACTAACTTTATAGTGTTATCGAAAGATTGTAATAATGCCTTATCCATTTGCCCGTTATAAGCTAACTCTCGTAGTTCTTCTACTCCAGGATAATTTCTATTTTCTTCAATTATATCAGCTATGTATATAATTTTTTCTAGCATGTCCATATTAGATCTTCCTGTAGTATGATACCTAACAGCAGTTACTATATCTAAATCATCTATAAAAAATTCATGTCTAACTAAAACTGATCCTATTATACTGTGAGACAATGCTAAGTTTTCTTTTTCATAATCATCTAAGTATATTTCATATTTTTTTACATAATAATCAACTTGTTCTTGGCTTAAATACTTTGCACAGTCATGAAGTATACCTGCTAAATATGCCTTTTTTTCATCATATTCATATATCTTACTTAACTTTACTGCGCACTTAGCAACACCTTCAGAATGTAACATTCTATTTTTAGGTAGCATTTCATTTAATTTAATTATTAAATTTTGCAAATCCAAAATTATTCAACTCCATTTGTATATATTTTTTTTTCATAAATATAAGATTCCACACATTCAGGTATTAAATATTTAATAGATTTACCCTTTTTTATATGGTTTCTTATATAAGTTGACGATATATCCAGCGAAGGAACATTTACTGACCTTATATTAGCATCATATCTAGATTTTAATCTTTCTATTTTCATTTTAGCTTCATTAGAATTTATTCCCGGTCTATTTGCTGCTATAAAAGTTGCTAACTCAAAATTTTCCCCAACATTTTTCCAGCTTTCCATATCGCAAATAGTATCAGCTCCAGTTATAAAGTATATATTAGCATTTGGATAAATTTTATGTAATTCTTTTAAAGTATCTATTGTATAAGTTCTAGTATTTCTATTTATCTCCATATCCGAAACTACAAAATCATCATTATTCATTGTAGCCAATAAAACCATATTATATCTATCTTTTTTATCCGTTCTTAGTTTTGATTTATGAGGTGGGTTACCAGTTGGTATAAAAAGTATTTTATCAAGATTGTAAGTTTCTCTTACATATTCTGCTGTTGCTAAATGTGCATAATGTATAGGGTCAAAAGTTCCTCCCATTATACCTATATTTACATTCTCATTTCCCATTTTATGAAAATTTGACTTTATGTTGTTAAAATTTTTCGCCTTTAAGACTAATTCATCAATTCTCATTAAAAATCTCCTTTTGTCCTTTATACTTTTATTGTATCATTAATTTTAACTTCTTTGATACAATTATTCTATATTTTACTGTATAATTTTGTACATACTTAAAATGAATTAAGTTAAGTTTTTTAAAGGAGGTATTTATGTCTATAATAACAAAAATAGAAGTTCAGAAAAAAAATGAAGATAGAGTTAACATATATTTAAATGAACAGTTTTTTATGGGAATTTACAAAGAACTAGTTTTTACGTTAAATCTGAAAAAAGGAATGGAAATCGATGAAGATGTATTAAAAGGTTTACTACATGATGAAATGTATATAAAAGCTAAAAACAAGGCTTTATCAATACTTTCCAAAGCACCTCAATCAGAAAAGAATATAATAAGTAAATTATCAAATGACTTTGATGAGGATATTATAGATGAAGTTCTAATCTTCTTAAGAAAGTATAATTTCGTAAACGATGAAGATCTTGCTCAGAGAATAACAAATACAAACTTAAAAGTTAATAAGTGTGGTAAAAATAGAATAAAGCAAAACTTATATAATAAAGGTATTGATAGAAATACGATAGATTCTGTTATATCTGATATAAATAGTGATGTAGAGTTTGAAAATGCAATGCATTTAGCTAAAAAGAGATACGAACGCGTGAAAAATGAAGATAGAAATAAAGTATATCAAAAAATTTCTCAACACTTAGCTTATAAAGGATTTAGTTATGATATTATAAAAAGGGTTTTAAATAAACTTCTTAATTATGATGAGTCAGATTATTGTTAAATAAATTATGGAGTCTTCAAAATAATTACATTTTGAAGACTCCATAATTTTTTAATGCTTGTATATTCTAATTTACTCGTTTAAGTTTAATCTTTTTAATTCTACCTATAGTTATAGGTACTTTTTCTACTTCAACAATACTTGTATCTATACCGAACCATTTTTCAGGAGATACAGTGATTTTCTTTATAAATATTTTAAAACTCATTATTAAATTATCCCAATTTGATAATTGACTTTCCTTAGAAATTACTTCTTCTAAAATTATAAATTTGAAATCACCTACATTTTTATCTTCATCATTATTTATCATATAATCTTTAACATCAAATGATAGTTCTCCCGAAGCAATTAAATCCTGTATTACTTCACGTAAAAATACATTTACTCTCTGCTCAACTCTAAATCCAACTTCAAACTCTATACTAAATATTTGATTTGGTTGTATTGTATGAACGCGATAATTCATTGTATACGGTTCATCTGTAACCTTTACATGTAAGAACCAGTAGTATCTTGAACGTTTTGGCCTCTTATTAAATATTGAATGTAGAATTTTATTCTCTACATAATTTCTATTTTGAGACTGAGTTAGATATACTGTATGAGTTGAATATATAGGTATATCTGTATCTTTCTTTATTGCATCAAATTTATCTAAATGATCAAATATTTTACTAAATCTATTGTGCTTTCTTTTTATAGTTGATCCATGAATCCACACATACATAATAAGTATTATAATTAACCCTATTATTAATGTTATATATCCTCCTTTGAAGAATTTCGATAAGTTAGCAAATAAGAAGCTTATTTCTATTCCTCCAAATACAACTAAAACAAATAAACTTAATACACGTCTTTTTTTATTATATTTTTCATATTGAGATAGTAATATAGTTGTCATCAACATAGTAACTGTTATTGCAAGTCCATATGCAGCTTCCATATGTTCTGACTTTTTAAAATGTAAAACTAGTAATATACATCCTATCCCTATTAAATAATTTACTGAAGGTATATATATTTGACCCTTTTCTTCATTTGGATATCTAACACTAAGTCTTGGAAATAAATTCAACTTTATAGCTTCTGATATTAGTGTAAATGCTCCTGTTATAAGAGCTTGACTAGCTATAATAGCCGCTAGTGTAGCTATTATTACTCCTGGTATAATAAACCAACTTGGCATTATTAAGAAAAATGGATTATCTTTTACCATATTTCCATCATTTAAAATAAGCCACGCTCCTTGACCTAAGTAATTTAATACTAAACATACTTTTGCAAAAATCCAACTATAATATATATTTTTTCTTCCACAATGACCTAAGTCAGAGTAAAGCGCCTCAGCCCCTGTTGTACATAAGAAAACAGCACCTAATATATAGGATATACCTGGACTATTTATTAACAATTTTATTCCATAGTATGGATTTATTGCTTTTATTACTTGTGGATATTTCATAATTTGTGATATTCCTAATACTGCTAGCATTAAAAACCAAGTGAACATCACAGGTCCAAAAAGTTTTCCAATCTTATTTGTTCCAAATTTCTGAAATGAAAATAAAAATATCAATATACAAATAACGATTATTACTATAGTATCTGTATTTAATGTATATATTAAATTTAAACCTTCAATAGCTGAAGTTACCGTCATAGCTGGGGTAATCATTCCATCAGCTAAGAGAGCTGCTCCGCCTATAACAGCAGGAACAACTAACCACTTAGCTCTTTTTCTAACTAATGTGTATAGTGAAAATATACCACCTTCACCATTGTTGTCTGCTTTAAGAGTTAAAACAACATACTTTATTGTTGTTTGTAACGTTAATGTCCAAAATACTAAAGATACTCCACCTAATACTAATTCCTCAGAAATATATCCTCCGTTAGTCCCTAGTATAGCTTTCATAACATATAGCGGAGATGTTCCTATATCTCCATATACAATCCCCAATGCTATTAACAATGATGCTATACTTATCTTTTTCCTGGTGCTCATAAATATTATTCCTTCTTTCACTTTAGATAATTATAGTTCCAAGCAACTATATTGTATGTATATTAGTATTTATTTTTATATAAGTCTAGCAATTTAACTATTACTTAACATATTTAACATAATTAACATAAATCATTTTTTGTTTTATTCGTTATATCTAACTCTATCAATTAAAGATTCTTTATTAAAATTCTTACTTATTATATAAGTTAATGTTAACTGTGCAATTACTATACATAAAACCATAATTAAAATAGGAATAATTGGAAATTCGTACGATGCATAAGAAGCTCCAGTTTTTCTAAAAACATAAACAGCAATATATCCTAATCCACTTCCTAATGTTAAGGAACTTAAAAGCATAGTCCCTGTGTAAAACATAGCTTCAATATTTAACATTTTTATAAGTTGTTTATCTGTTAAACCTATAGCTTGTAACATTCCTAATTCTTTTTTTCTAGTTATTATACTAGTTATCATAGAGTTAATTAAATTCATAAATCCTATAACCCCTATTATTATAACCAAACTATACCCTATAGATTTAGTCATTCCTATAATCATATTATTAGATTCTATTTCATGATCTATATATCTAGCGTCTATATATTCATTTGACTTATCTAAGTTTTTAATAAATTCTTTTACATCGTCATAACTGCCTTCAGCAACATGTATACCTAAATTATCAGTTGTGTCTGTTTTAAACAACTTTTTAAATGCATCATCATGAATTGTAAAAATGCCTGGCCCTGATGTTATAGCTTGAATTTTAAATGTTTTATCGAATTCATCTTTTCCATCATATAATGTTAAAGTTATTTTGTCTCCTGCTTTTATACCAAACTCTTTTGCTAATTCTGGGTATGTGAAAAGTATCTCATCTCCACTTTTCAACTTTTCAATATCTATTTTCCCATCTTCAAGATAAAACTCTAAATCCTCTAAATCTTTCTCATCTATTCCCGATAACTGCTGATATTTATACTCATTTCCAAAATTATTAACTTCTACTTTAGCACTGTTTACACTTTCTAAACTCACAACTCCATCCATATTTAAAAGTTCGCCTCTAAAATCTTTACCTAATGGGTTTTTAGTTTGTAAAATATCAAATTCAGTGTTTGGACTATCTTCTTCTCCAAAAGTATATCCTGATAAGTTTATACTTATATCATAAGGGAAATGTCTTTTTGCCATTTTTTCAGCATCTATACAATTTAAAATACTAGCCATAACTACAAATATTATCCCACTTAGTGAAAGTGATATTATAGTTACATAAGTACGTTTTTTATTTCTTTTTAAATTTGCATTAGAAAGTCTTTTTATATTTATATATTTATATCCTTTTCTGGTTTTAGATTTTATTTTTATATCTCCACTATATCTTACAGCATCAACAATAGATACTTTTGATGCAACCTTCATAGGCTTTAACAAAGATATAAACACGGTTAAGAAACTTACGCCCATAACACCTATTATTATTGGAAGTTTTTGTACATCTGCTCCGTGAAAAAATAAATTTACTAATACAAATTTATTTATTACATATCCTAATACAATTCCTAGTGGTACAGCTATTGTAGATAAAAATATTCCCTCTTTTAAAACAATTGCTTTTATTTGTTTTTTTGTAGCTCCTATAGCTCTAAGTTTTCCAAACTCCTGAACTTTACTTGTTATTGATAGATAGAATATATTATAAATTACTAATATACTAGATAATATAACTATTATTGCTATTGTAGATCCCCACATTATAACCTGAGTATCTGGCTTTAAGGTATTTATATAATCTTCATTCACTTTTATACTACCTTTTGGTATATCTAAGTCCTTACCTATTTTTTCTACTTTTGATATAAGTTCTTCCCCAGATAATTTATTTTCACCTTTTATAGTTACAAATACATTTGAAATTTCTTTATCCATGTCTCTAGTTGATTCCATATAATCTTTCGATACTATACCTGAATAAATTTTTTTAAGTTTAGAAATTTCATTTACTTTTGTAATTCCAGTTAATATGAACTCTGACTTAGTAATCCCCTTTTTTGCAAGATCCTCATATTCTAAATTAATCTTTTGACCTAATTTTTTTTCATATCCCATTTTCTCTAAAGCTAAATCATCTAAAACAATTTCATTTTTTTTAGTTGGAAGTTTTCCATCTATAAAAATTTTACTACTAAATTCTATAGCATTATTATCTATATATCCTATACCTATTTTAGTCTCATCTTTATAATCCTTACTTCCTATGCTATTTACAATTCCAATTTTTTCAATTTGTGAATGAGCTTTAATTTCTTTTAATTTTTGCTCATCTATCTTGCCGTAAACTCCATGTTGAGTTCCTGAGTACTTCCTAACATTTTCTTTATTTAGAAAATCCCAA
Organism: Paraclostridium sp.; assembly: GCF_051656405.1. Classification (GTDB taxonomy): domain Bacteria; phylum Bacillota; class Clostridia; order Peptostreptococcales; family Peptostreptococcaceae; genus Paraclostridium. The sequence goes on from NZ_JBOGBV010000078.1 coordinate 17,201, forward strand.
TCTGCACAAGTCAATCCAACAGCAGTTAAAAGTGTAGTTGCTAAAATTATAGTAATAATAATTAGTGTAGATTTTGACTTATTTTGTTTTAAATTACTTTTTGCTATTTTAGAAGTGTTAATCATTTATAACACCGCCTTTTAAGACCTTTCCATCTTCAATATATATAACCCTATCTGCCATTTGTGCTATAGTTTCATCATGAGTTATCATAACTAATGTCTGATTATATTTTTTTATCATAGACTTTAGTAAACTCATTACCTCATCTGATGTTTTTGAATCTAAATTTCCAGTTGGTTCATCAGCTAATATTATAGACGGTCTAGTTGCTAATGCACGAGCAATAGCAACTCTTTGTTGTTGCCCTCCTGATAAAGTATTTGGAAGTGACTCTTTTTTATCACTTAATCCTAAAGCATTTATTATATCGTTTATAAATTCTTCATCTACAGTTTTATTATCAAGACCTATAGGAAGTACTATATTTTCCCAAACATTTAGTGATGGTATCAAGTTATAATATTGGAATATAAATCCTATTTTTCTTCTTCTAAAAATAGCTAAAGATTCGTCCTTTAATGAAAATATATCCTTACCATCTATAAATACTTTTCCATCTGTCGGTCTATCTAGCCCACCTATCATATGTAGTAATGTACTTTTCCCTGAACCTGATTTTCCTACTATAGCTACAAATTCTCCTTCAATTATTTCTATGTTATTGTCATCAATTGCTTTTACTAAGTTTTCTTCATCTCCATAATATTTTTTCAAGCCCCTAGTTTTTAATATACTCATATAGTTTACTCCTTTTCTTTTTCTTACTTTTTATACTTTAATATTAAGCTTTAAGTCTTACGTAACACTTTCATAAAGTCTTACACTTTCGTAAGAAACAAAGAAAATTTACTACCTTCACCTTTTTGAGATGATACAATTATATTTCCACCTTGGCTTTCAAGTATTTTTCTACTTAAATAAAGTCCAACCCCTGAGCCTTCTAAGTCTTGGACTTCTTCACTTCTATAAAATCTTTTAAAAATATTATTAAATTCATTTTTATCAATTCCAATTCCATTATCTTTTATATCAATTCTTATAAAATTTATAGCATCTTGAACATATATATCTATTTCCCCTTTTAAGTTAGTATATTTAACTGCATTATCTAAAATATTAAATATACATTCTTCCGTCCACTTCGAATCATGAGGTACTATTTTATCATCAAAATCATTTAAATTAATAGATATAAATTTATTAATAGCTTTGGGCTTTACACTTTCTATAGCCTTAATAATTGTGGCTTTTATGTTTTTATTTTCTTTTTTTATACTTATCATACTTGTTTCTAATCTCGATATATTTACCAAAGACTCAATGAGACTTTGTAATTTATTTATAGACATACCACTTGTTTTCAAAAACTCTGTCCTATCTTCCTCATCTAAATCTTCTTCTAATAATAATGAATTATATAATTTTAAAGACGCTAATGGAGTTTTAAGTTGATGTGATATATCAGTTACTAGCTCTTTTATATTTTCTTTTTCTTTATCTAAATTTTTAATTTTGATATTTATACTTTTTGATAATTTATTTAAATCCGAATGAATTATATTGAATATACCTTCTTCTTTAAAATCATCTTTTATATTGTACTTCCCATGAATTATACATTCTACATTTTTACTCACTTTATCTAATTTGTTAAATACATATTTCATCAAATTGCACATTATTAATATTATTAATATTATGATTCCTACAAAAACAATTAAATTATTTACCAGGAAATACTTTATATGTTGTTGAAAATTTATATTTTCTATCATTTTATAATTTTTATCATATCCATATTTTTTCAATACCTTCTCGCCTAAATCACTGTAGTCTTTATCATTAATATATATACTATTTACTATATCTGCCTCAAGCTCTGGATGTTCACTTACTATAGATCCTACAATTTTTTTATTTATGTTTAATTGTTCTAGATATATGTTTTTTAAATTATTATATTGATTTATGCTAAATATAAATAAAATTGTTATTAATCCTATCCCCATATATATAGATATACGCTTCACAATTGGCTCTCTTCTTAATAAATCTATCATTTTTTAATACACCTCTTTTCAAAAGTGTATCCAATCCCTCTAATATTTTTTATAAATTTAGGAGTAGACGGGTTATCTTCGACCTTTTGTCTAAGTCTTCTTATATTCACCGCTACAGTATTTTCATCTACATAATTTCCATCAATATCCCACAACGCTTCCATCAATTGTTCTTTAGTTATAGTTTGACATGAGTTTTCCATTAAATACTTAAGTAACTTACTTTCATTTTTACTAAGAATTATTTCATTTTCTTCTTTTGTAAGCTTGCTATCTACATAGTTAAAAGTTATACCATCACAACTTATATAGGTTTCATTGCTAGAGTTTCCAATTCTCTTCATAATTGCATTTACTTTAGATATTAAAATAATTAAACTAAATGGTTTTGTAATGTAATCATCCGCTCCAACATCATACCCTGTAACTATATCAACTTCTTGGTCTAATGCAGTTAGCATTATTATATGAACATCACTTATAGTTCTTATATATTCACAAAACTCAAAGCCATCTCCATCAGGAAGTCCAATATCAGATATAATCAAATCAATTTTCTCATTTAAAAATATATCTTTAGCTTCTTTTATACTAAATGTCGTAAATACTTTATATCCTTCTCTTTTTAATTTAAAGCTGATTCCCCTATTTAAAGACCTATCATCCTCTAATAATAAAATATCTCCCATAAAATGCTCCTTTATATTATCCTTTTACATATATTTTACTATGAAGGTTTTATAAAACAAATAGAAAGTGCTATGAAATTAACTTTTATTTAACCTCATAGCACTTTCTATTTCTTCAGTTACTATATATTTTTAATTAATATGATTCTCACAGTACACATTAATCCCATCATTTAAAAATTGAGCTAATCCTGATTTATACTTATCTATATTTTTTGTAAATCTCTCATCTGCTACATACATTATTCCTAGGCCTCTAAAGATCTCTATTGTACAATCATAAAAATTTTCACTTATATGATTTCTCCATTTTTCAACCACAATTTGTACTTCTTCATCTTCAGGAGATTTATCCATCAATTGTGCCAATTCTTCATAAATTTTATTAGCCTCATCGTTTATTTTTTTCCAATCGTTTTCGCCATATGAACTAGTTTTTTGTTTACATTCACGATAAGCATCACTATCCCCATACTTTCTCTTTGTTTCTTCTTTATATTTTTCCTCGTGCTGTTTAATTTTTTCATAATCGAATACTTTAAAATCTTTTTTACTCATACTCTTATTTCCTCCTAAATCATTTATTTGTTCATCAATAGATTGAATTATATTATTTAATCTATTTCTTTTTTCTAATATCAATTCTTTTTGAAATGATAAAACTTCTTTCTTATTTAAATTTTTATCATCTAATATTTTTTTAATTTCATTCAATGGAAAATCTAATTCTTTAAGTGTTAAAATTTGATATAACCTTTTTATATCTTCATCGCTATATAGCCTATAATTTTTTTCAGTTTTCTTACTAGGAATTAAAACTCCAATTTTATCATAATGGTGAAGCATCCTAATACTTACTCCACTTAGTTTCGAAACTTCATTTACTTTATACATATTTACCTCCTTAAAAATATATTAAGGTATTACATAGTGTTAGAGTCAATAATAATTTTAACCTATTTTTTATAAAACAAAAATAGGATGCCTAAAAAGACACCCTAACTTAATTTTTATGCAGCTTTTTCTTGCTCTAAGTTCTCTTCATTAAACTCTAATACATCTAACTTTTTAGCTACTAACTTAGTAGTACTAGCTTGAACTATTAAAGTTATTAGTATTGTCATAAATACTATTGAAGATATTATCTCATATCCTGGAACTTTCATTGATACCACTATCCCAGATAAAGCAGCGGGTATAACTCCAGTTTCTCTTACCCACATCATAAATAATTTATCGTTTATTTTCCATTTAGCTTTAATATCAAACACTGTACAAATTAATACTACTAGTGGTCTTGCAATAAACATTAAAACTAATACTACTATTAAAGAAGGTAACCAATATTGAGCTAGTGCTCCTAAATCAACATGTGTACCTAATACCACAAATATTGACATACGACATAAAGATGCTACACTCTCTCTAAAGTGATGTTCAGATTGGAAAGATTCTTCAGGCACCCATAATCCAAATAATTTTTTATTTCCAGCTATAAGTCCAACTATAAATACCGCCATATATCCACTTCCATGTAAATATGTTGCTATTTCATAAGCTAATATAACTTTAAGTATAGATATTATAGGTGCGTATGAATGGAATATTCCCCATTTATTATCACATATAAGAACTGAGAATACATATCCAATAATAAGCCCCACTATAACTCCTACAACAACTGCTACTAATAGCTCTTTTACACTTTCTCCGGCTGAAAAACTTCCTGATGTAACTATTGTAAGAAGTGTACTTACAATTATAGCTCCTACTGCATCGTTAAATGCAGACTCACTTACAACTGTTTGCTTTATTTTATCTTTTATAGTAACTTGTTTAAATACTGGTATAAGTGCTGCAG
>NZ_JBOGBV010000079.1:0-45799 GCF_051656405.1 Paraclostridium sp.
CTTAACATATATCCTTCTGGTGCTTTTGTTTCTACTAGATAGTATTTTCCTTCTCTTTCTACTGCTCCATATATCTTTCCGTCTTTGTCACTTACTAGTTTCTCTATCACTACTTTTCCTTTTGCATCTTCTAATCTAAACTCCGCCCCTTGTAATACTTTTCCAGTTTCACTGTCTATTTTTTGAGCTCCAAACTCATAGTATCTGTTATTAACTATATAAGGTAATTTTACAACGCTTCCAATAGAATCATCTTTAACTTCAAATTCAATATCTTTTTCAAGTTTACTATATCCTTCTGGTGCTTTTACTTCTCTTAGTACATAATTGCCTGCATCTTTTAAATCTGAGTAAATTAATCCTTTATCATCACTAACAAGCGTTTTAATATGAACTAAATTTTTTGACCCATAAGGAATCAAATTGAACAGCTTAGATTGCTCTACTTTGTATAAATCAAATTCTACACCTTTTAATGGAGCATTATTGTTATCCCCATCAACTTTTACAGCTTCAAACTTATATCCTTTTGTAACTACTGCTGGAGGTGTTTCTTTATCATTTATTTTAGCCACATTTTTAACTGTTTCCCCATTAGGAACTTTTGTAAAATCTACTTTAAGCTTAACTTCTACTGGTTTATCCTTACTAGATGTAGGTATATCATCTGTATTCACAATGCTTATAGTATGACTATTTTTATCATAATCGACTTTCATAAAATCTGGAGCTTCACAGCCTTTGTACTCAACTCTAGAATCTAACTTATCTACTATATTTAAGTATTCAGCTGGGAAAACAGCATTACTCCAAACTTTTATAGTATAATCTACAATTTGAGAATCTCCATCTTTAAGCTCAGTTTTGTTAGCATATTTAGTTGCATTTATTCCACCTGCACTTACTGCATAGTTTACTTCGTCTTTAGATACCTTATCGATATCTCTTCCTGTTACTTTAGCTGTGTTCTCATAAGATTTTTTTAATGCTGTTATTTCACACATATATTCAATTCTATATTTACTATATGTGTCTCCAAAGTTTATTGTAAGTTTATCATTTTTACCTGACTCATCTTTTCCACATATTTTATCCCAGTTATTCAGGAATTCCTGTGTACGATCTATAACTTTACCACTATTGTCTGTTTCTGTAACTTTAAATCCATCTTTTATTAATTTCATTCCAGTTGGAATTGTATCCTCAAATACTAACTCAAAAATTCTCTTATTGTTAGGATTTATATCCACATGATATTTTACTTTGTCTCCAACCTTTGAAATAGTATTTTTATCTGATCCTTTTATTACCACTTTCTCATTTTCACCTGGATCTATACTTCCCGCTTTTATATTTACAACTGCACTAGATTCTTCTTTTTGGTCTTTGCTATGTGTTAATACCGCAGTATTTTTATATCCAGTTTCTACTAACTCTGTAACCTTAGTTTTGTATGTAATCTTATATCTATCTGTTATATTACCAAGATTTATAGTAAATGAGTTTTTATCACTTTCTACTTTTAAATCAGATGTTACATCTTTATATACTCCTGATCCATAGTCTTTTAAAACTTTTATACTCTTATCAACTAATTCCATTCCTTTTGGGATACTATCTTTTAATACTACATTATCCTTTTGTTGCATTTTATCATTTACAATTATTTCATAATCAAATGTTCTTCCTATAAAGTTTTTGTCATATGATACTGTTACACTTGAATTTCCATTAACTTTTTTATTTAAATCTGTTTTCCCAGGTGTAGGCTTGATAGGTGTAACTGTAGATGAATCATCTTTTTCCCCACCATCCCAAGTTATTTGAGCAGTGTTTTTATAACTATCTTTTAACTCGGTTATTTCTGTTTGATAATCAACTCTATACCTTCTATTTGTATCTCCGAAATCTACAACAAGAACTTGTTTTCCATCAATAACTTTAACATGTCTCGGAACTTTAGATGCATTTACTTCACTAAATGAGTTGTATCCATTATCAATATATACTTTTATAGTATTTTCTAAAATTTTCATTCCTTCTGGAATAACATCTCTTAATACCAAGTTATTCTTCTGTTTTAATTCATTATTTACTAATATAGAATACTTAAGCTTTTGTCCTATAAAACCTTGTTCATTATTGGAATTAGGTTTTAAACTTATATTGTCTTTTCCATTTACAGTTTTATTTAAACTACCTTCTCCTGGAGGTCTTGGTTTTGTAACAGTACTACTACCGCTACTTTCACTTCCATTATAAGTTATAGTTGCATCATTTTTATATTCTTCTTTATATTTTACAATTATAGTTTCATATTCAACTATATACTTATTACTTATATCTCCAAATGCTATTTTAAGTAAATTATCCTGTTGAGTTATCTTGCTTGAAAATTCAGAAGTTACATCAATATTTTGACCTCTAACTTCTTTTAAAATTTTCACACTATTTTTTACAAGATTCATTCCGTCTGGTATATTATCTTTAAATACAACATTTTCTTTAGACTCTTTAACAGAGTTTACTTCTACTCTATAACCAACCTTCTGTCCTATAATAGTTCCATCTGAATTTGGACTTATATAGCTTCCTGGATAGCGTATAGTTTTATTTATATGTGAATCCCCTTTAGCATCTTCTTTCGGAATAGCTTTTACAGAATCACTTTCTGACCCTGTAGTGCTTGATGTGATAGTTGCTTTATTTAAATATTCGTTTTTAAATTCCGTTACTTTTAATTTGTATGATATCTTATGCTTATGATTTATAGTATTTAAATTAATTACTAATGGATTTGTACTTTTAATTTCATAATCTTTTATTACTTGAGATGCTCCATTTACTATTTTTTCTACTTTTACACTTCCCTCAACTAATTCCATGCCTTCTGGTATATCATCTGTAAATACAGCATTTTCCATATGTGTATATTTTTCATTTACCATTACAGAGTATGGAACTTCTTGGCCAACTACATCTCCATTACTACCTGGGTTTATAGTATAGTCATTATCTTGACCATTTACCTTTTTATCTATTAACTTATCGTTAGAACCTGGTGGATTTGTTTCTGTATCTATTACAATCTCTTTTCCATTTATCTCGATTATAATTTTCCCAGGAACCTCTACCTCTACCTGACTTACAGTTGCACTGATTTTAAGAAATCCTCCTATTGCAGTGTCTATATCTGGTCCACATATTAAAGTTACTACCGTTTCTCCATTTTGTTCTTCTATTGTCATATCTTTAAAATGATTTTCTGGATAAACAGGTTTTATATCCTTAAATACACTAGGTAGCACAAATTTAAATTCGTCTCCCTCTTGCGGCACCGGAGCTTCATTATCTGCACTATATGTAACTTCAAAATCAACTTTATTTCCCGGTGCAAGCTCAACTACAGATCCTAAGTTTACAGGATTTCCATTTACCTTCATAACTACATCTGAGTTAAGTTTAAATGGAGTCCCCGCTGCATAAGCTACACCCATTTGAGTTACCGAAGTAAATATAATATTCAACAAAACTATAAAGAATGTAGCTATACTTATTTTTTGTTTACGTTTTTTCTTATTAAACAATTGCCCCTCCTAAGATTCTATATATTCTTAGACTAATAATTCAAATTGCCACCCCCATAGCATACATATTTAGTCTAAGTCCATGTATAATTTTATAGAGCTTTATAGGAGATTAATATTATACGGTAGTATACATTTTCTTCTACTTTTTAAGCCTTTAGTAGTATATAATTTACTTTTCTTTTAGATAAAAAAAGGATATACGCTTAACAAAATACTTTAAAGTATTTTATTAGGTGTATATCCTTTTCATTTTTTAAGTTTATATATTATTTTGATGTGAAATTTATAAAATTTGCTTCTTTATCTTTTTCTTTAAATCTTTTAGCTATTGCTTCCTTTTGTTTAAGATTATCAGTAGTATTTAAAGTTGCCAATACTCCTTTAACAGTATCTTTGAATCTTTCAAATGGAATACCAATTGCCATTTCTTCATCTTTCCACTTAGCTAAAAATCTAGTACTTGGACACAATGTAGATATATTCATTCTGCCACTTAAATATGGTTCTACTGTTACCTCCGAACAAATTCCTTGCATAGCTGCTAAGCTAGCATTTATCCTTTCTCCTGTATGATAAACATATCCTTGTTGTAACCTCATAGCTTGATACGGGTTAACTATAAATATAATTATATCTGGAGTTATTTCAAAATCTTCTAATGCTCCCACACCTACTCCATATGTAACAGCTTGAGTCCTGTATAACCCAGCAACCCCTTCTCTAGTTCTTCTAGCAGCTCCAACAGTTGCATACAAGTTGTATGAAAAATACTCCATTCCAGATTCAATTTTAGTATTTGATGGTTCTAGTGCCAAAGCTGTAGTCCCTCCATCACAATTAATATGCTTTAGTCTAGCTTTTAATTTTTTTCCTCTTGTTGCTTTTTCAACCATACAACAATAAGCAAGTTGTGATTTTGGCTCTTCCCAATTTAAATCATTGTATTCGTTCTCACAATAAAACAACTTAATTCCTACTGGTTTTCTACTTAAATCTAAAATACAATTTAAGTCTTCACAATATTCTTTTATAATTTCATAATCAAACTTATCTTGTGGTAACCCGTAAGATATAGACTTATGCTTAAATGGCATATTAATTCCTCCTTATTTTATACTACCCTAAAAATTCAAATCCAATATTAGTTAAATTATTCATAGAATATATAATTGTTATAGATATTATTAAAACTATATATACTCCAGATGCTATAACCTCATTTTTATGTAATACTAACTTTCTATAATATGTTCGTGTACTATTCACCTGAAATTAAGTATTCTTGACCTTAATCCCTCGGTTATATGCACATACCCTATACTTTTTAAATATTATTATAATAATTGTAATTATATTTAACATCAAAATCTTCAATATTATACTCTTTCATTTTTTCTTTAATTTTTTTCTTATTCTCATTGCTTTCCATTATGTTTATAGTCTTTAAAATACCATCTGCTATATTTTCAAATTGATTAAACGGTATACCTGCTGCTAACTCATCATTTAACCATCCAGCTCTATGCCTTGTTCCAATGCACAAAGCTGAAATATTTAAGTCTTTAAGCACAAACGGACGAGCAGTACACTCTAAGCAAATAGCTTGATTCCCAACAAAATTTATGCTTTTAGCTATTCCATAATGATATGAATATCCTTGTACCAATCTCATAATATTATACGGATTAGTTACTATAATAATAATATCTGGTTTTTCTTCAAAATTTTCTATGGGTTGAGCTATAACTCCATAAGCTTTATCGCTCTTATAAACTAGATTTTCTCTTACATATTTACTAATTTTTTTATCTTTATATAGTCCAAGCCTTGTCCAGTTTTCTCCATTAGAGTTTTCCAAATCTAAAGAGTTGATCCCAAGTACCTTTACTCCACTTTTACAAGCTATTAAATTTTCATTTAATTTAACTTTATATCCACAAGTTGCACTTTTAATCATACCGCAATAGTTCATAGGATTTTTAGGTGTAATAGCATCTGTATTTTCAAATTCAGTCTTTGACTGTATAAATTTAACTCCAACTATTTTTCTTCTTAATTCTAATGATGCATATATAATATCTATTGATTTTTTCCAATTTACACACATATATTTTCACTTATTCCTTTACTTCACTATCATCTTTATAAAAAGTAAAAACTCCCGGTAATTCTCCATCTATTTCTTTTTGAACAGATTCAACTTTTAAACAAGATGCAAAATCTTTTGCCCATTTAGTTTCAACATTTTCTTTTTTAACAGTAGGCCCCATAGGACAATTGATAGATTCTTCATCTCTTATAATATAAGATTTTGGATCTTTCCCAGCATTATTCATATGAGTAAAAAATACTAAAGCTCCATCCATATCTTCTAAACTTCTAACTGTCTGTGCTTGTTCCATATCTACTATATTAACTTTTTTTGGATTCTCTACAATATCAGCTATAGTATAAGCTCCTGTATCCTTATCAGATAATTTAATAAGTCCTGATTTTTGCAATACTCTTAATCCAATATCCATGTTCATTGCATCATTCATAATAGCTATAGTTGCTCCATTTGGGAATTGTTCCACAGAATTATATTTTTCTGAATACAACCCTATTCCTGTATAATAACCATATGGTTTTACCATTTCTAAATCCCCATTGTTATTTTCATCAAAACTTTTTACAAATTTTTTATGTTGCCCTAATGCAATATCTACATCTCCATTATTACAAGCTTCTAAAACTACTGGATTTGAATCAAAACAAATAAATTCTGTTTTGTAACCCATTTTTTCGAACTCTTTATTCATTGCTTCATAAGATATTTGAGAAATTTCAGTTCCTCCAACTTTAATTACCTTATCTTTACTTTCCTTTTTATCATTACTACATGCTACTAATGGTAAGCACAAAATGATACTCAATATAGCTAAAATTATTTTTTTAGATTTAGTTCTATTCATTCTATATACCCCTTCATTGTAAATATTTATATAATTTATTTCCTATACCTTGAATAATTGCTACAAATATTAATAAAATAGCAACTACGAAATACATAATTGCATCATCAAATCTTTGATATCCATATGTAAGAGCTACAGCTCCTAATCCACCTGCTCCAACAGCACCAGCAATTGATGTTACATTCAACATATTAATTAAAAGTATAGTTAAATTTGATACTAATGTTGGTAATGCTTCAACAATCATAACTTTTAAAATAATTTGCCAATTTTTCAAACCAAAAGACTTCGCCATTTTTATAACTTGATTATCAACAGTTTGCAGTGAATTTTGAGTCATTTTCGCTGCAAATGGAGTACATGCAACTGTAATCGTAAAAATTGCGGCATTAGCCCCAATAGTTGTTCCAACTATAATTCTAGTTAAAGGCATAAGAGCTACAATTAATATTAAAACTGGAAAGGACCTAATAATATCTATTATTTTATTGATTATTGAATTAATGATTTTGTTTGGATTCAACCCATCACGATCTGTAATAACTAGTACTATACCTAAAAAAATTCCAAAGGTAATAGATAGTATAGCTGAAAAAAACATTATTTTAAGTGTAACAATTATTGATGGAATAATTATGTTAGGAAGATATTTAAATAACCTCGTATTTGTAAACATAACTACCTCCCTCCATTTTCAATTATTTTAAATAAAATATTTTTACTTTTTAAATAGTTTGTTGTAACGTATAAATCTTCTTTGACTAGATTTATAGTTATATTACATATTTTACCCGAAGCAGAATTATAAAACTTAGCATCAACTATAGATATATTATTTTCTGATATTTTAACTAGATCATATAAAATGGGCATATCTACAGTATCTGACAGTAAATTAAAACTCAAATTAATCCCTTCTTTAGGAAGTTCTATTTCATCTTTTCCTAATAAACGCTGTAATGATTTAGGTTTATTAAGAAACATTTCTGTTACATATCCACAATCTAAAATTTTTCCATCTTCTAAAATAGCCATTTTTTCACATATGTTTTGTATTACTTTCATTTCATGAGTAACAAAAACTACTGTTATCCCAATATCTTTATGTATTTGTTTTATTAATTCTAAAATAGATAAAGTTGTTTTTGGATCTAGGGCAGACGTTGACTCATCAGACAATAAATATTTAGGTTCTAAGGCTAATGCTCTTGCAATACACACTCTCTGCCTTTGACCTCCACTTAACTCATCAGGTCTTGAATTTAGTTTATTTTCTATTCCAACCATTTCAGCTAGCTTGTATACTCTATCCTTTATAAATGCTCTATCATATCCCCAACATTCTAATGGCAATGAAATATTTTGAAATACATCTTTTCTTTTTAGTAATGAAGCATTTTGAAATATAACGCCAATATTCTTTCTCATCTCTCTAAGTTCACTTGAACTTAAACTTTCTATCTGAGTTCCATCCACTAGTATAGATCCATTTTGGTATTCATCTATCCCATTTATACAATTTAGTATCGTTGATTTTCCAGCTCCACTAGCTCCAACTAATCCAAAAATTTCTCCACTATTGATAGTTAGATTTATATTTTTTAATATTTCATTTTCTCCATATTTCTTGCTCAAGTTTTTTATTTCTATCATTTTCGATTTATCATCCCATCATTTTTATCAATTATAATGTAAATTACCTTTTTAATTATAACATTTAGTAATTATTTCCTCTTATAGTTATTTTCTATATATTTTTCGAATGACATTGATTTTGTTTATAATACACATTTTTAATATAAAAGATTTAGCTACTACGTCTGCGAACTATAATTTCCTTAAGCGTGAAAAAGCTCACAGATTATAATCTATGAGCTTTTTCCAATATTTATTTTAATGTTAAAGCTATTCCTGCAGTTTTGCTTAAATCATATTCATCACTATTTCCGTTGTCTTTATATGGATGCATATATCTAACTTCAAACTCTATATCATCTGCTTTATATGTAACTGCAGTTACTCCAACTTCACTTTCATAAGTTCTATCAATCTCTTTTACACCTTTTGGTAAAATTCCTTTTACATATTCTATAGAACCTTCCATACTACGTTGTATAGGTTCTGATTCACTACTATATGATGCTTCAGCTAATTTTTGTTCCAATTCTTGTATATTGATTTCTTTTAAATCTTCATTTTCTTGATTTTCAATTTCATTTTCGTTTGCTGTTTCTTGAGTATCTTCTATAGTTTTATTTGACTTACTACACCCCACCGTAAATATAAATAATATCAATAATATCCCTATACTAGCTAATCTTACATTCATATAATTTTTCCCCTTGATTGTTAAATTTTTAATTTTTATATTTATTATATTATACTACATATTTTTGCTAATATAAATTCATATTTTACTTGGTATATATCTAAACTATTTACTTATTTATAGTAACAAATTTTTAAAAAGATGACCGAGGTTGATGTATAACTTGGCCATCTTTTTTACTTTATTTTTATATCAAACTACATGTTCAATTTCTTTTTTGCAAAATCAATTATCATACTTACTTCTTCAACTTTTAATATTACTATTAATACTCCATATGTTAAAGCACCTATTCCTATAGATCCAAATAATGATATAGCTTTTTGTATTGTGCCAATTCCCAGCATACCTGATAACATGCTATATATAACATATGTTGTGATTCCCATTAAAATAGATGCTATTATTGATTTAATTGTAGTTCTTATTATTTTATCTTGCCCAAAATATCCAATCTTTCTCTTAAGACTTCTAAATAAAATCAATATACATATAATCGCTGACAAGCTTGTAGCAAATGCTAATCCTGCATGACCCATAAATTTAACTAATATTAAGTTTAGTATTATATTCATTCCCATAGCCATAGCTCCATTTATCATAGGAGTCTTTGTATCTTGTAATGAATAAAACACCTTACCCAATATATCTCTGAGCCCAAATCCAACCATTCCTATAGAATAAAATATCAATGCACTTGCTGTAGTTTTAGTAGCATTTGCATCAAATGCACCTCTTTCAAACAATAAACTCACTATAGGTGTAGCTAAAACCATAGCACCTACTGATATTGGAATAACTAAAAGTATTACACTGTTAACACTTTTATAAACAGTTTTTGTAAAGCTCGCTTTATTACTATCAGACGACATTTTTGATAGTGCTGGGTATATAGCTGTTCCTATCGATGCTATAAACAACCCCATTACAAAAGAATTTAATCTATTAGCATAATTTAAAGCCGAAATACTTCCTTCCAATAATGTAGATGCTAAGGTCCTATCTACCATTGTATTTATTTGATTCACCGCAACCCCAATAAATACAGGTCCTACTAACCATATAACTTCTTTTATATAATCTTCTTTTAATCCAATTTCAAATTTATATTTATATCCATATCTACGTGCACTTGGAATTTGAAACACCAATCTACTTGCCATAGCAATTACAGTGCCTATTGGCAATATATATATATTTATCTTAAGGCTCAGTATGATAACTATTATTATAATAATATTAAATGGAATTCCTACAAGTCCTGGAATCATAAATTTTTCTTTAGCTTGTAAAAAAGATGTTATTATACTGCTTGTTCCCATAAACAATGCCCCAAATATCATAATTCTTGTGAATTCCACAGTTAACTTAAAAGTATAACCATCAAATCCCATTGCAAATATCTTTACTACTTGATCTGTAAATAACAAAACTAATAATACTAGTACCGAACTTAAAATTAAAGTTATATTGAAAATATTATTTGTAAATTTATTGCTCTCTTTTATGCTATTACTATTTTCATAATATAAAGGTATAAAAGTTGTAGCTAATGCAATTCCTATTAAAGAAAATAGTGTTCCAGGTATATTCATAGCAACTATATATGCATCACTGTAAAATGTAGTCCCATAAATACCCCCAAGCACTAGTTCTCTTGCAAAACCCAAAACTTTAGATATTATAGTTATTATCATTAACATCAATGTGGTTTTGGCTACTTTATTCATCTTATTCGCCTTTTATATAAAATTGGTAGCTTTATAAGAAGGTATATTGCCAAGAAATATATTGCATTTAGAGGCATAGCTGCAAAGTATTTTTCTGCATTTAGATACGATACTAGTGGCATCATAAAAAATGCATTTAACACAGTCCATACTCCCGCATCAATTTCATTTTTTGATTTACTGTATAATAATCCATGAAACATTCCTATTAACATATTACATACTATAACGCCTATATATCCAAAGTCAGCAATAAAGTTTAGGTTGGCGGTATATACATTGGTTCTGAATCCACCTATTCCATATATAGTAGTATTTATAGTATTTTGAGTCTCAAAATTAAAAAGTGGCATTATATTAAGAGCTTTATATACTATCCTAAATGTCTGTTGCCCAAATAAATCGCTTGTAAATGTTAAGTTTTTATACACATTATCAAATGCACCTATACCACCGCTTATATAAATAGCAATATTATTCAATCCTTCGTTAGGATCTATTTTTCCTGCTAGTTTACCCGCTATAAAAAAGTAAGAAAAAATGAGCCCTATACATAAAATCCCCATGATAAAGTACTTAATTTCTAATCTTTTTTTATCTCTATCATTTTCATATTTATCGCTTTTAACTTGAATTTTATATGCTACAAACACAATAATTAGTGAGTATATTACAAGTATAGATCTTATTCCTAAAATATACCCCATTATAAATACAGATATGGACGGCATTAATAAAATACTAACTTTTTTACTCCATCCACTAGTCATGTATTCCTTGACTGCAAAGTATAAATATACTACACCTAACATACGACATACTAATATGATATATGTCCATACCCCTAAGTCCACAGCCCCATTAGATCTAGTTTCTCCTTTGTATATCATCAAGTTTCTAGTAAACTCTTTTATATTGTCCGATCCTACTATATAATCACTACCAATACTTAAATACACTATAATAGTTATTAAAATTAATATAGTTGATAAAATTGCTTTGTTTGTTGATATATTTAATATCTTTTGTTCATACTTCTTATTTTGTAAATTTTCATTGTTTTTTAAATATAAATTTCCTCTATTTGATGTATTTGCTATCATCATCGTAAATGCAAAACCTAAGTCCACCCACATAATTGCAGTACTCAATATAAAAACTGTCATAGCTGAAATATTAATACCCCATTCTTTATGAAATATTAATAATCCTATGGACCCTAAAAATACTACACTTTTTAAAATAACTAACGGATGTAAAGTTTCTTTTAATATGATAATAGCTATTACTAGTTGAATAAATATTATTATAGTAAATAGTAATTCCATAGTAATTTTCCTTTATTATAAATTTTTTTTGTACCAATCTATCGTCAATTTTATTCCATCCTCAAAGCTATAACTTGGATTATAATTTAATAATTTTATAGCATTTGATATATCTGCATTTGAATGTTTTATATCACCTTTTCTAGATGGTCCATATATAGGTTTTATATCTTTACATAATAGTTTATTTAAAGTTTCATATAATTCATTTAGAGAAATTCTACCTCCATAGGCTATATTGTAAGCTTTTCCACAAGCTTCTTTTGGAGCTAAACAAGCTCTTAAATTAGCTTCTATTACATTATCTATATAAGTAAAGTCTCTTGAATTCTCTCCATCTCCATTTATAGTAGGTGATTCATCGCTTAAAAGTAATTTAACAAACTTTGGAATAACTGCTGAGTAATAAGAGTTTGGATCTTGTTTCCTACCAAATACATTAAAGTACCTCATTCCAACAGTCTCTAATCCATATAAGTCAAAGTAATTTCTAGCGTATAGTTCATTAACTTTCTTTGTTATAGCATAAGGAGATAATAACTTGCCTTCTCTTCCTTCTACTTTAGGTAAATTAGGTTCATCTCCATAAACAGATGATGATGATGCATATATAAACCTCTTAACTAAATTATCTCTAGCAGCTGTCATCATGTTTAGAGTTCCTTTTATATTTATTTCTTCATATAACAAAGGCATTTCTATTGATCTAGGAACAGAACCCCAAGCTGCTTGATGCAATATATAATCTATATCTTTACAAATTTCTTGGCATATTTGTATATCTCTTATATCGCCTTCTACAAACTCAAAGTTTTCATTTTCCATAAAATCTTTTATATTCTCTCTTTTTCCTATTGAAAAATTATCTAAAGCTCTTACAAAATAACCTTTATTTAATAGTGCTTCAATAAGGTTGGAGCCGATAAATCCAGCTCCACCTGTTACTAAAAACTTAGTTCCTTTAGGAAATTGCACGTCTTGGTATCCCAACTTTATAACCTCCAGTATAAGTAATTCTTTAACTGAGCTTCTTTTCTATCAAATATACCTTTAACGTCAACCAACACTAATTTATCTTCACTATTTAATAATTCAGGATTTTCTTCATATAATTTTTTTATAGATTCTAAATTTAATTCCATATATTCCTTATGTCCTACAGCCACTATAACTGCATCCATATTTTTTATATTTTCAAACTTAGTTAGCTCTATCCCATATTCTCTTTTGACCTCATTTTCATCTGCTATAGGATCAGCAACAAACACATTTATTCCGTATTCTTTTAATTCATTTATTATATCTATAACTTTAGAGTTTCTAACATCTGGACAATCCTCTTTAAATGTCATACCTAAAATTGCTACTTTAGCTCCCTTTACTTGCTTATTAGCTTTTATTAGATTCTTAACTGTAGATTCTCCTACATATTTTCCCATTCCATCATTTATTCTTCTTCCCGATAATATAACTTGTGAATGATATCCTATTTGTTCAGCTTTGTGCGTTAAATAGTAAGGGTCAACACCTATGCAGTGTCCTCCAACCAATCCAGGATAAAATTTTAAGAAATTCCATTTAGTCCCTGATGCTTCCAAAACTGCTTTCGTATCTATTTCCATCTTATTGAAAATCATAGATAACTCATTTACAAAGGCTATATTAATATCTCTTTGAGAGTTTTCTATAACCTTAGCGGCTTCTGCTACTTTTATACTCTCTGCCCTATGAACCCCTGCATCTATAATTAATTCATACATACTAGCTATATTTTCTAAACTTTCTTCATCCATTCCAGATACTACTTTAGTTATATTTTCTAATCTATGAAGCTTATCTCCTGGGTTTATTCTTTCTGGAGAATATCCAACCTTAAAATCAACTCCACACTTCATATTAGATTCTTTTTCTAGTATAGGTATGCATACCTCTTCAGTAACTCCAGGATATACAGTTGACTCATATACTACTATAGATCCCTTAGTTAAATTTTTTCCTAAAACCCTACTTGCTCCAATTATTGGTCTTAAATCTGGAGTTTTATCATCATTTATTGGAGTTGGAACTGCAATTATATGAAACTTAGCTTGTTTTAATTTAGTTTCATCACATGTCATTAAAGCTGTTGTTTCTTTTAAAGCTTTATTTCCTACCTCATTAGTAACATCTATTCCCTGATTATATAATGTTATTTTTTCTTTATTCACATCAAATCCTATTACATTTACTTTATTCGCAAAGGCAATTGCTAGTGGCATACCTACATATCCCAATCCAATTACTGATATATTTTCTTTTTTATCTTTTATTTTATGATACAATTCTAATGTCAATTTAAAATCCTCCTTTCAACTTATGATATATTATCATTAGTTGAAATAAATTTAGCGGGAACTCCGCCTACTATAATGTTATTTTCTACATTTTTAGTTACTACAGATCCTGCAGCTACTAAACTTCCTTCACCTATTGTTATCCCACTTGTTACAACAACATGAGATGCACACCAAGTCCCTTTTTTTATATGAATAGGCTTACTTATTCCTTTGTTTTTTACAGTTCCATTTTCAAATATATGGTTTGTTGTAGCTAATACACTCATAGGTCCAATAATAACATCATCATCTAATATAATTTTTCCCTTAGCATTTATATAAACATTGTGAGATATATAGCAGTTGTTTCCCACATGTAAATTTTCTGGATTATTTATGGTAACTCGAGGTGCGATTTGTAGCCTTTTACCGCTTGATCCTATAAATGGTTTAATTAAAAATCCTCTAATTAGGTTTGTATATAAATGATTTGGAAGCAATGATGTAATTAAAAACACCATGTGTATTGGTATGTTTCTGAATATAAAGTCTAAATATATTGATAGTTTATTATTTAATCTCATAATATTCTCCATTACTTAAACTAAATTTATTTAATTCAATATAGAAGCAGATTCTTTAAACATTTTTAAAAATTCACTTCTTCTAGCTTCTAATTTATTATTTTCATATTTTTTTGCTTTTTCAAAATTTATAATTGCTAGTTTTTCTCTGTGCATATTTACATATTCAAAAGCATCTACAAATTCTTTATATGATTTTTTTGGATATATACTTTTATCTACAAGTAGCTCAGGTATTCCTCCTGCATCACTTCCTATAGCCGGACATCCTCTATTTAATGCCTCAATTAATGCTCTTGGTAGCCCTTCTGTTAAACTTGGTTGGACATATATATCTATAGTATCTAGCCAATCAAATACTTCAGCATGTGTTAATACTCCCATAAATTTAACATTTTCATAAGAATCGTATTTTTTAGCTATATTTTTTAGGTAGGAATTGTCTCCGCCTCCAATTAGCTGATATTCTACTTCATATCCTTTTTCCTTTAAAACTTTTATTGCTTTAATTACGTTTTGTTGTCCTTTATATCTAGATCCCACAGTTGCACAAGTACCTAAGATAATTTTTTTATTTAACTTTTCCCTTTGTATTTTTTTCAATCTATTTTGTAATACATCTTCATCATTTTTAGGTAACATAACATTTGAACAAGATATACTTTTTCCTTTAGTTGGATATCTGTTTTGTAAAAACTCGTTAGTTACATAAACAACATAAGGAGCTTCTTTAATTTCTTTTTTACACAGCATATAAATTATTGGAGCTAAAACCTTTCCATATATACTATGATTCCATAAAGCATCAAATGGACAACCTACCATTTCAACTAAATAAGGTTTATTTAATTTCTTTATATATTTCAAAGACATTAACCCTATAAAACTAGGCAATCTTACAATTAAATATTCACTTTGACTTATCTCTTCTTCTAACTGTTTTCTCACTTTTCTTTTCAGTATATCTTTTATACTATTAAAAGTAATAAATGATATATTTTCGCTTATTGTATCTGAAAACTTTTTTTCATTTATATTTGCTTTAGTATGACAAGCCATAATTTTGATCTTTCCAAAGTTTTGAATATATCTATCACAAAATTTATCATCAAATCCATATGAACAAAAATACTCGTCTTTAAACTTAGGAAATTTATGATCATGTATAAATAAAAGACTCATATTTTATAAACCTCTTTCTATCTATAACATTTGTGTAATTTGATTTATCTTATTAATATAGCTTTTTATTACTATATCTCTATCAAATTCTTTTTCTGCTTTAATCCTACTATTTAAACTCATTTCTTTCTTTTCTTCAAAAGATAGATTTATAAATTTCTCTATAGAGTTTTGTAAGCTTTTATAATCTTTAACTTTACACAAATATCCGTTATATCCATCATCTACATTATCCTTACACCCATATGTGTCACAAGTTATCAATGGTCTTCCTATTGCTGCACCCTCTTGAAGTACAGTTCCTCTTCCTTCTCCATATGATGGTAATACTATACATGATGATTTTTTCATTATCTCTTGGATATCTGACCTATGACCTAAATAATTTATAACTTTTAACTTTTCATATTCCTTTAATTTATTTAGATATATATCTTCATCAATTGCTCCAACTACATCAAATTCTACATTTAGATATTTATCTTTTATATTTTTAGCACTTTCTAAAAACTCTTCTATTCCTTTATCTTTAATAATTCTAGCTATAAAGGTAAATTTAATTTTTTCATTATTAGGGTATTCATTGAATTGAAATTCTTTAAGATTTACTCCTGATCCTGGAACAACACTTATCTGTTGTTGATTTGCTATTATCTTTATGTTCTTATAAAAATCTTGATTTTCTTTATTTAAGAAAAATATATGACATGCGTTTTTGAATGAAAATTTATTTAATTTTATTAATATTTTCTTTATCCATAAATCTCGTATAAATACACTACCTAAACCTGTAACTGTATGAATTACTTTTTGGTTTAAACTTCTACAAGCTATTCCTCCATAAATATTAGGCTTTATAGTGTAAGTAAGAACCAAGTCAGGTTTGATTTTCTTTATAATTTTTATATATTGAATCAATAACTTTAAATCTTGTATAACATTCATACCTCTTCTGTTCATAGGAGTTTCTATAAAATTACATCCCATATCTTTAAACTTTTCAACTTTTTCTCCATATGGTAAAGCTATTGTTACATCATATCCGAGCCTTAACAATCGCTGAGGTAATTCTTTTCTAAAGTTATACAATCCTATATCATTGTTAGCTAAAATTAGAATTTTTTTCATAATACACTCCTTAAAACATTTGTGTAATTATATTTATTACCTTCTTTATATCCTCTTCGTTCATTTTTGTGTCTGATGGTAAACATATGCCTCTATTAAATAAATCTGCTGACACACTTTCTATATCTAAAGAACTAAAAAATTTATATTCTTTAAAAAAAGGCTGCATATGCATTGGTTTCCATACTGGCCTACTTTCTATATTTTCTTTCTCTAAAGCCAATATTATATCTAATGGTTTAATTTCAGAGTTTCCACTTATCGTAGCTACAGATAACCAGTAATTTTGCTTCCCAAAGTTACATACATTCATCATTTGTATATTATCTATATCTTTAAAAGTACTTTTATAAGTTTCATAAATCTCTTTTTTCTTTTCTATTCTTTCATCAAGAACTTTCATCTGCCCTATGCCGATCCCGGCAACAATATTGCTCATTCTGTAATTAAACCCTAATTCTTTATGCTCATAATGTCTCTCATTTTCCCTAGATTGAGTCGCCCAAAACAAAGCTTTTTTTATATATTCTTCATTATCTGAAACCATCATCCCACCACCAGAAGTAGTGATTATCTTGTTTCCATTAAATGAATATATACCTATATCGCCTATAGTTCCACTTTGAACGCCTTTGTAAGTTGCACCTAAAGACTCCGCCGCATCTTCTATAATAGGAACATTGTATTTATTACATATAGATTTTAACTTATCGTAATCTGCACTTTGCCCATACAAATTAACTACTATAACAGCCTTTGGCATTTTGTTATTTTTCTCTGCATCATCAAAAGCTTTTTGAAGTGCAATTGGACTCATGTTCCAAGATTCATATTCAGAATCTATAAACACAGGCTCTGCACCCTGATATATTATAGGATTTGCAGTAGCTGAAAAAGTTAATGTTGAACAAAATACAATATCTCCTTGTCCTACTCCTAAACACTTAAGTGCTAAATGTATTCCGCTAGTTCCACTAGCTAAAGCTGTAGCAGATTTTGACTTTGTGTATTCACACACTGCCTTTTCAAAGTTATTAACATTTGGTCCAAGTGGGGCAACCCAATTTGTCTCAAAAGCTTCATTTATATAATTTAACTCCTCTCCTCCCATATGAGGGGAAGATAGATATATCTTCTTTTCCATTTTCACAACCCCTGTTGTTTTGGTTTTGCAGGACATCCAATTGCAACAACATTTGATTTTATATCATTTATAACTGTAGCCCCTGCACCTATTATTGTTTTTGATCCTACACTTTTATATTGTATAATAGTTGAATTTGCACCTATATGAGTTTCTTCTCCTATAGTTACTCCTCCACATAATGTTGCTCCAGGTGATATATGGCAAAAATCACCTATTTTATTGTCATGTTCTATAATTGCTCCAGTGTTTATAATCACATGACTTCCAACTTCACTATTTGCATTTATTGCAGCCCTAGCCATTACAATAGTTCCTTCTTTTATAACTGAACTTTTACTTACAATAGCACTAGGATGAATAGCTGTAAAATATTTTAAGTTTTTAAATTCACTGTATATTTTCTTTCTTGTTTGATTATTGCCTATTGCTATTACATACTCTGTATCTTCACTATTATAAAGATTTGCATTTTTTATTTTATCAATTATCTTATATCCCATAAATTCTGATATTTTTTCATTGTCATCTAATAAACCCTTGATTTTTAAATCTTGACCAGAATCTATCATAGCTTCGATAATTTCAATTATTACAGATGAATGCCCTCCTGCACCTATAACTATAACTTCTTTCATACAATCACCTACTATTGATTACCTTTAAACTTGTCCATAGTTACATGCCCATCTTTGCTTATTCCATCTCTTTTTAAAACCTTAAATATAGTTAAGAAAAGAATTTTTATATCAAGTAAGAGATTCACATTATCTACATACTCAACATCCATTTTAAATTTCTCATCCCAATCTAAATTATTTCTTCCATTAACCTGGGCCCATCCTGTCATCCCTGGTCTAACTTCATGTCTTCTAAATTGCTCTTTAGAATATAAGTCTATATATTCAACAAGTAATGGCCTTGGTCCAACTAAACTCATATCTCCTTTTAACACATTTATAAGCTCTGGTAACTCATCTAAACTTGTACTCCTAAGAAATTTTCCAAATGAAGTTACTCTTTCCTTATCAGATAGTGGATCTCCAAGCTTATCATTAGCTTCTAACATTGTCCTAAATTTTACTATTTTAAAAATCTTACCATCTTTTCCTACTCGATCTTGAGTGAAAAATATTGGAGATCCTAACTTAATTCTTATTAAAATAGCTACGATAATTAAAATAGGAGAAATTAATAATAATCCTAACAAAGAACCTAAAATATCAATAGCTCTTTTTATAAACTTCTGCATAAATTCTTTTCACCTCTTTTACATTTTGTTTGCTTCTTCAGGTGTAATATAAGTTGGAACTAACTCTCTCATAATAATATCAATTAGCTCTACTTTTTCTTTATCTACTATAGCTTTTAAAAATTCTAAATTCATCTTACATTTTTCTACGTTAATATTGATTGGTTTTCCTATAAATATTTTTTCATGACTTGTATCAGTCAGTCCTTCCTCGCTCATAAGCAACTCTTCATATAACTTTTCTCCTGGCCTAAGTCCTGTAAATTCAATACATATATCAACATCTGGTTCGAACCCACTAAGTTTTATTAAGTTTTTTGCTAAATCAACTATCTTAACGGGTTCTCCCATATCAAGGACAAATATCTCTCCACCTTTTGTCATCGCTCCTGCTTGTATAACAAGTTGTACAGCTTCTGGAATTGTCATAAAATACCTCGTAATTTCTGGATGAGTTATAGTTATTGGCCCGCCTTCTTCAATTTGTTTTTTAAATAACGGAATAACACTTCCATTACTTCCTAGGACATTTCCAAATCTAACAGCCACAAACTCGGTTTCACTTTTTTCATTCATAGTTTGTATTATCATTTCTGCAGCTCTTTTTGTTGCTCCCATTATATTAGTTGGATTAACAGCTTTGTCTGTAGATATAAGCACAAACCTTTTAACTTTGTATTTGTCTGCTAAAACTGCTAAATTCTTTGTTCCAAATATATTATTTTTTACAGCTTCACTTGGGTTTTTTTCCATAAGTGGAACATGTTTATGAGCAGCTGCATGAAATACTACATCTGGTTTATACTTCTTAAATATATCATCCATACGCTTTTCTTCTCTAATTGACGCTATTACTGTAATTAAATTTAGGCTCGTACCATATTTTCTTACTAATTCCTGTTGAATTGCGTATGCGTTATTTTCATAATTATCAAGTATTATAAGTTGTTTTGGGTTTAAGCTTGATACTTGTCTGCATAGTTCGCTACCTATGCTTCCGCCTCCACCCGTAACTAATACTAATTTATTTTGTAAATATCCACTTATTTCATCTAGGTTTACTTTTACTTGATCTCTACCTAGTAAATCCTCAATTTGAACATCTCTAATTTTTTTTATATCTACTTTCCCATCTATAATTTCAAATATACCTGGAATAGTTTTTAATTTACATTTCGTTTTCTTACAAACTTCTATCATATTCTTTTTATCTTTTCTATTTATATTAGCTATAGCTATTATAATTTCATCAATTTCATATTTATCTACTATAATATCTATATCTTTCACCATACCTATAATAGGTACGTTGTGCATCCTTCTGCATTGTTTTTTTATATCATCATCTACTATACCTATAGGCTTTTTTAAAAGTTTAGGATTGTTTTTAAGTTCTTGTATTACTATATCTCCTGCACTTCCTGCTCCTACAATAAGGACCTTAGATGGTTTTTCTTTTAATCTACTTCTTATTAAAACTCGCCTTCCTGTTCTGTAGGTAAGTCTTGCCCAACTGATTAGCGAGGTTGTTATTATTAAATATAGTATATAAAAAGTTTGTGAAAATTGTATGCCTATCAATAAATGGATTGAATAGGTTGTAATTATTGATAATATACATGCAAATACTATTGCTATTAATTCTTCTTCTCCTGCATATCTCCATAGATTTCTATAACATTTGCAGATAGATAAAATCACTATACTTACAATAATAAAAGTTAAAATTTCATATAACCCTATATCTCGTAAATTATATTTAGAATATATTATCCAGTTAGAAATTATAAAGGCTAATACTATACATGCTATGTCTGTTGCAATTAAAATTAGTTGCCTAATTTTGCACATACTTATATCCAACTACCAATATAGTTTTATATAAATTTTTATTTATCATTTTCTTTGACACCTTCCTTAGGTCCTAGATATTCAAGTAAGAATATAACAAATAGGGATATCATGATTCCTAGTATTGCTGATATAGCTATGATTGTTGCTTTGTTTGGTTTTGTAGGTTTGCTTGGAACTACAGCTTTATCTATGACCTTAACGTCATTAGCTTCTGTTATTCTTTTTACTTCTTGTTGAAATGCTGTTGGAATTGCATTAGCTATTTCTGCTGCTCTTTTTGGATTTGTATCTTGAACTGATACTGAAATGATTTGCGTTTTATTAATTGATGAGACGTTTACCTTATCTGAAAGTTCTTCATATCCACAGTTTAAATCTAGTGAATCTTCTACTTCATTTAATACTGATTTTGATTTTATTATTTCTCCATAAGTTACTGCTAATTTTTCAGAAACACTGAGCTGTTCACTTGTTACTATTTCAGCTCCAGGTTTTTTGTTAATATCTACTAAAAGAGTTGTATTTGCTTCATATACTGGATTTACTGCAAAGAAGCTTACACCTGTACTTACAAGTATTGCTATAAATGTTATTAAAAACATTATCCATGATCTTCTTTTTATAATTTGTAAGTATCCTTTTATGCCAATATTATCCTCCATATTTGACCTCCATTGACTTTATTTTGCAATTTTATTGTTTATTCTACATATTTTTTCTACCCTCTTTATCTTATTAAATTGATTTATTTTATGTGACTATTTTTTTCATTTTAAAAAAGATAACCAATTCTAGTAGGTCGCTTGAATAAAAATATAAGTTTTTCTACCAAAGCTACAGTAAAGCTTTAAAGGTAGCTACAACTTATGTTTTTATTCTTCGCTAACTGATTTTGGTTGTCTTTTTTAATTTTATATAAAATAGAAATTTTAAATAATATGTATAATATATATAGAAAATTCCGATAAGATAAGATTTTCTATATATGATATCATGTTACTAATGTAAAAATTTTATCAAAAATGGGGGAAAATAATGAAACTTAAGGGGAAAAAATTATTAACAGTCATATTTAGTTTAGTACTTTGTATGACATTTTTAACAGGATGTTCAAATGATAAAAATGAAAAAGGACAAACTGCTGTAAAATCAGAAGGAAAAGAAAAGTTGGTTGTAGGGGTTTCAACTGAATATTTTCCATGGTGTTTTAAGGAAAATGATAAAAATAAGGGATTTGAAGTGGACGTATGGAATGAAATAGGGCAAAGGGCTAATTTTGAAATCGAGTACCAAACAGCTAAGTTTAGTGGTCTTATGGGAATGTTAGATTCAAGTAAAGTAGATACTGTAGCTCATCAGATGTCTACAAATGAGGAAAGAAGATTAAAATATGACTTTAGTGATACATATGCCTACAGCAAATATAAGTTTATAGTAAAAAAAGATAGTCAATTAAATAGTTTTGAAGATTTTAAAGGTATGAAAGTTGGTTGTGTATTAGGTGGAAATGGAGAAAAAACTCTAAAAGATTTAAACGAAAAGCATAATCTAGGTCTAGAAATTATTACATTTGACGGTGTTCCTATGGAAAAAGACGTTGAAAATGGAAGATTAGATGCAGCTTGGCTTTCAGAAGTAAAAGCTAAAACAACTATAGAACAAGGAAATTTAAACTTAAAAGTTGCAGATATAGATACTGGTGTATATGAAATAAATCAGTATCCATTTAGAAAAGAAGAAGCTAGCAAAGAAAGAATAGATAAAGTCAACAAAGCAATAAAAGAGATGCATGAAGATGGTACATTTACAGAGTTATCTAATAAATGGTTTGAATTAGATACAACTAAAGAAAATTAATAGGTGCCAATATGGAAATTTTCGATTTAAATTTTATTACTAACTTAGTACCTATTATGTTGAAATATCTATCTGTAACTTTAAAAATGTCTTTTCTTGCATTGTTACTAGGATTAGTATTAGGTATAATAATAGCTTTAGTTGTAGATGGTAAAGTTCCTATTTTAAACAAACTATCAAAAGTGTATGTATCATTTTTTAGAGGAACACCGCTAGTAGCACAAATGTTTTTTATATATTTTGGATTAATACAAGTAATTCCATCATTGAAAGAGTTAGACTCTTTTACAGCAGCAGTTATAGTTCTAGGGCTAAATTCATCTGCATATTTTTCTGAAAGTTTAAGAGGTGCTATATCCTCTGTAGATAAAGGTCAATTGGAAGCTTGTTATGCATTTGGTATGACTTATACTCAAGCTATGATACGAGTAATTTTACCTCAAGCCATAAGAGTTGCCATCCCGGCTATGATGAATACATTCGCTGATATAATAAAAGGATCCGCATTAGCTTTTACTATAGGGGTAACTGAAATTATGGCAACCGCACAATCTGAGGCAGCTGCTTCATATAAATATTTAGAAGCATTTACATGTATAATAATAATTTATTGGAGTCTAAGTTTATTATTATCATTTATACAAAGTAAATTAGAAGTAAAAATGAGTAAGGCCTATTAGGAGAGATATATATGCTAAAAATAACTAATTTGACTAAAAAGTTTAATAAAAATATAGTTTTAAATAATGTAGATTTAGAAGTTAAAAAGGGAGAAGTTGTTGCTATCATAGGTCCCTCTGGTACCGGAAAATCGACTTTACTTAGATGCATTAACTTATTAGAAATGCCCAATAAAGGAGAATTACATATAGGTGATATTAGCGTAAAGTTAAATAATTTATCTAAGATGGATATTTTTAAAATAAGAAAAAAATCTGCAATGGTTTTTCAGAATTTTAATCTATTTAATAATAAAAAAGTTATAGAAAATGTAATGGAACCTCTGTTAGTTGTTAAGAAATTAAAAAAAGAAGATGCAAGAAAAATAGCAATTGAAAAGTTATCGTTAGTTGGGTTAATTGACAAGCTTTATGAATACCCATCTAAACTATCCGGAGGTCAAAAACAAAGAGTTGCAATCGCTAGGGCTATAGCTGTTAATCCAGAAATAATACTTATGGATGAACCTACATCAGCACTTGATCCAGAGCTTGTAGGAGAAGTTTTACAGGTTATAAAATCGTTATCTGAATCTGATATAACTATGTTAATAGTAACTCATGAGATGAACTTTGCAAAACAAGTTGCAGATAGAATAATATTTATGGAGAATGGAACTATCGTAGAAGATTATTCTCCCGATCAACTTTTTAAATCTAGTAAAAACAGTAGAATAAGTCAATTTGCTAATATAAGTGCTCATGAGTATGCTTAAATAGCAAAATGAAAGATAACCAATTCTAGTTGGGCGCTCGAATAAAAATATAAGTTTTGCTACCAAAGCTACAGTAAATCTTTAAAGGTGGCTGTAACTTATATTTTTTATTCTTCGCTAACTGATTTTGGTTATCTTTTTTGATTTCATATAATTTTATTGTTTTTTATACGGTTGTCAACTTTTGTTGCAATATATTCTTCATCAAATTTTTTCTATCTTTTAATTCTAAGAATTCTAATATCTTAGAGTTTCTTGATTCACCTTGTGGCATAACTGGTATAAATATTTTAAATATATCCAAACCTATGAGGTTTGTTGCTATTTTCAGTTATAGCTTTTTCTTCTCTAACTGATTTTTGTTATGTTATAATATTTAAGTTGTTTTAAATTTTATTACATAGGGGGTGTAATTTTGGTAATACGGTTTAATTTGGTAGTTTTACTATGTTTTTTATTGGCTTATGTATTTTTTAGAAGTCTTTTATGTTTTATAAATAGTAAAAGTTTTAATTTCAAAAATGAAGGCATTAATCTTGGTTTATATATGTCTATAGTTGCAGTAATTTCTATGACATTATTTCCAATTAGATTAGACGTTCCTTTTTCTAAGTTTGAGATTTTTAATTTAATACCTTTAAAAGTTCCTATAAGTACATATTTAACTCGTGGCTTAATGTACTTCTTATATCAAAATGTAGGAAATCTAGTTTTATTTATGCCATTTGGTTTCTTTGCTTGTGCAAAAACTAACTGTAATACTAAAAAGGTAGTTTTTGCTAGTTTGGCATTGACCTTATTTATAGAATCTATTCAAGGATTTATCCCTTATAGATTTTGTGAAATAGATGATGTTTGGTTAAATACTTTAGGCGGATTTTTAGGATCTTATATATATATTAAATTTGTAAACTATTTTAGAAATTTAAAAAGAGATGACCAATCTTAGTTGGGCGCTTGAACACAAATATAAGTTTTGCTACCAAAGCTACAATAAAGCTTTAAAGGTAGCTGCAACTTATATTTATGTTCTTCGCTAACTATTTAGTCATCTCTTTTTTATTGTTTAAATTATTTATATGCTACACTTTTCCTTAGAATATCCATTAGGATTGTTTTTGTGCCAATTCCAAGCATCCTCTATTATCTTTTCTAAAGAATCAAACTTAGGATTCCATTTAAGTATATCTTTAGCTTTTTCACTAGAAGCAATAAGAACAGCTGGATCTCCACCTCTTCTTTCTTCCGCTATTGCAGGTATATTAAAATCAGTTATCTTTCTAGCTATATCTATAACTTCTTTAACTGAATATCCATTACCATTTCCTAAATTGAAAATATCACTTTCATTTCCTTTTCTTAAATACTCTAATGCTTTATAATGTGCATCTGCTAAATCCATAACATGGATATAATCTCTTATACAGGTACCATCTTTTGTATCATAATCATTTCCAAATATACTTATATATTCTCTTTTACCTAAAGGAACTTGAAGTATCAATGGTATTAAATGAGTTTCTGTTTTATGATCTTCACCGATGCTTCCATCAAAATAGGCTCCTGCTGCATTAAAATATCTTAATGATACATATTTAGTTTTATAAGCATTATCAAACCATTTCATCATTTTTTCCATTGCTAATTTTGTTTCCCCATAAGTGTTTGTTGGATTTGTTTCATCAGACTCCATTATAGGTATATTTTTAGGTTCTCCATATGTAGCTGCTGTTGATGAGAATACTATTTTGTCTACATTATTTTCTTTCATAACATCTAGTAAACACATCATTCCATATACATTATTATGATAATACTCATATGGTTTTTTCATACTTTCTCCAACTAATGAGTTAGCTGCAAAATGTATAACAGCTTCTATTTTATTTGATTTAAATACTTTATCTAAACTTTCTTTATCCCTTATATCACAGTTATAAAACTTATCAGTTGATAAAGCCCCTTTATGCCCTGTTAATAAGTTATCTACTACTATTACATCTTCATTTTGTTCAATAAAATATTTAGTTGTATGACTTCCTATGTATCCTGCCCCCCCAATTATAAGAATACTCATCTCTATTCCTCCTAATTTATAATACTATTAAATTAATTATACTCTTGCTACCTAATTTGATAATTAGCTTATCAAATTTAAGTTTACAGAATATTTAATCTTTATAGACATAGAAGATTATATCATAAAGTATACAAAAAAAGATAACCTGTATTCGTTAGGATTTAAATAAAAATGGTAACTACAACTTACATTTTTAATATATTCTAACTACTTTGGCTATCTTTCTTCTATTTATAATTTCATATAAATTTTAATATATATT
Organism: Paraclostridium sp.; assembly: GCF_051656405.1. Classification (GTDB taxonomy): domain Bacteria; phylum Bacillota; class Clostridia; order Peptostreptococcales; family Peptostreptococcaceae; genus Paraclostridium. The sequence continues at coordinate 27,028 of NZ_JBOGBV010000079.1, forward strand.
ACACATATTCTAATTCTTTCTCATATCCATTTGGATTTAAACTTTGCCATCTCCAAGAATCTTCACACATCTCATCAAGATTATATTTAGCTTCCCAGCCCAATTCTTTTTTTGCTTTACTAGCATCTGCATAACACATAGCTATATCTCCAGGTCTTCTCGGAGCTATTTTATAAGCAATATTTCTTCCACTTGCTTTACTAAATGCTTGTACCATTTCTAATACACTATATCCGTTTCCTGTTCCTAAATTATATGTTATTAATCCAGGCTTACTTTCTAACTTTTCTAATGCCTTAACATGTCCACATGCTAAATCTAATACGTGTATGTAATCTCTAACACCTGTTCCATCAGGAGTATTATAATCATCTCCAAATACACTAAGTTCTTTTAATTGACCAATAGCAACCTTAGTTATATATGGCATTAAATTATTTGGTATTCCATTTGGTTCTTCTCCAATTTTCCCACTCTTATGAGCTCCAACAGGATTGAAGTATCTTAGTATAGCTACATTTAAAGATTTATCTGCTTTACATATGTCTCTTAGCATATTTTCTATCATAAGTTTAGTTTGTCCATAAGGATTTGTAGCTGATAATGGAAAATCTTCTAGTATAGGACAAGTATGAGGATCTCCATATACAGTAGCTGAAGAACTAAATACAAAATTCTTCACATTATATTTTCTCATCGTCTCTAATAATACTAACGTATTTTTTATATTATTAGAATAATATTCTAATGGTTTTTCAACAGACTCTCCAACTGCTTTAGATGCTGCAAAATGAATTACCGAATCTATATCATTTTCTTTAAATACTACTTCTAATTTTTCTCTATTTTGAACATCTAGCTCATAAAACTTAGGTTTTACTCCAGTTATTTCTGATATTCTATCTAGTACTACTACATTACTATTAGATAAATTATCTACTATAATTACATCTCTACCTGATTGTATAAGTTCTATTGTAGTATGGCTACCTATGTATCCAACTCCACCAGTTACTAAAACTGACATAGTCTAACCTCCCCACTTATATTTTTTAGTACTAACTTAGTTTCTCTTTTATATTTTGCATATTGTATCTTCAATGTAGAAAAATTAACTTTTGCTTTCCATTTTATATTATTAAGCTAAAAATGATACTTATATATCCTGAAAATTCAAATTTATCACTTAGTTATATTTTTCTCTATTTACCTTAATTAAAATTTTTTAACAAACTTATTAAACATTATAATTAAGTTTAAATCTTAAGTGAAAATTGTTCACTATTATTACTTAAAGGTTAATTCACATGATTTTAATAAATGTTTATACCTAAAGTTTAATCTTATTTACCGCTGTATTTATTTAATAATTATAAGTTTTTCTATTTCTTTAAATATTTATTTTCATTATTTTGTATTAATCTTTTTTTATTTTCGTATGATAACCCTCTCATATCAAATAAGTTATTTTTAATTTTTAATTTATATTCTTTTGTAGAAGAAATCTTTTTTGCTGGATTGCCTCCAATTATAATCCCGTCTTCATTAAAACTTTTTGTTACTACACTACCCGCCGCCACTATTATATTATTTCCTAACTCAACTCCAGGCAAAATTATGCTTCCATATCCTATAAAACAGTTGTTACCTATTTTTATACTGCCTATAACATCTGTTGCATCTTTAAATAATTTTATAACCGAGTTATCATGGGTTATAAAATTAACTCCACCTGAAATAGTTACATTATCTCCAAACTCTAATAAATACGGTTCAGACGAAATCAAAGGTGAAAAAGCTCTCATATTTTTTCCGAATTTAACTCCTAATGACTTATAATATTTTAAATCTAATTTCATACAATCTTTTTTAAACAATATATATATGTATCTTTTTATCTTATAGTCAATCCATCTCATAAAATTCATCCTTACTTTTAATTTACAGTTCTTTAAAATATGCTTCCCATTCAAAATTTTTCTTTGCATAACTTCTCATATCATTGCATATGCTATTTTTAGAAGATATACCCTTATAAAATTCAATTATATTGTCCATATTTATATAATCATCATTGCTTTCTATCTTAAGTGCGAAATCCTCTTTTCCTGAAAATCCAGGATCTTTTCCTGCATATACAAAAGGTATACCTCTAGCACAATACTCCCTTGATTTTAATGATGATACTGATTGAAGGTCTTTTCTATGTATAGCTAATGAACTTAATGCTATATCAGCTTCCTCAAAAGCTTCATCAAGCTCTTCACCGTTTTTTGATCCTACAAGTTCAACTTTACTAGCTAAATTATATTTATCTGTTAATTGCTTCAAATAATTATAATCATTTCCTATACCTATAATTTTAAATTTTATATTAAACTTTCTAGTTTCTCTACTATAATATTCTTTTAGACCTTCTATAACCTTATCATATCCATGCCAATTATTTAAAAAGGCTACTGCAATTAAATTTATTTGATTATTTTTACTATAGTCACAGCGCTTTTTTAATTTTATATCATCTACACTCACACAGTTATCTACAAATTTGCATGGAGTTTCAAATATATTTTTATATCTATCTGATGATGTAACCATATAGTCTACGTATCGTTTTAGTTTTTTCCTAAAAATTTTATCTATTATCAAAGTTGTGCTTTTTAATTCTTTATCATAAGGGTATGTAGGAATTTCTAAGTAAATTTTAATCCCATTTTTTTTAACCTCTTTTAAAAACTTTATAAAAAGTATATCCGAAATTGGATATCTAATATAAATTGTATCTATATTTCTTTTTTTTGCAATTCCTACTATTCTACTGTGAAGCATATTATATCTTCTCTCTATTCCATTTCTATAGCAGGATAAAAAAACTTCTTCATCTGAAGTTTTATAAATAAGTTTTTCATTATCATGAAGTACATAGTCAACATTCATTCCATTTTTTTTCATAGCCTTTATTTGACTTAAAATTTTCTTCCTTACTCCTATATGCCCCTCATTTTTTATATCTATAAATCCCATATATAAAATATTCATTTGTACCTTCCTTTTCATACTATAACTTTTTTAGTTTCGCCTTTTAAATCTTTATTATAAAAAATAACTATACCTATCAACATCCAGAATAAACTTTCCTTCCAAAGAGTAGAGCTAAGAATCAGCCTTGTAAATGTATATATATATATAATCGATGCTATATACTTGAATTCACAGTTAAATCTTGAGTATACACACATTTTGTATGTTATATAAGTCATATATAAAACAAATAAAATCAATCCTAAAATTCCAAATGTAAGTAATATATCTGTAAATATGTTATGAGTATATAAATATTCTCCGTGCGTTATATAATCTAGATATCGAACTCCTTTTGGCATATAATATGAATTTTTAGCTATATCCATAGTTAAGCTGAGTATATCATCTCTACCTGAAGATTCAGCTATAAAGCCATTTTGTAAAGACAGTATAGCCTTATTAATAGAGTATGAGTATACTCCAATATTGTTTAATATGTATACTAATCTATTTAAAACTTTACCTAAATTCATAAATGTAATAATGCTTAATCCAAATATAGAAAATAACTTTAATATAGATATATAAATTTTATTTTTTTTAATTTTTATTATTTCATAATAAGCAATTGTAAATATACAAATTAAAATAGAACTTCTATTAGCAAATATTATTATTTCTACAAAGCATATACTAACTAGAATTAAATTAAAAATTTTCTTTTTATTGTATTTTTTATATACATATGTACAAAATATAATAAAGTTATATGTCATAAAAATTCCAAAATCCATATACAGATTTCTTTTCACAAAAAAACTTAACATTAAATTACAAACTATAAAGCTTATAATAGCTGTTCTATACCAATACTTAATTAAATCCTTATAGTCCAATTCTTTACTAGCTAAATATAATATTAAAATCCCTGATCTAAAAAAATTTAGAAATTCTTCTAATACTAAGTTCTTATATTCTACACTTATATAATTCAAAATAAAAAATATAGTAAAACTAATGACTATAAATGTAAATTTCAGATTTATATTTTTATTAACATAAATTGATGTAAATATTACTACAGCAATTGAAGTCCATAGAAATGCACTATTTCCAATTAGGTTTGTTAATGGGTAAGTTAGTATCCCTATATACAAAGTAAATATTAATAATATAGAGTTTATACTCTTTTTATTTTTTTCTGTGAGCTTAATTTCCATAATCCTTACCTCATTCCTATATATTCTTAAATTGCAAGAATCCTTTATTTGCAGATAATATACATTTTAATAAATTATCTGTATCTCTTATATGTTTAATTAATAATAAATTTATATAAGTTAACCCTTTAAAATTTCCAAACATCCTTTTAAAAACTGCACCTCTACAAAATGAAAGTTCTTCATTGAATGAATTGTTTGATTCTTTTTTAGGATGGTACACAGCTGTTATAGGCATGTATGAAATTTTATACCTTTTTTTATATAAATCATTTAATAAAATATTTTCTTCTCCAGTTTTATAAATTGCCCCTAACCCAAATTTCTCATCAAACTTCACAAACTCAATTGAAACTATATCTAAATTTATAAAAATTTCAATTGAACTAACCTTAAAAATGTCTAACTCACTTATTGATTTTTTTATCTCATCTCTATAGTTTTTATACATTTCATTCTTTTCTAAATCTAAAATCCTGAAACAGCCTATTTGAATCTGTTCCTTTTTTATAATATTCTCTAGTTGTTTAAAAATATTATTTGGGTACCAACAATCATCATCTCCAAGTGTTACTATGTTTCCATTTACATATTTTAGCCCTTCATTTCTAGCTTTGGATAATCCCTTACTATTCATTTTTATATGCTTACAATCAAAATTACCTTCTTTTAGGATATTTGATACCAATTCATGATTACCTTGTGAAACGACTATAAGTTCAAAGCTCTCTTTGTCTTGTTGATTCAAACTTTTGATTAATCTTTTTAATTCATATTCTCTATTCCCCAAAGTTGGTAATATAATACTTATCATTTTTATGCTCCTTTATACACGACTTAATAACTTTTTAAGATTAAAAAGGAGAATCTAAAAATCCTCCTTTTCATTCAAAATATTTCTTAAATTATAATCTCCAATATAAAAATTCTTTTAATTTATCTCTTTCAAATATTCCTTTTACATCTATTAAAACTTTTTTGCCATTAGTATATAGTTTGTTTAGAATATTTGTATCTATATTTTTAATTTCATCATGAGCTACAGCACAAATAATAGCATCTATATTTTTAATTTCACTTAAATTTGTTAATTTTATTCCATATTCTTTGTTTGTTTCTTCTTTATCCGCAACAGGGTCATATACTATCACTTCAACTCCATAATCTTCTAGCTCACGTATTATATCTACAACTTTAGTGTTCCTAGTATCCGGACAGTTTTCCTTGAATGTTAATCCCATCATAGCTACTTTAGATCCTTTTATTTGTTTTTCTGCTTTTATAAGACTTTTTATAGTATTTTCTGCTATATATTTCGCCATTCCGTCATTTATCATTCTTCCTGAAAGTATTATTTGAGAATGATAACCTAGCTCCTCAGCCTTATATATAAAGTAATATGGATCAACTCCTATACAGTGACCTCCAACTAATCCAGGTCTAAAGTTTAAAAAATTCCACTTAGTTCCAGCTGCTTCCAAAACAGCTTGAGTATCTATGTTCATTTTGTTAAATACCATAGCTAGTTCATTCATAAATGCTATATTTATATCCCTTTGAGAGTTTTCTATAACTTTAGCAGCTTCTGCTACTTTTATACTTTCTGCTCTATATACTCCAGCTTCTATAACTATCTCATATACTTTTGCTACTATATCTAATGTTTCATCATCACAACCCGAAACAATTTTTATTATAGTTGTTAATCTATTTACTTTGTCTCCTGGATTTATTCGTTCTGGTGAATACCCCACCTTAAAATCTTCACCATACTTTAAGCCCGACACTTCCTCTAATATAGGTATGCATATTTCTTCTGTTGTACCTGGATAAACAGTTGACTCATATACTATAACAGATCCTTTTGTTAAATTTCGTGCAACTGTCTTAGTTGCTCCTATTACAGGTTTTAAATCTGGTGTTTTATCACTATTTATAGGAGTTGGTACTGCAACAATATGGAATTTAGCTTCTTTCAACTTAGTCTCATCTGTTGTAAATTCAACCTTGCTCTTCTTTAGTTCTTCATCTCCAACTTCTTTAGTAGCATCTTTCCCATTTACATACTCCTCTACTTTAGACTTATTTATATCAAATCCAATAACATCTACGTACTTTGCAAATTCAACAGCTAAAGGTACTCCTACGTAACCTAATCCAACAACTGATATTTTTTCCTCTTTTTTTAAAATTTTTTCATATAAGTTCATTTTTATTTCCTCCTTAGTTTTTACCTTTGAATGTGCCTTTTAAAATTCCAACTATTGATCCAATTCCATAAGAAATATGCAATATATAAAATGATTTAATTAAATTCCAAAATGATGATGTTCTATCATTAATTCTAAATGAAATAATAAAAACTAAAAAATTATAAGCTATAAAAGAAATGATACTTATAATTATTAATTTTTCATAAAAAAATGATAGTAAAATTGGTATTAATATCGATAGTACAAATATTAGCGGAATAAAATGTCTAATACTAAGAGATCTTAAGTCTTTTGTATAAATAATTGTTAATATGTTCCACTTACCATTTAAGTAATTATTTTTCCATAGTGATTTTAAATTATCTCTTGCAAAATATTTAAATCTTACATCAGGTACTAAATATATTGTACCTCCATTTTTTAAAATTCTCTTATTAAGTTCTATATCTTGATTTCTCTCTAACCTCTCATCATAATATCCTACTCTTTCAAATATATCCCTTTTATATAGCCCAAATGGAACTGTGTCAACCTTCATAGGTTTATCTACGCCTACTCTAAATAAACTATTTCCTACTCCAAATTTATTTTTTAAAACTTTGGCTATAGAACTTGAAATTTTATTTTTATTTATAACATCTGATTCACAAACAGCTCCAACATTATCTGCATTTAACTTTTCTTTCCAATATATAAGCTTACTTATATAATTTTTGGGATATTCTGAGTGTGCATCAAGTCTCATTATATATTTCCCTCTAGATTCTCTTATTCCCTTATTCATTGCAATAGGCACTATTTTTTCTGGATTATCTATAATCCTTATAAATTTATATTGACTAGCATATAGATTTATTAAATCTCGAGTTTTATCATTGCTTCTTCCATCAACAAATAGTACTTCTATTTTATCCTTAGGATAATCCATTTCTAATATAGAATTTATACATTTTTCTATATATTTTTCTTCATTCAAGGTTGGTATAACTATACTAACAATTACATTCATCCTAAACTCCTATCTACTTAAATAATCCTAGTATTACATTAACTACTTTTTTTATATCATAGCTATTCATTTTAGTATCAGAAGGTAGACATATTCCTCTATTAAATAAATCTTCTGATATACTTCCTTCGACTAATGAACTAAAGAACTTAAATTTTTTAAAAATTGGCTGCATATGCATTGGTTTCCATACTGGTCTTGACTCTATATTTGATTTTTCTAAGGCCATCATTATATCTAATGGCTTAACCTTACAATCTTCCTTTAAAGTTGCTACTGATAACCAATAATTTGGTTCTCCAAAATCACATATAGCCATCATTTCTATTTCATCTATATCGCTAAAAGCTTCTTTGTAAGCTTCATAAATTTCTTTTTTCTTAAAAATTCTATTATCTAGAACTTTCATCTGACCTCTACCTATTCCAGCTACAATATTGCTCATTCTATAATTAAAACCTAGTTCCTTATGCTCATAATGTCTTTCAGCTTCTCTAGATTGAGTTGCCCAAAAAAGAGCTTTTTTAGTATATTCATTATTATCGGAAACTATCATTCCACCACCAGAAGTAGTGATTATCTTGTTTCCATTAAATGAATATATACCTATATCGCCTATAGTTCCACTTTGAGCTCCTTTGTAAGTTGCACCTAAAGACTCAGCCGCATCTTCTATAATAGAAACATTGTATTTATTACATATATCTTTTAACTTATCGTAATCTGCACTTTGTCCATACAAATTAACTACTATAACAGCCTTTGGCATTTTGTTGTTTTTCTCTGCATCATCAAAAGCTTTTTGAAGTGCAATTGGGCTCATGTTCCAAGATTCATACTCAGAATCTATAAATACAGGCTCCGCACCTTGATATATTATAGGATTTGCAGTAGCTGAAAAAGTTAATGTTGAACAAAATACAATATCTCCTTGTCCTACTCCTAAACATTTAAGTGCTAGATGTATAGCGCTTGTTCCGCTAATTAATGCTGTAGCAGATTGTGCACCTGTATAATTACATACTGATTTTTCAAATTCACTAACATTTGGCCCAAGTGGTGCAATCCAATTAGTATCAAATGCTTCATTTATATAATTTATTTCTTCTCCTCCCATATGAGGTGATGCAAGGTATATTCTTTTAGTCATTGATAATTCCCCCTCTATTTAAAAACGGTTTTTAGTATATAGCCTATATCCTTTATAAAGCTATATCCTCTTATATATTCTAAGTTTATTTCTACTTTATCAGGAAATATAACTTCCTCATTATACAGTTGAGGATCTTCTACTGAGGCTAATATTTCTTCTTCATTTCGATATTTTAACGTTGCTGGTCCTGTTATGCCAGGTCTTATAGATAAGAATATTTCTCTTACCTCTTCTGGTATAGTGTATACTAATTCCTTAACATCTGGTCTTGGTCCAACAAAACTCATATCTCCTTTGAATACATTTATTAGTTGTGGTAATTCATCTATTTTAGTTTTTCTAAAAATTTTTCCTAATTCTGTTATTCTAGGATCAAATTTTGTTGTAACTGTTGTATTAAAATCTATTTTAGATGACATTGTTTTAATTTTAATTATCTTAAATTCTTTACCATCCTTACCTATTCTACTCTGAGCGAAAAATCCACTCTCCTTATATTTTACTCGTACCAAAAATGCCGCTATTAATATTACTGGAATCGCAACTATCAATCCTACAAGCGAAACAACTATATCAAATAGTCTTTTTGCACAACGCTTTTCTAAACTTAATTTAACTGGCAAGGTTTTTGCTTTTCCATACTCCATCACTTCACCTACCCTATATTTCTATTCACTTCTTCCGGTCTTATATATGTAGTAACTAACTCTCTCATTACGTTATCAATTAGCTCTACCTCTTCTTTATCAACAATAGACTTTAAAATCTCTAAATGCATCTTGCATCTTTCTGAATCAAAATCTATTGGCTTTCCAATAAATATTTTCTTATGATTAGTGTTAGTTAAACCTTCCTCTGACATAAGTAATTCTTCATATAACTTTTCTCCTGGTCTAAGTCCAGTAAACTTGATTTTTATATCTATATTTGGTTCAAATCCGCTAAGTCTAATTAAATTGTCCGCTAAATCAACTATCTTAACTGGATCTCCCATATCAAGTACAAATATCTCTCCACCTTTTGCCATAGCTCCTGCTTGTATAACCAGTTGAACGGCTTCTGGTATTGTCATAAAGTATCGTATAATATCTGGGTGAGTTATAGTTACTGGTCCACCTTCTTCAATTTGTTTTTTAAATAATGGAATAACACTTCCGTTACTTCCAAGTACATTTCCAAACCTAACTGCTACAAACTCTGTTTCACTTTTTTCATTCATAGTTTGTATTATCATTTCTGCTGCTCTTTTTGTTGCTCCCATTATATTAGTTGGGTTAACAGCTTTATCTGTAGATATAAGTACAAATCTTTTTACTTTGTATTTATCTGCAAGTGTTGCTACGTTTCTTGTTCCAAATATGTTATTTTTTATAGCCTCACTTGGGCTTTTTTCCATAAGCGGAACATGCTTATGCGCTGCTGCATGGAATACTGCATCAGGTCTATACTTATTAAATATTTCATCCATACGCTTTTCTTCTCTAATTGATGCTATTACTGTTTTAAGATTTAAACTGCTACCGTATTTTCTTATTAACTCTTGTTGAATTGCGTATGCGTTATTTTCGTAGTTATCGAGTATTATGAGTTGTTTTGGATTAAAGCTTGCTACTTGTCTACATAGTTCGCTTCCAATGCTTCCTCCACCACCTGTTACTAAAACTACTTTATTTTGTAAATACTGACTCATTTCAGCTAAGTTTACTTTTATTGGTTCTCTTCCTAGCAAGTCTTCAATTTGAACATCCCTGATTTTTTTTATATCTACTTTTCCATCAATAATTTCATATACACCAGGTATTGTTCTTAATTTACATTTTGTCTGTTTACAAATTTCTATAATATGTTTCTTTTCATGTTTACTTATTTTAGCGATTGCTATTATAATTTCATCAATATCATATTTTTCTACTAGGTCATGTACATCTTTTATATTTCCTAAAATCGGTATATTATGTATTCTTCTACCTTTTTTACTTACGTCATCATCTAATATTCCTATAGGTTTTTTTAAAAGTTGAGGATTATTTTTAAGTTCTTGGATTACCATATCTCCTGCACTTCCTGCTCCTACAATAAGTACATTTGATGATTTTTCTTTCAAACCACTTCTTATTAAAACTCTTCTACCTGTTCTATAAAGAAGTCTTGTTCCTCCTGTTAATGATATAGTTAATATGGTGTTTAAAATGTAAAAAGTTATTGAAAATTTCATTCCCATTAATAGGTGTATTAAACAAGTTGCTATTACTGATAATGTACACGCAACTACTATTGCAAGTAGTTCTTCTTCTCCTGCATATCTCCATAAGCTGTGGTAACATCTACATATCGATAAAGTTACTATACTTACAAATATATAAATTAAAATTGCTCCCATAGCTATATGCTCTAGTTCGTATTGTGAGTAGATTATCCAAGTAGAAACTATAAATGATAGCACTATACATGCAATATCTGTTCCAACTAAAATTAGTTGTCTCGTCTTGTACTTACCTAATAAATTTTCTAATACACTTTCCTTCTCTGGGGCTGCGATTTCAGTCTCCATAAAACTAATCCCCCTTTTTAATATAAATTTTTTTAATTTTAATATAAAGTTTCTTAGGTAGCATCCGTAATATATATTTACAAGGGTGCTACCATAACCCCTAAGCAATAAATTTCAAATTTTCATAATGTTAAACTTGTTTGGTGCACTAAAATTTTCGCCGATTTTAGTGCATAAATTTTTAGCGTTTCTTCTTTTTATGTTTAGAAGTTCTGCTTGAATCACTTTGTTCATAATAATAGCTATAGTAACCATACGAACCATTTTTTTCTATATATTTATTAAGTACGGCACCAATTACATTAGCTTTAACTTTTTCTAGTCTTTCTTTAGCTATTTTTGCTCTTTCTGTTTCTACATCTTTAGCTCCAACTACAAAAATCGTTCCATCTGCATAGTTAGCTACAACCCCTGCATCCATAATAATTCCTATTGGTGGTGTATCTATAAATATATAATCATAGTGATCTCTTAAGCCATTTATAAATTCTCTCATTTTTTTTGATTCTAATATCTCCGCTGGATTTGGAGGAATAGTTCCCGCTGTTATAATTTGTAAATTTTCTAACTCTGTGTTTTGAACACATTGTTTTAACTCTTTTTTTCCTGTTAAAACATCAGTTAAACCTAATGCATTAGGTTTACTAAACATTTTATGAACACTTGGATTTCTAAGATCTGCATCTATTAATAAAACTCTTTTTCCTTCTAAAGAAGCAAAACTAACAGCTAAATTAGATGCAACTGTTGTTTTTCCTTCATCTTGTTTAGAACTTGTTATTACTATCGTTTTCATTTCATTGTCAAGTTTAGAAAATTGTATATTAGTTCTAATACTTCTATAGCTTTCTGCTATTGGTGATTTGGGATCATTAAATGCTGTTATATTTATCATCTTATTTACCACCTTTCTTACCTTTATTTTCATGAGGTATTACTCCTAGTAGTGGTAATCCTAAGTGTTTTTCTATATCTTGAGGTACTTTTATTTTATTGTCTAGATACTCAAGTAAGAATATAACAAATAAAGATATCATTATTCCTAGTACTGCAGCAATTGCGATATTCATTATTTTATTTGGCTTTATAGGTGTTTTAGGAACAATTCCTTTGTCTATAACCTTTACACTGTTAGCTTTTGTTATTCGCTTAACTTCCTTAGTGAATGCTTTTGGTATAGCGTTTGCTATATCAGCTGCTCTTTGAGGATTTGTATCTTGGACTGATACTGAAATTATTTGAGTTTCATTAACTGACGAGACGTTTATTTTATCGGCTATTTCTTCGTAACCACCTTTTATGCCTAGTGATTTTGTTACTTCATCTAATACGGCCTTTGACTTTATTATTTCTCCATAAGTTACTGCCAGCTTTTCAGAAACATTTATCTGGTCAGTTGTTATGACATCCGTTCCAGGTGCTTTATCGCTATTTACTAAAATTGTTGTATCTGATTCATACACTGGACTTAGTACAAAAAAGCTTATGATTGCGCTTATGATTACCGCTACTGATGTTATTAAAACTATTATCCATGCTCTTTTTTTGATAATCTGAAAATACTCTTTTAAGTCGATAGTCTCTTCCATTTTTGCCTCCATTTTCTGCTTATTTTCTTCGTTTTTCTGCCTATTTTGATCTATTTTACGTGCTATATATTAGCATTTTATGCTATATTTGTATATAGTTTCTACAAAGGCTCTCTTTATTTTACATATATCGACTTTTTCAGAATATTCTTTAGTGTTTTTTCGACATTTCTTATTTTTTATGCTTAAATAATTTATGATTAACGAATATTTGTTGATAACTTATGAAGTATAGTCACATCAAAATATTAGTGAAAGTAAAAAATGACATTTTGAGCAACGGACGAAGTCGTTGGCGACATGAAGTGGTTCGCAGACGTAGTCGCTCAAGCGAAGCGAATTTTTTATTCTCCTGTACTAGTTTGAGAATCATTATTTTGTGAGTTATCAGTACCAGTATTTCCCCCATTTGTATTGCTTCCGTTATTACTTTCAGTATTATTATTGTTGTCTTCACTAGATCCATTATTTGAACCAGTATTATTGTTATTTGAGTTATTATTGTTACTATTATTATTATTTGAGTTGTTACTTGAACTATTATTGTTATCCGGTTTACTAGTAGTGTTATTATTCGAATTATTATTACTATTACTGTGATTATTGCTCGGTCTACTTGGCTTACTAGGCTTTGTTGTTTGAGGCTTTTCTTGAGTTTCTTTTTTAGGTTCTTCTTTTTTAGGTTCTTCTTTTTTTACTTCAGAACTACTTTGAAGCATTTCTTTTTTAGGTTCTTCCTTTACTGTTGAGACAGTTTGTTTTTCAACTTTGTTATTTATTATTAATTTTCCATCTTCAATATCAAAATTTAATAAGTTAGCGCTTTTTAAAAATTCCGGAGATACATATAACTCTTTGTTTTCGTATATTGGTTTTGTATCTATTGGAATTTTGTATCCGTTTATTTCTTTTTCTTCTAATGGATAGTAATTTTCATCTACTTTTGCAAAAGATGATTTGTTTTGAATTATTACTTCTTTTGAATTTACACTTACTTTTAATTCTTCTTTAGATTCTTTTACTTCTCCACCTAGTTTTTTTACTAATGTTTTAAAGGGAACGTAATCTTGTCCATTTTTTTCAACTATTTTTATTTCATTTGCAAATGCAAGTGTTGTTGTAGATAATGCTATTACTGTTGTTAGAGCTAGTATTTTTTTATTTTTCATAGTGTACTCCTTTCTAATTTTATATTTCTACTAATTCATTTTGTATAACTAAGTTTTTATTTTCTGATGTGTATTCCCAATTTGGAGCTTGACTATCTTTACTAAATGCTTTTATTTCTAATTCTTCTATCTTTTTATCTTTATTTAAATCCTTTATTGTTTCTCCTAAAAACTTCATTTGACTTAATGCTTTTTCAGGTTGTTTTATACTTTCAAGACTTAATGATATTTGAGTTTTCCCGTTTGCATCTTTTATAGATTCTACTGCATAATATTGTGGTACGCTTTTAGATTCTTCTTTTATTGTGTGGTATGTTTGAATTTCTACTTGTTGTTGATCTACTGCTTTTATAAGAATTTGAGTTTTAGCTGCTTCATAGTTGAAATCTTGTGCTTTTTCTTTATCATCGAATATGTATATGTTAAAGTTTTTATTCATATCCTTTATTATATTTTTTGAAAGCTGTCCAATTTCCTCTTTATTAAAGTCCTTTTTTTCTAAAACTACAAATGTGTTTACTCCATCTTTTTCTTCTTGTTTTATAATTTCATAATCATCTTTAGATATGTTTATTTCTGATTTAGAACTAGATACTCTAGATACATAATGTTCTTCTTTTGATTTAAAAGATCCCCCCATGAGTGTAAACCCTACTACTACAACTGCAGTTAAAGAACAAGCTATAACTATAACAAGTTTTTCATTTTTCTTATACTTCATCATTATTTCCTCCTAATTTTCACTCTCTGATATAATATAACATTTACTTATTTATTTTTTTGCCTAAACCTGTCGAACGCAATATAAAAAAGTTACCTCAAAATAGGTAACTTTTTTAAAGTTTTATGCTCCATAGTAATAGTTATAGTATCCGTAAGATCCATTAGTGTCTTCAAACTTGTTAAGTACAACACCTAGTATGTTAGCACCTACTTTATCTAATCTTTCTTTTGCTATTTGTGCCATTTCTATATCTACTTCTTTTGATGCAACTACTAATATACTTCCGTCTGTATATGTAGATAGTATTCCTGCATCAGTTATGATTCCTATTGGTGGTGCATCTATAAATATATAATCATAATAATCTTTCAATGATTCTAAGAATATTTTCATTTTATTTGATGCTAACATCTCTGCTGGATTTGGAGGTATTTTACCACAAGTTAATACTTCTAAGCCATTTACTTCTGTTTTGTTAACACATTCATCAAATGATTTTTGTCCAGTTAAAACATCTGTAATTCCATGAGTGTTGCTTATATTAAACATTCTATGTACTGTTGGGTTTCTTAAGTCTCCCTCAACTACTAGTATTTTTTTACCTTCCATAGCAGCAAAGCTTACTGCTAAATTAGCTATTACTGTACTTTTACCTTCATTTTGCTGAGAACTTGTTACTAGTATTGATTTTATTTCTTTATCTACATTTGAATATTCTATATTAGTTCTTATAGTTCTATATGCTTCTGATATTGGTGATTTTGGATTTCTTTTAGTTATTAGTCTTTTTAGCATGCTTTTTTCTACCTTTCTTTTCTATATTTTCATTAGGTACTACTCCTAGTGTAGGTAAGTTTAGATATTTTTCGATATCTTGAGTTGTTTTCATTTTTCTATCCATAAATTCTAATAAGAATACTATAAATAGTCCTATCATAAACCCTAAAACTCCAGCTATTGCTACATTCATAACCTTATTAGGTTTTACTGGTTTTTCAGGTACTCTTGCCTTGTCTATTACTTCAACACTGTTTGCATTCGTTATCCTTTTTGCTTCTTTAGAAAATATTGTAGGTATAGCATTAGCTATTTTCATTGCCTTACTTGGACTTGTACTTGTTACGCTTATAGATAATATTTGAGTATCCTTAACTGTCTCTACTTTCAAACTATTAAGTAACTCATCATAAGTCATGTTTAAATCTAATTTATTTATTACTGAATTTAGTACTGATTTTGATTTTATTATTTCACCATATGTTAACGTTAACTTTTGAGTAACATTTAACTGGTCTCCTGTTATCATATTATTAGTTGCAGCACTTTGTTCTGCATTAACTATTAAAGTTGTACTTGCTTGATATTCTGGTTTTAATACAAAGAAACTTATAAGTCCGCTTATTATCATTGCTATTACAGTTATTAGTGCGATTATCCACGCTCGTTTTTTAATTATTTGGAAATATTCCCTTAAGTCTATCGTTTCTTCCATTTGGCCCTCCTATTGGTGTTTTTTTCCCCATACGATTTATGTATCGACGCCTTATTATAAAACTTTACACCTTTTAGCTAAATTTTTCAATTTTTTTACACGTTTCGCCAAAATAAATTTTATTTTCACTAAACGCAAAAAGCTATCTAAAAATATAGTAAATATCAAATTGAATAGGAAATATTAAAATTGCAGCTACCTTTAAAGCATTATTTCAGCTTTGGAAGCAAAACTTTAATATTTTCTATTCATATCCACTATATATTTTAGATAGCTTTATTTTCCCTCACTTATTGTTGAGTGTAATTTTTATAATCAAATATGAATTTTTTAAGTTGTTCGTTATTGTATTCTTTATCCCAAAGAATTACCCATCCTTTTTCTTTACTTACTATTTTTCCATCTCTATGTCCCTCAAGTGGGAATTCAAGTTGTGGGAATTCACTAAATTTCATTTTTATAACTTTATTAGCTAATTTAAATATTTCCATTGGAGGTATATTAGTTTTTGTATATCCTAATATAGTGTTTCCTATTTCCATAAGGTCTCCAGGGTTACTTGATAATTTGTTATATGCAGCTTGCATAACAGTTCTTTGTCTATTATCTCTTTGATAAGCATCATCTGCATATCTTATTCTACTGTATGCTAGAGCTTCTGCTCCATTTAAAGTTTGTTTGCCAGCACTATTTACACCTGGAATATAACTTACCTCTTTAGGTAATACATCTATTTCAACTCCACCTAAAGCATCTATAATTTTTTCAAAAGAGCTAAAACTTACAACAGCATACTTGTCAATTTTAAGTCCAAAGTTTTTATCTATAGTTTGAAGTAAAAGTGCAGGCCCTCCATAAGCGTAAGCATGCGTTAATTTTTCTTCTCCATAACCTGGAATTTGAACATAAGTATCACGTGCAAGAGAAGTTATTCTAATATCATTATTTTTTTCATCGATAGTTAAAACCATCATAGAATCAGATCTATTTCCCTTGTCTAAATTATTTCCATCAACTCCAGCTAATAATATATTAGTTATACCATCTTTATCATCAGCTTTTTCAACCTTTTCTTTTACATCTTTAGCTGCACTACTATCATATATAGAGTTTAGCTTAAAATAAAAATATCCAAAAGCCACCATCGGAACAGCTACAATGAAAATAACTAATCCTATGACTATTTTTTTGAAAGTACTCATAAAATCCTCCCTATACTAATTATTAATTTAGATATCCATATATTAGCACATATAAATATCGGTTGCTACTTATTTTTCTTTAGCAAAAAGTAAAACCAAGGATTTACTTTTCATCCTTGGTTTATTGATTACATTCTATAATTATCTCTGTACCTATTCCAACTTCACTTTTAATTTTCAATTTATAGCTGTATAAATTAATTATTTGAGCTGCAATAGATAGTCCTATTCCAAAGCTATTGTTATATTTTCTTGATTTATCAACTCTATAGAATTTATCTGTTATCTTTGGAATTTCTTCTTTTTCTATTCCTATGCCATTGTCTTTTATAGATATATACATTTTCCTTTTTTCTCTGTACACTTTTATTTGTATTTCCTTTTCATCTTTTTCACAGTACTTTATAGCATTATCTATAAATATTATGAAAAGTTGCTTAAAATGTTTCTTGTTCATATAAATATAAGCATCTTTTTCACACTCAAATTTAAAATCAACATCTTTTCTTATGACTTCAAAGTCATATATAACTTGATCGATTGAAGCTTCTAAGTTTATTTTTTCTATTTCTTCATCAACTATTGTTTTGTTGTCCAATTTCCCGAGTTCTAATAAGTCATTTACAAGTTTTGTTAATCTATCAACTTCATCTAAACTTATTTTAAGCGATTTATTTAGTGTTTCAGGATCATTTTTTCCCCATCTATCTAACATCTTTAAATGTCCTTTTAATATGGTTAGAGGCGTTCTAAGTTCATGTGATGCGTCTTGAACAAACTGTCTTTGAACTCCAAATGAATGTTCAACTGAGTCCATCATTTCATTAAATATTATATTAACTTTATCAAACTCATCTTTTGGGTTTTGTATATATACTCTACTTGTTATTCCTTTTTCTTGTACCTCTTTCATAGTGTTGCTTAAGTTGTTTAATTTTTTTATAAACTGTCTTGATATATATATTCCTGCTATTAAACTTATTATTAATCCTATTATCAACATAAAAACAATTATAAGGATTGTATTTTCCAGGAAATCATCATATAATTCACTTTCTCGCTCTAAATACATATAGTATTTTTGATTTCCTATATGCACAGGAGTTATTAAGCTTACCTTGTCATTATTTACGCTCAAAGATGTATCTATAATATATGAACTTGGTTTTTGATAATTGAAATGTTTAGGTTTTTCATCCATTGTATTTAAAATTTCTTTGTTATCTGAATTATATATAATAGCGTTTAAATTCATAGATTCTAAAATTTCTTTTTGCACTTCATCCGAGCTGTTGTTATTAAGTAAAATTTCTAATTCATTGGCTCTTGATTGAATTTCTTCTTTTTCATATTTTATAGTCCAAACTCTAAATACTATAAATTGAGATATATAAGTTATTAAAAATATTACTACTATAGATATAAA
>NZ_JBOGBV010000080.1:0-13831 GCF_051656405.1 Paraclostridium sp.
CATCTGAGTCAGAAGTAGAATCAGAAGTAGAGTCGGCATCAGCAGTAGCATCTGAGTCAGAAGTAGAATCAGAAGTAGAGTCGGCATCAGCAGTAGCATCTGAGTCAGAAGTAGAATCAGAAGTAGCATCGGCATCAGCAGTAGCATCTGAGTCAGAAGTAGAATCAGAAGTAGCATCGGCATCAGCAGTAGCATCTGAGTCAGAAGTAGAGCAAGAATCTGCATTAGCATCAGCAGTAGAACAAGAATCTGAGTCAGAATCAGCACAAGAACAAGATTTAGAATCATTATCTAAGCTAGTGTTTATATCTAGATTTGTTCTTGGATTTATATAATCATCGTCGTCATCAAAATGGCAACTATTTTTTCTTTTACATTGAGTTTCTTCAAGCATTTTTATTAAATCTCTAAGAGAACTCATTTGATCCTTATTGTTTTTACAACAAGACTTTGGCATAGATCTATTCTCAATTATTGGTTTGCGCATATATTTCTCTCCTATATGTGTTTTTTAGTGTAGGTAGTTTTTATCTACCCATATAATATGTATATAGAATTTTGCAAAATTTGACACTCAAATTAAAGATTTAATGTAAAAAAATGGAGGATTTTCTATAAGTGATTTCAACTTATAGAAAAGTTACATAAAAGCATGTTAAATTTTTTTATTGTGTACATATAACAGTTAGTTTTCGAATAAGTTTATTGTGAGATAATTAATAATATATTTATATTTTCTCACAATAATTTTAAATAAATGAGGAAGTGATGTTTCATGTGAAATTATTTATTTAGAAGTAGTGTAAAATTAGTTTATTAGAAAAGAAATAAGTGTCCCAATTTAATAAACAAACTATAATGATGATATTAATTAATTATAAATTGGACATTAGATTAAAAAAATTATATTAAAAAGCTATATTTGAAAATTAGTTTTTAATATAAAGAATATTTATATTGACAGTAAAAAGTTTTTTTGATAAATTTCTCATAAGGGGGTAAATAGTTTAAGGGAGGGTACAATGTAAATTGTTGGAAAATTGTTAAAATTGGATGTGATTATAATCATCACTTTTATTTTTGCAAAAACGATATAGTACACGCATAAATACTTAACAGATAAAAGTACTAAAATTTCAACTAGAGTAGTAAAAGACTATTTCATAAAATGACTAAATTAAAAAATATATAGCTAAAAGTTAATCGTACATATTATTTAAATCCAGCTATATAGACATCTAAAAATTTCTAATTAAGTTTATCAATTCAGACATAATCTTAACAGACTAAATAAAATTAGTTTTCAAACATTTAAAATTAGCATATAACATCTAAGTGTATCAAACAATAATTCAAGAGTATTGTAAAATCAAAATATTATTAAGTTTATAGTTTTAAAATCAGTGTTTAAGTCAAAATGGAATCATTACATTTATTTATTATATTCAGAATATTTATACTTAATTGACACTGATGGGTATTAAAAAACGATGAAATTATAACGTTGATAGTTGGATATGTATATCCAACAAAGTTTTAAAGGGGTATCTAGTTATCTTTTATAGATACTAGTAATTTGTATATGCAATAATTAAAGTTTCATTATGTAGGGGTATGTAATGAAATTAGTCATATACAAGAAAATATTATATTAAATATTTTGGAGGGGAATATGGAAAGCGCAGTAAAAAATAAAAAGAAATATCCTTTTGGGTTTTATGTTTGTTCGTTCTCATATACATTAGAACGTATGGCATTTTATTCTTCTAAATGGTTAATCGGAATATTCATAGTTGCAGCAGTTGCAAAAGGCGGACTTGGATTAAGTGCATCGGACGGGGCTAAAATGATTGCCAATTTAGTAGCATTTACTTATGTAACTCCTATACTTGGAGGATTTGTAGCAGATAAATGGTTAAGTCCAAGATTATGTGTACCTATTGGAACAATACTTATGGGACTTGGATATATGTGTGGATGGCAAGCATCTGCTCAAACATCAATTGCACTTGTATGGGCAATGATAATACTTGTATCAATAGGTACAGGATTATTCAAAGGAAATCTATCAGGTATAAATGGTAGACTATTTGAAAATAAAGAAGACCTTGATGGTGCATTTTCTGTTCAATATTCTTTTGTTAATATAGGGTCATTTATAGGGACTACATTTGTATCTTTTATAGCTTATTCTGCAGTAGGATTTGGAGGAACATTCTTAATATGTGGATTACTTCTATTCTTAGATACAATATGGTTTATAATTGGAGGAAAAGCTTCATTTGGAGATGTTGGTAAAAAACCATTTAAGGTAAATGAAACTAATGCTACATCTGAATCAGTAGCACAAAGATCTTCTGAAGAGCCTTTAACTAAAAAAGACAAATTAAGAGTAAGTGCAATTGTATTTGTTACAGTATTCTCTATAGCATTTTGGTTAGTTTATTACTTAGCAACTCTACCAATATTATATCATTGGGGACCAGATTTTGCTGATGCTAATAAAGCTAATTGGATGATAGGAACATTTAGAGTACCATCAGCTTGGTTTGACTCATTAAATGCTCTTTCTTGTATAATTCTAGGACCAATACTAGCGATGGTTTGGAATAAACGTGCAAGATCTCCTAAAGGGGATTTAAGTATGTTCAAGAAAACTGCATTAGGTATGATATTACTAGGATTATCATTTGCAGTAATGGCATTAGCAGAAGTAGTAAGAGGCGATGGCCAAGCGAGTTTAATATGGATAGTTATGTTTGGAATATTAATGACTCTTGGTGAAATGGTATTCTCTCCACTTGGAAACTCATTTATAAGTAAATTCTCACCGGCTAAAGTGCTAGGATTAATGATGGGTATATGGCCATTTGCAGTATTTATAGCTGCTAAAGCACATGGTTATTTATATGAATTCTTATCAAAATTCTCATTTGCACCTGCATATGCTATGGTAGGAGTTGTAGTAATTGTATGTGGAATAGTACTATGGAGCTTTGATAAAAAATTAAGTAAACTTGTAGAAGATTAATATAAATAAAAACATCGGATGCTAAAAAGCATCCGATGTTTTTTTATGCTTAGAAACTATTAATTTTAATAAAGGTGTTAAAAATTTATTTTTTAAGGTTTATTTAAGATTGAGTTTAATTACAGTTAAAGTTAATCATTTAATATGTATAGTGTAAATAATAAAAACGAGGAGAGATAAAATGAAAAGAAGATTTCTAATGACAGGTTTTTTAATAGCGGCGTTAGCATTAGGGGGATGCAGCAATCTAGGAAGCAAAACTTCTGATAAAAATAAGTCAGCACAAACACAAAGTAGTAATCAAGAGCGTTCTGATGAAACAGTAATACAAGATTTAGGCGTTAAGTTTAAATTACCTACTTCTTGGGAAAAAATTGGTGTTGAAGGTGTGCTAGCAGGCGAAAATGAAATGTCATTTAGTTTCATATGTCCTGATGATGCAAAAGAAATTGCTGAACTATCTAAGCAAATGGATGAAAAGAAAGTAGCTAACAACGGGAAAAAAGACAAAGCAGATGAAGAAAAATTAATGAATTTATATATGGAAAAAATGAAAAATATAGGTTCTATATTAAGATTAAATAAAAAAGATGCTGAGAAAGTATTAAAAAGTGATGAGTATTCGAATTATAGTAAAAAAGATAAAGTTGGAGAACTAAATAACTATGTGTACTATTTTGTATATAACGAAAAAATAGATGATAGTAACTTATCAGATGCTTCAAAATCTGAAGTTAAAAATATTGAAAAATCTATAAATGAGTTTAAAAGTAGTATAAAACCAATTGATCCATCTAAAATAAAGCCTAATGCTAAAGATGAAAAAGCAAGTGAAGAGAGTATAAATGGAACTATATCTTTTAAATCAAAAACTATACAAGGGAAAAATATAGATAGTTCTATATTTAAAGAGAATAAACTTACAATGATAAATATATGGGGTACATCATGTATGCCATGCATAGATGAAATGCCAGAATTACAAGAATTATCTAAAGAAGTTAAATCTAAAGGAGTTAATGTTATTGGAGTTGTAGCAGATACGCCAGATGAAGATAATGAGGCATTAGCCAAATCAATATTAGATAAAAAAGGTGTTAAATTTGATAATGTAATACCAGATAAAGATTTACATGAGTGGATACTTAAAAATGTTAAAGGCACTCCAACTACAATATTTGTAGATAAAGACGGGAAAATAGTAAGCACAGCTTTAGTAGGAACAGCAAGTAAAGCTGAATATAATGCAAAAATAGATGAAGTTTTAAAATCTACTAAATAGGAATATTATATGAAAGAGAAATTAACAAGATATATAGTGTTAGCTATGAGTATTTGCTTTATTGCAGTAGGGTCTAGTAGAGGTGAGGTTAAAGTAGTATTAAAGAAAGCTGTTAACATATGCTTGGAGTGTATTGGAATTGGATAAAAGGAATATAACTCAATTAATAGCCACTTTACTCACAAATGCTAATTTAAAAGGATTCATTGAAAAAGGGATATATCAAGGAGATACTAAGAAATTGTGTGTTCCAGGACTTAATTGCTACTCATGTCCTGGAGCATTAGGTTCATGCCCTATAGGATCATTACAAGCTGTTTTAGGAAGTATAAAGTACAATTTTTCCTATTATATAGTAGGGTTAATGACTTTATTCGGTGTTGTATTTGGAAGATTTATATGTGGGTGGTTATGCCCATTTGGATTTATCCAAGATTTATTATACAAAGTTAAGGTAAAAAAAGTTAAAGTGAATAAAACACTAGATGGGGCTTTAAAATACCTTAAATATGTAATATTATTGGTATTTGTAATAATTTTACCTATGTTTGTAACTAATGAATTTGGATTATCAAAACCGTATTTCTGTGAATTTATATGTCCAGCAGGTACTTTAGAGGGAGGTATACCCCTAGTACTATTAAATGAATCTTTAAGAAGCACTATAGGATTTTTATATGCTTGGAAATTATTTATACTTATAGCAATCATTATATTATCTATATTTGTATATAGACCGTTTTGTAGATACCTTTGCCCATTAGGAGCATTTTATTCAATTTTTAATAAATTTAGTTTTTATAAATACAGTATTGATAAAGATAAGTGCGTAGGATGTAATGCATGTACTAAAAAATGTCATATGGAAATAGAAATTTATAAAAAGCCAAATAGTATAGATTGCGTAAGATGTGGAGAATGTGTTAAGTCATGTCCAACTAATGCTATAAAAAAAGGATTTAAACTATAATATTTAAAATAAATTGAGGCATACTTGAATTATCAGGTATGTCTTTTGTTTTACTCTACGATTCGTTTATTGAATTAAATCTTTAAGTAGTTTAAATTATTATTAAGAGGTGGGGCCGATGGATTGTAAAAAAATTGGTAATTTAATTTATCAGTTAAGAAAAGAAAAAAATATGACGCAAAAACAAATTGCTGATGAAATGAATATAAGTGATAAAACGATAAGTAAATGGGAACGAGGGCAAGGATGCCCAGATATTTCATTATTACCAGAGTTAGCACAAATATTAGGAACCAGTGTTGATGGAATTTTATCAGGGAAAATAAATTTAAACGAATTCGTAGGAGGAAATATGAACAAATTAAAATTTTATGTATGTCCACAATGTAATAATTTAATGACTGCTACAGGCGATGCTAGTATATCATGTTGTGGGAAAAAAATAGAACCATTAGAAGTTAAAAAATCAGATGATGACCATTCACTTAATATAGAACCTGTTGAAGATGAATTATTCGTAACTTCTGAACATGAGATGAATAAGGAACATTATATTTCATTTGTAGCATACGTAAGAGGTGATAGAGCACTTATCGTAAAGCAATACCCTGAATGGAATATGCAATTTAGATTCCGTAAACAAGGACATGGGAGATTATATTTTTACTGCACAAATGACGGATTATATTATCAAATAGTTTAAAACTATAAACTAGAGAAGCTCATATCAAATAAGGTATGAGTTTTTTATTTATTCTTTCAAATATGTAATGTTAATGTAAGTATGGTGTCAATTCAAATTAAAACGTATTAAGTATAATAAACTTATCATTATATGAGAAGGAGAAGTTTATGAAAAAATTTAATGCATTTCAAATAAAAGTATTATTATTAATACTTATGCTATTAGATCACTTATGGTTTGCTTTTCCAAAAGTATTTCCAGCATATATTCATGGTCTAAGCAGATGTGTTTCAGTTATGTTTGCATATTTTTTAGTTGAAGGATTTTTCTATACTAGAAGCAGAACTAAATATGGATTGAGGTTATTCGTATTTGCTGTGTTTATGAAAATTGGAAATGCAATTATAAATTTAATAGTTTCATCAAATCCTAGTGCTATGGTTGAAAATAATATTTTTGCTACGTTATTTGTAGGATTTGTTATGATAAACTTATTTGAGCTTAGTAAATCTAAAAAAGGTATAAATAAAATAGGATTAATAATTTTAGGGATCATAATAGGGTTAGTAGGATTAGTATCTACGGAAGGTGGAAATGTGGTAATACCATTCATAGTTATAGCATACTGCTTTAGAGGAAGTTTTAAAAAACAGTTCGTAGGATATGTACTTCTATCGTCACTATTATTATATACGACATTACAAGGACCTCTTGATTATGAGATGTTAATGTTTAACTCTGACTTTTTATTCATATTAGTTATACCAGTTATATTATTATATAATGGGGAAAGAGGATTAAATAATAAGTTTAGTAAATATATGTTCTATGTATTTTACCCATTACATTTATGGTTATTAGCAATTATAAGATTTATGGTATCTTAATTTTGTAATTACTAAAATTAAGAGCAATAGTATTTAATGATGAAAATGTTAAAATTAAATATATTAGTATAAATATAAAATAAGGAGCTCATATCAATTGATACAAGCTCCTTATTTTATATTAAAAAATTTGTAAAGTAACAAGGTTAAGAATAATTCATATTATGTAAATGAAGGGAGATGAAAAAAATGAATACATCTAGAAATATAAATAAAATGCAAGAAAAATGCAAAGATCTAAAAGACTTTCATGTGGTTATAGCTTTAAAAGATGGAAGTAAATTTGATGGAATAATAACAGATTCAGACGACTATGGGGTAACTATATTAGTTGGAGAGGATGTTATAGATAGTGAAGGTGAAATGACATCAAGACAAATGCCTAGAAGATATAGACGTTATAGAAGTAGAAGATTTCCGTTTGCATCGTTAGTTGGATTATCATTATTACTTTATCCATTTATTGCACCGCCTTATCCATATTAATAAATATAGCTCATATAAAAAATTATATGGGCTATATTTATTAATATGGGCCTTTAGAAAAAATATTTTAACAACGATATAATAAAATTTAATTTATTAATATATAATATTTATTAAGATTAATGATATCTACAGAAAGGATTTCATATGAAAAAGATACTTATAATAGAGGATGAAAAAAATATATCTTCATTTGTTAAAATGGAATTAGAATTTGAAGGATATACAACTCAAGTTATAGAAGATGGAAAACAAGGGTTAGATGAAGCTATAAATAAAGATTATGACTTAGTTTTACTAGATTTGATGCTTCCAAGTCTTAATGGAATAGAGATATGCAGAAGATTAAAAAAAGAAAAAAATACACCTATAATTATGTTGAGTGCAAAAGATAGTGTTATGGATAAAGTATCAGGACTTCAGATGGGAGCTGACGACTATGTAGCAAAACCATTTGCAATTGAGGAGTTATTAGCAAGAATTCAAGTTGTTTTTAGAAGAGAGAATAACTCAAGTTCTAAAATTTTAAATTTTAAAGATTTATCTATAAATACAGAATCTAGATTAGTAAAAAAAGGTGATGAAGAATTAAACTTAACTAATAAGGAATATGAACTATTATTATATCTTATGGAAAATAAAGAGAAAGTTATATCTAGGTTTAGCTTACTAGAAAGTGTATGGGGGTATAACTATGAGACAGAAACAAATGTTGTAGATGTTTATGTAAGACATTTAAGAAATAAGTTGGACACTGAAGACAAGGAAGAATATATAAAAACAGTAAGATCTATAGGGTACGTAATGAGGTCTTAATAATATTAAAATGTAAAAAACAAAACATATAACCTGATTTTCATTAGGTTACATGCTTTGTTTTTTATTTTGTTTTTAATCAAATTTTCATTTTTAGTTAATTTTATTTTAACTTTTGACAATTATAATAATATGAAGAGTAAAATAATAAGATTAAATAAAAATATAAGGAGAAGTATGTATGTCAAAAGTAGCAAAAGCAGCTGTCGGATTAATGATAGCTACACTAATAGCGAAAATTTTAGGGTTTGCAAGAGAGCTTACACTAGCTTCAGTATACGGAGCTTCTGGGACAAGCGATGCATTTTTAGTAGCTATGAATATACCCGCGGTTATATTTGCAGCAATAGGAACCTCTTTAGATACAGCGTTTATTCCTTTGTATCATGATATAAGAAAAAATGGTGGTAAAGAAGAATCAAATAAATTTACAAATAACGTATTAAATACAGTAATACTAATTTGTTTAGGGCTTTCCGTGATAGGATTAATATTTACACCTCAAATTGTAAAATTATTTGCAGTTGGATTTAAAGGAGAGGTATTTGATCAAGCTGTTTACTTTACGAGGGTCATGATACTTGGATTATCAGTTTTAGGCATGAGTTACATTATGACTGCATATTTACAGGTTAAAGATAACTTTGTAATTCCAGGATTGATGAGTGTACCAAATAATATCATAGTAATAGCTTCGATTATTTTAAGTGCAACAATAAATATACACTTACTTCCATGGGGAGCTTTACTAGGATTATCATTACAGTTTTTATTCCAATATCCCTTTGCAAGAAAAAAAGGATTTAAGTACAAGCTATTTGTGGATTTTAATGATAAGTACTTAAGAAGATTACTTTGGCTTGTAATACCTGTTTTAATAGGTGTTGCAGTAAACCAAGTAAGCATTATTGTAGACAGAACTATTGCATCTACACTTGGTGAAGGAAGTATATCTGCATTAAACTATGCTAGCAAATTAAATCAGTTTGTAATGGGTATGTTTATAGTATCAATTTCATCTGTTATTTATCCTATGTTATCTAAATTAACTACAGAAAATAATAAAGAAGAATTTTATAAGTCTATAAAAACATCTGTAAATACAGTAACTCTTTTAGTTATTCCTATATCAGCAGGAGCTATGATACTTGCTGAACCAATAGTAAAAATGCTTTTTGAAAGAGGTGAATTTGATACAAGGGCTACACAAATGACTGCTATAGCGCTTGTGTTCTACTCTATAGGGATGATAGGTTTTGGACTTAGAGATATACTTGGAAAAGTATTTTATTCACTACAAGACACAAAAACACCTATGAAAAATGCTATAATAACAATTGTCTTAAATATAGTATTAAATTTATTATTTGTAAACTTTACTAATATGGGAATAGCTGGATTAGCATTTGCAACTAGTATATCTGCTATTGTTACTATAGTATTGTTGTTTATAAGTTTAAGAAAAAAAATTGGACAATTTGGTGGTAAAGAAATTCTAATAGTTTTAATAAAGTCAATTGTATCAGCTGGATTAATGTCAGTAGTTACAATGTTTATATATAACTTTTTAGGCGGAATGCTACCAGTTGGAAAATTATATGAAACTATATCATTAGCTATATCTATAGGATGTGGAGCATTGACATATGGTATATGTATAATATTACTAAAGGTAGATGAAGTAAAATTAATTTTAGAGACTGTAAAAAACAAAATAAAAAGATAAGTAAAAAGGTATTGATGAAAATCAATACCTTTTTTTGATAAGCTTACAAATATGTAATTTTAATGATAGATAAATCAATATTAGAAAATAATAAAAAATTATATACTTAATATTGTAATAATCAAAGGAGGTTAATAAACATGACAAAAATACTTGAAGTTAGAAATTTAATGAAATCATATGGAACACAAAAAAATACACAGACTGTATTAAATGGAATAGATCTTGATATAAACAAAGGTGAGTTTGTAGGAGTAATGGGACCATCTGGGGCAGGTAAAAGTACACTTTTAAATATAGTTTCAACTATAGATACTGCAACTAGTGGAGATGTTAAAATTGAAGGGAAAAATATAACAAATTTAAATAATAAACAAATATCAAAGTTTAGAAGAGAAAGCTTAGGTTTTATATTCCAAGACTTTAACTTACTAGATACATTATCAGTAAAAGATAATATTGCACTACCTTTAGCACTTGCTCGTGCAAATGAAAAGACAATAAACAAAACTGTATTTTCAATTTCTAAAACACTAGGTATTGAAACATTACTTGATAAATATCCTTATGAAATATCAGGAGGTCAAAAACAAAGAACGGCTTGTGCAAGAGCTATAATTACAAACCCATCGTTGATATTAGCAGATGAACCAACAGGAGCACTTGATTCTAAATCATCAACAGACCTTTTAAACGCAATGACAAAGTTAAATGAAGAACAAGATGCAACGATAATGATGGTTACACACGATGCATTTGCAGCTAGTTATTGTAAGAGAGTTTTATTTATTAAAGATGGATTAATATTTAAAGAAATAAATAGAAGAGCAACAAGAAAAGAATTTTTTAAAGAAATTTTAGATGTATTATCATTGATAGGTGGTGGAGATAATGATCTTATTTAATATAGCTAAGAAGAATGTACAAAAAAATCTTAAAGGATATTTTTTATACTTTTTCTCTATAGTTTTCACAGTTGGAATATATTATGCATTTAAAAACTTACAATATAATCCAAGTATAGATGCAGCTTTATCAGCAAGTTCTAAAGCATCAGCAGCATTTAATGCCGCATCAATTGTAATAGCATTATTTTCAGTACTATTTATATGGTACTCAAATAGTTTTTTTATAAAAAAGAGGAAAAAAGAGATTGGACTATATGCATTATTAGGAATTGAAAACAAGGAGATAGGTCTTTTATTATTCTTTGAAACATTGATAATAGGAGTAGCGGCTATTGTAATTGGTATAATAGCTGGAGTAGTATTTTCTAAAATTATGTTAGGGATACTTATAAAGCTTATAACATTAAATTTAAGCATAAACTTTGCTGTTTCAATAAAAGGGATTTTTGAGACATTTGTATTATTCATATTAATATTTTTAGTTATTGCTTATCAAAGTAATAGAATAATATACAAGTTTAAGCTTATTGAATTATTTAAAGCTTCAAGCACATCTGAAAAAGCTAAAAAAGGATCAAAGTTATTAGCTATATTATCTATAGTTTTTATATTAGTTGGATATGGAGTATATCTTTCTACAACAAATGGGATAGATTTAATTCTTGGAGCATTTGTTACATTGTTTATGGTAGTTATTGGTACATTTTTATTCTTTAGCTCATTTATGTTTTTTATAATTAAAAGACAACAAAAAAATGGAGTAAATTATTACAAAGGATTAAATATGATATCAACATCTCAATTACTATATAGAATAAAAAGTAATGCAAAGATGTTATCGGTAATAGCTATACTAAGTGCTACTACATTAACTGCTATAGGGGTATCTATATCAATTTACTTTATGAGTTCCCAAGTGGTTGAACAACAGGCACCATACTCTTACACTTTATCGCTTGATAATAAAGAGTATATAAAAGAATTTGAAAAGGCTTTAGCAGATTCAAAAGATCATAAATTAGTTGATAAATTTATACTTAGTTATATAGATTTAGATTCATATAAGGAGAATTCGCATGGATTTAAAGATTCATATCAAATAATGTCTTTATCAAATTTAAATGAAATATTAAATTTAAATGGAGATAAAGAATTAGGAAGTATAAATGATAAAGAATTTATTCATGTAGATTCTGGAATGATTAAAGAATATGAAAAATCAGATATAGATTTAAACAACAATGGAAAATCTGTTAGTTTAAATCGTAAATCAAGCTTAGAGAAAAAATTATTTAACTCATTTGGTTCAGGAGACATGATTGTTGTTTCAGATAACGAATTTAAAAATTTAAAAGAAAATAATGAATTAGAACATTATTACTCATACAATATAACGAATCAAAAAGATGGAGAAGAATTCCATAAAAAAGTTTTAAAAATTACAGAAAAATATCCATCTGAAAATGAAAAAAGACCATCTTCAAGTTATGTATTTTCTTACTACAAAACTTTTAAAGATGAATTTACAACTTCAGGAGTTATGGTATTTATAGGTGTATTTGTAGGATTAGTATTCTTAGTTTGCACAGGTAGTGTAATTTTCTTCAAATTACTATCAGAAGCTCAAGATGAAGCACCTAGATACACTGTACTAAAGAAAATTGGAGTAGATGAAGATGATATCAAGTCATCTGTATATAAGCAAGTTGGATTTAACTTCTTTTTACCTTTAGTATTAGGAGGTTTACACAGTGTTGTGGCAAATTATGTTGTTTGTCATATACTTGGACAAAATTTATCGATAGTAATGCTGTGGACATTAATTCCGTATTCGATAATTTATATAATATATTATTTAATTACTTCTAAGTTCTATTTCAACATAGTAACTAAACAAAATTAGGAGGAATATTATGAAAAAAACATTGTCTATAATAATAATATCACTACTAGTATTAATAGTAGGAGGAGCTGTTGTTTCTAGAACAGTTGTATATCCAGTAAAAGATATATCTGAAATAAAATCTATATCTAAAGAATATAATATTGATCCATATTTTTTAGCAGCTATGGGAAACTTTGAATCAAAATTCGATGAAAAAGGTTATGAAAAAAATGGTAATAACGGGATATTAAGATTTAGTGATGAAACTTCAATAAAATTAGCAAATGAATTAAATATGAAGAATTTTAAGCCTAGTGACTTAGTAGATGATAAGACCAGTTTAAAGTTAGGTGCATATTACTTATCTAAATTTAAAGATGAAGGATTAAGTAAAATGGTACAAGAATGGAATGTAAGAAACAAAGTAGATGATACTATCGATAGAAGAGCATATGCTAAAGAATATTATGTTCCTAAGATTGAAAAAAATATGAAAATAATTAAAATATTATATCCAGAGATGAGTTTTTAATAAAAGCGTAGATTATTCTACGCTTTTATTTTTGAAATATACAAGTATAATAGGTATAATAAAGTTTAAATTAAACAAAATTATGATAAGTAGGAGGAGTGAGAATGTACAACGTAGAGGATCTGATATATGATTGCCCGGTTGAAGCTCTATCTAGTATCTTAGGGAAAAAATGGATACCTGCTATAATATGGAAAATTCAAGATAATAAAATAAGATTTGGAGAGCTACAAAGATCTATAGAAGGATGCAGTAAGAAAATGCTAATTCAACAACTAGAAGTATTAATAGAAAATGGAATTATAATTAATGAAAAAAATACTGATAGCAAAGTGGTTGAATCTATTTATTATTTAAGCAAATCTGGATTAAGCTTATTACCAATAATGAAACATATGATAACATGGAGTAATGAAAATCTTGAATGTGGCAAATAAAAAACCATCTCAAACTTATTGAGATGGCTTTTTTATTTATTCAGCATATGCTTTTACTTCTTCATAACACTGTAAGTCAGTGTAAAGTTCTGAAGTATATGGATTACGTTTAGTTTTTCTTACTTTATAAATCATATAAATGAATAATGCTACATTAGCAATTAAAGCAATTGAACTTATTATAAG
>NZ_JBOGBV010000081.1:0-3507 GCF_051656405.1 Paraclostridium sp.
CCAGAAGAATATAGAGTTATTATAGTTTTAAGATACTTTGAAGATATGAAAATAGATGAGATAGCAAATGTACTATCACAAAATACAAATACAATAAAAACTAAACTTTATACTGGACTTAGAAGACTTAAGATAAAAATAAAAACAGAAGATTATTAAGGAGTGAAGTTTATGAAGGATATAGATAAAATAAAAAAATTAAAACAAAATTATAATGATATAAAAATACCTAAAAATTTAAATGAGGTTGTAAATGATGCTATAAATTCAAAACACAGAAATAAGATCATTAATAAAAAATTGATAGTAGCTGCAGCGTCTGTATGTGTTGTCATAGGTGCAGTTAATATGAATAAATCATTTGCACAAAGTTTAGAAGAAATACCTGTAATAGGAAGCGTAATAAAGATAATAAACTTTTCTAACTATCAAATAAAAGAAGATGGATACGAGGCATCTATAAAAGTACCAAAAATTGAAGGTTTAGACAATAAAGATTTAGAGTATAAATTAAATAAAGAATTTGAATCGGAAGGTAAAAAATTATACGATCAATATCTACAAGAAGTTAAATCTTTAAAAGATTCTAACTCGGCAGGTCATAAAGCGGCAGAATCATGGTATGAAGTTAAAACGGATACTGATAAAATACTATCTTTAGTAATATACAATTATGAGGCACAAGGATCTTCTAACACTGCAAGAAAATTCTATAATATAGACAAGAAAAATCAGGTTATATTAACATTAGAAGGTATGTTTAAAGATGACAAATATATAGATGCTATAAGCAATAATGTAAAAGAGCAAATGAAAAATCAAATGAAACAAGATGAAAATAAAATATATTGGTTAGATGATAAAGAAATGGGAGATGAAAATTTCAAGTCTATAGATAAAAATCAAGATTTTTATATCAATAAAGATGGAGAACTTGTTATTTGCTTTGATAAATACGAAGTAGCACCAGGATACATGGGATTAGTTGAATTTACCATTCCAAATGATGTTGTACATCCACTTATGAATTAGGGAGGATAATAATGGAAACGAGAGCTTATATTAGGGTTTTATTTATTATAGGGTGTATAGGACTGTTTTTAACTATATTTATGATAGTTCCTAGTTTGACTATTTAAAATTAAGGTATTAATATGTAAAGGGTCTATTAAAAAAATAGGCTCTTTTTTTATGCGAAATAATAGTTAGAAAATAAATTGTGTGAAACAATATAAAAAATACATAAAATTAGTAGACATTTTTGCAAAAAATGATATACTAATAATGTAAAAAGATACACTAATTGAAGGTGGAGGGGACGTATGTTTAGTATAAATAATATAAATGATGGATTATTTGGGAAGGTTATAGCAAATCCAACTAGAAAAGAATTAAGAGATTTAGCAAAAGATATGGAAAAAACAACAGAATTTAAAAGTGCTAGCTATATAAGTGAAGTTAGAAGTAGAAGTGCTAAAAATACTTATATAGTAGATGAAATAAAAACTGGTGTAGATCAACAAGAAATAAGTAAAGCTAAAGCTGATGAAATTGCGGCTAAAGTGTTTGAATATATAAAAGACAAAGAAATGATAAGAGTAGATAGAAAAATGGGTATGAGCGATAGGTTTTCATATAACTGTAGATTATATATATCTAAAAAATATGCAAGAATAGCTCATATGTGGAACAATACATTATTTAATCCTACTGATAGTGAAAATCCAGATTTAGTAAGTATATATGTTCCAGAATGGCCAGAAAGAATAATGTTTGCATACCCAGAAAGTGGAGTTACGTTTATACTAGGAAGTGACTACTTTGGAGAATCTAAAAAATCCTTCTTAAGAATGGCCATGTATAAGGTAAAACAAGCTGGAGGATTAGGATTCCATGCAGGTAGTAAAGTTCTTAGAGTATATGATAAAAATAAAGAATTAAAGGATGTTGGGTTCATAATGTTTGGACTAAGTGGAACAGGAAAAACAACATTAACTATACATGATCATGAATTAACTGGAGAAGAAAAAGCTATAGTAAGACAAGATGACGTTGTATTCATGGATGAAAATGGATATTGCGTAGGAACTGAAAATGGATTCTATATAAAAACTGAAGGATTAAATCCAGAACAACAAAGTGTGTTATATAAAGCAGCTACTAGTGAAAATGCAGCATTAGAGAATATTAAAGTTTATGAAGATGGAAACGTAGATTTTTATGATACAAGTTTAACTTCAAATGGTAGAGGAGTTATATTAAGAGAAGAAATAGATACAACAGATGATACCGTTGATTTAGAAAAGGCAAATAAGATAATATTTATAACTAGAAGAAAAGATGTAGTACCGCCTGTAGTTAAGTTAGACCCAAAACAAGCTTTAGATACATTTATGTTAGGAGAGTCTATAGAAACTTCAGCAGGGGATCCAACAAAAGCGGGACAATCAAAAAGATGCGTTGGAACAAATCCATTTATAATGGGACCTGAAATAGAAGAAGGTATAAAACTTAGAGAAATATTACAAAACAACCCTGATATGGAATGTTTCATATTAAATACAGGAAGCGTTGGAGCTAAAGAAAATTTTGATGGTGAAAAATTAACTATCAAAGTATCTACTACTATAATGAAAGAAATAGCAAGAGATAATATAAACTGGGTAGAAGATGAAGAATGGGGTTATATGGTTCCTTCAAAAGTAGATGGAATAGATATAAATAAATATAATCCAAGAAATTATTACACTAAAGAAGAATATGATAAAATTGCAAATAAATTAAAATTAGAGAGAAAAGTGTGGTTAGCTAAGTACGAAGGGTCTCCAGAGGAAAAAATAGCTGCTACTGTTTCAATATAATAAAGAAAGAGCTATCTTAAAAAGATAGCTCTTTTATATTTGGTAAAATACCCCACAATTAATATTATACCACGAAAAAAATATAAAATATAGAATGGAAATTTGGAAGAAGTTGCTATAGAATTAAGGTAAGTTAAATATAAAACCTTACCAAAGATTAAGTATTTAACAATTGTTTATACAAGGAGGTACTACTTATGAATATAAGAGTAATCGGTAAAAATATAAATCCAACAGAAAGCATCAACGCTAAGATTGAGAGTAAGATGGAGAAATTACAACAGTACCTAAACGTAGATACAGATGTAAAAGTTACTATAAGCGCTGAAAAAGAAAAACAAACAGTTGAAGTAACTGTATTACCAATAAAAGGACCTATAATAAGAGCAGAAGAAGGACAAAAAGATTTATACTCAGCTATAGATGGAGTTTATGATAAGTTATATAAACAACTTAGAAAGTACAAAACTAGATCAAAAAATAGAAAAAATAGCCATCAAAGTATAAGATTTGAAAACATAGAAGATTATAATTTTGAAAGTAATATAGATGAAAAAGATATTCACATAGAAAGAGTTAAAAAGTTTTCAATAAAACCTATGAGCAGTGAAGAAGCAATACTTCAAATGGAATTGCTAGGACATGA
>NZ_JBOGBV010000082.1:0-138359 GCF_051656405.1 Paraclostridium sp.
TTAGATTAGAAGATGCAAAAGGAAAAGTAGTGATAGAGAAACTAGTAAGTGACAAAGACGGAAAGATATATGGAGCAGTAGAAAGAGAAGGAAAATACTATCTAGTAGAAACAAAAGCACCAGAAGGATATATGTTAAGCCCTAAAAAAGTAGAGCTTAACATAGAAAAAGGAAAGTTTGAAATAGTGGATCTAGGAAATATAGAAAACGAAAAAGTTAAACCTATACCTAACCCAGATCCAGAAAAACCAAAACCTGTTGATCCAGAAAAACCTTCAATAGATAAACCTAGTACAGGTAAGCCAAATAAACCATCAATAAACCCGGGAGTTACATCTCCAGCTACAGGAGATGCTAGTATCTTAACATACTCTTTATTAGGAGTTGGAGCAACAGGTTTAATGATTGGAATAAATAGAAAGAAAAAGAAATAAAGTTTAAATGGAAAAGTTAGTAGTTTGTAAACTACTAACTTTTTTATTTGAAATAATATGAGCCTAATTATTAAAGTGAATACTTTAACAATCAAGCTCATACTAACAATGCGGAAAAAAGATTTTTAAAATCTTTGATGAAGGGTCAATGGCATAACCCTCAAATATATTATACGGAGATTAAAATAAAACCTTTACATAAAAATAAAAAACATTTTTATACATAAACTAAAAGGGTATTTATAGAACT
Source organism: Paraclostridium sp. (assembly GCF_051656405.1). GTDB lineage: Bacteria > Bacillota > Clostridia > Peptostreptococcales > Peptostreptococcaceae > Paraclostridium. The sequence continues at coordinate 685 of NZ_JBOGBV010000082.1, forward strand.
ATAAAAAATGAGTTAAATCCGGAGGCAATTATGAAAAAGAAAATTAGAAAAGCAATAATACCAGCAGCAGGACTAGGAACAAGATTTTTACCAGTGACAAAGTCTCAACCTAAAGAAATGTTACCTATAGTTGATAAACCAACTTTACAATACATAATAGAAGAAGCTGTAAAGTCAGGAATAGAAGAAATTTTAATAGTTACAGGAAAAAATAAAAAATCTATAGAAGACCACTTTGATAGAAGCATAGAACTCGAGTTAGAGTTAGAACAAAAAGGAAAAACAGAAATGTTAAATATGGTAAAGGATATATCCAATATGGCAGATATATATTTCATACGTCAAAAAGAACCTAAAGGACTAGGCAATGCAATTTATTGTGCTAGAAGTTTTGTAGGTGATGAGCCATTTGCAGTACTTTTAGGAGATGATATTGTAGATAGTGAAGTACCTTGCTTAGCGCAATTAATTGACGTATATGATGAATATAATACTTCTATACTAGGTGTTCAAAGAGTAGAAAAAGACGAGGTTGAAAGATATGGGATAATAGATGCTACATATATAGAAGAAGGGGTTTATAAAGTTGATGATTTAGTAGAAAAACCAAAATATAATGAGGCTCCATCGAATATAGCTATACTAGGCAGATACATAATAACTCCAACAGTTTTTGAAATACTAGAAAATCAAAAACCTGGTAAAGGTGGAGAAATACATTTAACAGATACATTAAAAACATTAAGTAAATATGAAGCAATATATGCGTACAATTTTGAAGGTAGAAGATATGATGTTGGAAATAAATTAGAATTTTTAGAAGCTACAGTGGATTTTGCATTAAAAAGAGATGATTTAGGAAAAGAATTTATGGAGTTTTTGAATCATAGAGTAAATCATGGAAATGATGATTTAAATCATAAAAAAGTAGATGAAAAAGAAATTGAAGAACTTGAAATGATAATACAAGAATCTGATAAAACTAATTATTAATATATTAAATCAGTAAAACTAAAATTTATTTTAAATCAATATAGAAAAAAGATAGATAAGGACAGTAATATGATGAAATACTAAAAGTATAATTACTTTTAGTATTTCATCATATTACTGTCCTTATATTTTTAAGATTATTTAATTATATTTGACATAAAAACTATAAACCAAATATAATAAGCATATAAGAATAGAAAGGGGAGAAAAAATTGAATATACAAAAAAACTTTCTACATAAAAATGGATTAGTAACAATAAATTTAGCAAGAGAGCTAATCCTAATGGAAGAAGGAGATAAGATAAATACAATTGATAACTACTCTAAAAAATACAATGTAGGAAGAGGAACAATACAATCAGTTATTAAACATCTGGAAAGTGAAGGGGCAATAAGTTTAGAAAGAAGGGGACATTTAGGAACATTTTTAATATATATAAACTATAAAAAACTTTGGGAGTTTACAAATTATAAAACAATTGTAGGGGTTATGCCGTTACCATATTCAAAATTATACCAAGGTCTATCTACTGGACTAAATATTGTACTTGGAAAAAATGACTTTTCAGTGGCAATGGCATATATGAGGGGAGCTGAAACAAGAATAGAAAGTTTAAAATATGGAAGATATGATTTTGCTATAACATCTAAACTAGCTGCAGATCAAATATTGAAAGAAAATGATGAAATGAAAGTAATTTTAGAACTTGGAGAAAACACTTATGTAAATAAACATGTATTGGTATATGGACAAGGTGAAAAAATTGAAATAAAAGATGGGATAAAAGTTGGAGTTGATAAAACTTCAAGAGACCAGTACTATTTATCGATAAAAGAATTTGAAGGCATAGATGTAGAATTTATAGATATGTCTTATAATCAAATTGTTACTAAGATATTAAATAAAGAAATAGATGCAGCTGTATGGTCAATAGATGAGATAGAAGAAAAAGAGATACTTTTATCATATAGAGATTTAAAAAATCATAAAAGTAAAGATTCAAATACGGCTGTAATTATAATTAACAATAACAATAATGGTTTTGATCAACTAATAGAAAAACTAGTAAAACCAAGTGAAGTAAGAGATATACAGCAGAAAGTTATACAAGAAAAAATAACCCCAAAATATTAAAAAATAAAAAAATGCAAAAAAACAAGGAAAACGATTGACAAAGATGGTGAGATTAAGTAATATAAAGACAAGAAATATTTAAACTCAATATACAAAAAAATGTACATTGAAAGATTCAATAAAGCCTTTTAGTTATAAAAGGTTTTTACATTAAACTCAATGTACAAAAAAATGTACATTGAGTTTAATGTAAAATAAACGAGAGGTGTATATTATGGATATAAGACTGGCAACATTACATCAAGCAGGTATAATTGATAAGCAAACGCTATTATATCTAAGAAATATAGTAATAAAATTAAAAGGTATAGGAATTGAAGAAAATAGTGATGATATGCAACGAATGATAACTCACTTTGCAATGGCAATATCAAGACAACAAAAATGTGAAGTAGCATATGAGATGGAAGACTTTTTATATGAAGAAGTAAAAAAAGATAAATATTATAAAGAAAGTCTTAGATTATGGGAAAACATACAAATTGATATACCAATAGAGTTTAGTGAAAATGAAAAGAAATTTATGATTTTACATCTTTGTACATTAATTAATAATAAATAAAAAATAATAAAATAAAAATATAAAAAGGAGAGATTAAAATGATAAGAATAGTTGTAGGCGGACAAATGGATAAAGAAAGAATAGCTAAAAAAATAGAAGAAATAGGAAAAGATAAAATTACCCTTGAAGTAAAAACAGACTTAGATGCAGCTATGGCAATGAAAACTGGACAAGCTGACTATTACTTTGGAGCATGTAACACAGGTGGAGGTGGAGCATTGGCAATGGCAATAGCGTTAGTTGGAATGAATGAATGTTTAACCGCATCGATGCCAGGTACTATGTTACCAAAAGAAGATATAGTAAAAGGAATTGAAAATGGTAAAAAAGCATTTGGGTTTACACCTCAACATGCGGATGAAGTTATAGAGATAATATTAGAAAAAATATTAGGCTAAGGAGGTAAATATAGTGGAAAATAACACTGTTGAAATTAATAATACAAACTCAAATATGACAAAGAAGATAGTGTCATTAGGTTTATTAGCCCTTTTATTTTCAGGATTATATTATATAACACAAGGTATGGGAGACGTATTTAAATATATAGTAGCTGCATTACTTGGAGGCTTATCATGTGTACTAGTAAATAAAAATATAGCAACATTTAATGATGCGCTAAGACCTATAATGCCAGAGTATATCGAAGGAAGAATGAAGAGAGCTGAACTTGCAGCAACTAGTTTTGCATTATCATTTGGATTAGTTGTAGGATTTGGGATACCGTTTTCAATAGGATCACCAATAATATTAGCACACAGCATACTATTAGGTTCTGACATAATAGGTACATGGTGTCCAGATTCTAAAAAAGGGACTATAATGTCTGCTGCAATTGGTGGATTATATGGAGTTGGAGTTGTATATGGACTAGAAATAGTTGTTCAACTATTCGCAATGTTACCAGTAAACTTCCTAGATGCTTTGGGTCAAGTTGGAGCACCCGTAGTAGCAGCATTTGCGGTGTTCCCAGCGATAGTTGTTGGTTACCAATATGGATTTAAAAAAGGAATAATTACATTCGCAATAGTGGCATTAGTGAATCAACTTGTGATGACATTTGGAAAGATAAAAGTTGGAGAATCTGTTATAAGTTTAAGTCCAGATGGAATGGCATTACTAGTAGGTGTAATAATCATGTTAGGATTTGCTATGAGGGAAAAAAGTGATGGAAGTAATTCCAATCAAGCACTAATCGGTATATTCGAACAAAGACTTAAAAATATAAAGAAAAATGTATTTATAATAGCTGTAATGGGTGGATTAGTAGCAGCAGCTACAAGTTTAATGTTCTTTGCGGGAGATCCAACGTCTCTAAAATTACTAGCAGAAGGTAAGACTATGGAAGCTGGTATATCAGCAGCAGCAAGAGCAGTAGGATTTATACCATTAGTATATACAACAGCTATAACAACTGGAGTATATGGACCAGCAGGAACTACGTTGGTATTTGTAGTAGGAATAATATTTATGCACAATCCAATACTTGCATTTATAGTAGGAGCATTAGTAATGTTCTTAGAGGTAATATTACTAGAAAAAGCAGCAGCAGGACTAGATAAATTCCCTGGAATAAAAAAATCAGGAGATCATGTAAGAACAGCTATGAATAAAGTACTTGAAATAGCTATAATGGCAGGGTCTATGATGGCAGGAAATGCACTAGCTCCAGGAACAGGATTTTTATTCGTAGCAGGTGCATATGCATTAAACAAAACTGCTAAAAAATCTATGGTAGAAATAGCTGTAGGACCAGTAGCTGTGATAGCACTTGGAATATTATTAAACATATTATTTGTATTAGGATTGTATGTACCAGCAGTGTAATAATTAGTTATTTAAAGGGATGGTTAAAAATACCGTCCCTTTAAAAATAAGGAGATGAAAAAATGAAAAATTACACAAATATACAAATACATGCTAAAGCAAGTTTAAAAGCTATGAAACAAAAAGGAAAAACTGTAATTCATATGAATGAAGATGCGATTATAGATTATACAGAAAAAATAACAAATAATGAAAATCCTATGTATATGGGAGTAAAAGATAACAAAGGAATAAGCAGAGCAATGCTTAAAAAGCTAAATAAGGAAGGATTTATACTTCACACAATAGATGATAAATCAGTTGGAGGAAGGGCAATAGATACAAACCTAATAAACCCATTAACCGGAAAAGTTATGACAGGATCATCAAGTGCAAGTGCAATAAATGTGTTACTTGGAATAAATGATTTGGGGATAGGTACAGATGGTGGAGGTTCTGTATTAGCACCGGCTATATGTTTAAATTTATATTCATATCTTGCAAAAGGAATGAACCTTAAGATTTCTCAAATTAAAAAATCAACAGATGGTATTAGCTTTGAAGCAGGCATAGGTTTTATATCAAAGGATATTGAAACACTAAAAAAAGCAGTAAATGTATTTTTAGAAAAAAATAATCAAATAAAAGAAGGCGTAAATTATGAAATATATGGGATAGGAGATAAAAATTACTTAGATAAATTTAAAAAAGTTAATAATATATCAAAGTTTATAGATTTAAATTTATATTCAAAAAGAGAAGAGTTAATTAAAAATTTAAATGAAATAAAAAAAGAAAGAAAGATATTTATATCATATGAAAAAGAAATAGATATAAATGGAAATGGAGATTCTCTTATAGGTATGTTTGGAGAGTGTGGAGCGAATATTCAACAAAATGGAAATAAGGGAATTATAAGAATATTAAATATGATAAATGCAAATTGTTTGGCTATACCTGATATAGAATTAGGATCAGCATATTTAATATATACATTTGACAATAAATTAGTTGAAAAACTATTTAAAATAGGAATTGAAATAGACAAAAAAATAGAAAAGAACAATGTATTTGAAAGATATTTTAAAGAAAATTACAACTTAAGAGAAAACAGTATAATATTTGATTTAGGAGATTGATTATGAAAATAATAGACGGATACACATTATGCCATGAACATATGTATATTGATTTATCTAAAGTAAAACAAAATGAAGATTGTAGATTAGACTGTAAAAATGAAACTATAAGAGAAATAAAAAAGCTATATGAAAGTGGGGTTAGGAATATAGTTGAAGTAACCAATATGGGTATAGGCAGAGATATAAATTATATAAAAGATATAGAAAAAGAAAGCAATATAAATTTTATATTATCAACTGGATTTTATAAAGAACCTTTCTTACCAGACATAGTAAGTGAAAAAAGTGAAAAAACCCTAGCTAAATTAATGCTAAAAGAGTTAACACAGGGTATAGAAGATACAAATTATAAAGCTAGTTTGATAGGTGAAATAGGAACTAGCAAAGACTTTATGACAGAACTTGAAAAAAAGGTATTTGTAGCAGCTTCTATAGCTCATAATGAAACTAATTGTCCAATAACAACTCATACAACACTAGGTAGTTATGGAATAGAGCAAGTAAATTTATTCAAAGAATATAATGTAAATTTATCTAAGGTAGTTATAGGTCATGTAGATTTAAGTGGAAACATAGATTATATATTGAGACTACTAAATGAAGGTGTTTATGTAGAGTTTGACACAATAGGGAAGATAAATTATTTACCAGATGAGAAAAGGGTGGATATGTTAGTTGAAATATCTAAAAGAGGGCTTATAGATCAAGTGGTTATGTCTGTTGATATAACTAGAAAATCTCACTTAAAGTACAAAGGTGGAATAGGATACAATTATTTATTTGAAACTTTCATACCTAAACTTAGAGAAGCTGGTATTAGTGAAAATAACATAGATAAAATGTTAAAAGAAAATCCAAAAAACTTATTTAAATAACAATTCTTAGGAGGATTAATATGAAGACATATCCATTACAAAGTATATCAATAGAACAAGCTAAACAATTACAATTTAAACTTATAGATGAAGTAACTAAAGAATTTAGTGGAAGTGAAATATTAACAAGGGGAGATTTAGGAGTTGTAAAGGGGATTAACAAACCAAGCACAACTTTAAAAGTTGAAAAAGTAATAGCTAATTTTTTCAACCAAGAAAAAGCTATGCTTGTAAGAGGGGCTGGAACTATGGCTATTAGAATGGCGTTATATTCATCAGTAAAAAGAGATGAAAAAGTTTTAGTTCACACAGCACCTATTTATCCAACAACTAATACCTCTATAGATATGTTAGGAATAGACACTATAAGTGCGGATTATAACAATGTAGAAGATATAAAAAATGTTATAGAAAATAATAAAGATATAAAGGTTGCAATAGTTCAATACACAAGACAACAGCCATCAGACTCTTATGATATAAAGCAAGTAATCGAAACTATAAAACAAACTAATAAAGATATAACTATTATAACTGATGATAATTATGCAGTTATGAAAGTTGAATATATAGGAGTTGAAGCAGGAGCTGACTTATCTTGTTTTTCATTATTTAAGTTATTAGGTCCAGAGGGAATAGGTTGTATTGTAGGTAAAAGTGTATATATAGACAAGCTTATAAAAACTAATTACTCTGGAGGACTACAAGTACAAGGACATGAAGCTATAGATTGCTTGAGAGGACTTGTATATGCACCTGTAATGCTTGCTATACAAGCTGATGTAACAACTAATATAGTTAATAGATTATTAAACAAAGAAGTAGAAAAAGTAAAAAATGCATTTATAGCTAATGCTCAATCAAAAGTTATATTAGTTGAATTAGAAGATGAGATAGCAAATGAAGTATTAATAGAAGCTGAAAAACTAGGGGCAGCGCCAAATCCAGTTGGGGCAGAGTCAAAATATGAATTTGTGCCAATGTTTTATAGATTATCAGGAACATTTATAAATGCTAATCCATCATTAGCTAAGAAGATGATAAGAATAAACCCTTTAAGAAGTGGTGAAGATACTGTTCTTAGAATATTAAATCAAGCTATAAAGAATGTAGAAATCAAATAGAGTGGAGGTATAGTGTATGTTTCTTGACAAAACAATAAAAGACAATAAAAAGCTTATAGACTACTCAATAAATCTTCATAAAGAAGGAGAAATTCTACCAGACACATATGTAATAGATATAGATACATTAATTGATAATGCTGCAAAAATATACAATGAAGCAAATAAATATAATATAAAACTTTATTATATGACTAAGCAATTTGGGCGAAATCCATATATAGCTAAAAAATTAAAAGATATAGGTTACGAAGGGGTAGTAGCAGTTGACTACAAAGAGGCTTTAATTATGCATGAAAATAATATAAAAGTTTCGCATATAGGTCACTTAGTTCAGGTACCTAAATACATTTTAAAAAAAGTAATATTAGACATAGAGCCTGAGGTTATAACTGTATTTTCTATAGATAAAATAAAAGAAATCAATGATATTTGTAAGGAGCACAGTATAAAACAAAAAATTCTTATAAGGGTATATGCTGATGAAGATACACTTTATCCATCTCAGTTTGGAGGGTTTAATATAGATTCATTAAATAAAACTATAAAGGAAATAATTAAATTTGAAAATATAGAAATAGAAGGATTAACAGCTTTTCCTTGTTTCTTATTTGACACAGAAAAAGAGGTTATAAAAGCAACAAATAATATAAACACAATTAAAAAAGCGAAAAGATTAATAGAGTCTAATTACGATATAAAGATAAATCAAATGAATATGCCTTCAGCAACATCTGTATATAATATAAAGGAAATAAAAAAACATGGAGGAACACATGGAGAGCCTGGACATGCTTTAACAGGTAGTACACCGATGCATGCTGTAAAAGATTTAGAAGAAAAGTTATGTATGGTGTATGTATCAGAAATTTCTCATAACCTAAAAGATACAGCTTATTGTTTTGGAGGAGGTAATTATAGAAGATCTCATCTAACTAAAGCTATGGTTGTTAATGATGACTCTAGACAAGATATTGTTGATGTTATAGAAAATGATCCTTTTAGTATAGATTATTACTTTGAACTTAAAGGAAACCATGAAATAGGATCAACTGTAATTATGAATTTTAGAACTCAAATATTTGTAACTAGAAGTGATGTTGCTTTAGTTGAGGGACTTAAATATAATTCACCAAAATTAGTTGGAATATATGACAGCTTAGGAAGAAAGAAGGGGCTATAATATGAAAAGATTCATAGTAGTAGTTTTAGATGGATTTGGAATAGGGGAGATGGAAGATACTAAAATTGTTAGACCAAAAGATATAGGAGCTAATACTTTTAAACATATAGTAGAAGAAACTAATATATACCTTCCAATTTTAGAGAAATTAGGGATATGTAATGCATTGGGATTCGAAGTTGGAGATATGAAATTTTCAAAGTATGCCATGTTTGGAAAAGGTAATCTTATGCATTTTGGAGCAGATACATTTTATGGACATCAAGAAATAATGGGATCTACACCTAAAAAACCACTAAAAGAACCTTTTTTGAAGGCAAAAGAAAGAGTTAAAAAAAGGCTTATATCAAATGGATATAAGGTAAACGAGTATGGAAATGAAGCTAAGATATTGGTTATAGATGATTGTGTCACAGTAGGGGACAATTTAGAAGCGGATTTAGGACAAGTTTACAATATAACTGGATCTTTAGATTTAATAAGTTTTGATGAGCTTGTTAAAATTGGAAAAATAGTAAGAAAAAGTGTTTATACATCTAGAGTTATAACTTTTGGAGGCGAAAATATAAGTCTTGAGGATATATTAAATGCATATGAAGAAAAAGAAGGTATATATGCAGGAATAAATGCGCCTAGAAGTGGAGTATACAATAAAGGGTATCAAGTAATACACCTTGGGTATGGAGTAGATCCAAACACTCAAGTTCCAACAATACTAGGTAAAAATAATGTAAAAGTTTATTTATTTGGAAAAGTAGCAGATATAGTTGAAAACAACTACGGTATAAGTATACCTGGAGTAGATACAGGTGAAGTATTTGATCAATTTATACAAAAGGTAAAAGAAAATGAATCGGGATTCTTCTGCTTAAATGTTCAAGAATCTGATTTAGCAGGACACCAACAAAGCAGTGAAAAATACGCTAAAGTTCTTAAAGTATCAGATGATAAGTTAAAGCAGCTTATAAACATTTTGGATAAGGATGACATACTAGTAGTTATGGCAGACCATGGAAATGATCCCACTATAGGTCATAGTCAGCACACAAGAGAACAAGTTCCAATACTTATATATAATGAAAATATTAAACCAGGGTATATAGGTGAATTAAAAACATTAGCAGATATAGGAGCAACAGCTATAGATTATTTTAGTCTAGAAGGAACTGAAAATGGAGCTAGCTTTTTAGACAAAATACCAATTACTACTAAATCATAAATAAAAAAAGGTGCCAAATTAACGATTTTCGACAAAGATAAATTTATAAATTTATCTTTGTCGAAAATCGTTAAAGGCACCTTTTTTTATTTCTTTATATGCACATCCATTTGAGGATAAGGTATATTGATGTCCTCCTTATCAAATCTTATTTTAACTTCTTCCAATAAGCTACCATGAATATCCCAGTAATGCTCAGATTTACACCATACTCTAACTGTAAAATCTATAGAACTAGGTCCATGGGCAGTTATACCTACAAAGTAAGATGGATCAGATAAAATAAACTTTTGCTTTTTAACAACATCAATTAAAACATCTTTAACATGATTAACATCATTGTCATAACTAACACTAAACGTTAAATCTACTCTTCTTTTTTCTTTAGCAGAGTAGTTAACCAAACTACCATTTGATAAAGATCCATTAGGAATTAGTATCAATTTATTATCTACTGTTGTAAGTTTAGTATAGAATAAACCAATCTCCTCAACACTTCCTTGATAAATTCCTGTTTCTATATAATCTCCGACTTTAAAAGGTCTGATTAAAAGTATGATAAAACCTCCTGCGAAGTTTGATAAACTTCCTTGAAGAGCTAAACCAATAGCAACCCCTCCAGAAGCCACCAATGCAGCAAGTCCTGTTAATTGAACATCCCAATATCCAAGTATTATTAAAAATAGGAATGCTTTTAATGTTACTTCAGCAAATGCATGTAAAAACTTAGTAAGAGTTACATCAACAGATTTCTTCTGTAGAAAAGTTGTAAAGTGCTTAACAACCTTTTTTATAATTTTTAAACCTATAAATATAACAAGTAAACCTATAACAAGTTTAGCTCCGAAAGTTGTAATCCAATTTAAAAACTTTTCAGTTAAAATATCTAAAGGCATATTACTGATTTTCTCAACATTTTCAGTAACAGATTGTACTATATTTTCATCCAAAATTTAACACCTCGCTCTTATTTAAAAATTTAGCTAATAGATATGATATAACATTTTTCAACAAAAGTCTACAAATGAGGGGGTGGCAGAGAAATAACAGGGATAAAAATATTAAGATTGTAACCAAAAATGACGAAATATTAACCTTAGGAGGCTTTTTATTTTGGAAAAAATTTTATATAATAGAGGTTAGGCGAAATTAGAACTAGGAGGAAAGTATGAGTAATTTGGCAAAATCAGCATTTTGGCTTATGGTAGTCACTATGTTATCGAAAGTGTTAGGACTTGGAAGGGAATTAGTATTAGGATATTTTTATGGGACGAGTGTGTATAGTGACGTATATATAGTAGCAATGAATATACCATTAGTAGTTTTTGCATCTATAGGTACAGCTTTACTTACAACATTTATACCGTTATATCAAGAGGTATTAAATGATAAAGGAGAAGAAAGAGCTTTAAAATTCTCAAATAATATAATGAACATAGTGATTATATTAAGTATAATACTAGGTATTTTAGGATATATATTCGCAGAACCTCTAGTAAAAATGTTCGCATTTCATTATGAGGGGGAAAAGTTAATATTAGCAGTTAAATTTGTAAGAATTATGATAGGTGGAGTTGTGTTTATTGGTTTAAGTAACTTAATGACTTCATACTTACAAATAAAAGGTGATTTTACTATTCCTGGGATGATAGGTTTTCCTAATAACATAATAATAATACTATCTATAATATTAAGTGGAGTTACAGGAAATATATATATATTAGCAATTGGTTCATTAATTGGAATGTTATCTCAATTTTTATTTCAAGTTCCATTTGCTATTAAAAAAGGATATAAGTTTAAGCCTACAATAGATTTTAAAGATGAATATTTAAAGAAAATGTTATGGTTAGTTATGCCTGTACTTATAGGAGTAGCGGTAAATCAAGTAAATACAATGGTTGATAGAAGTTTAGCATCAGGACTTGAAGATGGTGTAATAACAGCACTAAGTAATGCTAATAGATTGAATGGATTTGTTATGGGGATGTTTATTGCAACTTTAGGGGCGGTTATATATCCAACTTTATCTAAATTATCAACTGAAAACAATAAAGAGAAATTTGCAGAATCTGTCGCTAATAGTGTAAACTGTGTAAATTTATTAGTTGTTCCTGCATCAGTTGGTGCTATGATACTTGCGACTCCAGTTGTTAGAATATTATTTGAAAGAGGGGCATTTAATGATAGATCAACAACACTAACTGCAACAGCTTTAATATTTTACTCAGTTGGTATGATTGGATTTGGATTAAGAGATATATTAAGTAAAGTATTTTATTCATTAAAAGATACGAAAACACCAATGATAAATGGTATAATAGCTGTCATTTTAAATATTGTGTTAAACCTAGCATTAGTAAAAGTTATGGGGCATGGGGGATTAGCTTTAGCAACAAGTTTATCAGCTATTATATGTATAATACTTTTATTTATAAGTTTAAAGAAAAAAATAGGATATTATGGTCAAGATAAAATAAGAGCTACATTTATAAAAACATTAGTAGCATCTCTTGTAATGGGAGTTGTAACATATTTTGTATATAAATTCTTATTTGGAATTTTGGGATTAGGATTTATACAAGAAGCAATCTCTTTAGGAGTTTCTATAGCTATAGGCGGAGGGATATACCTAGCACTTATAATAGTGTTTAAAGTAGAAGAAGTAAATATGGCAATAGATATGATAAAGAAAAAGTTAAAAAAATAATAAAGTTATTATAAGGGTTAGTGTATAAGTTTTGCTACCAAAGCTGGAAAGATGCTTTAAAGGTAGCTAAAACTTATACACTAACCCTTTTTTAGATGTGGAAAATGAGGGAAAGGAGGGAAGTGAATATTAATCTCCCTCCTATATATACTTAAAATTCGCAATAAATAAAAAACTATGTTACAATTATAACAACATAAGATAATTGACGAGGGGGATTTACATGAAATTTATAAAGAAGTTACTATTATTAACACTGCCAATTGCAATTTTAATCCTAGGTGCAGGATGTACAAATAAAAGTAGCAATACTAATCAAAGCGAAACTTCGGGAAAGTCAACAGTACCTATGAAAGGGTTTTTCTGGGAGGCTAAAAAAGGAAATGATATTATATATTTAACTGCATCTATGCAGCCAAGTAAACCGAATTTAGATTATAATAATGGAAAAATGAAAAAAATATTGAAAGAGACAGATGCTTTAGCACTTGAAATAAATTTTAAAGATCAAAAAACAGTAAAAGATCTTCAAGAACAACAACAAAAAGAAATATATTTAAAAGATAAAAAACTAAAAGACTTACTTACAAAAGAAGAACAAGGGAAGTTAGATAAAATTTTAGAATCATTAGGACTAAAATATAAAGAAGTTGAAAATCTAAGTCCAAGTGGATTTTTATCATTAGTTAAACAAGTAGAAGCAGAAAAAGCAGGCTTAACAGGTACTTCTTTAAATGGTTATTTAGCAAATAAGTTTAGTGAAGATAAAAAGACAATAGTATCACTAGAAAGTAATGAAACACAAGTAGATATATTAAAAAAATCAACACAAGATTTAAAAGACTTTGTAAATGGATTTAGCTCAAAAACGTTACAAGATACAACAAAAGATTTGAATGAAAATATGTATGCCTTTATAAAAGGAGATACTGGATATATGGAACAAGAAGCGAATAAACTACAAAAATATAACTCAAAAGAGTATGAAACACAATATTTAAAAAGAGATGAACAAATGGCAAAAAAAATTGATGAATTAGCAAAACAAAAAGAAAAATATATTGTATCAGTAGGAGCTCTTCACTTCTTTGGAGAAAACAGTATATTAAAAAATCTTGAAAATATGGGATACACAGTAACTCAAATTAAGTAAATTCAATATATTTAGCAATTTACAAATATAAGACTAACACTAATCAAACAAGAAAAAGGGGAAGTATTCAACTGACGAAAGACTTAAAGTCCGATTTTAAGGGCTTTGTCTGAAGAAAGTGAACACTTCCCCTTTTTCTAGTAACCCAAAAACCTAAATACAAAAAGGATAGGTGTTCAACTGACGAAAGACTTAAAGTCTGATATTAAGGACTTTGTCTGAAGAAAGTTAATATCTATCCTTTTAGTAAAATTTAAAGAACTATACTAAACTTTTAAAAATACATGTCGTATAACTATTTATAAGTATATATTAGAGGTGATAAAATGATTGACAATATAGATTTATTAAAAATGACAGCATTAATGTCAAATAACAATAGTTATAAAACTTACAATAACACAGAGAGCGGACAAGCATTTGATATGTTAATATTAGGTTTATTAAAAGCAGTATCAAATACGCCGCAAGGTAGAACTAATCAATATGTAAACAATTGTTGTACATGTTGTAATCATAATAATAACAATATACAAACATCAAATAATAAAACTGAAAACTTAGATACAGTAAATTCTATGCATAATAGTAATAAACTTACGGCAACATCTAAAAATAAAGATGTAAATGCACAAATAGAAAATGCTATAGCTATATCATCTAAGAAATATGGGGTTGATGAAAATTTAATAAGATCAATAATAAAAGTAGAATCAGACTTTAATCCTAAGTGTACATCAAAAGCAGGAGCTAAAGGTTTAATGCAACTTATGCCTGAAAATTGTAGAGATCTAGGTGTTAAAAATCCATATGATATATATGAAAATATAGATGGTGGAACAAGACATATAAAAGAATATTTAGATAAGTACAATGGCGATACGAAAATGGCTTTAATGGCGTATAATGGAGGACCTACAAGAATGAGAAAAAGAGGAGTTAATTCTCCAGAAGATATATATTTAATGCCAAAAGAAACACAAAATTATGTGCCTAAAGTTATGAAATATTATAAGGGATAAACTGAATATTACCTTGTAGATACTTAAATATACATCTAGCGATTTTTGCGCAAGGGGGTAAATATGAACTACAAGCAATTGATAGAAATTAAAAATAATGTAAGAGCACATATGAATAAAAAAGATACGTTAACAGGTATATATAATAAGGATTACTTTTTTGATTATATATCAAACAAACCAAATGGAACTATTATAAAGATTAATGTAGATGGAATAAATTTTGTGAATGTACATTATGGAATGGAAATTGGAGACACATTGATGAGATTTATAGCTATTTGTTTAGAGGAAAACTGTAATTGTGAAAATGCAGTAATAGCTAGATTTTCAAGTTTTGATTTTATAATTCATAAAACTAATACAAACAATGAGAGAATTTATGAATTCATGGAAGAAATTAAATCTATATTAACCAAAGAAATAAAAGATATATATAAGGTTTATATCAATTTTAATATAGCTGCAGTTATATACAAAAATGATGATTTAGACATAGCTGATTCTATTAGCAAATTAGATATATGCATGAAAAATTTAATTAGCAAGGGGAATAGAGTTGGGATATATAATGATACATACGAAGAACATATAAGTATACAATCGATAGAGAGTGCAATAAAGAGTAATGAAATTAAGTTGCATTACCAACCTAAAATAGATTTATATACAGAAAAAATAGTAGGGGTAGAAGTTTTAATAAGATGGTTTAGTAAAATACATGGATATATACACCCTGAAAAAATAATATCGTTTGCAGAAGATTGTGGATATATAAATATTTTAGGTAAATGGATACTAGAGAAGGCTTGTATAGATATAAATTATTTAAATAAAAAGTTAAACACAAATATAGATTTATCAGTAAATATATCTCCACTACAATTAGAAGAAAAAGACTTTATAAGCGATATAATTGAAATATTAGATGAGACTGCATTTGATTCCAAATCTTTAAAGTTAGAAATAACAGAGAGTGAAAATATAGAAGATATAATAAAGATAAATGATATAATAAATAATATTAAAAAAACTGGAATAAAAATATCGATAGATGATTTTGGAAAAGGATTCAACTCAATTAACTATATAAAAAATTATAATGTAGATGAAATAAAGATAGATAAATCCTTAGTTGAATATTCAAATAGAAATCCTATGTTTGTTGAAAGTTTAATAAATATGATTCACACAACTCAAACAACTGTTGTTGCTGAAGGTGTAGAAACAGAAAAGGAATATTTAAGGTTAAAAAGTATGGAATGCGATTTAGTACAAGGATATTACTTTTATAAACCAATGGATTTAAATGAGTTAATTGAGTCAGTAAAAGAAGAAAAACTTACAACAGAGGAAGAATTAACTGTAGGGGAATTTTATTAATTAGAGGTAAATATGAAAATAAGAGAATTTAAAATTTCTAGTGAAAATAGTTCAATAGATATAAAGAAGCCAAAACAGTCACTAAGTTTTAGTGATAGTTTTAATAAGGTGAGTATATCTAAAAGTAAAGAAGAGGTAGATAGATATTTAAATCAAATTAAAGACATAGGAAAAGACTTAGCAAATACAAGAGGATATTCACATGTTATTAGATATAAGCAAGCGATACAAAAATATTTGAAGTCTGTAGTTGATTATACCTATGAGACAGATAAAAAAGATTCTTTTTGGAGTAATAATTATTTTAAAACAGTAAAAGTAGTTGATGAAAAATTAGAGAACTTAACTAAGTCTGTTTTAGAAAATGAAAAAGATAATATAGATATTATTTCAGAAATAGATGACATTAATGGGCTTTTAATTGACCTATATTTGTAAAATAAGGAGAGGCACTTATGCAAAGCAAAAATGAAATAAAAGAGATATATGAACCTCAGTTTGAACAATTACAAAAGGGTGAGACAGCATCTGTAAATGCTATAGAAGCTATATCACATGCAGAGATGGAATTAGAAGTTTTAGTAGGTAGTACTCGAGAAAAAATTTCTAGTATAGTAAATCTCAAAGAAGGAGATATCTTAGAGTTAGATAAGTATTTAGAAGAACCATTAGATATAAGTATAAATGGGGTAACTATAGCAAGCGGAGAAAGTATGATAATAAACGATAAAATAGCGGTAAGATTATCAAAGATAAAATCAATGCAAGAAGAATATTAAATTCTTGAGGAGGTAGCGTTTTGAAAGTTACTAATGATAAACATATAGCATTCAATAGCATATATAAGATGGATAAATTAAAAAATAATAATGAAAATAAAAGTCAAAATAATACTGATAGTGTGCAAATATCAGAGTTAGGAAAGTATTTAAGTAAAGTTAGTTCAAAAGAAGAGCCTATGGATATGGAAAAAATAAATCGACTTAAACAGCAAATTGAAAATGGAACTTATAAAGTTGATTCTAGAATTTTAGCTAAAAAAATAGTAGGAAAATTGTAGGAGGAGAAAAAAATGAGTCCAGAGTTAAAAGTTATAATATACGAACAAAGAAAACTGTTTAAAGAGTTATTAAATTTACTAGATGAGCAGTATGATTTAATACTTGGAAAAGATCCAACATTATTAGATAAAATTTCAAGAAAACTAGAAAATGTATCTAGAGATATAGCAAAGTTAGAAATTCAAAGAAGAAACATAGTTGGATCTGATTTTAGTATGGGGACTTTAATAGAAGAAAATGATGATAAAAACATTAAAGAAGCTTATGAGGAAATAAAGAGTACTATAAAAATGATAGAAGTTCAAAAAGAATCAAATCATGTTATTTTAAAGCAAAAACTATTTTTTACTAAAAAAATGTTAAATGTAATAAAGCCAAGTCAAGGAACAGGTACATATAATTATTGTGGACAAGTAGGAAAGTAAAAATTAAATAATCGGAGGGAATATATGTCAGGATTATTAGGTAGTTTACAATCAGCAAGAACTGGTATGAGTGCAAGTCAGGCATCAATACAAACGACTTCTCATAATATCAACAATTTAAACACTCCAGGGTATTCAAGACAACAAGTAGAGCAAAAAGCAAGAAGTGCATATAGTTATCCTGGATATAACAGTCAGTTAGGCGCTGGACAATTAGGGACAGGAGTCGAAGTTACCGATATAGTTAGGGTTAGAAATTCATTTTATGATTTCCAATTTAGAAATGAAAGTCATACATATGGTCAAATAGGTGTGAAATATGATCATTATAGTACTATGGAAACTATATTTAATGAACCATCTGAAACAGGGATTTCTTCATCTATAAATAATTTCTTTATGAGCTGGCAAGAACTTTCAAAGAATCCTAATGACGTTGGATCTAAGGATATAGTTATTCAAAATAGTGACTACTTAGCTAAAAATATAAGTAATGTATATAAAAAATTAAATGAGTTAAGTGAAAATGCGAAAAAAAAGCTAAATGAAAATATAGACGATATAAATGGAAAGTTAAAAGAATTAAAAGAGCTTGATAAACAAATTAAATTAGTTGAGGGTAGCGGAAAATCTCCTAATGATTTAATGGATGAAAGAGATAGAATTTTAGATGATTTAAGTTTTAAAATGAACATAAATGATGAAAATGTTCAAAAGCTATTAAAGGATAAAATAGCAAGCGGAGAAAATATAACTGAAGATGATCTAAAAAAGATACCAGGTGTATCTGGAGAAATTAAAGGTTCTTTTGAAATGCTTGATAAAATAGAGGGATACAAAAAGGATTTAGAAGAATTGGCAGAAGGTATCAAAAAAAGTGTAAATGATACTTTAGGAGTAGATATATTTGAAACTGGAACAGACTCTATACTAAAAGTAAAAGATGATATTTTAGATAAAACTACGGATTTAAATATAACGGCAGAGACTGCGCAAAAAATGTATAAATTAAAAGATGAAAAAGTAAGTATCGGTGGAGAAGATATAACTATAAATAATTTCTACAATAGCATAATACAGAGACTAGGAAATGAAACTCAAGAAGTTAGAAGAAACGAAAAAAACCAAAGCAAGGTTTTAAAAGAAATAGATAATTCAAGATTAAATGTATCGGGGGTATCATTAGATGAAGAAATGATAAACTTGATACAATTTCAGCATGCGTATAATGCAAGTGCAAAGGTAGTTTCAACTATTGATTCATTACTAGATGTTGTAATAAATGGGCTAGTAAGATAATTTTAGGAGGAGAATTATGAGAATAACAAATTCATCAATGATTAGAAGTCATATGTATGATGTTCAAGAAGGTTTACAAAGAATGGACAATTTAAATAGACAAATAGATTCACAAAAACAAATAAATAGAGTTTCAGATGACCCACATAAAGCTATAAAAATAATGAACTTAAACAATGAAATAAAATATGCAGAAAAACATAATCAAAATGTAGAAGAAGTTGTAGGTTGGATGAATAATACTGATGCTAACCTAGAAGAGTTTGGAACTCTGCTTGGAGATATAAAAAACAGTGTATTAAAGGTTGGAAACGGAACTTACTCAGATGAAGAAATGAAGGCTATACAAGCTGAAATGAATGAGAAAATAAAAGCTCTAGGAGAAACTTTAAACACTACTCATGGTGGAAGATATATGTTTGGAGGAACATCTGTGGATGAACCACCAGTTCTCATAGAAGAAAAGGATGGGGTTGTTACTTTAACATTAAATCCTAAGATAAATGATGAAGATTTAAAAGCTGAAATTTCTGATGGAATAAATTTAGATTACAATGTTTCTGCAAGTGAGATATTCAATAAAGATGGGAAGAATTATTTAGATTCAATAAATGATTTATCAAAGCTTATGAATGATATAGCTAATGGAGTAGATGTAGAAGATAATAAAAAAGAGTTATTGGGAGATGTAAAACAAAATATAGATGACTTTTTTAATCATACTGTTGATACTAGAACTAAATTTGGAGTGAAAGTAAATACGGCAGAAAAAATAAAAGATCTTAATGATGAAAATATATTAAATATGAAAGGTGTATTATCATTAGAGCAAGATGTAAATTATGTAGATAAATTTATAGAATTAAAATCTGCAGAAATGGTATATAATGCATCTATTCAAGTTGGAGCAAAACTTATACAACCTAGTATATTAGATTATTTAAGATAGAGGTGAAATTATGAAAGTAGTATTTGAAAAGGGACTTCCAGGGTTTGAAAATCATAAAAACTTTGAGATAAATGATATTGAAGAAAATCAAAAATTTAAAGTTGTAAATTCTTTAGATGATAAGAGTGTAGGGTTTATAGCTGTATCACCGTTTGATATAAAAAAAGATTATGAAATTAAATTAGATGATGATACTATAAATTCATTAAAAATAGATAGGCCAGAGGACGTATTACTATTAAATATAGTAACACTTGGAAAAAAGCTAGAAAATAGCACTGTAAATCTAAAAGCACCTTTAGTAATGAGTGTAAAAAATAAGCTAGGTTTACAGTTAATATTACAAGATGACAAGTACAATATAAAAGAACCTTTAATAGGATGTGGTAAAAATGTTAGTAATTTCTAGAAAAAAAGATGAGTCACTATTAATTGGAGATGACATAGAAATAAAGATAGTTAAGGTAGAGGACGGAAGTGTTAAATTAGCTATAGATGCACCAAAAGATAAAATAATACTTAGAAAAGAAATATATGAAAAAGTAAAAGAAGAGAATTCAAGTGCAATAGCTAAATTAGATGATATTTTAAATTATTTTAAGTAGGTGAGGTAATATATGTACACGGCAAATCCATACAATGCGTATAAACAAAATTCTGTAAATACGGCATCTAAGGAGCAATTACTTTTAATGCTATTAGATGGAGCGGTTAAATATACAAAAATAGCCAGGTTGGCGATACTTGATAGAAATATAGAAAGAGCTCATAAAGAATTAGTTAGAGTTCAAGATATATTTTTAGAACTTATGATAACTATGGATAGAAGCTCTAAGGCTATGGATGATTTATATCAGTTATATGAATATATAAAAAATGAATTAGCTAAAGCAAATATGAAAAAAGATATAAAGATAATAGATGAAGTGCTTCCTTTGATAGAGGAAGTAAGGGATATGTGGCATGAAGTTGATATGAAAATTAAAACTGGTAAATAGGGGGTAATTTTATGACAAGTGTTGGTAGTGCAAGCAGTGTGAGAATTCCAGGTCTTGCAACTGGTATGGACACTGATTCTATGATAAAAGACATGCTTTCAGGAGAACAACAAAAAATTGATAAAGCAAAGCAAAAACAACAAACAGTAAAATGGCAACAAGAGATATATAGGGAAGTGATGAAAGATATTAAATCTTTACAAGATAAGTATTTTTCAGTAGCTTCTCCAAATTCTATAATGAGTAGTAGTGCATGGAATACATTAACTATAGGAAGTTCAAATGAGAATGTAATTACAGCATCAGGAAGTGCAGGAGCTAATAAAGTTGATTATAGTTTTAATGTTGTAAAGCTAGCTCAATCAGCTAAAATGAACTCAAGCAAAGCTACAAATAATGTGGATATAAAAAAAGATAGCTCATTAGAATCTTTAGGTTTAAGCGGAGAACAAAAGTTTTCAATAAAATTTGGAGATGGAGATAAAGAGATATCGAAAGAAATAACAATAAGAACAGAACCTTTATATGAAACAGATAGTGATGGGAATTTTGTATTAGATAAAGACGGAAATAAAGTAGTAAAAGAGCCTGCTGATACTGTAGACACTTTAATAAAGAAGATAAATGACAGTACAGATGGAAATGTTAAAGCATCTTATAGCGATATGACAGGTGAATTTACTATTCAAAGTACTAAAACAGGAGAGAATTCTAAGCTACAAATAGTTGATGATTCTGGAAACGAAAGTGGAGCTTTAGATTTTTTAGGAATTTCAAAAAGTGAAAAAGGCTCAAATTCACAAATAGAAGTTAAAGCAAAAGATGGATCGTTTACAAAAACGTTAAATGAAGAGTCTAATTCATTTAGTATAGATGGAATAACATACAATGTTCATACTACAGGGACTTGTGAAATAACTTCAAAAGAAGATGTACAACCTGTAGTTGATAATATGAAAAAATTTGTAGAAGATTATAATAAGATAATGGATAAAGTTTATTCTCTTGTTACAGAAAAAGCAAATAAAGATTATCCACCATTAACAGAAGCTCAAAAGAAAGATATGAGTGAAGAAGAAATAGAAAGATGGGAAAAGAAAGCTAAAGAAGGATTATTAAGAAATGATTCTGAAATGAGAAGCTTCATGGATAAAATGCAAGGTTCAATATTTGGAGACAACATGACTTTTTTAATGGAATGTGGATTAACTTCAAATGAAGATTATACAAAAAAAGGGCAATTATCTTTAGATGAAGACAAGTTTAAAAAAGCACTTCAAAACAATAGTCAAAAAGTATATGATGCATTTGCAGGAGGCAATGATAGTGTTTTAGAAAAAATGAAAGATACTATGTATGATTATGTAGGAACTTCATCATCTGTTTTTGCTAAAAAGGCTGGGCTTGAAAAAACTTCATCAGTTGTGAATAATTTTTATTCAGAGCAAATAAAAAGACAAGAAGATGCTATAAAACTTCTTCAAAGAAAAATGAATGATAGAGAAAATAAATTATACAAACAATTTGGACAGTTAGAAGCAAGCATGAATAAGCTTAATTCACAAATGAATTATTTTGCACAAATGTAAATTTAGGAAGGTTAAATTATGATTGAACTTGCTAATAAATATAAAGACATATCATTAGATATAATTAAAAAACTAAAAAATAAAGATATAGAAGAGATAAACGAACTTTTAGATATAAGACAAAACATACTAGATGATGTTACTAATTCAAAACAATTCAAAGAAATACTTTTCAAAGAAAATATACTTGATATAGATGAAAGTATAAAATCTTTATTAAAAGAACAGATAGAAACTACAAAAGAAGAAATTAAAGAACACAATAGATCCAAAAAAGCTAGTATGTCTTATATTAACATAGCCAAAGAAAATTTAAATATTTTTAATAAAAAAGTATAAAGTTTTTCTAAATAGTTCCGATATATAATATTGTAAGCGATACTTGGCCAAGTAATTGCAAATAAAATAAAAAGACAAGGATGTCGTAAAAAACTAAGGAGAGTATAAAAATGAGAATAAACACTAATATGAATGCTATGATAGCAACTAACCAAATGAGCAAAAACACTGCTTTATCTGGAAAATCTATGGAGAAATTATCTACAGGATTAAGAATAACTAAAGCTGGAGATGACGCTGCAGGTCTTGCTATATCTGAGAAAATGAGAGCTCAAATAAAAGGTATGGAACAAGCAGATAGAAATGTACAAGATGGTATATCTATGGTACAAACTCAAGAAGGTGCTTTAGAAGAAGCTGGAAACATAGCTCAAAGAATGAGAGAGCTTGGAGTTCAAGCTGGAAACTCTACTTTAACAACTGAAGATAGAACTAAGATAAGCACAGAGTTAACTCAATTAAACGAAGAAATGGGTAAAATAGCTTCTGAAACTAAGTTCAACGGTAAAAATATATTAGATGGATCTAATGCTAGTATGACTATACAAGCTGGTGCAAACCAAGAAACAAGAGTTATATCTAATATAGATTTAAAAACTATAGGAACTACATTAAGTTCAAAAGTTAAAGTTGGAACTGAAACTGAAGCTAAGGACCTAGTAACTGCTTTAGATACTGCATTAGAGTCTATAAATAATGGAAGATCTAAACTAGGAGCTGTACAAAATAGATTAGAATACACTTCTTCTAACTTAACTACATCTACAGAAAACTTAACAGCTGCAGAGTCTAGAATAAGAGACGTAGATGTTGCTAAAGAAATGGTTAACTTATCTAAGTTAAATATATTAAACCAAGCATCTCAAGCTATGGTTGCACAAGCTAAACAACAACCAGAATCTGTAACTCAATTATTAAGATAATAATAATTAAGTTTTAAACTAAAGGGTAAAGCATATGCTTTACTCTTTATTTTTAAATTTAATTAAATTGAAAGGATATAGAATTATGCTACTAAGTATAGTTATGATGATAAAAAATGAGGAAAAATATTTAGATAATACTTTAAAATCATTAAATCCTTTAATGAATAACATAAAGAGTGAACTTATAATTTTAGATACAGGATCCTCAGATCGAAGTGTTGAAATTGCCCAGAAATATACAGAAAAAATTTATTTTGCAAAATGGAATGATAACTTTGCTCAAATGAGGAATATATCAATAGGGTATGCAAAAGGAGAATGGGTACTTATATTAGATGCAGATGAAGAATTAGTTAACTATGAAAATTTAATTAACTTCTTTAAAAATGGAATACATAAAAAATATAATAGTGCATCCATAGAGTTAACAAATATAATGTCAGAAGATAAAAAACTTTTTAATAAAGCATCTATTGTTAGATTATTTAAAAAAGATAAGACTTTTAGATATGAAGGTGCTATACATGAACAACCAATATATAAAGAACCTATATTTAATGATGTAGCTAATTTTAATCATTATGGATATATGTATAAGAATGAAGAAGTTAAACAAAAAAAACTTAGTAGAAATGAAAAAATTTTACTATCTGAGTTAAAGGCCAATCCTAATAATCCATACATATACTATCAGTTAGCTATGAACTATTCAGCTTTTGGAGATAAAAAAGAAGCCCTTAGTTACATGAAAAAATCTTATAAAATGTACAATGAATTAAGAACTACATATTCATATGTAAGTTCCGGTTTAGCAAAATTATATATTGAATTAGATGAATATGAAGAATGTGAAAAACTGTGTAAAGAGTATATAGAAAATGATGATAAAAATATTGATATGTATTGTTATATTGCAATAAGTCAGAATAATCTTAAAAATTATGAGGAAAGTCTATATAATTATAATAGATATTTATACTTAATCGAAAATTATGAAATATCAACTCAAGCTAAAGACTTATACAGTATATGTGACACTATAAGTTTTAGAGAAAATGCTAAAATAGACATACTTAATATATATTATAATTTAGGAATGTATGAGAAGGTTATAGCTGAATCAAAAAACATAGATTTAGAACAACTAAAACAAATATACTACGTGCTAATTATGAGTTTATATAAATTAGAAAGAGAATGTGAATTATTTAATATATATGAAAAAATATCACTATCACAAGTTGAAAAAAATATATTTCAAGAAAATATAGAAGATATAATTTTAAATATTAAACAATCGGATAGATTTAAAATATATAATATTCTAACTAAAATAGATGGAAACTATGGAATTTTAAATAAAATAAGGATAGGGCTGCAATTATCAGATGAAGAGTATAGTGAGATTTTATTAGAAGAAAATGAATTATACTATGCAGATGTCATTTATTATGCATTAAAAAGCGGAAGTGATTTGGTAAAATTGTTGGCAGGAGTTAATCATGTAAGTCTAAATAAATATTTTGGATATTTAGTTTTATATAGAAGAGGTTGTATATTAGAACTTTATGATTATTTAGTTAAAGCTTCTAACACGATGGATTTGAATAAAATTATAATATATAGATGTTTATCTAAATATTTACTATTTGATGGAGGGTTAGAAGGTGAAAAATATGAGCAATTGATATATATGTATTTAGCATATAGTTCTGTTTATATAAAACAAATATATAATGAGTTGTTAAGTGATGAAGAGTTATTAAGATTGGTTAATGATGAAGATGATGTCTTTATAATTAAATTAAATTTAATAGAAAAGCTCAAAAAAAATAACCCAGTTGAATACATAAAAAATATGAGACAACTATTAATTGAAAATAAAAAATATAAAAATATTATATCTATATTAATTAATAATTTTAAATCTGAGATTGAAGAAAATGAAGAACTCAAAAATCTTAAGAAACAATATAAAGAGATTATTAAAAGTGACGTAAATAAAGGTGATATAAAAAATGCTCAAATAAAAATAAATGAATATCAAAACTTATTTGAATTTGAGTCGGAAATTTTAAATCTAAAAGCTATCACAAATATACTAACTTCAGAATTTGTAGAGGCTGATAATATCCTTAAACAAGCGTATATGATTGACAGAAATAATTATGATGTTATTTTTAATATAGCATTTGTTAAAGAAATGCTTGGAGAGTTTAATGAATCAGTTAAATACTTGGATTACATAATAAAATACTGTGACGAAGAGACTATTGTATCTGATGCAAAAGATAAAATTGCAGAAATTATTTAGTATGAATATAAAAACAAGGGTAAAGTTAATGCTTTGCCCTTTAATTTTTATTAAGGGACAGTATAGAATGATTAACTTTAAAAGATGGGAATATTTTTCAAACACTAAAGTTTAGGAAAAAAATGACGAAAAATATATTATAATGGTTTATATTGTAAAAAGAGTATATGAACATATTCCAAGATTTGTATAAGGAATTTATTTGTTACTTAAATAATAATTTAGGAGGCATTATGGTAACAGCATTAATATTTGCAGGTGGAGTAGGAGTTAGAATGAATAACAATGCAAAGCCTAAACAGTTTTTACAAATAAATGGAAAATCAATTTTATTACACACAATTGAAAAATTTGAACGACATGTTCAAATTGATAACATAATTGTTGTTTGTATTGAAGGTTGGATAGATTATTTAAAATTAGAACTAAAAAAACATAATATAAAAAAAGTAAAATGGATAGTTCCAGGAGGTAGTACTGGACAAGAATCTATTTTAAATGGATTAAAAGAGTTAGAAAAACAATTGGAAATAAATAATGATAATATAGTTCTTATACATGATGGTGTAAGACCAATTATAGATAATTACACAATAACAGAAAATATAAATAGTGTACGAACATATGGGAATGCGATTACAGTAGCGCATGAGATAGAAACAATAGCATCTGTTAATGAAGACGGAAAAATTGATAGATTGATAGATAGAAATACTGTTAAAATAGCAAAAGCACCGCAAAGTTTTTACTTAAAAGACATAATAGAAGCTCATAAAAAGTCTATAGAAGATAAAAAAGTTGATTTTATAGATTCAGCAACATTAATGAGTTACTATGGAAATAAATTACACACTGTAATTGGACCATCGGACAATATTAAGGTGACTACAGCTAAAGACTTTTTTATGTTAAAAGCTATGCTTGAATTAAGAGAAAACTTACATGAGTTAGAAAGATTGGAGAGTTATGATGACAGAGAAAGAGTATATTATAGATAGTTTTAAGAAAAATTTAAAAAAACTAAAAGACAAAAAAGTAGTTATTTATGGAATAGGAAAAAGTACAAAAGTAGTATTGGATGAATTTACAGATTTTAACTTCATTGGACTTATGGACCCTGTAAAAGAAGGGGATGTTATATTTGGGAAACCAGTATTATCTGTTTCAGATATAGGAAATATGGATGTTGATGCTATTGTTATTATAGCTAGGGCTAGCAATCTATCAATAATATATCAAAGAATTGAAAATATATGTAATTCTAAAAACATTGAGGTCTATGATATAAATGGAAGTTTAATAGAAAATATTATAAATGAAAATCAGTTAGAAAGTGAGTATTTCAATAAAAGCATTGATGATATAAAGAGTGTGTATGAAAATTATGAATGTATAAGTTTTGATGTGTTTGATACGCTTATCATGAGAAAAACATTATATCCTGTGGATGTTTTTCAAATAGTAGATAAAAAAGCAAAAGAAAATAATATTTATTTTGGTGATTTTTATTCTCTTAGAACAGAAGCTGAAAGAGAACTTAATTTAGAGAAAAGTCCTAAAATAATTGATATATATAATAGATGTCAAGAAAAAGAGCACTTTTCAGATGAAATTAAAGAAAAGTTAATGAAACTGGAAATTGAAACAGAACGTGAAGTACTTATTCCTAGAACTGAGATGGTAGAGTTATTAAAATGGTTAGTAAGTAAAGATATTGATGTATATTTAATCTCAGATATGTACTTAAGCAAAGAGATTTTAGAGCCAATATTAAATAATTTTGGAATTCAAGGATATAAGAAATTAATGGTATCATGTGACTACGGAAAATCTAAGTGTAATGGTTTGTATAATTACTATTTAGATCTTACAAAAAAGGAAAAATATTTACATATTGGAGATAATTACGAAGCAGATGGAAATATGGCGAAACTAAATGGATTAGACACTTATTCAATTAAATCTTCAATTGATATGATGGACCTATCTAATTTAAGAACACTTAAAAAGTATGATAATGATTTTAGAAGTAGATGTATAATAGGGAATTTCATATCAAATGCCCTGAATAATCCATTTGCTTTTTATAAAACTGAAGGAAAAATAGCTATTAATAATAATTATGATTTTGGATATAGCTTAATAGGGCCGTTTATATTTACTTTTATAGAATGGATGTTAGGTAAAGTAAAAAATGAAGGAATAGATACTTTATTACTATCAGCAAGAGATGGATTTATAATTAATGAAATTTTAAAATCAAAAAAATTGAATTTAGATAATAAGCTAAATATAATTTATTTTAAAACATCGAGAATGAGTTCTGCGATAGCAGGAATCAAAGATGAAGAAGATATAAAATACATATCATCATTAGCTTTTTCAGGGAGTGCTGAGGAGATGTTGCAAACTAGATTTTTCTTAGATGTAAATGATATAAAAGCTAAGGAACATGGAGAATCTGATGAAAAATATATTTTAAGACATAGAGATTTAATTTTAGGTAAAGTAAAGGAAGCTAGAGCCAATTATTTAAAATATATTGAGTCACTTGAATTAAAAGATGATGCAAATATAGGTTTTTTTGACTTTGTATCTTCTGGAACATGTCAAATGAATTTAGAGAAAATAATGAATAAAAATCTAAAAGGTCTATATTTCTTAAAAGTATTAGAAGATTATGAAGGTAAGTTAAACTTAGATATTAGCACATTACTAGAATCTAAGTTTGTATATGAAAAACAAAGTTGTATGTTTGATAGCTATATTTTCTTAGAAAATATAATGACATCTTATGAACCATCTATAAAAAACTTTGACGAAAATGGATTAGCTAAGTATCTTGATGAATCAAGAAGTAATTATCAAATTGAAAAGATTAAAGAAGTTCATAAGGGAATCTTGGATTTTTATTTTGATATGGACCTTGTACCTAGTGGTAAGGTATCTAGCAATGAAATATTACTTGTAGATGAGATTCTAAAGAACATTAAAAATGGATATAGTTTAATTTCGGCTAGTATATTTAAAGATACTACTTTAAAGGATGAATTCTGTAGTAGAGAGTTTGATTCAGCAGCTTGTCTTGCATTATAGAAAGGATAATCATATGCGATTTTATATAAAAAAACAATTGATTCAGAATTGTAAATTTTTACTAGAAGTACATAAAAATATTAGAAAAAATTTAAGTAAAATAGATGTAAATTTATTGATAGAATGCCAGCAAACAGCTGTACATGTTGGAAAAAATATATTAGAAGAAGATGGGTATGAGGATGTTGTCTCTATCTTGGAGCAGTATTGTGAATTAGTTTATCAAGTTAATGATGAAGAAATAGATAAAACTTCTAAAAAAAATATACTAAAAAATATGGATTTATTTATACAGAATACGAAGAAATGTATTAAGTTAATACCTGAAAGGTATGAAATTTTGTTTTTACCATATAAAGCATCTATGTGGGATAGCATGGAAAGTATTTGGATTTCTGTAAGCAAAGATAATCGTTACGATGTTAAAGTTATGCCGATACCATATATAGAAAAAAACGGAAGTGAAGTGAACGGGACTGTAAAATGGGAAGGCGAACAATTTCCTGAATATGTTGGTATAACTTCTTTCTTAAATTATGAAATTGATAAAAATCATCCTGAAATTATAATAATTCACAATCCTTGTGATGAATATAATACAGTAGCATCAGTGTTACCCAAATATTACTCTTATGAATTAAAAAAGAATACAGAAATATTAGCATATGTTCCATACTATGTAACTGGAGGAAGTCAAGCTGATAGTTTTTATAATCTTCCTTCATATGAAAATATAGATTTTATATTTACTCAAAATAATAATTTTAAAAATTATTTTCACAAAGAATTTAAAGATAAATTAGTTCCGTTAGGTTCTCCTAAAATAGATAATATAGTAAGTAATAATTTAGAATTAGGGACAAGCGAGGACGATTTAAATAATTCTGAAAAAAAAGTAATTCTTTACAATACGAGTATTTCAAGCATTTTGCAAGAACGTGAAAAAGCTATAGATAAAATGAATGATGTTTTTGATTGTTTTAAAGGCAGGGAAGACGTTAAGTTAGTGTGGAGACCTCACCCGCTTACTGAAGCAACTATAACCTCTATGGCAAAAGAACTTGAGCCTAAGTATAAAAAATTAAAAAATATGTTTTTAACTGAAGATATTGGAGTTTTAGATAAATCTTCAGATGTGACAAAAGCAGTTAAAAGTGCAGATGCATATATAGGAGAAGAAACGTCATCATTAGTACATTTATTTGGAGTTCAGGGGAAACCTATATTTCTTTTAGAAAACAAATTATCAAGTTATAATAATCAGATAATGGAAAATAACCTATGTTTTTCTGATTTTATAAAAATAGATAATAAATTATGGTTTGTACATAACTTTTTACCTGCATTATTTACTTATGATATAGATAATCAAAAGATTGAATTCGTAAAGAAGTTACCTTTTAATTCGGGGAATATAGTACGCTCATACTGTGAGATTATTAAATACAAAGAAAAATTAATACTTATACCTATGAGTTCAAGAGAGATATGTGTTTACAATATTAAAACTAAAGCAATTTCTACTCAAGAAATAAAACAAGCTAAATACTGTAATTTTATGAGAGGCATCACTTATAATAATAAGTTGTTTATGATACCTACAGCATACGATGCTATAGTAGAATTTGATATGGAACAAGAAAAAGTAAAATATCATAGCAAATGCATTACTAAATTAAAAAAAATTACTGGGTATGACGGTGGATATAATTTTATGTATGGTGTAGTTGAAATAGAAAATAAACTATACTTATCTTCAGTACAATCAAATTACATTTTAGAATTTGATATGGATAAGGGAACATATATGATATATGAAGTAGGAGATAAAGGGCATACATACTGGGATATGGTATTTGATGGTAAATATTTCTGGCTAAATCCATTTAAAGGAAAAGATATAGTGCGTTGGAATAAAGAAACTAGTGAAAGTAAAGTATACAATTCTTATCCAAAAGATTTTAAGGGAGATTCAGAGTGTTTTTTAAGATTTATAGATTTCGATGAAAAAATTATTGCTGTACCTAAAACTTCAAATATGTTTATATCTATAGATAAAAAAAGTGGGAAATTAGAACAAATTAATTTGAGTTTACCAGAAGTCACAAATGAAAATATATTCTGGGGAAGCAATTATTACTTTGCTAAAAAAGTGGGCAACGCAAAACTTGCCACAATGTCAGCCTATGATAATAAGTTTAGATTAATAGATTTAGAAAATAATTCTTGTGAAGTTATAAGTATAAATAATATAGAAGATGAAACTATTGAAAAACTTATGAAACAAGGGTTTGATAAGATGGGAGATAATCTTCCGTATGCAATCAGAGAATCTAATATTTTTACACTTGATGCATTTATCAAGTACTTATCTAATTATGAACATTTAGTTGAAGAACAAATTAAAGCATACTCACAGGTTATAGACAATATAGATGGCACTTGCGGAGAAAAAATATTTTGCTTTTTAGATAAAGCTTTAGAGAGGGAAATGCAAAAATTATGATTACAGATTTAGAACAAGTTTATAGATGGCTTTGCGATTTAGAGTCGAAAGAAATATTTTTAAATAGATTAAACTATAACATTACTGGTGATTTTAGATACATTTCAAATATAGTAGATAAGTATGTACAAAGAATATCCGATAATTTTTCATGGGAAAATCTAATATCTAGAATTAAAAATCTTACTGATGAAACTAAAATTGTAATTTATGGTGCAGGGGGAGAAGGAGATGCTCTTTACTGGATTTTGAAATCATCAGGTATTGAAGTTGATGTATTCTGTGATAGAAATACAAGTTTATCTGGAAGTAAGATAATTCCTGTAATTTCTCCGAAGCAGTTATTTGATGATTATAAATCAAATAAAATTGCTATTGTTATTGGTACAGAAATGTACTTTGATGAGATATATAAATTTTTAATCCAAAATGGTATTAGAAAAGAAGATATATATGGTGGATCAGCGGATACTACAAAACAGTATTTTGATAAGGAACTATTAAGTTTAACTGAAAAAGAGTATTTTGTTGATTGTGGAGCCCTTGATTTACAAACAACAATGAATTTTCTTAATGTATGTTGTGAAGGTAAATCATATGCATTTGAGCCAGATGTATCTAATTTTGAAAAATGTATGAAAATGAAAGAAAAATATAAATTAAACAATATAGAAATATATAATCGTGGTTGTGGATCGAAAAAGGAATGTTTAAAATTTACTTCAACTCAAAATGGAAGTTCATATGTAAGTGATAATGGTAATGCAGAAATATCAATAGAGACATTAGATCAAATGCTAGAATCAAAAGAAATAACATTTATAAAAATGGATATTGAAGGCATGGAATTGGAAGCTTTGAAAGGTTCGGTAGAAATTATTAAGAAACAGAAACCTAAATTGGCAATTTCTATATACCACAAAAGTGATGATTTAATAAACATTCCTATACTTATTAAAAACTTAGTACCAGAATACAAGTTTTATATAAGACATTATAGTATTTATCCTGCAGAAACTATTTTGTATGCAGTTATTTAAGGAGAAATCAAAATGGTAGAACAAGATTTAATCATAGAATCATTTAATAATATTTTTAGTGAATACAAAAAATCTGATATCGTATTATATGGAACTGGATTTAGAACAAAGTGTGTCATTGAAAATTTTCCAGAATATAATTTCATAGGAGTTATAGATAAATTTTGTAATGAAGATTCATTTTGCGGGATTCCTATAATTACAATGGAAGAGGTATATATCAAAAAAACTACATTAGTTATAATTATGGCACAGCCGAGCTCAACAAAAACTATATTTACAAGAATTGGGTATGACTGTTTAAAAAATGGAATAAAGGTATGTAATTTCCATGGAAGAGATTTATTTCAATTGTATAAATATAACAAGAAAAATATTCTTATGAATAACTATTTTGATATAAGCAAAGAGATTTTTATAAATCAAATAGATAGGCATGATTCGGTAAGTCTTACTATATCAGAGATTTTATTTACTACAAAATATTTAAATCGAGTAGATTTTTATGAAATCTTAGCACATAAATCAAAAGAAATTGGACTACAAGAAGCAGCAAACTTTTTTAAAGCAGCAAAAGAAGAATTAAATACGAATATAGAGTTGAATGAATTATACCTTAAACTAGCAAAAAAATTATCTATTTCAGAAAAAAGTTTACTACAATTTAAACAATTTGAGATCGAATCTTGGACAAGCATGATCGTTTTTAGAAATGATATAGTAGAGGGGATAAGATATGCTATAAATAAGAGTAAAAAAGTGTATTTATACAATGATACTGTATACTCTAATGAGAACATAAATAAGTTTATTATAAATAATTTAGAATTAAATTTAGAAAGTCTATATTTAATAGATAAACTCTCATTTGATGAATTTGATAAAAATAATCTGTTTTTAGTAACAGATAAAAATGAAAGAAATATAAGAAGTAAATGTGACACTTTAAAGATTAAATCCCCTATTGATATGGCAAACATATCTGGGTATTCAGATTTATTATTGAATGCACATTCTGTTAATGAACGAAGTATGTGTGCTATGTTTATAGCGTACGCATTTAATAGTCCGTTTGCATTATACAAAAGTGATGGATTATTAGTTGTTGATGATATAAAAACATTTGGATATTTGTTTATAAGTCCAATTGCAGTTAAGTTTGTTTTGTGGATTATAGAACAAACTAGAAAAAACGAATATGATACAATTTTATTTGCAGCTAGAGATGGATATTTAGTTCAACAATTATTTAATATTGCTAGGAAATATATTAAAGTAAATTCAAATGTAGAGGATTTATATTTTCAAACATCACGTACTGTATGTATAAAATCTAATATAGAAAATAAAAGTGATATTAAGTGGATATGTGAATCTCCATTTGCACATTCTCCAGAACAATTGCTTATAAGAAGATTTGAACTAAATGAAAATGAAATAAAAAAGTATGATGAAAAAATATATAAAGATACATTTCAATATGCATTAGAATATGAAGCTGATATTTATAAAGAGTCAAGACGAATTAGAAATAACTATCTAAAATATATTGAAAATTTAAATCTAAAAAAAGATAAAAAATATGCTTTTGTAGACCTTGCATCATCAGGGACATGCCAATATTTTTTAGAAAAAATTATGGATTTTAAATTAGATGGATTATATTTATGTAGATATATGAATTTAAATAAAGAAAGAAATAAGCTTAATATAAAATCTATGTTTAATAATGGATTTTTATCTTATGGATTTCAAAGTTTTTTAGCTGAAAATTATATGCTACTAGAAACTATTTTTACTTCGTTTAAACCAACTTTAATAAGTATTGATCAAAATGGAGAGCTAATATATGGAGAAGAGACTAGAAATACAAGTGAATTTATTTATTTAGAAACACTACAAAGCTGTATAAAAAATTACTTTAAAGATTTTTTGAAAAATATGTTTGTTGAAAATGAAAATATAAGTGTGGAATTCATAGATTATATATATAGTTTAAAAGAGTATCCGTATACACGAGAAGGTTGTAATGAACTTAGTAATTTAATGCTTCGAGATGATTTAGGACAAGGTATGATACCGTTACAATGAAAGTAGGTGAAAGGATTGTCAAATTCATATAAAAGTAGTTATAGCACTGATGATAAGAATTATAATACCTTAGATTTAAAAATTAAAAATTACATTAGCAATAATAAATCAGAGGACTTTGATGAAATTCTTATCAAGGACAATAATTTTGAAGTCTTTTTTAACTTTAGCAAAACGAGGCAGTCTATTTTAAATTGGTATGATTTCAAAGAAGGAGCGGACTTACTTGAAATAGGTGGAGAATTTGGAGCTCTTACAGGTATGCTTTGCGAAAAGTGTAAATCTGTTACATGCATTGAAAGTGATAAACTTAGATCAGAATGTATTTTAAAAAGATATGAAAATAGAAATAACTTAGAGATTTTTAACAGTATTGAAAAAATCATAAATTTAAATAAAAAATATGACTACATAATTATTATAGGGACTATAGAGCTTATAGAAAATATACCTGGATTTTTGACAAAAATGAGGTCGTTACTCAAACCTGAAGGAGTTATTTTGATAGCTACAGAAAATAGATTAGGATTAAAATATTTTTGTGGAGCTTCTTACCCAACATTAGAAAATCCATTTGATGGCATAAATAAAAGATTTAAAAAAAATGGAAGAACTTTATATACTAAGTTTGAACTAGAAAATATTATCAAGAATTCAGGATTAAAAATAAATAAATTTTATTATCCAGTTCCTGATTATAAATTTACTCAAGAAATTTACTCGGATACATATTTACCAAAAGGGTCTTTAAAGGAAAGGGTAATGCCTTATTATTTAAATTCGAAGTCATTGATTGCAGATGAGATGTCTCTATATGATGATATTATAGAAAATAATGTTTTTGAAGTATTTGCGAACTCATTTTTAATTGAATGTAGAGAAATAGATGTTGAATGCAAAATTGATTATGCGGCAATTTCTACTGATAGAAAAGCAGAAAATGCATATGCTACAGTCATTTATAGTGATAAAACAGTTAAAAAAAAGCCACTATTTTCTCAAGGTGTACAAGGTATAAATGATTCTTACAATAATATAAAAGAGTTGGAATTAAGAGGTTTGAATACTGTAAATACAAAAATAAAAAATAACGAATTAAACATGCCATTTTTAAAAGCTAATACACTATCTAAGGTTTTAAAAAATTATATTAAATATGATAGAGACAAGGCTTTAAATTTATTTGATTCTTTATACAAAGATATATTAAAGTCATCTGAGCATGTGAATCAAAATTTATGCTATTTAAATCAATTTAGTAAAGAAACTCTTGATATGGGGATTATACTGAAAAATGCATATATTGATATGGTTCCGGTAAACTGTTTTTATGAATATGATAAATTAATTTACTTTGATCAAGAATTTAAAATGGATTATTTTCCTGCAAATTATGTAATGTTTAGAGCAATTAAATATACATATCTTCTTATTAAAGAAACAGATAATATAGAGTTAGCTAAAGAGGAATTAAAAGATAAATATGGATTAAATAATTTATGGGATTTTTACGAATCAATTGATATAAAATTTGTAATGGAAAATAGGCAGTTTGAAATTTATAAGAACTATCTTTCATGGGTAGATGTAGACAAAAATATAATAAATCAAAATTCAAAATTATTAACAGGATTATAATATGGATAAAAATTTTTTAGACTCAGAAGTTAGAGATGATTATCTAGTTACATCTCATAGTAAAAAAATATGGGCTGTTCAGTTGGATTTATTAAAAAAGTTTCAAGAAGTTTGTGAGATGAATAATTTAAAATTTTATTTAACCTATGGTAGTCTATTAGGAGCGATAAGACATAATGGTTATATACCTTGGGATGACGATATTGATATTGCAATGCCAAGAGAAGATTATGATAAGCTAAAGGAAATTGCTACAAAAGAGTTTGAAGATCCGTACTTTTATCAAACGCAAGAAAATGAAATTGATTTTTTCGGTGGTGGATTTTCAAGACTAAGAGATAGTAGGACTACAGGTTATGAATACATACACTATGGACATGATTTTAATGCTGGTATATGGATTGATATAACTGCTATAGATAACGTCCCTAATTTTTATTTATTTAGAAAACTACAAAGACACATGGTATGTTTTTATCAGCAAATTATGTTCGCAAAAATATATAGCAGAGATAATGATTGTTTTTTAGACATTTCTTTTTTAAAAATGAAATTATTAAAAAAGATAGCTAATATGTTAACACATAAAGAAATTTGCTTTAGACTAAATAAGTGGTGTAGTATAGCTAAAAATAAAAAAACCAAAAATGTAGGAATATTAACGCAGTATAAATGCTATGAAAAAGAATTATATAAAGCTAAGTGGTTTAGAGATGTTAAATACAAAACATTTGAAAATCTAAAAGTACCTATACCAATAGAATATGATGGATTTTTAAAAAAAATATTTGGAGATGACTACATGAAGTTACCTCCTTTAGAAGAAAGAAAGCCTCATCATAATGGATACTATAACAGTGAAAAATCATATATAGATATAAATAAAGGTATAGAATTAAGGTTTACAGATATATTTAGAACTTTAAATCAAAAGCAAGTTGTTATATTTGGAGCTGGAGAAATGCTTGATGCATATATGAATAGATATGGAAAAAAATTCAAACCAAGTTTTCTTGTAGACAACGATTGTAATAAATGGGGAACGCAAAAGTATGGTATTAATATAAAATCTCCAGATGAGTTATTAAAAAATGGACAAAAACTACACATTATTATATGTAGTATTTATTTTCCGGAGATAAGTAGGCAGTTAAGTAACATGGGAATTAAAGATTATTACATATATTCAAAAAAGCGTGAATGGATATTAGAAAGATTACCAGAGTTGGAGGAATATGAAGTTGAAAAAGTATAAGACTGGATATATTGCAGGAGTTTTTGACTTGTTTCATGTAGGTCATTTAAATGTACTAAAAAATGCAAAAGATAGATGTGATAGCTTAAGGGTTGGAGTTTTATCGGATGAGTTAGTTGAACATTTTAAAGGTAAGAAACCATATATACCAGATTTAGAAAGAATGGAAATAATTAAAAATATTAAGTGTGTAGATGATGTGGTTAAAGTGACCTTTAAAAATATTAATAAAATGGATGCTTGGAATTTATATCATTTTGACTGTTTATTTTCAGGAGATGACTGGAAAGGAAATGAAAGTTGGAACATTGATAAACAAAAGCTTAATGAAGTTGGATCTAATATAGAATTTTTTAATTATACAAAGGGGACTAGCTCAACACAAATAAAAAAATTAATTTTAGAAGAAACAGGTATATGTTAATTATGGAATATATGAATAGTAAATCAAAGATAAAAGAAGGAACTTATTTTATAACAGGAATAACAGGATTTATTGGATCCATTATAGCAAAATCTATAATTAAATCTGATAATTATAAAAATGGGAAAATTAAAATAATAGGACTTGTTAGAGATATAGACAAAGCGTTGGAGATGTATTCTAATTTTGATCAATTCAACTTAAAGTTTATCAAAGGTGATTTAATAAATTTAGGCCATCTAGATTTATTAGTTCAAAATGATATTAGCAGTATAGACTATATATTTCATTGTGCGGCAACAACAAAATCATCTGAGATGATTTTGAGACCTGTAGAAACTGCTGATGGAATTGTTCTAGGAACTAAAAATATTCTAAATATAGCTAAAAAGTACAATGTAAGTAGTATGGTATATATTTCATCTATGGAGGTTTATGGAGTTATAAGTAGTGATGGGGATAGAACAGATGAAAATAATATTGGAACTATAGAAATATTGTCAGAAAGAAGCTGCTATCCACTTGGTAAACAGATGGCAGAGCATTATTGCTTTTCATATTATAAAGAGTATGATGTACCTGTTAAAATAGCTAGACTGGCTCAAACATTCGGTGAGGGAACGTTGAAAAATGATACAAGGGTATTTTCTCAATTTGCAAAATGTGTTATAGAAAATAAAGATATTGTGCTTCATACAGAGGGGGATTCTGTTGGAAACTATGTAGAATCAGAAGATGCAGTTAGTGCACTTTTCATTTTATTGAACTATGGGATTAATGGAGAAGCTTATAATATAGCAAATGAAGAATCTACTATGACTGTTTTTGAAATGGCAGAACTTGTAGCAAATGAAATTGCAAATAGAAAAATTAAAGTTGTTTTTGACATACCAGAAAGTAACATATATGGATATGCAAAAAAAACAGAGCTTAGGTTATCATCATCAAAGATAAGGAGTCTTGGATGGGAACCTAAGTATAAAATTAAAGATATGTACAAAAAACTTATTTTTACATTTAAAAACTAATTAAAATTAGATAAACTTAATTAATAAAGAAAAAATAAAGGCTTGAAACTTAAGTTTCAAACCTTTATTTTTTTTCTTTTATACGATTTATAGGAATTAAGGCTTTTGAATAATTAAAACTATAAGAGAGTTCATAGTATTTTAAGGCTTTTACAGAATCTCCTATCAATTCATAAAATAGACCTAAATTAAAAGCCGCCAAATAAGTACCAGTTCCATCAACTATTTCAAATTTAGTATATTTTCCAAGTTGCAAGGCATTTAAATAGGAAAACTCTATATTATTAAAATAATTCATATACTTTTCAGGGTTATATGAAACTAATTCTGTAAAAAATACTCCACAAGCAAAGTAAAAGTCACAAGAATTATTCATTAGATCAAACACGTTATCAATAATTTCAAGACCTTTTTCAAATTGATTGACTTTAATCAAATTGTATATATAAAGAATTATACCGTCATTAAAAAAATTGTCTTTATCAAAATTTACATTGTTATAAAATTTATCAAAGTATGGGGACGCATCCACATACATACTAGCACTATAGTAAGTTTTAGCGGCTTGATATAGAAGATATGAATCGTTTGAATTAATTTTTAATTCATTTAGAATTAAAGAAATATTTCTATCAAATTTATTTGTATTTAAATATCCGTCATGTTCTATTTCTATATCAACAATTTCTCTAGGTAAAGACATATCTAATTGCTCATGTATGCGTCTTTCGAAGTATACACCTTTTGGAGCTAGCCTTGAAATAAATGCATTAGATTTTTTAACTTCATTGTCTTGTTCAAATAAATTTATTACTTTAATTTTACCAATGATGTTTTCTTTAGAATTAATAAAATTATTGATTTTATCTATATTTAAATTTGATAAGACTTCATCAGCATCTAAAATTAAATTCCAGTCTCCACTAGATTGTTTAATTGCAAAGTTTCTAGCATCAGAAAAATTATTGTTCCATTCATAGTCGAATATCTTGGCACCAATCTTCAAAGCTATTTCTTTTGTTTTATCTGTTGAACCAGTATCAACAACTATTATTTCGCTAACGAAGTCTTTAACAGACTCTAGACAACGTCTAATTTTTAATTCTTCATTTTTTGTAATCATAACTAAACTTAAAGTTTTCAATTTTGTACCTCCTGTGCAATGTATATATGAATAAATCTTAGTATATCAGAAAAAAATTGAGGAAAATTATAAAATCACTAAATGAAATAAAAATATAAAAAAAATTTATAAATTTCAAAAAAACTATACAGTTTCAAATTAAAATGCCGATTATTAAACTAAATGAGAAGCTTTTGCAAATTAATGTAGAATAATGAATTATTCTGTTATAAAAAATCAAATTTTAGAATTATCCAAAATAAAAGTAAAAGCTTGAAATAAGTGATATTTTGGTATAAAATGTAAGTGTAAGTCGAAAAATGATATTTAAGGGCAAAACTAGGGAAATCTAGCTACGCAAAACTATAGGGGCTAAGGCTTTGAAAAGCTATGCTCGCCAGTTACCGAAGAGTTAATAAAACTTTTTGTTATCATTGCTAATATTGAAATTGTAAAATTAAGCAAAGAGATACTAAAAATTTTAAGAAAATCTATAAAATCATATTAATACATATTGGTGAAGTGTGTGTATTTTTAAAATACATAAAATTTGCATATACTTTTGTTATAAAAACTATTTGTGTAAAAATTCACGATGAAGTTATAATTATGATTAATTTTCTTTTCTCGTTTTGTTTTAATTTTCAAATAAAAAATTAGTAATAATATTCTATAAAAGTGATGAACTACTCTTTCAGAGTAGTTTTTTTTAATTCTAAAAAACATTTTAAGCATTGGAGGGGAAAATGGAAGTTTACAATTTACTAAAATCAGGATTAGATGCAACAGAATTAAGAAGTAGAGTTATTGCTAATAACATTGCAAATATTAATACTCCAAATTACAAGAGAAAATATGTAGAGTTTGAAAATACACTAAAAGAGTCTATGGATAAAAATACTAAGCCTGATATAAAAACAGATACATCATCAAAAGTCAGAGAAGATGGTAATAACATTGATTTAGAAAATGAAAAAGTTAACCAGGCGGCTACAACTCTTGAATATAACGCACTTATAACTTTAACGAATATAAAACTAGGGATGAGTAGAAGTGTAATAACAGGGAGGTAAGTAAATGAGCATTTTTTCAGGAATGAGAATAAGTGCAAGTGCACTTTCGGCAGAGCGATTAAGAATGGATGTTGTTTCATCAAACATAGCTAATATGAAAACAACTAGGACACCTGAGGGCGGAGCTTATCGACGAAAAGTGCCTGTATTTGAAGAAAATTATGATAAAAAATTAGGGATGCTAGGCGTGAAATCAGTAGCTATAGAGGAGGATAAGTCTCCACTAAGAAAATTATACGAACCAAATAACCCAGATGCAGATGCCCAAGGTTATGTGGAGTATCCAAATGTAGATATTTTAGTTGAGATGACTGATTTAATGACAGCATCTAGATCTTATGAATCAAATATAGATACATTAAATGCACAAAAAAGTATGATTTCAAAAGCTTTAGAAATAGGTAGGTAAAAGGAGTAGTTTATGAGTGGAATAAGTACTATAAATGCAATAAACAATATAGCAACAAATAACAATTTACTTACGGGAGCTAGTAACACAGGAAAAGTTGAAAAAGAAAATAACTTTGGAGATGTAATAAAAGAAGCATTAGATAAAGTTAATGATAAGCAGGTACAATCAAATCAAAAAATTCAAGACCTTATAAAAGGAGAAAAAGTCTCTATGCATGATGTAATGTTGTCAGCT
Source organism: Paraclostridium sp. (assembly GCF_051656405.1). Lineage (GTDB taxonomy): Bacteria > Bacillota > Clostridia > Peptostreptococcales > Peptostreptococcaceae > Paraclostridium. The sequence goes on from NZ_JBOGBV010000082.1 coordinate 42,813, forward strand.
CAAGAAGCGCAATTGTCAATGCAGTTGATGATTGAGGTTAGAAACAAGATATATGAAGCTTATCAAGAGCTAAATAGAGTCCAATTATAACTTCATAGCAAGGAGAATTTTAAATGAATATAAAGGAATTTCCGCAAAAAACAAAAGATTTTGTAATCGTAAAAAAAGATCAATTTATTGAGCTTCCTAAAAAAAAGAAAATAATAATTGCAACTGCAATTGTGACTTTGGTTGTAGCAGGAATATTTGGAATTAATTATGCAAAATCAAATAAATATGCAGTGCTTTTTTCAGGATTAGATTCTAATGATGCTACGGTGGTAACTAAAGAGCTAGAGTCGAAAAAGATTGAAACTAAAATAAAAGGCGATAGTATTTTAGTACCAAAAGGAGACGTAGATAAACTTAGAATGGAATTATCAAGTAATATTTCTAATGGATCTAAGGGATTTGAGTTAATGGATGGGGGATCATCATTTGGGATGACTGATGAAGAATTCCAAATTAAAAAGCAAAGAATGATTCAAGGTGAAATTGAAAAAACCATAAAAGTTTTTCCTCAAGTACAAAGTGCTAGAGTTCATATAACTCAAGGAGAAGAATCTGTATTTGCTAATGAAACAGTACCTGGGAAAGCTGCAGTTTATGTAGAGTTAAATCCAGGACAGACTTTAAAACAAGATCAAGTAATATCTATAATGTCGCTTGTTTCAGCGAGTACACAAAACGTACCAAAACAAAATGTTGAAGTAATAGATCAAAATATGAAATTGTTATCAGATGGATTAATAGACGATAAAGGAAATGTACATACAAATAGCTTAAGTGAAGTTGATGAATCTATTAAAGCTGAAAAAGACTTAAGTAAAGACTTAGAAAGATCGATACTAGGTCTGTTAGAACCTATATTTGGAGAAGGAAATATAAGAGCTAGTGTTAATACAGATTTAGATTTCGATTCAAGTGAAAAAACTGAACTTATAATAGATCCAAATAAAGTAATTACAAAGGAATCAAAGTCAAACAGTAAGTCGAGTGAAAGACAAAACTCAGGCGGAGCTGTAGATAATAATATGAGTAATATTAATGAAAGTGGAAAAGGAACAGATGAAGATACTCAGCAAGAAGTAGAATATCAAACTGGGAAAACTGAGACAAAAGTAATAAAAGCTAAAGGTGGCATAAATAGAATAACTGCTTCAGTTGCAATAAATGGAACACTTACTAGTGCAGAACTAAGAAATGTTGAAGGCATGGTAGCAAATGCAGTTGGTATGCAACCTAAAAGAGGAGATAGTGTTAAGGTAGTTTCTATGGGATTTGGCTCAGAAGACGAAGATACTTCTACATTTGGAGTTATAAAGAGTGCTATAAGTAAGGACAAATCATTAGGAAGGGTGTTAATTATAGCAGGTGTACTGAGTGTAATTATTTTACTTTTAATAATAGGTACAATAATTTATATGATTATAAAGAAAAAGAAAGCATCTAGTGAACTAGATTATGTAGATGAAGAAGATGAAATAGAACTAATCAACAAAAAACTAGAAGAGTTAGAACAAAATAGATTAAATAGTAACGAAGAAGAGGATGAGGAAAATATTAGCTTAGAAGATGAAGTTAAACAATTTGCAGCTGATAATCCAGATCAAGTTACAGACCTAGTAAATAGTTGGTTAAATGAGTAAAGGGTGAGATTATTTGCAGACAGAAGGTATAAAAGGTAATGCATATGACTTAGGAGATATACCTAAGTTTAGAAGAGTCACAGGATCTAGAAAGGCAGCTATACTTTTAATGACATTAGGTCCTGAGATAGCTTCAAGTGTAATAAAAAATCTTTCAGATAGAAAAATTCAAAAAATAGGGGTTGAAATAGCTAATATAAATACTGTAAAGCCAAGAGAAAGAAGAGAGGTTTTACAAGAATTTATAGAGTTAAACAAGGGAAAAGAGTTTGTAATAGAAGGTGGAATTGACTGTGCGAAATCTTTACTTAATGGAGCATTAGGAAGTCAAAGAGCTACTAAATTATTAGAAGGTATAAAATATGACGCATATACAAAGTTATTTATATCAGCTAGAAAGGCTGAGCCTGAACAAATACTAGCATGCATACAAGGTGAAAGTCCTCAGGCTATAGCTATAATATTAGCTCATATTCAACCTGATAAAGCAGCAGTAGTATTATCTGAATTACCTGATGAACTTAAACTTGAAATTGCACTTAAGATAGGAACTACATCAAACATATCACCAGCTGTAATAAAATCTATAGACAAAGCTATAGAAGAAAAATTAAATAGCTTAGGAAAGTTAGAGATGGAAAGTGCTGGTGGTGTTAATAGCTTGGTAGATATATTAACAAATGTTGATAGAAAAACAGAGAAAAATATTATCAAATTTATCGAGCAGAAAAATGAAGAATTGGCTGAAGAAATTAAATCTAACATGTTTATCTTTGACGATATCGTTAGACTTGACAATATGGCTATTCAAAGAATTCTTAAAGAAGTTAATGTTAAAGACCTTGCATTTGCGCTTAAAGGAGCATCAGCGGATGTCTCAACTGCAATATTTAAAAATCAATCTCAAAGAGCATCCCAAGCATTACGAGAAGAAATTGATTTACTTGGTAAGGTAAAGATATCTCAAGTGGAAGAAGCTCAACAAGCTATTGTAAATGTTGTTAGACGACTTGAAGATGCTGGCGAAATAACATTATCTAGAGGTTCAGACGATGAGTTTATTTAAAAGTAACAGTATTTTAAAATCTAATGGAGTAGTTTTTAAAGGTGTTAAGCCTTTAAAAACTACTACTAAAGCAAAACAAATTAACAATGAAGAAATAATTGATGAAAATGAAGAGTTAAAAGTCAAAGAAGAAATTGAAGAACAACTGCATCAAGCAAAAGATACTTGTGAAGATATGATATCAAATGCACAAGTAGAAAGTGAAAGAATTGTTCAAGAAGCACAAAATGAATGTGAAGAAATAAAGAAAAAAGCATATGAAGAAGGTCATAACATAGGATTAAGAAATGGTTATGAAGATGGCTACAAAGAATCATATGAAGATAATATTGAAAAAGCAAAAAAAGAGTCAGAAGACATTATCAATAAAGCAAATAATATTTTGTTACAAGCCAATGAGCAATTTACAGACTTTTTAAAAGATAGTAAAAAAGATATTATTAGTTTGAGTATATCTATAGCAGAAAAAGTCCTTAAAGAAAAATTTAAAGATGTAGACGCTATGAATAATATACTTGAAGCTACTATAAAAGAGTATGAAATTAAAGAAAATTTTGTAATAAGAACTAATGCAATATATATAGAAAAAGTTAATGAACAATTAAATGAGTTGAAAAGCCAACAATTAATAAAAGGAGAATCATTTATATTAGCAGATGACTTTATAGAACCAGGAAACGCAATAATTGAAACCAATAAAGGTAGATTAATAGTAGGGGTTGACTGTGTTTTAGAAAAGGTGAAAGAGGAACTTTTATGATAGATATAGACTTTGAAAGATTGAAAAATAAAGTTTTAGAAGTTAAAGAGGTTATATCAGAAGGTAAGGTAACTAAGATAATAGGTCTTACTGTTGAGGTAGAAGGTATAAAGGCTTTTGTCGGTGAGCTTTGTACAGTTTACAATTATGCAGATGAGCCTATAAACTGTGAAGTTGTTGGTTTTAAAGATAAAAATGTAATTTTAATGCCACTAGGAGAACTTGCAGGAGTAGCTCCTGGGTGTAGAGTTGTTGCTAGAGGAATACCACTCAGTGTTAAATGTAGTAATGATTTATTAGGTAAAGTGCTTGATGGAATTGGAAACCCAATAGATGATGAAGAGGTTTTAGGAGGAGAAAGATACAGTCTTTCAAATGAACCACCTGATCCAATGAAAAGACCAAGAATAAAAAATATAATGCCTACAGGTATAAGGGCGATTGATGGATTCTTAACTTGTGGAGAGGGTCAAAGGATAGGTATATTTGCAGGAAGTGGTGTTGGAAAAAGTACAACTTTAGGAATGATAGCAAAAACAGCTAAAGCTGATGTAAATGTTATTGCCCTTATAGGGGAAAGAGGTAGAGAAGTACTGGACTTTATAGAGAGAGACCTAGGTGAAGAAGGTATGAAAAAATCTGTAGTAGTTTGTGCAACTTCTGATAAATCACCTCTACTTAGATTAAAGGGAGCACTAACAGCAACAGCTATAGCTGAATACTTTAGAGACCAAGGTAAAAAAGTTATTTTAATGATGGATTCTGTAACCAGATTTGCAATGGCTCAAAGAGAAGTTGGGTTAGCCATAGGGGAGCCACCTGCACAAAAAGGATATACACCATCAGTATTTGCACTACTTCCAAAACTTATGGAAAGAAGTGGGATGTCTGATAAAGGGTCGATAACTGCTTTTTATACAGTTTTAGTTGATGGAGATGACTTTAATGAGCCAATTGCAGATACAGTAAGAGGTATTTTAGATGGTCATATTGTTTTATCTAGAGACCTTGCACATAAAAATCATTACCCAGCTATAGATATTTTAAATAGTGTAAGTAGACTTATGAAAGAAATTTGTGAGGACCAACATCAAGAGTGTGCATCTTTAGCAAGAGATATATTAGCTACATACAAAGAGGCTGAAGATTTGATTAATATAGGTGCATATGAAAATGGATCTAATAAAAATATAGATTTAGCGATCGAATACATAGATAAAGTTAATTCATTTTTAAAGCAAGGTGTAAATGAAAAAACTAAATTTGAAGAGAGTATAGTCGAACTAAAGAACATATTCAAATAACGAGGAGAGGTTTAAGTGACAAACTATAAGTTTAAGCTACAAAAGTTATTAGATATAAAAATAAAAGAAGAAGAAGAGAGCAAATTAGAATATACAAAGGCACAAAATGATAAAAAAGTAGTAGAAGATAACATCAAAAAATTAGATTGTAGTTACAAAAAATATGCTCAGTTTGAAGATTTAGAGGATACTATAAGTCAGAAAGTAAGGTTAAACTATCTTCACTCAATAAGTCAAACTATAGAGCAAAGCAATAGAATATTAGTAGAAAAAGAAAGAATAGTAGTAGAAGCTAAAGATAAATTTATTGAAAAACAAATAAATAGAAAATCTTTAGAAACATTAAAAGAAAATAAATTTATAAGGTTAAGAAAAGAAGAAGCGAGAAAAGAACAAATAGAAAATGATGAATTTGCTTTATATGCGTACATGAGAAATAAAAAGAATATATCATAAAGGATGATTGAGATATGAATTTTAACTTAAATTTTTCCTTCGACTTAGTAAACTTAGCACTTGGAAAAAGCAATTTAAGCACAAAGTTATCAAGTAAAGGTGGATTTGAAGATTTACTAGCTTCTTTAGATATGGACATTGAAAATACAAATGTAGATCAAAAAAATGAAGATTGTGATTTAATAGCATCATTAATTCAAAATCTTTTTTCAAATTTAAATAAATTAAAAGAAATGGATAATTCAGATTTAAATCCAGATTTGAAAAAAGAAGAAATTTTGAAGTCAATAAACGATACTATTTTGAGCATAGATGATAAATCAAACTTAAGCTTAAAAACATTAGATATCGATAAGATGATGAAATTAAGTAATGATGAAATAAGTAGTTATATTGATTTAAATTTTAATTTAGATAAATTTACTAAAACTGATGATTTAAATTTACCAACTGATGATGAAATTATTTTACCTAAAGGTTTAAATCTAGACAAATTGTCGAAAAAAGCTGGTGAAGAAAACACTAAACTGGCAGAAAATATCAATGAACAGGATGAAAATCCTAAAGATGGAATTAAAAAAGTAGACAGTGAGATAAAATCTTTAAAGTCATATGAAGAATTAAATGTAGCAACAAATGCTAATAAAAATAATATTGTAGATGTGAATCAAAAAGATAAAAGTAAGGATGAAAGCTTGAGTATCTTAGAAAATATAGCAGATAAAAATGCAAGTGATTTATCTATAATAAACAACAAAACATTTACTCAAGAATCCTCTACAAATAAAAATTTGCCAGCAGTAACCATACGTGCAAGTAACATTGGTGATGATTTTATAAAAATGGTTAAATACTTAAAAAATAATAATATAGAAGAAATCAAAGTCAATATAAATCCTAAAGAGTTAGGGGACATGACTATAAAGCTTTTAAAAGATAGTGAAGCTACAAAGGTATTTATACATGTAGGAAAAGAAGAAACTTTTAATATGTTAAATAAAAATTTACATGATATAAATAAACATCTAACAGATTTAGGAATAAAGGCTAAAGATATAGTTGTTGAAATGAAATCCAATGATCAAAATTTCTTTTCAGATAACTTAAGTCAACAATTTAGCAAAAAAGAAGAACAAAAAAAGCAAAAAAGAAATAATAGAAGCAGTGACACAGTACTAAATTCTGTAGAAGATTTAGATGAAAATAAAATAGATGAATCAAATCTTAATATATTAGCTTAGAGGTAAATTATGAATAATTTTATGAAAGTAAATACACAACAGGCAAGTACTAAAAGTTCAACAAGTACCAAAACTGTAGCAAATACCAAGTCGTCTGATAAAACAGAAAATGGAACACAAATAGTTATGCCTGGAGAAGAAACAAATAAAGATTTATTTTTAAAGTTACTAGTAGCACAAATGAGTAACCAAGATCCTCTAAACCCACAGGACCCTACACAATATGTAACGCAGCTTGCTCAATTTAGTTCGTTAGAGCAGATGCAAAGTTTGAATGAAGGAATGGAATACCTAGTAGGTTTAACTAATGGAGTTTTAGTAAACTCTGCAATGAGCACAGCATCAGCACTTATAGGAAAGAGAATAGAAGCTTATGCTCCAAAGGAAGATGATACTGAGGAAACTAATAATGTAGTTAAAGATGATGAAAAGCCAGATGATAAAAAAACTATTACAGGAGTAGTAGAAGGCATAAAAATTAAAGATGGTATTGTTTACATGGAAGTAAGAGTAGATGAAACAGGAGAATTAAAATCTATAGAATATGGATCTCTTATAAAAGCAAGTGAAAATAAAGACTCTTTAGAGTCAAATACAAATAAAAAGGGAGAGTAATAGTATGTTAAAGTCAATGTATTCAGGAATAAGCGGAATGAAGGCAAATCAAACTAAAATGGACATTGTTGGTAATAATGTTGCGAATGTTGGGACAACAGCTTTTAAAAAATCAACTACAAGATTTTCAGATGCATTAAACCAAACAGTAATATATTCAAGTGTTCCTGGTGGAGCTGCTGGAGACCCTAATGTAATAGGAGGGGTTAACCCAGGGCAAGTAGGGGTTGGAACTAAGGTAAGTGGAATATTTAGAAATATGGCACAAGGTGCAATACAACCAACAGGAAGACCAACAGATTTAGCTATAGATGGAGATGGATTCTTTGTTGTAAGTGTAGGACCTAATCAAGAAGCTTACACAAGAGATGGGTCATTTACATTAGATGCTAATGGAAACTTAGTAACATCTGATGGATATAAAGTTTTAAATACAGACGGAAAGCCAGTAGAAATACCAAAAGAACAACCTAATCCAGATGGAGAAATGCAAAAGGTTTTATCTTTTAATATATCAAAAGAAGGTAAAGTTTCATATTTACTAGCAGATGGAACGAAGGTTGAAAATGCTCAAACATTAAAAATAGCAGTATTCCAAAATCCAGAAGGGATGGAATCTTTAAGTGGAAATCTTTATGGAGAAACAGCTAACTCAGGAAACCCTATGTATGGAGTTAAATATGGGCTTATAAATCAAGGGGCTATAGAAATGTCAAATGTTGATTTATCAGAAGAATTCACTGAAATGATAGTTACAACTAGAGCTTTCCAAGCGTCAAGTAAAGTTATAACAACAAGTGATGAACTTTTACAGGAAATAATAAACTTAAAAAGATAGTAGGAGGATAATATGAAAAAAAATGATATGTTAACTCCCTTAGGTCTTATTTTAGCTCTTGGATTTGTTGCATATGGTATATCAATAGGAAAAACAGGGATAGGTGCATTTGTAGATGCACCATCCATAGCAATTACAGTTGGAGGATCTTTTGCATCAGTACTTATAACATTTTCAATGGAAGATTTAAAAACAGGATTTAAAATAACTAAGGAAATATTAAGATCAGGGAATATAAATAAAGTTGATTTAGTAGATCAATTTAAGGAATTAGCTAGAAAAGTTAGAAAAGATGGACCTTTAGCGGTAGAGCAAGAAGTTTCTGAAATAGAAGATGCATTTTTAAGAAAAGGCTTAGAGTTAGCTATAGATGGTATTGACATGGAAGATATTAAAGAAATATTAGAAATAGAAATAGATGAAGTAGAAAGTAAATATAGTACAGGGTCAAAAATATTTAAAATATGGGGATCTTATGCACCTGCATTTGGTATGGTTGGAACATTAATAGGATTAATTCAGATGCTTTCAGACATGGGAAGTCCGGACACTATAGCAAGTGGTATGGCTGCAGCTCTTATAACTACATTTTATGGAGCATTAATGGCTAATGCTATACTAAATCCAATTGGATTTAACATTCAAATAAAAGGGGAAAGAGAATGTGAACGTATGGATATGATGATTTGTGGAATTATGAGTATCCAAAATGGAGATAGCACTAGAGTTATTGAAGAAAAATTAGTAAACTTCTTAACTCCAAAAGAAAAGAAATCTTATTACACTAGAGGAACGATAGAAGGTGAAGCAGTAAATGTCGCGTAGAGATAGAAGAAGAGGAAAAGGCGATGATGTAGAAACTGGGTCTTGGATGGACACATATGCTGACACAATAACATTACTTCTTACTTTCTTTATCCTACTATATTCAATATCGGCAGTAGATAGTCAAAAGTTAAGTAAATTATCAAAAGCTTTACAAAGTTCTTTAGGTGGGGGTACATCTATAGAAAAACTTAAAAATATAGAAGATTTAAAAGTGGGAGTAGGAAAGGCTAATTTAGAAAAAGAGGACCTTGCAAAGAAAGTTAATAAAGCAGTACAAGATAATAATCTGCAAGATTCAGTTAAAGTAAGAGAAGAAGATAGAGGTATAGTACTTCAATTAGATGAAAACATACTATATGATTCAGGAAAATCAGATTTAAAAGAAACGAGTATAAAGGCATTAGACACTATAACTAAGCTAGTTACAGATATGGATAATGATGTTTTAGTAGAAGGACATACAGATAATATTCCTATACACAACTCACAGTATGCATCAAACTGGGAACTATCAACAGCCAGAGCTGTAAGTGTTGTAAGGTATTTTGTTGAAAATAAAGAGGTTCCACCAACGAGATTTGCAGTCAAAGGATATGCAGAGTTTAGACCTTTAGTAGCTAACGATACTCCAGAAAATAGGTCGACAAATAGAAGAGTAGATATCTTAATAGTAGATAAAAAAGAAAAAGCTAAGCAACAAGAAGAACAAAATCAACAACCGCAACAAAGTCAAGACACGAAGGAGTAAGATAACTTATTATGTATGAAACATTGAGATACTTAGTAAACTTAAGTGCATTTATAATTCTGATGATTGGAGTAATTGCTATTGCTTATAAAATGAATGGAATAAACTTACAAAATGTTGGGATGTATAAATATGCAAAAATTTTAGAAAAAGTTGGGATTAATAAAGATACATATTTAGTTGTTTTAAAAACAGGAGAAGATGGATGTGTGTTGTTAGTCTCAAATAATAACATAGAAAAAATAAAAGATTTAACTACAGAGGACGTAAAAGAAATAGAAGATAAAAGACAAAATAACAATGTATTAAAAGCAGATAAATTAAAGTTTAAAAAATTAAACTTAAAAAAAGATATACAAAACCCTATAAATTTAATAGGTAAGCTAAAGGAGAAAAAAGATGCAAACATTAAGTGATATAACACCATATTTAAGCGATTATACTCCTTTAATGAAAATGTTTATAGTTTTAACAGGTTTAATGTTTTTAGGTGCAATTGTCTTTATGATGACAAGTTTTGTAAGAATTATAATAACATTTTCTTTTATAAAGTCTGCACTAGGTGCTCAGCAAACAATACCTAATCAAGTGTTAGTTGGACTTGCAATATGCTTGACTATGTTTATTATGGCTCCTACTGTGAAGCAAATAAATGAACAAGCACTAAAACCCTATATGAGTCATGAAATTAAGTTTGAAGAAGCCGTAGAAAAAGCAGAAAAACCTATAAGAAAATTCTTATTAAAACAGACTAGACAAGAAGATATAAAACTATTTGTTGAAAACTCAGATTTAAATGAAAAGAATTTAACTAGAGAAAATGTACCCTTATATGTATTAATACCAGCATTTTCTATTAGTGAATTAAAAACAGCTTTCCAAATAGGATTTTTAATTTATTTACCATTCTTGTTAATAGATTTAGTAGTATCAAGTGTACTTATGTCTATGGGTATGTTTATGCTACCACCTGTTATGATTTCACTACCATTTAAATTATTACTATTTATTATGGTAGATGGATGGAATTTATTAATAAAATCTTTATTGCTAAGTTTTCAATAATTGAGGAGCGTACTAAAATGAGTGAAAGTGTAGTAGTCAGCATAGTAAAAGAAACTTTATATACAGGAATGTTAATAGCGGGGCCTATTTTAATTTTATCTTTATTGGTAGGTTTACTAATAAGTATATTCCAGGCAACCACTCAAATCCAAGAACAAACATTATCTTTTATACCGAAGTTGATAGTTGTAGCGATTACATTGGCAATCGGTGGAGCTTGGATGTTAAATGAGCTTATTCAATTTACAAATAAAATTATGAATATGGTTGCAAATATAAAAGGATAACTTTTAAAAGTGATATTTGTATTTTTAAGATTGATTGCATTTTTTTCATGCATAACTATAATTTTCCCGAGTGGAACGCCAAATGTATTTAAAGTTACTTTCACACTATTTATGTCGGTAATAATTACTTCTACAATAAATGTTAATGTAGAGGTTAAAAATGTATATGAGCTAGTCAATATTGGAGTAATGGAAACTATAACAGGATTAGTTTTAGGTTATATAACAAGTATATGTATAAACAGTTTAAAGATAGCTGGAAGCTTAATAGATCAACAACTTGGGTTATCGATGATAAATATTTACGATCCAACCAGTCATGAGAGTAACACACTAATTGAGAATATAGTTTATTGGATTGGGATAATGGTATTTTTTAGTATAAATGGTCATCATGAGCTTATAAAAGGTATAAGTCAAAGTTTTAAACTTATAGAGGTTGGAAGTTATATATTAAAAGATAATTACACATATGTTGTAAATATATTTATTCAGTGCTTTATAATCGGATTTAAGATAGCAGTTCCGATAATACTAGCACTTATAATAACAGATTTTATAATGGGTTTAATTTCAAGAAGTGTACCACAATTAAATGTAATGGTAATAGGAATGCCTTTAAAGGTAATTGTTGGAATAATGTTCTTTGTAATTTCACTACCATTTATATTAAATGAATTACATAATTTATTAATTAATATGACTGACATTTTAGATGGAACTTTTAAAGCAACTAGCAAAATGCACGTAACATCTATGGCGCCGTTAGGTTTTTTGCTTTCAACTGATGATAAGACAGAAGAGCCTACTGGTAAAAAAATAAAAGATGCTAGAAAAAGTGGAAATGTAGCAAAAAGTAAAGAAGTTGTAACAACAGTAACACTTTTAGGTGTCCTTATGATAATTTACTCTATGTCTGATTTTGTAATTGGAGAGCTACAAAGCTATATAGTTCAATATCTAAATACTGGTTTTACAAATGAGTTTTCAATAGCATTGGTAAAAGATTTATTGATGATTCTTTTGATGGGATTTATGAAAATTATAATACCAGTTGGTATGATTATCATACTTTTTTCATCAATAGGAAACCTTATGCAAAGTGGTTTTTTAATGACAACAGATCCATTAAAGCCAAAGTTATCAAAACTAAATCCTATAAGTGGATTTAAAAATATGTTTTCTAAGAAAGCGTTAGGAACTTTAATAAAAAGTGTAATTATTGTAACTGTTCTTTTTAAAGTAGGATACTCATTTATGGAGAAAAACTTCATGGGGATAATGAAAACCGGAGATATTTATCTCCCATATTTAATGAAAACTATAGTTGAGTTAATTAGAGATTTAATACAAAACATAATTCTTGTTTTAGTAGTTGTATCTACTCTAGATTTTGCATATCAAAAGTATGTATATAAAAAAGATCTTAAAATGACAAAACAAGAGGTAAAAGAAGAGTTTAAGCAAATGGAAGGTAATCCAGAAATAAAAGGTAAGATAAAGCAAAAGCAAAGAGAAATGTCATCAAGAAGAATGATGGAATCTGTACCATCAGCTAGTGTAATTGTAACAAATCCTACTCATATATCTATAGCTATAAAGTATGAAAAAGGAGCAGATTCTGCACCAACAGTTGTAGCAAAAGGAGCAGATTTAATAGCCTTTAAAATAAGAGAAATAGCAAAAGAGCATGATATACCTATTATAGAAAATAAACCTTTAGCAAGGCTTATTTATAAAGAAGTAGAGATTGAACAAGAGATACCAGAAAAGATGTATCAAGAAGTAGCAGAGGTATTAGTTGCAGTTTATAAAATAAAAAATAGATATAAAAAAATATAAAAAGAGGTTTTAAATGGAAAAATTAGGGCTTAAAAAAAGAACTGATATATTAGTTGGATTTGGGATAATTGGAATTATACTTATGATAATAATTCCACTACCACCTTTTTTATTAGATATAATGCTAGCTATAAATATAGGGCTGTCAGTGCTTATATTACTAATGACGATATTTTCAACTAGTATATTAGAATTATCAATATTTCCAACGATACTTCTAGTGACAACTTTATTTAGGCTAGGTCTTAATATATCATCTACAAGACTTATATTAGGGCAAGGTTATGCAGGAAATGTTATAGAGTCTTTTGGAAGTTTTGTTGTTGGAGGAAATTACGTAGTTGGTATAATCATATTTTTAATAATTGTAATAATACAATTTGTTGTTATAACAAATGGTTCGAGTAGAGTATCTGAAGTATCAGCAAGATTTACCTTAGATGCAATGCCAGGTAAGCAGATGAGTATAGATGCAGATTTAAATGCAGGAGCTATAGATGAAAAGACAGCTAGAAAAAGAAGAAAAGAATTGCAACAAGAAGCTGAGTTTTATGGTTCTATGGATGGGGCATCAAAGTTTGTAAAAGGTGATGCAATTGCAGGTATAATCATAACTACAATAAATATACTTGCAGGTATAGTTATTGGTGTTGTAATGCTTGATATGGATTTTATGGAATCGATTCAAACTTATACAAGACTTACAATTGGAGATGGTTTAGTAAGTCAGGTTCCTGCATTAATTATTTCAACATCTGCAGGTATATTAGTAACTAAAGTTAATGGCGATGAAAACTTTAGTACTCAATTAGGAAAACAGTTAATATCAATTCCTAAAGCAGTAATTATGGCAGGTATAGTTTTAGTATTACTAGGATTATTGCCTGGATTACCTAAATTATCATTTTTCACTTTAGGAGCAGGAGCTATATTTATAGGTTACACACTTAAAAAAGAAGAAAAAGAGGCCGAAGCGGAAGCCTTATATGAAGTTGAAGCTGCACCAACAGCTGAGGAAAGTCTAGAAAATGCAGAAGATGTTTCATCTCTTTTAAATGTAGAACCTATAGAGATAGAAATTGGATATGGAATAATTCCTTTAGCTGATGAAAGTAGCGGTGGAGATTTATTACAAAGGATTGTATCTGTTAGAAGACAATGTGCAATTGATATGGGAATAATCGTTCATCCGATAAGGATAAGAGATAACCTACAGTTAAATCCAAATCAATATACTATAAAAATAAAAGGTATACCAGTAACAACATATGAACTTATGCCAAATATGCTTTTATGTATGAACCCAATGGGTATGGACGTAGATTTGGATGGTATATCAACTAAAGAACCTACATTTGGGTTGGATGCCTTATGGATAGAAAAAGACAAAGCAGAAGAGGCAGAATTATACGGATTTACTGTTGTAGACCCTACAACTATATTAGTAACTCACTTACTTGAGACTATAAAATCTAAATCTCATGAACTTATGGGACGTCAAGAAGTAAAGGCGATAATAGATGCTACAAGAGAAAAATACAGTGCAGTTGTAGAAGAGTTAATACCAGATTTAATGACATTAGGAGAAGTTCAAAAAGTATTCCAAAATCTATTAAAAGAAAAGGTATCTATAAAAGATAGAGTCACTATACTAGAAACTTTAGCAGATAATGCAAGAAATACTAAAGATTTAGAGCTACTTACCGAATATGTAAGAATGGCTATGAGTAGAAGTATATGTCTTGAATTAATAGATGAAAACAATTCGATAGTAGTTACAACACTATCTATGGAAATTGAAACTTTAGTAGCTAATAGTTTACAAAGATCTGTAAATGGAACATATCCAGCGATAGATCCAGAAACTACTAATAAGATTTTCAAAGGAATACAATCGACTATAGAGTCTGTTAATTTTAATAATAATAGACCAATAGTATTAGTTTCTCCTAAGATAAGAGCACCATTTAGAAAATTAGTTGAAATGGTGTTTACTAACTTAACTATACTGTCATTAAATGAAATACCTAATGATGTACAAATAAAATCTCAAGGGGTAATTAATATATAGTGATTGGAGTTGTTGACATTATGATTAGTAAAGAAGAACTTATAAATCAAAATATGCCTATTGTTAGAAGTATTGCTTCTAAGTATTATACAAATAAAATAGGAATGGAATACGAAGACTTAGTAAGTTATGGGGTTATGGGATTATTAGATGCAAGTGATAAGTTTGACGAAGGAAAAGGTGTTAAATTTTCAACTTATGCTTCTATAAGAATAACATCTTATATAATAGATGAAATTAGAAAACAATCACCAGTATCTAGAGGATGTATAAGTAAAGTAAGATCATATAAAAATTGTATAGAAAATTTACAACACAAAAATTTTAGAGAACCTACAGTAAATGAAATAGCTGACTTTATGGAAATATCAAATGACGAAGTTCATAAAATAAGAAAAAGTACTTTAAATTTAAGTACAAGTTCTCTTGATAATATGGTTTTAGATAGCGAAAATGATTTAAAGCTTATAGATATAATAAAAGACGAGTCTATAAACGTAGAAGCATCAATAGAAAAAGAAGAGCTTATAGAAACAGTAGCTAAGGCGTTAGACTTGTTAAAGGAAAAAGATAGACTTGTGCTATCACTGTATTATTATGAAGAATTGACACTTAAAGAAATTGGCGAAATATTAGGAGTTACAGAGTCTAGAGTTTCACAGTTAAGTAAAAAAGCTATTTCAAATTTAAGAGGTATGATGAAAAAACTAAAATACCTGGATTAGGAGGAAATATGATAAGAGGACTATATGCATCTGTATCTTCGATGTTAAATTTACAGTCGAGACAAAGTACAATAACAAACAATATAGCAAATATAAAAACTAATGGATATAAAGAAGATAAATTAATATCTAAAAGTTTTGAAGAAATGACTTTATCCAATAATGATAATTACCAAAATGGAAAAGCATATCAACAAATTTTAGGTGGAGTAAGCTTTGGTACTAGAATAGACGAAGTTAATACAAATTTTAAGCAAGGTACATTTGTAGCAACTGAAAATAATTCCGATTTTGCAATAGATGGTAGTGGATTTTTTCAGATAAGAGACTTTGGTGGAAATACATTTTATTCTAGAGATGGATCATTTAAGGTTAACTCACAAGGATACCTTGTAACAAATGGTGGTCATAATGTTATGGGATTAAATCAGGCAACAGGAGCTAATGAACCTATATATGTAGGTAATGGTAAAATTACAGTTACACCTTCAAATGAGCTTATGGTAGAAGGTGGAGCTAGTTATAAATTTTCTATTGTAGATTTCAATGATTACAAAAATCTTAAAAAAGTTGGAGATAATTTATACTCAGGAAATAACCCTAAAAACTCAAATAACTATTCTATAAAACAAGGATATGTAGAAGGGTCAAATGTAGATTACATAAGCTCAGTAACAGAAATGATGGAAACAGTAAAAGAATTTGAAGCTAATCAAAAAGTTATACAAACTATAGATTCAACATTAAGACAAATAGCTAATGAAATCGGAAGTGTAAGGTAGGTATAAAATATGTATAATATAATGCATAATAGTAAGTCTGGGATGTTATCAAGTCAATCTAATATAGATTTGATTTCAAATAATATAACAAATTCACAGACTGTAGGATATAAAAAATTAGATGCTAATTTTTTAGATTTATATCAAGAATCATTACATAAAAATTCATACCCAACTAACTCTACAAGCGTTAGAACTGGTACTGGAAGTAGGATATCTCAAGCAACTAGAAATTATGAACAAGGTGCAATTAAAGAAACTAAAATAAATACTAATTTAGCAATAGATGGAGATGGCTTTTTTAGAGTGATGAGATCAGATGGAAGCTATGCATACACAAGAAATGGAGAATTTAATTTAGATTCAACTGGTAAATTAGTAGATGATAAGGGTAATATACTAGATATACAACCTTTAAATGGGAATGGTAAAAATATTAATATGAAAAATGGAGATTTAAGTATACATAAGAATGGGGAAATATATCTAGACAATAACAAAGTTGGAGTGATTAATTTATATCAACCTAAAGGAGATGCTGATTTTGTATCAGTAGGAGATAATTTATTTACTGCAAAGCCAACTAATGTTGAAGCGGTACAAAATAAAAGCATATTACAAGGACATGTAGAAATGTCTAATGTAAACATGCAAGATGAGATGGTAAATTTAATAATGGCTCAAAGGTCATTTCAGTATAACAGCAAGGGTATACAGGTAGGAGACGATATGTGGTCAATGGTAAACAATCTTCAAAGTAGATAGAATCGGAGGCATATAAAATGGAAATTACAATCAGAGATTATGATTTTAAAAAACCTCAAAGATATTCTGCTGATAATATGAGATTTTTATCACTTATAGCTGAAGACTTTTGCAAGTATATGAATTTAAATATAGCATATGATTTAAAACAGAAAAGCATAAATGCTAAACTTAAAAAAGTAAGGCAAACTAATTTTGAAGAATTTATGAAATCGATTGAATATGACTCGATAATAATAGAACATGACATATTACCCTTAGTAAAGGGACTTATATATCAAATGGATAAAACAGTAGCTCTTACACTTATAGATTTAATGTTAGGTGGAGATGGAAGCTTTAAAAATAAAAATAGAGAACTAACTGAAATTGATAAGCATCTAATTTTGAATATTGCTGAAACTTTTATAAAAAGGTTACACATAGTAGAAGGATGTAATAAACGGGAAGTTTCAAATATTTATACCAATATTGAATCCAGCAATAAGTTTTCAGTAAGTGAGTCTGTACTTATTGCACAAATGACTATGTATAATGGTACCGAAGAAATTGGAAAGATGCATTTTTGCAATCCTTATTGTTGTATGGAGCCAGTACTTGAACAATTAGAAACAAAAAAACTTCTAAAAACTAGAGATATAGAAGGTCAATATGAATTTACCAATGCTATATATCAAAACATTTGTAGTGTAAAGGCTGATATGACTGCAACATTAGGAAATACAAACATATCTGTAAGAGACCTTATTAATTTAAATGTAGGAGATGTTTTGAAACTAGACAATAAAGCGAATGGAGTTGCACTACTTAGCGTAAATGGATATAATGTTTATGAGTGTAAGCCAGGGCTTATAAAAAATAAAAAAGGACTTATTATAGTAGACACAATAGATAAACAACAACCATAGATAACAAAGTTCATTTGTAAAGGGTGAAAATTATATATGACAAAGATACTAAAAAGCAAATACAGTAGCAGTGGCGAACGATGTGTTGATGCATGTCTGAATTATGGTGAATTAAGGTTTGTAAACGAAGATGGATCACCTATGAGTATTGAAATACCTCTAGATAAATATGAAGAAGCTATAGCGGATTTTGAAGATAGAATAAAGGAAGGTATGACACATGCAACATTAGAGCCAAAAGAAATATTAAAAAGAGGAGCTTTTACATATAATCAAGCTAAAATTATAGCTAATGAAGGGAAAGTAAGAGGAGTAGAATTTTTTGAAATTGATGGAAGTGTAGAAACAGAACATATACTAGGTATGTCAGGATGTATAGAATATGCACTATCTATATGGAATGGAGATTCGAAAAATGAAGCGCTTATCAAATCTATTTTGAGAAGTATAAAAATTTATGGAGATAAATTTATTGAAAGTATAAACTTAGATAATACTGTGGATAAAAGTGAATACTGTAGATTTGCAAATAGTCTACACTCTACGAATAATTCACTTGATATAGATTTGTATAAATATAGAAACCATACAATAGAAGATGATTTTTATTTAGAAGATGAAAAAAATTATCAAAAAATTAACAATGTGAAATTAATATTAGGTGTTTTAGGAGGTACATTAGCCTTCTTTATATTGGCTCTTATTACTAATTTTGGAAAATTATTAAATAATTCTTATATATACATACTGCTAAACATAGTAGGAATAGGCGCAGGAGGATTTGTAACAGCTAGATTATCAAAATTAATACTTGATAAATATATAAAAAATACTAATCAAGAAGTTATGGAAATGTTTAACGAAGAAGTTGAAAGAGTTTCAAGAGATAATTTATTAACAGAAAAAGAAATTTACATAATCTTAAAAAATATCACCAAAGGGGAATTTTCAAAACTACTTTTAGATATGAAAGGTAGTGTAAATAAGAAAATTTCTAGTGTTAATATAGTTAATAAGGAAAGTAAATTTATATTAGATGCAAGAAGATATGTAATATTACCAAGTGAATATGAAATAAAGCAAGCATTAGACTCACTAGTAAATGGATATAAATCAAAGTTAGATAATGATTATAATGTAGAAAATGTAAAATAATATGAAAAAAAGAGCTATATAATATAGCTCTTTTTTATTTAAGTTTTAACTTTCAAGTCCTTTTTTCATTGGAGAGAATACTAACCCTGAAAATATAAGTCCACATAATGCACAACCTATATAAAGTACAGGAGTTAATACAGGTTTATCTAGCAAATTTCCAGATATACCACAGATTAGTCCTAATAACAAGAACATAACCATATTATAACTTCTTCTCAACCGATCCATTGCTGATTACAACCCCCTTTAAATTTACGAAAATCGTAGGAAGTAAAAACACGAGGTAGTCAATTGAATTCTCAATTAGCTACATATATATATATTAACACAAATTTAATACTAAACCAATAAAACTAGGTACTTTACTGATTTTGTTAATAAGATTTAACATTAAAATTTTATCAAATATGTAATTAAAGAAAAGAGGTATAAAAATGAATAACAACACATTAGTCAATTTTGAAGAAATTCAAAAACTAACAGAAATAGATAAAAAAACAATAGAACAAAGGGCTTTAAAATTAACAGAAGAAACAGGAGAAGTAGCACAAGCTATACTTAGTAATATAAATGCATGTGGATGTGGATATAAAAATAAATCAAAGCATGATATAACTGAAGAATGTTTAGATGTTATTATAGTTGCAAGTTCAATAATAAGTCAAAATTATGAAAATGAAGTAGATATTGAACTTATAAAAGAAATATACAATAAAAAGTTAGAAAAATGGAAAGAAAAGTGCAGTCAAAAGTAAAAGTTAACTCATAAATAATGAGTTAACTTTTTTTAATCTTAAGGAAATTATGTCCATTAAAAATGTTTGAAGAAAATATAACGCTTAGCTATATATAAAATAATATTTCTTTTTAAATAAAATATATTGAAATGATATTTCAAACATGGTATTATGAAATTACAAATAAGAAAACGAATTCACAAAATATGGAGGTCAAAAAATGGATAAATTAAACTTAGCGAAATTAACAACAGAAAGTAGAAATCAAAATACATTAAATATAGATAAAGTATCGACTTTAGAAATGGTTAAGATGATAAATGAAGAAGATAAAAAGGTAGCAAATGCGATAGAAAAAGAATTACCTCAAATAGCAAAAGCTATAGATGGAATAGTAGAGAGAATGCAAAAAGGTGGAAGATTAATATATATAGGTGCAGGAACTTCTGGAAGGTTAGGAATACTAGATGCATCAGAATGCCCTCCAACATATGGAGTATCAGAAGAATTAGTTCAAGGATTAATTGCAGGAGGTCAAGAGGCTATATTTAGAGCTAAAGAAGGTGCTGAAGATTCTAAAGAATTAGCTGTATTAGATTTAAAGGACAAGGATTTAAATGAAAATGATATAGTGGTAGGTATTGCGGCATCAGGAAGAACACCATATGTAATAGGAGGATTAGAGTATGCAAATAAAGTAGGAGCCCTAACGGTATCAGTTACATGTAATGCAGACTCACTAGTAGCAAAAGAAGCTAAAATAGCAATATCTCCAGTTGTTGGACCAGAAGTTGTAACAGGGTCTACAAGATTAAAGTCAGGGACAGCACAAAAGTTAGTATTAAATATGCTATCAACAGGTAGCATGATAAAAATGGGAAAAGTATATGGAAACTTAATGGTAGATGTAAAAGCAACAAATGAAAAATTAGTTGAAAGATCTAAAAAAATAGTGTGTGAAGCGACAGGAGTAAGTTTTAAAGAAGCAGAAACTATTTTAACTGAAACTGATTTTGATGTAAAGCTATCTATATTTATGATCTTGTCAAACTTAGAAAAAGAAGAAGCTAAAGTAATATTAGTAAAGAATAATGGATATATAGCAAAAGCTCTTAAAAATATATAAAAATAGATAGGAGGAATTGTAATGACAAACCAAGAAATAGCAAAAAAGTTAGTTGATTTAGTTGGTGGAAAAGAAAATATTAAAAGTGTACAAAACTGTATGACACGTTGTAGACTTGAACTTTTAGATTATTCAAAAGTTCAAATGGAAGAATTGAAAAAGTCAGAAGGTGCATTAGGAGTAGTTCAAGCAGAGGGACAATTACAAATTATTTATGGACCAGGTAAAGTAAATAAAGTAACTGAAGAAGTAAATAAGATAGTTGGTGAAAAAGTATTACTAGGTGATGATGCAATAAAAGAAACAAAAGATAAACTAAAGGAAAAAAATAATACAAAATTCAAAAATGCACTTAAAAAAGTTGGAAATATATTCATACCTTTAATACCACTATTTGTAGCATGTGGATTGGTTTTAGCAGTTAATAATATTGCAGGTGTATATTTTGGAGAAGCATACACAAGTACAACTGCAGCTAAGATAATAGGATTAATAGGAAACGGAGTTTTCTCAGTTTTATCTATATTAGTTGGATTAAATGCAGCAAAAGAATTTGGATCACAAATGCCTATGATGGGTGGAGTACTTGGCGGAATTTTATCATCTCCAGTACTTGCTGATATAAATTTATTTGGAATGACATTAACACCAGGTAGAGGTGGAATAATATCGGTAATACTAGTTGCACTATTAGCAGTTTATATTGAAAAAGGATGCAAAAAAGTAGTACCAGATGTGCTAGATTTATTTATAACACCGCTATTAACACTAACAGTTTCAGTTTTAGTTGCATTATTAGTATTACAGCCAGTAGGTGGATTTATATCTGATTCAATAGGTTTAGTAGTAGCAAATACTGTAGCATCAGGAAATATGTTAGTTTCTGTTATATCAGGAGCAGTGTCAGGAGCGTTATTCTTACCATTAGTTATGACTGGAATGCATCAAGCATTAACGCCTATACATGCAGATTTAATAGCAAGTACAGGTTCAACAGTTTTACTTCCAATACTTGCAACAGCAGGTATGGCTCAAGTTGGGGCTACAATAGCAGTTTTTAAAAAGACTAAAAATAAAAGATTAAAAGAAACAGCAAAAAATGGATTAGTACCAGGATTTTTAGGTATAGGAGAGCCTTTAATATATGGAGTAACATTACCTCTTGGAAAACCTTTCTTAGGAGCTTGCTTAGGAGCTGGAATAGGTGGAGCAGTAATGGCATTTTTCAAAGTTGGAGCAGTTGCAATGGGAGTATCAGGATTACCACTTGCACTATTAATAGCTGATGGGAAAATGTTTGTCTTCTTAATTGGAGTGGTAGCATCATATGCAGGTGGATACTTCTTTACAGAATTATTAGGGTTTGAAGATCCAGTAGAATAAAAAGTAGTAAAGGACTGACCTAAGGTTTGGGCGCTCCAGATATAATACTAAGTTATGCTCCCAAAGCTTAAAAGATGCTTTGAAGGTCGCTACAAATTAGTATTATATCTTGACCCAGCAAATAAGGGCAGTCCGTTTTTATATGATGAGGAGGAAGTATTTATGAGTTTAGGATTTTCAGTTTATTTTGGATTAGATAACACAAAAGATGAGAATATACAATTATTAAGAGATGCTAAGGAGTTAGGATTTACTAGGATTTTCACATCACTCCATATTCCAGAAGCTAATTATGATATTTTAAAAGTTGAAGTGAGAGAGTTTTTTAAATTAGCAAAGCAATATGATATGGATATAATTAGTGATATATCTCCTAATACTTTTAAATTTTTAGATTTGGATAACATGGATTTAAAAGGGTTAAGAGATATGGGAGTAAAAACTATAAGAATTGACTTTGGATATACAGAAGAAGAGATATCCACTATGAGTAAAAATGATTATGGGATACAAATACAATTAAATGCTTCTACAATAACAGAATCATTTTTTAAAAATTTAGATAAATTTTCTCCAAATTATGAAAATATAGATGCACTTCACAATTTTTACCCAAGAATCGGAACGGGGATATCTGAGGAATGCATGTTAGAAAAAAATAAAATTTTAAATGACAGAGGAATAAAGATATGTTCATTCGTTCAGTCTAATAACAGAAAAAGAAGTCCATTAAAAGATGGATTACCAACATTAGAAGATCATAGAAATAAAGATGTAAGGCAAGCTGCAAATCATTTGTTTGCAATAGGAAATCAATCAGTTTTTATAGGTGATTCACTTCCAAGCAAAAAAGAGTTAAATGATTTAGCAAATCTTTTTACTGAAGGAGTAGAATTAAGAATAAAAGTAGATACTAAAGATAAGGTTTCTTTAACATTATTAGAAGAAATATATAGTTCACGAACTGATGGAGCAAGAGATGCTATAAGAGCTAGTGAAAGTAGGTTAATATTAAATGGGAATAATATAAAACCTGAAAATACAGTAGATAAAAATTATGGAGACATAACTATAGACAATGAAGGATATAAGAGGTATATGGGAGAGCTTCAAATTTTAACTACAAATCAAGCTTACGATGCTAGAATAAATAAAGTAGCATCAGTTTTACAAGATGACTTTTATCTATTAAAATATATAAAGGATGGTAAAAAGTTTTATTTTAGAAAGGTTTAAGTTATGAATATTTTAGAGTATATAAAACAAAATTATGAAGATTTTACAGATAGCGAGAAGCTTATAGCTGACTATTTACTTTCTAATAATGAAAGTATAATTAATTTATCAGCTAAAGAAATAGGGGAAATAACAAATACTTCAGCAGCTACATTGATTAGATTTTCAAAAAAGTTAGGTTTTGAAAGTTTAAATGAAATGAAGTTAAAGTTATCTATGAGTTTAAGAGATAGAAAAGAAAAAGCTGATTTTGAGTATATAAACAAAAAGCTTGAGACAACAGATATTATATATGGGATAAAAAAATCAATTGATAAAGTTATGGATAAAACGGTGAATTTAATACAAGAGAAAGATTTAGAAAAAGCAATAGATTTGCTTTCTAAAGCAAAGAATATATACATCTATAGCGTTGGCGTTTCAGGGTTAGTAGGACAAGATTTTTATTATAAATTAAGTAGAATAAATAAAAGATGTATAGCACATGTTGACACTCACTTACAAATTACTTCATCTATTTTAATGGAACCTGAAGATGTAGCAGTTGCAATATCATATTCAGGAACAACAAAAGAAGTAATAAAGTGTGTAGAAAATGCAAATAAAAATAATGTTCCAGTAATAAGCATAACAAAGGCAAGTATAAGTAATAAATTAGAAGATTTATCTGATATAACGTTAAAGGTTCCTTATGTAGAAAAATCTTTAAGAGAAGGAGCTATGAGTTCAAGAATATCTCAACTTGCGATAATAGATATGCTATTTATAGGTATGGCTAAAGAAAATATTGAAGAAATAGAAAATAAATTAGTAGCAACAAGAGAAGCAGTAAAAGATTTAAAGTTATAAGTAAAGATAGGGATATAGTTGTATTTTGCTACACAAGCAAAATACAACTATATCCCTATGCTTAGTGTAAGAAGGAGTAGAAGAAGGGTGTATGTAGTTGATAAACACTTAAAAGGCAGAGGCTTTAGTGTGAAGAATCAACTATCTACACCCTTTCGTACAATACAAAGTAAATCCACAAATTATGAGAAACTAGTGAAAAATATGAAAGAATTTAACTAAAGGAAAACTATCGAATTTAAGTGAATAGATAATATAAAACAAATAGAATAATATTAAGCAAAGGAGTTAACAAATGAATAAAGAAGGAAAAGTTGTAGTAGCTTCAACAATTTTAACAACTGCACTAGTTTCAGGATTTACTTTATCACAAGCTCCAATTCTTGCAAATGAAGAATATAAAAGGATAGAGCAGCAAGAAGTAGCCTTAAAAAATATTGAAGATAAGACTAATAAACAAGAAAATCAAAAAGAGGAAATTATTAAAGAAGATGAAACTACGGTCAAATCTAATGAAAATGAAAAAAAATATAAAAAAGATTATTACACCAATAAAAATTCAAATCAGCAGATATCAATAAATTCTCAGTATAAACATACAAATGAACAACAAAATCAAGTAAAGCCGGAAAAACCAACAACACCTGAAAAGCCAGTAGAACCTCCAGTAAAACCTGATGAACCAACAGCACCTGAAAAACCAGTAGAACCTTCAGTAAAACCTGATGAGCCAACAGCACCTGAAAAGCCAGTAGAACCTCCAGTAAAACCTGATGAACCAACAGCACCTGAAAAGCCAGTAGAACCTCCAGTAAAACCTGATGAATCAACAGCACCTGAAAAGCCAGTAGAACTTCCAGTTAAACCAGAAGAGCCAACAGATAAAGAAAATCAAAATAGTAATTTAGACGAAGAAGTAAGTCAAAATATTTTTAATTAATAATATTAATAAAAAATGAATTTATTAATTAAATTTTAATATACAAATTAAAATAACTTAATTTTGATAAATCTAATTAACAGGTTATATCAAAATTAAGTTATTTTTAATTAAAATTAATGCAGAGTGGGTATATCAATTAAGTAAAGATATATAATACTCGGTTAGCATAATAGATAAATACCATTTTTAAACATTGAATATGATGTCAAAAAAGATAATAAAATATCTCATTGTGCTAGAATATAAAATATATTAATCAAAAAATTTACATAAGGAGTATGAAAATTGATAGTAAATAGAAGAGAACTTAAATATCCAATAGGTGAAATGGATTATTACAAAGTGAATGAGCTTTTTAAGGAGGTATTAACGCCTGATCCAAACAATAAAAGTTATGGATATCGTATACGAAGTTTATACTTTGATAGTTTAAACAATGATGATTATTATGCAAAAGTAAATGGAGAAGAAATAAGAAAGAAAATAAGGTTGAGGGTATATGACACTAACACAGATAAAGTTAAACTTGAAATAAAGCGAAAGATTAATGTAAGTCAAAGAAAAGAAACAACTACTATAAGTAGAGAAGATGCAATTGCTCTTATAAATAAAGACTATAGTGTACTTTTAAAGTATGAAAATAACACATCTAAATCTGCGTACAATATAATGACTATAGGACAATATAGACCAGTAGTACTTGTAGATTATAATAGAAGGGCTTATATACATAATGAAAATAATATACGAGTTACATTAGATAGTGATATAAAATCTAATGAATTTAATTTTGATATGTTCAATGAAGATATATTAATGACACCTATTGTAGATTATTACAATGCGGTTTTAGAAGTGAAATTTGATGGAGAATTATTTTGCTGGATATCTCAAGCTTTAGCTGGATTAGATACAACAAACAGATCTCTTAGTAAGTATTGTAGTTCAAGACAGTTTTTTGAAAATTATATATTATAAGGATGTGGTAGAATGAAGGAAACATTATACAAATACGTAACAAACCAAAGTGGAACTATAACAGCTTTTGGAGCATTGGAAACAATGTGTATAGCACTATTATTATCCATGGTAGTATTTTGGACATATAAAATAACATTTAGTGGAGTTATGTACAATAGAAAATTTAATGTATCTTTAGTAATGCTTACTTTAGTTACAACTATGGTAATGATAGTTATTGGTAGTGATATAGCCCTATCTCTAGGAATGGTAGGTGCATTATCTATAGTTCGTTTTAGAACAG
Source organism: Paraclostridium sp. (assembly GCF_051656405.1). Lineage (GTDB taxonomy): Bacteria > Bacillota > Clostridia > Peptostreptococcales > Peptostreptococcaceae > Paraclostridium. The sequence continues at coordinate 69,498 of NZ_JBOGBV010000082.1, forward strand.
CAATAAAAGATCCAAGAGATACTGGATATATATTTTGGTGCATAGCGATAGGTCTTAGTGTAGGTAGCTCAAATTATATGGTAGCAATTATAGGGTCATTATTCTTATTTGCGGTCTTATCTATGTTTAGCTTTAGTGGATTTGGAAAAGAAGACAGATACATATTAATAATAAGAGGTTTAAGAGAAAAAGAAGAAGAAATTATGAGATGTGTATTTAACTCATTTAAAGGTAGTCAATTAAGAGCCAAAAATTCAGTAGGAGATAATATAGAAATAATATATCAGATAAAAATTAAAAATAATGAAGATAAAAATATTATAAGCAGTCTATATAGTATAGAAGGGGTTAGCACTGTAAATATAGTTGCTCAAAATGGAGAGACAATAGGTTAGGGGATATATTATGAAAAAAGATATATTTAAAAGCTTTGTAGCAATTACTTTTTTATTTGTAACATTATTAATAGTATCAAATCTAAGTAATATAAAAGAATTATCAAAGAAAGAATTCGAAAAAGCTAAACAAAAAAACTTCAAAACATATCAACAAGAAAGTAAAATAAGCAAAGACTACAACTTACCTATAGTTTTGATTGATACAGATGGAAACACTATCAAAAGAGAAGATAAAACTGTTGGAGAAATTCAAATTTATGATAATAAATCAGGATTAAATAGATTAAGTGATACGCCGAACCTAACAAGTAGAGTGAGTTTTAAAATAAGAGGAAATAGTACTAGTAAATATCCTAAAAAACAATACATAATAAAACTTATGGATAAAAAAGGTGGGGAGAAAGAAAAAAGTTTACTAGGAATGCCAAAGGATTCTGAATGGGTGTTAAACGCACCTTTTGCGGATAAATCTTTAATGAGAAACTATATAGCATTAAAAACATCTAGCAAAATAATGGGATATGCTCCTAGAGTAAAATTTTGTGAAGTGTTTTTGGTAGATAATAAAAGTCTTAATATAGATGACTCTAATTATCAAGGGGTTTATATGATGATTGAAAAAATTAACAGAGGAGAAGACAGAGTAGATATAACTAAAACTATAGAGGGTAGAAATGATAGCAGTTTTATATTAGCTAAAAATAGACAAAAAGAAGGGGATATAGAAGTTGATAGTTATGGAAAAGAAATTTCATTATATAATAATGGATTAAATATTGAATATCCAAAAAAAGATTTAACACCCGGGAAATACAGATATATACAAAAGTATGTAAGTGAGTTTGAAAGAATGCTTTACTCTGATAAATTCAATGATCCAGAGGTGGGATATAAAAAATATATTGATGATGATTCTTTTGTTGATTTTTATATAATTAATGAATTTTTCAAAAACACTGATGCAGGAATTTATAGTACATATATGTATAAGGACTACAATGGAAAAATGAAGTCTGGTCCAGTTTGGGATTTTAATCAATCATTAGGAAATCACACTGAAGATATAGGACAACCATATGACTACAAAGGATTTTTTATGAATCAAAGGCCGTGGTTTGATAGATTAATTGAAGATAAATTATTTGCCGATAAAGTTGTAAATAGATATAAGGAACTGAGAAAAACTTATTTAAGTGATGAATATTTGATAGGAGAAATAGATAAAACTCAAGAAAAATTAGGTAAATCAATTGATAGAAATTTTAATAAATGGCCAATTAAACTATGTAATCAAGCAGAGGTATTTGAGGAAAATAGCTCTGATTTATTCGATGATTCTAATATAAAAACGCCACAAGAATATATTGAGTTTTTAGATAAGCACTCTCATTTATTAAAATCCACAGAAGGCAAATCTAAATCATATGAAGAAGAGTTAAACTTAATGAAAAATTTTATAGAAAATAGAGGTAAATGGATGGATCAAAATATAAACATCTTAAGTAAGTGGGCAATTTAATAGGAGTGAAATTAGATGAAGAAGTTTTTAACTATTTGTATATTAATATTTTTAATAGGTATAGTTGCATTTGGAAGCTTTATATCGAATGATGTTTTTGTAAAAAATAAAACTTACTTTGCAAAAACTAAAGGAAAAGATATTTATATAGCTAAGGATGATAAATGGGAAAATTTAAAAATTATAGGCGTAGATTTAAATTCTACTAAACCTGGGGTATTTCCAAGTGAAAATATGATAAGTGAAGAAGAATATTTAAGATGGATAAGTTATATTTATGATATGGGGGCGAACTGTATAAAAGTTTCGCATACAATGGATGCTAGTTTTTATGATGCACTATATAAATTTAATAAAGATAAAAAAAATCCTATATACTTAATGCAAGGAATTTACTTTGATGAAAAATTACTTAAAAATGGTAAAGACCCAGAAGGAAAAACAGCATCTGAAGCATTTAAAAATAATATTAAAATTGCAATAGATTCTGTCCATGGTAATTTAAATAACTTAAAAAAATCAGATGTATTTCAAAAATATAAAACAGATGTATCAAAATATGTTATCGGATATAGCTTAGGAATTGAATTTGCAAAGCATGACTTAATATATGCAGATATTATGAATGAAAAATCTCCATACAATGGTAAATATATGTATACAAATAAAGATGCATCTTCATTTGAATCATACCTAGCTAAAATGGGTAATTATTTAACTAAATATGAGTTTGAAAAATATAAGAAACAAAGCTTAATAAGTTTCATAGGTACATCACCATCTAACCTAGTTAATAATAAATCTAGCAAAGATAAAAAGGAAATAAAAAACTTTGTAGATGTTAGCGATATAAAAAGAACAAGATCATTAAAAACAGGTATAGTTGCTAGTTACAATATATATCCATCTTTTACTGATTTAAAAGAATATCAGGACAATATGGATGAATACTTTAAAAAGATTAATGATCATTACAAAATACCGGTTATAATAGGAGAAATGGGTGTCCCATCAAGTAGGGCAGGAGGAGATTTTAATAAAGATTTTAATAAAGGCTATATTAATGAACAGGAACAGGGGAAAGCTCTAGTTAGCGCATATAGAGCTATAAAAAAATCAGGAATTTCAGGATGCTTTATATTTGAGTTTCAAGATAGTTGGGCATCATCATCATGGAATACTAAAGATAGTAAAATATTAGATAGATCGGCATATTGGAGTGATACACAAACATATAGCCAAAGTTTTGGACTTATGGACTTTGAGCCAGGAAAAGTAAATGAAACTCCATATCCAGATGATAGCTTAAGTGATTGGAAAAAAAGTGATATTTTAAATCAAAATGATAATTTAAGTTTATATGCAAAAAGTGATGAGAAGTATTTATACTTAATGGTTAAGTCGCAAAAAATTTTAAATTTAAAGAAAGAAGGATTATATATAGACTTGGATGTAACGCCTAAGTCAGGGTCAAATAAAAGTACTCAGTATAATCTAAACTTTGATAAACCTGTAGATTTTATAATTAGTATAAATGATAATGAAAATTCGATGGTATCAGTACATGAATACTATAATAGATTTAACTTTTATGAAAACAAAACACTTTATGAACAACGACCAGATTTAATAAGAAATACACCTGATATAGACTATTTCTCACCTATTTATATGGATATAAGACCTAAGATGTATGTTAAATCATTAAACGAGACATTAGATAAAATAAGTTATGAGACTGGTAAATTAACTAAAGGTAATGGAAACCCTAATAGCAAAAATTATAACTCAGCTGCAGATTATTATATAGGAGACAATTATGTAGAGGTGCGTATACCATGGGGGCTTATAAACTTTATGGACCCGTCAACAAAACAAATTCAAGATGATTTTTACAAAGAATTTAAGACTAAGCCCTTAAGAATAGATGATATAAATATAGGAGCCACTGTAAAAGAAGAAGATAAGACTATAAATCGATTAAATAGCAAAGCTTACAATTTAAATGGATGGAACGTACCTGAGTATAATGAGCGTTTAAAACAATCTTATTATATAGTTAAAGATGAGCTAAAAAAGTAAAGAGGAAAATTTTATGAAAAATATAGTTGATATATATTTAGTACTGAGCTTTTTTATTTATATAATAGCTTGTGCTGTTATTTATATGATAGCAAAAGATATTTTAAACTTTAGATTTTTAAAAAAAGTAAAAATCATAAAGCCAGAGTTTGAAGCTGAAATTTTAAAACAATTGAGTTGTGTAAAAAATGGAAATGAGATATCTAAAATGGATATATCATATATTATAGAAAAATTAAAATATAAAACTTATATTAAGGTTTTTAATAATACCATAGAAGTTTTTAATAAAGATATAAATAATCATAAATATACAAAAATTTATATGGAGAATTTCGAAGATACAGTAAATAGATATGTTTTAAAGCATAAATTAAAGGATAATACGTTAAAAACATATATGGCTATCAATCTAGGAGAATACAAGCTGAGTAACTACGAAATAAGTGAGTTTTTACTTAGTTGTATAAATACTAAGTCTATATATTTGAGGATAGCAGCATTAGAATCAATATCGAAAATAGGAAATATAAATACATTGAAAAGTGCTATTGAATATGTATCTAAAGAAGAAAAATATATAAATAATAAAGTTTTCACAGATATAATAAATCAATTCGGAGGAGACAAAAGTGAATTAGATAAATATTTGATAAATGATTTTAAAGAGTTCAATGAAAGCCTCCAAAAAGTAATTGTTGAACATTTTAAAAATAATAAAATTAAATTTGTAAGAGAAGAACTATTAAAGATATTAAAAGATAATATAAGCAAAGAAATTAATATAAGTATAGTAAAATATTTCACTATTATAAAGTATGATGAATGTAAGGATATAATCATTGAATTGTTAAATAATGGGGATTGGGAATACAGAGCTGTATGTGCAATTGCTTTAAAAAATTATAAGTGTAAACGTAGTGAAAAAGCACTTTTAAAAAGTATAAATGATAAAAATTGGTATGTTAGATATAACTCTGCAATAAGCATATTAAAATTTGATGATAAAGATTTAATAAATTATATATTAGAAGATGATGATAAGTATGCAAAAGATATACTTTTTTATGCAATATTTATGGATAACAAGATATCATATGAAGAGTATTTAGAAAAATTAGAGGAGATAGAGGTAGAATATAAATGTTAAGATTATTCGTAGATTATTTAAATACGTTCTTTTTATATTATATGCTTATTTACGCTATAGTGTTTTTTATATCTACTATATTTGCTATTTTAAATTTAAATGAAGATAAGCGTAATAAAATGTATTTAAATGAACTTTCACTGAAAAGCACAGATAACTATGTACCTGTTTCTATATTAGTTCCAGCATATAATGAGGAAGAAACAATTTGTGATTGTGTTGAATCATTATCGTATGTAGATTATCCAGAATATGAAATTGTAGTTATAGATGATGGGTCAAATGATGATACTTCTAATAAATTAATAAATAAATTTGAATTAAAAAAAGTTCCAAGGCCTATAAGAAGACTGGTTAAATGTAAGAATGAACAATTTATATATGAAGGTTATGTTAAAGACGGAGTGAAGTTGACATTAGTTAAAAAAGAAAATGGAGGAAAAGCAGATGCATTAAATATGGGAATAAATGTATCTAAATATCCATTGTTTGTTTCCTTAGATGCAGATTCAATTTTACAACGCGATTCTATTAGTAATATAGTTATGCCATTTATGGAAGATGATACAACTATAGCTGTAGGAGGAAGTATAAAAGTAGCAAATCAAGTTGTTTTGGATAAAGGGAAAGTTATTAAAGTAATGCCACCTAAAAAGATTCTTACAATATTTCAAACAATAGAATATTATAGAGTATTTTTAACAACAAGAGTGTGGTTCAATAGTTTTAATGGAAATTTAATAATATCAGGAGCCTTTGGACTGTTTAAAAAAAATGCAGTTTTAAATGTAGGGGGATATGACACAGATACCGTCGGCGAAGATATGGATCTTGTAGTAAAACTTCATTCTTTTTATAGAAAAAATAAGATTAAATATAAAATTAAATATGAATATAAAGCTATATGTTGGTCACAAGTTCCGGAGAAACTTAAGGATTTAAAAGGACAAAGAAGAAGATGGCACATAGGATTAATTACTAGCTTAAATAGTCATAGGTATATATTTTTAAATCCTAAATACGGATTAGTAGGTATTTTTTCTTTTCTTTACTTTGTTGTGTATGAAATGTTTTCATGTATAATTGATGTTTTTGGTTTAATTATAATTTTAATATCGTATTTTAGTGGATTACTGAATTTGAAATTTTTAATTACTTTTTTATTTATATATATTTTTTATAGTGTAATAATTTCTTTGACAGCTATAATACTTGAAAACTATATGTTTAAATATATTTTAAAGTTATCCAGTTTATTAAAGTTAATGTTATTTGCATTTCTTGAAAGTTTTGGGTATAGACAACTATGCTCATGGTATAGGATAACAGGGTTTATTGGATATAGAAAAAGAAAATACCAATGGAATAAAATAAGTAGAAAAAAACAAAATAAAATTAAATAAAATAACAGAGAAATTACTAGAGTATACATCTATTAACAAATAATATTTTTTATTTGTATCACAAAATTTGTAGTAAAATGACGAAGGGAAATTATAGTATACAAAAGTGTACTATGGTAGAATTAGTTAGATTAATATATAAGGTAGGAAGAGGTGTTGAAGTATACTCTTTATATGGGCGCTTTGAGTATATGGAACTAGTAGCGCAACCGGCTTTTCTAATTTGCAATTTTAAATATTGTTTAAAAGAAAAGGAGGGAAATATATTATGGCAAACCTAGTTATATCAATGTCATTTATAACTAGAGAATCTTTAGAGCGTGTATTTAAAGAAATTTTAAGTATGGATAATATAATATTAAAAGAAAGATTATCTGATTTGACTAAAGAAGAATTATTAAATTCAGAATTGATATTTATAGAAATAGAAGATAAGACAGAAATTGATTTAGAATTAATAAGGTATATAAAGTTACATTCAAAGGACACGAAGATCATTGTTTTAGATAGAAATAAAAGTGAATTCATATTTACCAAATTAGTTCAAAGCAATGTAGATGGATATATAGTTAATATAAAGGACAAAAATGAATTTATATATAATATAGAAAAAATATTAAGAGGCAAAAAAGTATTTGAATCAGATTTAATTGAAAACATAGTTCAAAATAAATATATAATTAATATGGATCTACTCACAAAAAGAGAACATGAAGTATTAAAAGAAATTGCAAAGGGAATTAATAATAAAGAAATTGCTAATAATCTTTATATAACTGAGTATACAGTTAAAAAGCATGTAAGTAATATTTTTTGTAAGCTAGGGTTTAAAAATAGACAAGAAGCTATAATTTCAATGTTAAATATATCATAATTAGATGTTTCAAAATTTAAATTTGAAACATCTTTTTTTATTTTAAACTTATACAATTTAGTAGCGTATATATTAATATTTAAACTTTTATATAACACTTTTAGGTAATACTATAACACTTAAAGATGACAGTATATACTTAAAATTAATAATATATTTTTTAATTTTAATAATTTAATATATTATTAGGTTACTTTTATTGTTATAGATTCATTTTAGGGGGGAAAAAAATGAAGTTTTTGATAGTTTCAGAATGCTTTTTATTTAGAAATTCACTTACTCATTTATTTAAGAATGTTTTTGATGATGTAAATATAAAATCCTTATCAAATTTAAATGACATAAGTATAGAAGATATAATTAATAGTGAATTGTTATTTTTAGATTCAAATAGTCAGCAGGGTTATATTACAAAGGCAGTAAAAGAAATTAAGGAATTTAAAGATATAAAAATAATAATATTGGATACAAAAAAAGATAAAAGCTTGTTTTTAGATTTACTTAAAGTTGGAATTGATGGATATGTATTAGATATATCAGATGAAGATGATTTCAAATATATAGTAAAAAAGATAATTAATGGGAAGAAGTTTTTTGATTCAGATTTATTGGGAAATTCTAAGAATGAATATTTATCTAATTTTGAAAATCTAACAAAAAAAGAAGAGCAAGTAATGAAATTCTTAGTTAAAGGATTAAGCAATAAAAACATAGCAAAAGAAGTAGATGTAACTGAATATACAATAAAAAAACATGTTAGTAGTATTTTATCTAAGTTAAATTTGAAAAATAGACAAGATATAATGATTTATGCAATTGAACAAGGGAAAATGTAGAAAAATGAAACTTGTATTACACTTTAGTACCATTACAAATACAACTATTTTATGATTACGTATACTTAATATAGATATATACTATAAGTATGATTACTAAACGAAAGTAGTAATTTTGAGTAGTTTAAGTGGTTTAGATGCTAAGAGGTATATTTTGTATTTGGGCACTTTGAAATATACTGAGCTAGTAGTGCAACCGGCTAAATAGCTTGATATTTTATGGGGGGAAAATATGCAAGTTATAGTTATTTCTGAGTCATTAATAATAAGAAAAGGTATAGTACAAATTTTATCAGAAGAAAGTTGTGTAAGTGAAGTTATAGAAAGTCATTTATATTCAGATATACATAAAAAAAATTATGATTTGATTATTATAGATTTAAAAAAGACAAATGAAGGATGTATGAATGATTTAAAAAATATAAAATTGACTACAAATACAAAGGTGATGATATTAGATTTTTACGAAGATAGAAGTTTATTTGCAAAATCTATGAAAATAGGTATAGACGGATATATACTGGCAAACATAGATTCAGAAGATATAGGATATGCTGTAAAACAAATATCTAAGGGTAAAAAATATTATGATTCTGATTTAATTGAAACATATATCTCTAGAGGTGAAAATGAAGGTATAGAAACACTTACAAAAAGAGAACAAGAAATATTAGTTTGTATAGCAAAAGGAAAAACAAATATTGAAATTTCAAAAGAATTGTATATAACAGAACACACGGTAAAAAAACATACTAGTAATATATTTTCAAAATTAAATTTAAAAGATAGAATGCAAGCAGCTATATATGCGTACAATAGAGGAATTGTTTCTTTGTAAAAATATGAATAAAAAAATAATGGTATGACTTAATTTAAGTCATACCATTATTTTTTTATTCATAAAATTTAAGTAGGACAATAAATAAAAACTTAAAATGTCTATAGGGGGGAATAGAACTTGTATAAAGTAGATTTAAATAGTGATTTAGGAGAGAGTTTTGGTTGTTATAAACTAGGTATGGATGATGAGGTTTTAAAGCATATAAGCTCAGCAAATATAGCTTGTGGGTTTCATGCAGGTGACCCAATTCATATGGATAAAACTGTAAAATTAGCACTGGAAAATAATGTGCAAATAGGTGCTCATCCAGGATTTATGGATATTATAGGGTTTGGAAGAAGAGAAATGAAAATTAGTAAAGATGAAGTTAAGGCTTATGTAAAATATCAATTAGGCGCTCTTAATTCTTTTGCTACTTCAAATGGAGAAAATATACAACATGTAAAAGCTCATGGCGCTCTTTATAATATGGCTGCAAAAGACTACGAGTTATCTTTAGCTATAGCGCAAGCGGTATATGAAGTTGATAAAAATATAATTCTTCTTGGACTTGCAAATAGCTCAATTATAGATGCTGGAAAAGATGTTGGGTTGAGGGTTGCAAATGAAGTATTTGCAGATAGAGCATACAATAGTGATGGCACATTAGTATCAAGAAATTTTGAAGGATCTATTATACATGACACAAATATAGCAATAAAAAGAGTTATAAAAATGGTAAAAGAAAATAAAGTAGAGGATATAAATGGAAAAGACATAGATATCAAAGCGGATTCTATATGTGTACATGGAGACAACCCTAAAGCTATAGAATTTGTAAAAAGTATAAGATCAGAGCTTATAAAGGAAGGCATAAATATATGTTGCATAAGTGAAGTTATTAAATAATTGGAGGGGTATTTATGTCTAATAAAAAAAATTTAACAGCTCTTATGGGAGCTGCTTTTATAATGGCTACTTCAGCCATTGGACCTGGCTTTTTAACTCAAACAGCTAAATTTACAGAGTCATATGGAGCTAGTTTTGGTTTTGTGGTTTTAATGACTACTATATTTTTTGTTGGAGCACAGCTTAATGTATGGAGAATAATAGGAGTATCGGGGCTTAGAGGTCAGGATATAGCAAATAAGGTTTTACCGGGATTAGGTTATTTCATAGCAATATTAGTAGGTATAGGGGGACTTGCATTTAATATTGGAAATGTAGGGGGAGCAGCACTTGGAGTAAATGTAATGTTTAATGCCAATGTTACAATATCAACTTTAGTATGTGGATTTATAGCAATAGCAATTTTTTTAATAAAAGAATCTGGACCAATAATAGATAGATTTACAAGATTTTTAGCAATTATAGTAATAGTTGTAGTAGGATATGTTGCTATAATAAACAAACCTGATATGTACCAAGTTGTAAAAGGAACATTTGTTCCAGAAAATCCAGGAGGATTGATTTTTCCAATAATAACACTTTTAGGCGGTAGTGTTGGAGGATATATAACTTTTGCAGGAGGACACAGACTTATTGATGCGGGAATAACAGGGGAAGAGAACTTAAAAGATGTAACAAAATCTTCAATATTAGGTATAGGTGTAGCAACTATAGTAAGAATTTTATTGTTTTTAGCAGTTTTTGCAGTTGTTTCACAAGGATTAAGTTTAGATCCTGAAAATCCAGCTGCATCAGCTTTTAAATATGGAGCAGGAAATTTAGGATACAAATTTTTTGGATTAGTATTATGGAGTGCTAGTATAACATCAGTTATTGGAGCTGCGTATACATCTGTTTCTTTCATAAAAACGCTTCACCCATTAATAGAAAAACATGAAAATAAATTTATAATTTTATTTATACTTATTTCAACATTAATAATGGCAGTAGTAGGAAAGCCAGCAAGTTTACTTATTTTAGCTGGGTCTTTAAATGGATTGATTCTTCCAATTACCTTAGGAGTTATACTATTAGCATCTAAAAACAAAGAAATTGTGGGTGAATACAAGCATCCAAAATGGCTATTAATTTTAGGAATTTTAGTAGTAATAGTTACTGCGGTAGGTGGATTAATATCGCTTAAAGATATAACGAAGTTATTTTAAAAATACTTGCTGGGGGGATAAAATTAGTTATGGAAACAAAATATTTATTAGCAGGAGATAAAGCTATAGTAGTTGAATTTGGAGATTTTATAGATGAAGAGATAAATAGAAAAGTTATAAATTTAATGAAAAGTATAGAAAAGTCTAGTTTAATTGATTCTATATATGAGATGATACCAACATATAGGTCACTTATGATAATTTATAACCCTTTAAAAATAACATTTAATAAGCTTATAAATTCAGTAAAAGATATAGAATGTAATTTGAAAATTTTAGATAAAAGTGAAAAAAATATAATTAAGATACCTGTTTTGTATGGAAATGACTTTGGGCCTGATATAGAGACGGTTGCAAAACATAATGGATTAAGTATTGAAGATGTTATAAGGCTTCATAGTGAAGCTGAGTACTTAGTTTATATGTTAGGGTTTACTCCTGGTTTTACATACTTAGGGGGAATGAACAATAAACTAGAGACTCCTAGGCTAGCTAATCCAAGGGTTAAGATACCTGAAGGATCTGTAGGTATAGCTGGAAAACAAACAGGGGTATACCCTATAGAGAGCCCTGGAGGATGGCAATTAATAGGAAGAACGCCTATTAAATTGTATAATCCTAAAAGAGAAAATCCTATATTATTAAAAGCAGGAGATTATGTGAAATTTGTACCTATAATAAAGGATGAGTTTGATAAAATTTTAAATGAAGGGGGCACTAATTAGTGGGAGCTAAAGTTTTAAATAAAGGATTACTAAGTTTAATCCAAGGTGGTCCTAGGATAGGGTTTCAACAATACGGGGTTCCTGTTTCTGGAGCAATGGATGATTATTCATTAAGAGTTGCAAATTTATTAGTTGGAAATGATGAATATGAAGCATGTATAGAATCATTAATAATTGGACCTACTATAAAGTTCGATGAGAAATCTATTATAGCAATAACTGGGGGAGATTTAGGACCTATGTTAAATGGAATTAGAATTGATATGTATAGAAGTTATATTGTAAGTAGCGGAGACATATTATCTTTTTCGGGGGTTAAAAATGGATGTAGAACTTACATTGCATTTGGTGGAGGACTAAATATACCTATTGTTATGGGAAGTAAGTCAACTTATATAAAAGGTAAACTTGGAGGATATAAAGGTAGAGAACTCAGAGATAAGGATTATATAAAACTTTTAAAATTTGATGGGAATATAAACTCAATTTTGCCTAAAAAGTATGCAAAAGAGTATGATAAAGAAATTACGTTAAGAGCAATAAGGGGACCTCAAGATAATATGTTTGACTCAAAAAATATAAAAACTTTTTTTAACTCTGTATATAATGTAACAAATGAATGTGACAGAATGGGGTATAGATTATCTGGGGATAAAATTAACCATTTAGATGGGGCAGATATAGTATCAGATGGAATAGCATTTGGTGCAATTCAAATTCCAGGACATGGGAATCCTATTATTATGATGTCGGATAGACAGACAGTAGGAGGTTATACAAAAATAGCTAATGTTATAAGCGTAGACTTATGCAAATTAGCTCAAGGCAAACCAGGAGACAAAGTTAAATTTAAAGAAGTAGATATATATGAAGCACATAGAATTTTAAAAAAATATGAAGAGAAAATTTCTGAAGTTAAGAATAATATAAAAAAGTTTGAATTACTAAATAAAAAATTTTACAGTATAAATTTAAATGGAGTTAATTACAGAACAATATGTGAAGAAATTAATTAAATTTTAATAATTATCTAATTATATACAAATAAATGCCAATATATAACATTTTTTACTACAAAAACTTATTTGGAATAAAAAATATTATATATTGGCAAATTTTTTATACTATTATTTTATTTTACTAATCACCTCAAAATCCCTATATTTAGGACAAACATTAAGGATAATCACAGTCACTATTATTTTAAATTTAAAAATTTAATAGTATTTTTAAAAGATTCTGTACAAAATTTTAAAAAAACACTAATTTCGACAAAAACCTACAGTTAAAAAGTGTATACTCGTAGTAATAACAAAAAGTATTAAAGGAGTGATTCCATGAAAATAAAATTTGATTTATTTAGACGGAAAAATTCTAAATGTAATGGGAAAAATTATATAGTAGAAAATAATGAAATCTATTTAAATAGAAAGCATCCAGGATATAGTTACTTAAAAGAATTTAATTTAAATAAAGACTACTTAGACAAGTCAGATTTTGAACCTGGAGGTAAAGGTTCATTAAAAAAAATAGATTGGATTAAATCTAGCGATAGCATAAAAGAAATTAAATCATTAAAGGCAGAAGAGGAGTACACATCTGAATTTAAGAAAAATTCACTTTATTATAAATCTGTATATATGTGTCCTAGGTGCAATAGTCATATGCTTTATAAAATTAGAGCATATAATATAGACACCGAATTTAAAAATAAAAATAAAAGAATACACCATATATATACATGTCCTAAGTGTAGAATATTTTTAGCTTCAATTAGGATATATAGCAAATTACACTCTAGATGGATAGGAAATAAGCTTTCAAACTATGCACTTATAAGTGATAGTTATCCAAGATTAAAGTATAGAATAATTTTAAACTATACTGAAGGCCTACACAGCGAGTAATTAAGTAAATATTTAGGAGAAAAAATTTATGCAAAGAATAAAATACTTAAAACTATTTATATCTATAGTTTTTCTAATGATACTTAGAGTTGATATTTCTAATGCACAAGAAAGTATAAATTTTAAAAATATAACTATAAACCAAGGGTTATCACAGGGAACAGTACAAGCAATAGAACAAGACAGTAAAGGGAGAATATGGATAGGAACAAATGATGGACTAAATGTTTACAATGGCTATGAATTTAAAGTGTATGGGCAAAAAAAAGACCCTAAGAAAGGAATAGCAAATAGTTATATTATAGATATAAAAGAAGATAAGAAAGGTAATTTATGGGTTGCGACTATAGGAGGCGTAAGTAAAATAAATACTGAAACGGATTCTATAAAAAACTACTACAATAGTAAGGATAATGGAAATTTATCAGATAGCAGTGTTTATGATATTTTGATAAATAAAGATGGTGAGGTTTTAATTGCAACAGCAAATGGTGTAGATGTATATGATGAAAACAATGATAAGTTTAGACCAGCAATTAAAAATTTGAATGAATTAAAAAGCAAACATATATACGATATAACTGAAGATGATAGTAGCAATTATTGGCTGGGGACTAAAAAGGGATTATATAAATTTGATAAAAAAGATGAAACGGTTGAAAAATTTCTAACTAAAGAGACTTGTGGAAAAGATTTAACTGTATACAAAGTTTATTTTGATGGGGATAAAAATTTATGGGTTGGGAATAGAAATGAAAATCTATATAAAATAAATACAAAAACAAATAAGATAAAAGAGTATGATCCTCCAGAAGGAATTGACAAAAACTCATCTATAAGAGACATACTACAGGATAAAAATAAAGACCTTTGGATAGCAACAGACTCGGGATTAGTCAAATACGATAAGTTAAAAGATAAGTTTAGAGTTTATCAAAAAGGAAAGTACGAGGTAAATGGGTTAACCGATAACTTAATATTTTGCATTATGGAGGATAAAAGTGGTCTTCTATGGCTTGGGACTTATTCTGGTATAAGTATATTTGATTCAAAGACTAATATAAATTATTATAAGCATGATCCAAATCCAGAAGATAAGACATCAATTTCTGATAACATGGTAAGTGGGATTTATAAGGACAAAGATGGAGTATTATGGGTTGGAACGAATTCTGAAGGGGTAACGGTTTTAAATAGAGAAAAGGAAAAAACCTATTATATAAAAAGAAAAGATGGGTTAAGCAGTAATAAAGTATATGATATAAAGGGGAAAGGCGATCTAATAGTAATATCAACGGATGATGGATTGAATGTAATAAATAAAAAAGAAAAAACGTTAAAGGTATATAATAAAGATAATGGTTTAAAAAATAGCAATGTAAGAAGTGTGTTCATAGATGATGATAATAAGGTATGGCTAGGAACAACAGAAGGAGTTGCAACATTAAATATAGATACAGGTGAAATAGTAGATATGTCTAGTTTATCATCTGAATATAATATAGAAGATAAATTAAATGGATGTATTTACAAAGATAGTAATGGAATATATTGGATAGGTTATTTTTTAGATGGTGGACTTTTAAAATTTGATCCTAAAACTCAAAAAACAAAATTATACAGGATGAGAGAAAATGACTTAAATTCTATAAGTAATAATTCTGTAAGGGTTATAAATGAGGATAAACAAGGTAACTTGTGGATAGGAACGAATTATGGACTTAATAAATTTAATCCAAAAACGGAAAAGTTTGAAGTTTACACAATGGAAGATGGATTACCTAATAATACTATATATGGAATAGTAATAGATAAATCAGATCATATATGGGTAAGTACCAACTACGGATTATCAAAATTTGATCACAAAAAAAATGAGTTTACAAATTTTGATATAGTAGATGGATTACAAGGAAGGGAATTTAATGGGAAATCATTTCACATAAGTGAGGATGGTGAAATTTTCTTTGGAGGAACAAATGGATTAAATTCATTTAGATGTGAAGAGTTAAAAAAGAAAAAATATTATATAGATTTATCTATAGGAGATATATATGTAAATGAAAAAAGGTACAATAGCATTGAAGATGCTAACTTTAAATTTAGCGAAAATAATATAAGTATAGAAATGTTTTTACCATATTATAAAAATATAAGGGACACTAAATATTACTATAAGATAGAAGGAGTAGACAAAGACTTCAAAGATGTAAAAAGTAATAAACTGAATTTGGTAAACTTAAATCCAGGTAAATATACTTTAAAACTTAAGGCAATAAATAATAATGTAGCTGAATCAAATGAGAAAATAATTGAATTTTCTATAAAGCCACCAATTTGGAAAAGTAAGATAGCTATGGTTATCTATGGTATTATATGTATATTTGCTATTTTATATTATGATAGCAAAGTAAAGCTATTAGATTCTATGGTAAATAAAAGAACAAAGGCACTTACAAAGGAAATTGAAAAAAATGAAAAATTATTTAATAAAGTTTTAAATTTAGAAAAGAAAAAAAATAGTTACTTTGTAAACTTATCTCATGAATTAAGAACTCCGTTGAATGTTATATCATCAACTGAGCAATTAATAAGTATTATGATTGATAAAAAAGGTTTAAGTAAAGACAATCTAAAGTACCATATGAGTGTAATTAACAAAAATGCAGAGAGATTATTAGAGTTAATTACAAATTTAATGGATATAGAAAAAATAGAATATGGAAAATATAAAATAAATAAAACAAAACAAGATATAGTTGAGGTCATAGAAAATGAAGCTTTAAGGCTGAAAAATCATGTAGAATGTAAAGGAATAGAGCTGATAATAGATCCAGAGATAGAAGAAAAAATAGTTAGTTTTGACAGAATAGAAATAAAAAGATGTATAGAAAACTTAATAAGTAATGCTGTAAAATATACACCAGAAGGTGGAACTATAGAATTAGGTATAAAAGATCATATAAATGAAGTAGAGATATATGTAAAGGATAATGGAATAGGGATAGATGAAGAACATAAAAAAATTATATTTGATAGATTTAGACAGGTAGTAGATGCAAATGAAGAAATTCAAAATTCAAGTGGATTAGGACTTACGATAACTAAAGAAATAGTAAACTTACATGGAGGCGAAATCTATATTGAAAGTGAATTTGGGAAAGGGAGTAAATTTATTATAATATTACCAATTGAATAACTAAATAAAAAATAGAATACACTAATTGTATTCTATTTTTTATTCTAAAAATTTAAAATCCAAAAAATGTTAAAAAAAATCGAAAAAACGCGAAAAAAGTAAAAAAAGGAGTATAATATACACATGATTAATTAAGTAAAAAATATAAATAGGAGGGGAAAATGGATAAGTTATCAAAGAAAATAGACTCGTATATGATAGCACTAGTATTAGAATTATTTATTGTTGTAATTGTATTATTTATATCAAAAGAAAATACTAATTTTTTATTGAATTTTATCATGCTAGGAATTACATTTTTAATTTCGATAACAACATATATAGGAGGTATTATATTTGGGCTTATATTGACATCAGTAGCAATATTTCTATATGCATCTTTAATATTTTACAGAAATACAGTATTGAATATAGATATAAACTATATATCTTATATTTGGATGTTAAGTATGCCTATCATATGTATGACTAGTGGAAGATTATCTAGTGTCATTTTATCGCTTCAACAAGATAACAAAGTATTAAAAAATAAATATGAAAATCTTGTTACAGTTGATGAAGTAACGGGCCTTGGAAATATTAAACATTTTTATTCTACTTTGGAAAAAGAAATGAGTAAGTCAAATCGACATAAAAATAAGCTAACACTAATGATAATAAAGCTTCCTTATTATAAAGAAATTAGAAAAATAATTGGAGAAGAAAAAACATATAACTTAATTAAAAGTGTAAGCAATATAATAATAGATTCTACAAGGTCTGAAGATGAGAGATATTATTTGGAAAGTGATATGATAGGGATTATAATGCCCTATACAGATTTTGATGGTGCAAATACAGTAAAAGAAAGAATTAAAAAAAATATAAGTGAATTAAACTTAGAATTGAATCAAGGAAAGTCATATATAGATATAGATACTAAAATAGCTATTGTGGAATATAAAGAAAGTATAAATAGTTCTATAGAATTTAAAAATTTATGCGAAGAGGAGCTTCAGTATGATGTGTAAAAAATATATTGCTATAACTTTAAGTGTTTTATTAGTTTTTAGCAGTAGTAGTCTAGTTTTTGCAGACATACAGAAAAAAGAAAAAGCTCTAATACTATATGAAAATCAAAAAACATTTTCGTATAAAGAAAATGTAGTAAATCACTTAAATGAAGTTTTATATAGATTTAATAAGAGTGTAGATAATATATATGTAAATGACTACAAAAAAGGAACTTTAACAAAATATGATTCCGTATTTGTAATAAACATAGAAAATGAAATAAATAATGCTGATTTGTTAGATGATTTATCAAATTATAAAAGTGGAGTATATTGGATAGGGAATAGAATTGAAGATTTTTTAAGCTATAGTGATAAATATGATTTGATCTATGATAAAAAGGTAAATAGTATAAATGAATTAAATTATAAAGGAAAAAAACTAACTATATCTGGAAGTGATTATTTTGATGTGGTGAATGCCAGAGGTGAAAATTGCAAGGTTTTAGCAACTATGAAAGATTCGTATAATGAATATCCTTATGTTGTAAACAATAAAAATTTATATTTCATCGGAGAGTACAAAGTAGATCAGTCTTTTATATTTGAAGATACTTTAAATGATTTTTATAATATGAAAAACTTTGAAAAAGGTAAAGTATTTGTAAGGATTGAGGATGTACATTTATTTAGAGATAAAAATAATTTAAAGGAGGTTGCAGACTATTTATACTCTGAAGGGATACCTTTTATGATAGCATTAATTCCAGCGTATGTAGATAGCAAAACTGAAAAAATAAATACTATAAAAGATGACCCAGAATTTATACAAACAATAAAGTATATGCAAGATAGAGGTGGTAGTGTTGTTTTACATGGATATATGCACTCCTTAGATAAGAGAGAGATTTCAGGGGAAGGTTATGAATTTTGGGATATGGAAAAAGACGAGCCTATATCTGAAAATATGGATAACTATGTTAAGGATAGAGTTTTAAGTGGATTAAGATTATGTGTAGAACAAGGCGTTTACCCTCTTGCTTTTGAAGCACCTCACTATGCTATGGATCAAAAAGGGTATACAGAATTAAAAAAATATTTTTCAACTTATGTTGGACAATACCAAAATAATAATGAAAACTTTGCTACAAGCAGTTTCCCATATATCATAGAAGGAAGTAAGGATTTTAATATTTTAATTCCTGAAAATTTAGGGTATATAGAGCGAGATAATAAATTTTCAATAGATATTATAAAGAATAATTTTTATAAACTTTCTATGGTAAGAGGATATACTGGAGGATTTTTCTTTCATCCTTATATGAATATGGATTATTTAAAGCAAGTTATATCGTATTTAAAAGATAATGATGTAGAGTTTTTAAATTTAAAAGATATAAATAATTATGTAAAAATTGATGATATAAATATAAGGTCTCAAGATGGAAAAATAGATGTTAGTTACAATAAGCATAAGTTAAATGATAAATCTCAGATGGATTTTGAAAATTCTATGTCTAATATAAATAAGATAATTGTAATATTTATATCTATTGTGTTGCTTGTATTTACTATAATATTTATATTCTTTAGATTTATAAATAGGCGAAAGTTTAGAAGGAGATAGTTATGAACAGATTTACTATAGTAGATTACTTATTTTTATTTTCTTTAATATCTATATGGGCGATACTTTTTATAAATATTCTTTTAGCTGCAAGTGGATATGTATATTATCTTAAAAATCTTAACTTTAAGGATGAAAAATTAAAAGAATATCCATTTGTATCTATATTAGTTCCAGCTCATAATGAGGGAAAAGTTATAGGAAAAACTGTAGAGTCCTTACTATTATTAGAATATCCAAGGGATAAAATGGAATTAATAGTAATAAATGATAATTCAAGTGATGATTCTAAATATATACTTCAAAGTATAAAAAATAAATATAAAAAATATAATTTTACTATTATAAATACAGATAATATTACTGGAGGTAAAGGAAAATCAAATGCACTGAATATTGGATATCAAGAAGCAAGAGGAGAATTTATTGCAATATATGATGCAGATAACACTCCAGAAAAAACAGCACTTAGATATTTAATCCAAACTATAGTAAAAGATGATAAGTTAGGAGCCGTTATTGGAAAATTTAGAACTAGAAATAAACATAAAAACATTTTAACAAAGTTTATAAATATAGAAACGCTAAGTTTTCAATGGATAGCACAAGCAGGACGAAGACAGCTATTAGGGCTTTGTACAATACCAGGAACTAACTTTGTATTAAGAAGAACTACTATTGAGAAGCTAGGGGGATGGGATACTAAAGCAATAGCTGAAGATACAGAGATAAGTTTTAGAATTTATAAATTAGGGCAAAGAATAACATATGTTCCGCAAGCTGTAACTTGGGAACAAGAACCAGAGACTATAAATGTATGGATAAAGCAGAGAACTAGATGGGTTAAAGGAAATATATATGTGTTAGTTAAGTATATAAAAAATATATTTAAGGGAAAACAAAATAGAGTATTATTCGATATAATATATTTTTTCTCGGTGTATTTTTTATTTTTAACTTCAGTTGTAATATCAGATTGTATATTTGTTTTAAGCTTATTTAATTTAGTACAAGTGAATATACCATTTAACTTTTGGATTGTATGGGTATTATCATATGTCTTATTTATTTTGCAAGTTAGTATAACTTTATCCATGGAAAAAGGAGAAAGTGGCTTGGAAAATATATTTTTAGTTGCAATTATGTACTTCACATATTCACAAATGTGGTTATTGGTAGCTATTAAGGGTATGTTTGGACATTTTCAAGATGTATTTTTAAAAAGAGAAGCTAAATGGTATAAAACAGAAAGATTTTAGGGAGGTACTTAATGAGAATAATAACGATAGCATTATCATTAATACTAACTTTTTCCAATATTAGTTTGGTATTTGCAGATAATGAAGATGTAAAAGCATACAAATTTCAAGATGACGTAACTATAAATGGTGTTATTGGAAGCACCGAAAGATTTTTTAATGTATCTCAAAATTGGGATGTTAAGGATTTGAAATTAAATTTAGTATATACGAAAAGCGAGTTATTAGATGTAAATTATTCAACCATTACAGTATTTATTAATGGAGAACCTGTAAGTTCAAAAAGGTTAGATGGAAATAGAAAATATCAGGACAAATGGCAAGTTAATATTCCTAAAGAACTTGTAAAATCAGGATATAATAGTATTTCTATAAAAGCATATAAAACTATATCAGATAAAATATGTAGAGATGATTCTAATACTGCAAATTGGTTAGTAATACATAAGCAATCAGATATAGAGCTGAAGTATGACTTAAAAGCTAACTCAAATGAAATAAAAGACTATGATAGTGTATTTGCAAATATAGGTAATGAAGAGTATGTAGATACTACTTTTGTACTACCAAATAAATATAATAGTAATGAATTAAGCTCCATAATGAACTTAAGTTTAAATATGGGACAAAAACTAAAGGCTGACAATTTTAAGCTAGATGTAAAATTAAAGTCAAATTTAAAAGAACACAATAACAATATTATCTATGTAGGTGGAACAACTAATACTTCTACAGATTTTTTAAATTTGCTAAGTGATGATGAAAAAAATCAAGCTAAAAATCAAGCTGTTATAAAGCAAGTAATCTCTCCTTTTAATAAAGAAAAAAGAATGATTTTAATAATATCAGATAATGGTAAAGCTCTTAAAAATGCAACTAGATTAATATGTAGTAATGAGCTTTTAGAGGAATTAAATAGTAGTAGTTTCATAATTGATGAAACTAAAGATGTTTTAGATACAAAAAAAGAGACTAAAAATAAATTGACTTTAAATGACTTAGGTTATAATGATTTTTTACTTAAGGGACCTTTTTCACAAGAAACGAACTTTGATGTATCTATACCTAAAAATAAAATAAGTACAGATGGATCTATTCTGAATTTGAAATTTAGATACGCTAAAAATTTAGATTTTGAAAGATCGTTAGTTACTGTATATGCAAATGATAAGCCTATTTCAAGTAAAAAACTATCTTTAGAAAAAGCAGATAATGATACTTTAGAAGTAAACCTTCCAACGGATGTTCTAGGTGAAAATTATTATAAAATAAAAGTTGTATTTAATTTAGAGTTAAAAGATTTAATGTGCGTTACAAGAGATACAGATAACCCATGGGCTTATATTTTAGATAGCTCATTTATAAAGTTTGATTTTAAAGATCATGATACTTTGAACTTCAAAAGCTACCCATATCCTTTTATAGATAATCAACAGGCAAATGATATAAATGTAGTTGTTTCTAAAAATTTAAATTCATCAGATTTAAGCAATATAGCTAATATAATTGGAAATATGGGAAGAGATGTAGATTATAATACAGGAAATTTAAATGTATTAACTGATAGTGAATTTTTAAATACGAATAAAAAAGGAAATCTTATAGTTATAGGAACTCCAGGGGATAATAGTATTTTAAAAGGTATAAATAAAGACTTATACATTAAATTTAATAAAAATTTTAGTGGATTTGAAAATAACGATAAAATCAAATTCTTAGATGATGAACATTCAAAACAATTATCAACAATGCAACTTATAAATTCACCTTATAATAAATCAAATTCAGCTATTATAGTGTCTTCTTTAGATAAAAATAGCTTGAGTTCATCAGTAAGGTATTTATCTGACAACAATTTAACCAGAGATTTAAAAGGCGATGCAGCTGTAGTAAATAGAGATGGAGGTATTCAGGATATAAATTTCAAAGAAAATAACACAAGAGATGAAGAGTCTGAAGATAATTATGCTAAATTTAAATTAGAGAAAGCAAGTTTAACATTTGTACTTATTGCAGGATTTTTATTTTTAACTGTAATAATATCAGCTATATTATTAATATTAAAATATAGAAAGTAGTTGATACATTTGAAAAGGATAATAGTTTTTATAATTATATTAGCTTTATGTAGTGTAATGGTTATATATAAACATGATAAAGCAGAAGTACCAGATAAGATAAATTCAGTGAATTTATCTACAGATTATGAGATTAATCAGGCATTACAAGATATAAAAATGTTAAATGCAAATACTGTAAATGTACCGATAGTTATAAAAATACCTTCTTTAGAATCTAATGAAATGATTATAGATGAATATAGTAAAAATAAGGCTATACAGATTATTAAAATTTTGAAAAAAAATAATAAAACAGTGATATTAGAAGCATTTCCTTGGATTGATAATGGAAGTAAATATGAAACTGAGTATAATCCTAAAAATAAAGAACAATTTTTTAACGACTGGAAAAGTATATTAAGTGAGCTAATTGATGAAGTAGCAGTTCCATGTAAAGTAGATATTGTAAATACAGGATCTAACCTTAGTAAGCTTGAACCATATGAACAAAATTGGTGTGACATAATAGACTTTACAAAAAAGAGATTCAAAGGTCTTGTAACATATAAAACTTCATGGTGGTACACTGCTAAATGGGATATCAAAAGTAAAGAATTATACAATAAAAAACTAAATAACAAATTATTTTCGAAAGTAGATTTTATATCTATTGCAGCTTATTTTGAGCTTAGTGATAAACCTACAAATACAGTTGAGGAATTGGTTAAATGCATAAATAGTTCTACAGTAAATAATAGAAATCAAAATATAAAACAAGAAATTGAGAATTTTGCAAATAAATATAATAAAAAAATTTTTTTAGGGGAATTAGGATTTCCACGACTTGAATATGCAGCAACACACCCTTGGAATAATAATGTATCTGACTTGGTAAATGGAGATGAGCAAGCTAGATGCTTTAATGCATATAAAATAGTCTTTGACAAGGAAAAATATATTAAGGGGGTTTCTATTTTTGCTGTAGGGCAAAAAGGTAAAGATAAAATGTTTTACCCATCAAAAGAGAGTATGAATTTTATTAAACTATGGTATAAGTAAAATGGGAATATATGGTTAGGAAAGATTAAAGATAATATTATTATTAAATACAAAACAATTGAAACGGAGAGAATTATGCTTAAAAAAATAAGTAACATTTTAGTTATTCTCATAGTATTAATACCCATAATTGATAATAATATATATTCACAGGAGAAACCATATAAAAATAAAGTTATAAAAGTTGGATTTTATGATTATAACCCGTATTTTTATATAGACAAAGGAAATCCAACTGGATATTATAATGATATATTAGACACTATATGCAACGATTTGGGAATTGAATATGAGTATAAATATACTAATATTTTACAAGCGATGAGTATGTTAAAAAATGGAGATTTAGATTTACTTATTGGAATTAATAGAACAGAAGATAGAGTTAATGAATTTGAATTTACAGATAGCTATATAACTTTAGAAACGTATGGTTTATATACTAATAAGTCTATAGACTATGGTAATATAAAAGGTTTGAATAATTTAAGGTTTGGATATATACCTGGAGAAACAAACTCAAAATGGATAATGGATTTTTTAGAAGATAGAGATATAAAAGTAATTCCTGTTGAAGCTCAATCTTATAAAGAGCTTGATGATTTATTAGTAAAAAATAAAATTGATGCTACTATTTCTCATATAAATAATACAAATTTAAGCGATATGAACGAGATTTTTGAATATTCAACAGGACCTGTTTACATAGCTGGAAATAAAGAGAATAAACAACTTGTAAAAGCTATAGATAGCAAGTTAAAGTTGTATTCTAAACAAAAGTATAGTCCGATAGATAATCTTAAAGATATATATTTTAATAACAGTGAGGGTGGATATAAACGTAATTTCAATACAATTATTTTAATAGGATTAAGCATTATTGCATTTTTATCATATGTTTTTTATAAAAAAAAATTACCCTATATTAAAAAGTGCACGATGAAAAAAATCATAAGAGAAGATTTGAAGAAAAATAAATACTTTTTATACTATCAACCTATAATAAATCCTAAAAAAAATGTAATAATTGGATTTGAGGGGTTATTAAGATTAAGAAAAGACAATAAAACACTAACCCCTTATTTTTTTATAAAAGATATTGAAAATAACGATATGTTATTTGAAACTTCATTACATATATTAAAACTTGCAATAAATGATTATGACATTATAAAAAAATACAATAATATGAAAAATTATGAATTTTATATATCATTAAATATGTCTTTAAATGAAATTGAAAATGACACATTTATAAAACAAATATGCGATATAGCAACTTTAATGAATATGAAAAAACACAGTATATGTATAGAAATTTTAGAAAAAGTTGGAATAAATGATTTAAGCAAAATAAACAGATCTATAGAAAAATTAAAAAAGTGTGGATTTATGATAGCTATAGATGACTTTGGTGTTGAATATTCCAATTTAGACATATTAGAAAAATTAGATTTTGATATAGTTAAAATAGATAAATACTTTATAGATAGTATAGAAAGTTCCATTTTTGTAAAGGAAATTATTATATTTTTATCCAATATATGCAAAGCCACAAATAAGTCAATTGTATGTGAAGGTGTAGAATATAAATGTCAAAAAGATTTTATAAAAAATATAAAAAATGAAAAGATATATATACAAGGATATTATTATTTTAAACCACTTAGCATAAATGAGATAAATAAAATAAATATTGATTAATGCATACTAATGATTTATAATTAGATAAACTGATTACAATATCTGTATAAATTTGACGATAAGGGTCAAGAGTTTCTACCAAATCACCGTAAATGATTTGACTACAGGAAGTTTGTTTATTATTATTTATAGTAAATGCAACTCCTGTCTTTTTAGACAGGAGTTTTTTTAAACTTTCTCAACATTATTTATGCAGTATACTAAAATTTGGAGGCATATTTATGGAAAAGTTAAAAGAAAAAATATTAACTGAAGGAAGAATTTCAGGTAATGATATATTAAAAGTAGATAGTTTTTTAAATCATCAATTGGATGTAGCGTTTTTAAATGAAATAGGAAAAGAGTTCTCAAGAAGATTTGAAGGTAAAAAAATAGATAAAATACTTACAATAGAAGCTTCAGGTATAGCTATAGCATCTATAGCATCTCAACATCTTGGGAATGTACCTGTAGTATTTGCAAAAAAAGTTGAATCTAAAAATTTAGATAAGGACGTTTATGAATCTGAAGTATATTCATTTACTAAAGCTAAAAATTATACAATAAGAGTTTCAAAAAGATATTTAAATAAAGGTGAAAACATATTAGTTTTAGATGATTTTTTAGCGAATGGAAGAGCTGCAATAGGTTTAAATGAATTAGTTGAGCAAGCTCAAGCTAACTTGGTTGGAGTTGGAATAGTTATAGAAAAAGGATTCCAAGATGGGGCTAAGCTTTTAGATGAAAAAAACATAAATTTACAATCATTAGTAGTTTTAGAGTCGATAGAAAATGGACAAATAAAGTTTAAGTAAAAAAGCTGGTTTTAACCAGCTTTTTTTTATGCATTAATTTGTAGAAAAAAATAGATAATAATTTCTGTTAAATAGTCAGAAAATGTTATATAATTTAATTAGGTAAAAAATGGAAATGAAAAGGGGGGGTCCCATATGAGGCTAAAGATAAAACTGGTAATTGGGATTACCTTAGTTTTTATATTTTTGGGGTTAGGTTATATAATTATAAATACGACTATGCGATATCAACAAGAGTTTGGTAGCATTGTATATAATTACAATGAAAATGAAGAAATCGGAAAAGAAAAAAGCTAATTAGTCTTAAAACAAACTGCGTATGCAGTTTTTTTACGCATTAGGGAAGCGAATAAAATTATTGAATTTGTTTTAATTTTTTCAATATGTTACTATTTTGAAATAGTTGTTACGAAGCTGTAATACACATAAGGGGTTAATTGGAGTATAATGTATATATAATAAAAAGTGACATTAAGTGACAGTAAGGGGGAAGTTATGAAAAAAAATAACAATATTTTTTCTGGCTCTAATAAAAACAAGAAGCGGGCAAAACTAAATGTTAAAAGAGCATTTTTACTAATGGTAGTATGTGTAGTTATATTTGGTTCTTTTAATAAAGTTAAAGCTTATGTGGATGAAACAATAAAAGAAAAACAAGAAGAAAAAGTTGCAGAGGAGAAAAGACTTGCAGCAGAAGAACAAAAACGTAAAGAAGAAGAAGAAGCTAAAAAGAAAATAATCGGAGTTAAGCATGGAGCAGAAAGTTACAGCTATAGTGCAGAAAAAGTTGCAGAGAAGCTAAAAAGTGGAGACTATTCAAATAATGGAGAAAAGGTAGTATTTTTAACTTTTGATGATGGAACATCAACTACAGTTACTCCAGAGATATTAAAGACATTAAAAGATGAAGATGTTAAAGCTACATTTTTTGTAACAGGATCTAATATAGAACGTGGTGGAAAGAAAGCTGAAGATTTACTAAAGCAAGAGTTTGAAGAAGGACATGCAATAGCAAATCACTCATATAGCCATGATTATGGTATATTATATCCAAATAGAACATTAGACTTAGAAGCTTTCAAAGCTGACTTTAAAAAGACTGATGAGATATTAAAAGGAGTTTTAGGACCTTATTTCTCAACAGAAGTTATAAGATGTCCAGGTGGACATATGTCATGGAAAGGTATGGAACCTTTAGATGAATATATGGCTGCTAACAGTATGGCTGCAATAGATTGGAATGCCTTAAGTGGAGATGCTGAAGGTAAAAAGAAATCACCTGAAGAATTATGCAACTATGCAGTAAAAACTTCAGAAGGAAAAGAAATGGTAGTTATTTTAATGCATGATACTTATGGTAAAGAAAATACTGCAAAAGCTCTTCCTCAGTTAATAAAATACTATAAAGATAATGGATATCAATTTAAAGTATTAGTATAGTGAAAATTAATTTATTGATTATATATTAAAAAGAAGAGGATATGATGTATATAAATTTACATTGTATACTCTCTTTTTTTATTTTAAATAAAAATATAGAGATTAAGTTATATATACAAAATCTCTATATTAATTAAATTTATTAAATTTTATTTAAGACATTAAATAATACTGTATCAATGCTATCATTTATAACTAAATCAGCTTTATTATCAGCAGGAGTAGTACTTTTATTTATAAGTATTAAATTCTTGCCTTTAAAATAGTCTATAAGACCTGCTGCAGGATATACTATAAGTGATGTACCTCCTATAATTAAAGTATCAGCGTTAGATATAGCATCAATTGATCCTTTTATTATAGAATCATCTAAACCTTCCTCATAAAGAACTACATCAGGTTTAACTGTATGTCCACATTTAGTGCAAGTTGGGACATCCTTGGAATTAAGAATGAAATTAGAGTCATAAAACTCATTACAACTAACACAGTAATTTCTATGTACAGACCCATGAAGTTCAAATACATTTTTGCTACCTGCCATTTGATGAAGCCCATCGATATTTTGAGTAATTACAGCTTTAAGTTTACCCATCTTTTCAAGTTTAGCCAAAGCAATATGAGCATTATTAGGTTTTGCATCAGGATATATAAGTTTTTTCTTATAAAAATTAAAAAATTCCTTAGTATATTTTAAATAAAATGTATGCGAAACTAATTGCTCTGGAGTTAAAGTAATATTTAATTTCTCGTTAAATAATCCATTGGCACTTCTGAAGTCAGGTATATTAGACGCTGTTGACACTCCAGCTCCGCCAAAGAAAACTATATTATTACTTTCATTTAAAATCTGAGCTAGATTTTCTATTTTTTCTGACATTAAATCATCTCCGTTTTAATTTATATAAATATTCAAACTCTCATTCATTAATAAGTTTTACTTTAAATATTCATCTATAGATTGAGCAACAATTTTAGCAGCTACAACAGCTTCTATAACAGTTTTAGCACCATGAGTAACATCTCCACAAGCAAATACTCCATCGCGAGTAGTATGTCCACTATTATCTGTCATAATAAGTCCTCTATTATTAACATCTAAGCCTTTGTTATTAGAAACAATAGTATTTCTAGGAACTTGGCTAACTGCAACTAGTATAGAATCACATTTAAATAAATTTTCACTATCTTCTACAGTAATTAAAGAAGTAGTCCCATCTTCATTAACTACCTTTTTAGTATCAGCTAAAATTATGCCTTCATTAACTATTTTTATAGGAGCTTTATAAGTCATAAACTCTACACCTTCTTCAATAGCTTCATGAATTTCAGCTTTAGTTGCTGTCATATTATCAAAGTCACGTCTATATGCTACGAAAACATCTTTTGAACCATAATGTTTAGCACTTCTAGCAGCATCCATAGCAACATTACCAGCACCTATAACAACAACCTTATTTCCTAAGTCGTAATTCTTAGGAGAACGTAGGTAATCTATAGCATAGTGCACATGGCCTAAGCTTTCTCCTTTTATCTCTAATCTTCTTGGATTCCAAACTCCAGTACCTATAAATATAGAATCATATCCATCTTCAAGTAATTTGTCTAATGTAAGTATAGGACCAACTGTAGCGTTGATTTTAAACTTAACTCCCATATTTTTTAGTATATTGATTAAATTATCAATTATTTCTCTTGGAAGCCTAAATTCAGGTATACCGTATCTAAGAATTCCTCCAAGTTGTTCGTTTTTCTCAAATACAGTTATATTATAGCCTTTTTTTGCTAACTCAAATGCAACTGTAAGACCAGCAGGGCCAGATCCAACTATAGCAATGTTTTTTCCGTTTTTACTTATATTAGAAAAATCAGCATCTTTTAAATAGTTTTTAGAAATTTCTTCTTCTATTTTATAAAACTGAATTGGTTCTCCTTTAATTCCTCTTATACAATTACCAGCACACTGATCTTCATGAGGGCAAACAATTGCACAAACAGCAGAAAGAGGATTATTATTAAATAGAAGTTCACCAGCTTCTTTTATTTTACCTTCTTTATATAAATTTATTACAGTAGGTATATCTGTGCTTATAGGGCAAGCACTTTTACATCTAGCATTTTTACAGACTAAACATCTATTAGCTTCTAAATTTAAATCTAACAAAAAATCACCACCTATATTAATATCTATTATTATACCCCAGAATAAGTACTTATAACATAGGTAAAATGTCGTAAAATGTAAAAACATATAAACAAACGCATATATTTGACTAAGGAATAAGCTAAATATATAATAAAAAGTATAAATTAATAAAACATAAAAAGGTTATTAAAAAATTTTATAATCTTTTAATATTTTAGAATGGAGCATAACATGGATATTTCGCCTTTAATTATATCTATAAAAACATCAGTTGTAGCAACTATAATAACTTTTATATTAGGTATGGCTATATCTTATAAAACATTTTGGTACAAAGGAAGATATGAGAGTTTAATTGATACTATATTAACTTTGCCGCTTGTATTGCCACCTACTGTAGTAGGTTTTTTTATATTAATTACAATAGGAAAAAATGGGCCTGTAGGAATGATCCTTAAAACGATAGATATAAATCTTATATTTACATGGACAGCTACTGTAATTTCAGCGGTCATCGTATCTTTTCCTATAATGTATAGAAGTTTAAAAAGTTCATTTGAACAAATCGATAATAATATGATATTTGCAGCAAAGACGTTAGGGCTTAGTGAGAAGGAAATATTTATGAAAATAATGTTACCGATCTCATATCCAGGTATAATCGGAGCTGTAATTTTATCATTTGCAAGAGCTATTGGAGAGTTCGGAGCCACACTTATGATTGCTGGTAATATACCTGGAAAAACTCAAACTATGCCTATTGCAATATTTTTTGCCGTTGAAAGTGGGGATATGAATAAAGCTATGATTTGGGTTATGATTATCATTGGAATCTCGGCGATTGTAATAACTATATCAAATTTTATATCTAAATCTAGAGATAAAAAATTTGGGAAAGGGAATTGAAATGTCTTTACATGTTGATATAGAAAAAACTTTAAGCAATTATAAGTTAAAGGTATTTATAGACCAAACAAATAAAATCACAGGATTGTTAGGGGAGTCTGGGTGCGGGAAAAGTATGACTTTGAAATGCATTGCAGGGCTTGAAAATCCAGATAAGGGTAGAATTACTTTAAATGACAAGATTTTATATGATTCAGAAAAAAATATAAATTTAAAACCTCAAGAAAGAAATGTTGGTTTTGTATTTCAAAACTATGCGTTATTTCCTAATATGACTGTATATGAAAATATAGAAATAGGATTAAGGAATATAGATAAAAAAAATAAAAAGTTAATTTGTAATAAATACATAGAAGATTTTAATTTAGAAAAAGTAAAAAATAATTTACCAAATCAACTATCAGGGGGGCAACAGCAACGAGTAGCATTGGCAAGAGCTTTAGCGAAAGAACCAGATATATTGCTTTTAGATGAACCATTATCGGCGTTAGATTACCATTTAAGAGATGAAATTGAAGAAAACTTAAGAGTTATACTGAACAGATATAAAGGGAGTACAATATTTGTAACGCATAATATAAATGAAGCTTATAGAGTTTGTGAGGATATAGTTGTATATGATGAAGGTGTTGGAGTAGTAACAAGAAATAAATATGAATTATTCAATAATCCAAAATCTATAAAAGAAGCAAAACTAACTGGGTTTAAAAATATATCAAGATTTAAATTTATAAATGATAATTTGATTTATGCAATAGATTGGAATTTAAATATTAATATACACAATGCAAATCAATATAAAAATTTACAATATGTATGTATACGCGAATATGATATAAAAATTAGTGATAATAGAAGGAGTGATGAGATTTATATGGAAGTTATAAATATTACAGAAAATCCTTTTGACTTTACTATTGGAATAAAAAATGAGAAGTTTAGTAATGCAGCTGTTATTTATATGAATATTAAGAAACATGATATAAATACAATTATAGGTGACTCGATAAAAGTGATTTTTAATAAAGAAAAAATCTGCTTTTTTTAGAAAATTCAAAACAAAGGAGGAGTTACAATGAATAATTTAAAGATAGTATGTGATAGTTTATCTGATATATCAAAAGAGTTAAGGGATAGGTATGATATCGAAATGGTTCCGTTGACGGTTAGATTTGATGATAAAGAATATAGAGATGGTATAGATCTAGAGCCTAAAGAATTTTATGATATGCTGAGAGATGGGAAATTACCTCAAACATCACAAGCTACATACTCTCAATTTAAATCTGTATTTGATAAATTTGTAAATGAAGGTAGAGAAATTTTATATATATCAGGATCATCTAGGGCTACGGGAACATGTCAAAGTGCAATAATGGCTAAAAATGATACGGATGGTAAAATATATACTTTTGATACTATGAATTTTTCATATGGTTGTGGTATGCAAGTTGTTAAAGCTGCACAAATGGCTAGAGAAGGCGCTAGTATAGAAAATATTTTAAAGCAATTAGAATATATGAAAGAAAATATGTATGTAGTATTTTCTGTAGATGATTTAAAATACTTGCAAAGAGGTGGGAGGATATCATCATCTAAGGCCGTTATAGGTAATATGTTAGGAATAAAGCCTATATTAGAAGTTAAAGATGGGTTAGTAACACCAGTGGCGCAAGTAAGAGGAAAGAAGCATGTATTTTCTAAAATGGTAGATATGGCTAAAGAATATTGTGGAGAAGGAAAAGAAATTGCTATAGGCCATGGTGACTGCAATCAGGATATGAGCAAATTAAAGGATATTGCAACTAAGGAGTTAAATCCTAATGGCATTTCAACAGTAGATGTAGGCTCTTGTGTAGGAGCTCATGCAGGTCCAGGAATTTTAAGTGTATTTTGTGTCAGGTAGATAAGTGATATAAATTTAAAAGATAGAAACTAGGCATAGGTCATTGTACTTATGCTTTTTTACGCTTAATGAAATTTGAGATATGCTAGTCAAAATGATAATTTGTTAAAAAATTACCATTATATTTAGTGTATTTGTAGTCAATTGATTGCGATTAGTATACAATTTATGTGGGAGGGGAGAATTATGAAGTTATATGCGCTTTGTTGTGTTACTGTTTTAGGTATATTTATATACGGAGGACAAGGGGAAGAGCCTGTAATGAAAGAAGTTTTTAACGAGATTCAAATAGAAGAATCAACAAAACTGGACATTGAAATTTTTTGCGCATAAAAAAAGCACATCATATGATGTGCTTTTATAATATGCTGACTAAGCAGCAGTATCTTCGTCATTTCCGTTACCACGTATTACATCAGCAGTAACTATTTTGTAGTTCTTGAATATTGTATGTCCTAAGAATCCAGCGAATATACTTACTACTATACATCCAGCAGCAGCCATTAAAGCAGGAGTTCCGTTTTGTCCAACTGCTACAGCGAAACCAGCTATTGGAGTAGCCATACCTGGAACACTTATTGCAAGAGGTGCAACGTAAGTACTTATTAAAGCAACTACAACACCTGATAATGCTCCACCTATAAAGTTAGTAGTGAATACTGGTATTGGGTTTGCAGATATTATATCTGATTGAGTTAATGGCTCTATAGCAACAGCTATAGTATCTTTCTTATCACCAAACTTCATTCTAGAGAAGAATACGAAGTTCATGAAAGAAGAACCAAATACTGCTAATGCACCTATTGCCATTGGAAGACCAGTTAAACCTATTATAGATGTTAATGCCATTGATGATAATGGAGCGGTAGCAACAACTGTTATTAATCCTCCAAGTATTATACCCATGAATATTGGAGAAGATGTAGAAGCAGCTGTTAAAGCTTGTCCTATTTGCATTAATGTATCATTAACTATTGGGTTCATAAACATAGCTATTGCTCTTGATAATGGAGCAGCAACTAATATTATAACTATTAAGTCAAGACCAGCAGGAGTTTTTTCCTCTAAGAACTTAACAACGAATGATATTAAGTATCCTGCAACGAATCCTGGAAGTATTCCGAATCCTGAAACTGTTAAACCAACTAAAACTGCATAAACTGGAGATACTCCTAAAGCTAATGGTACTAATATACCAGCAGCAACTCCGCCTAAACTACCGTTTGCAGCTCCAACTTGTTCTAAGAAAGAGATTCCGAATTGTTGTCCAAATAATGAAGCGTGGAATGCTTCAACTAAGAAACTTGCGCAAGCAGCACTTGCTAGTGCACCCATAGCTTTCATACCGTGAGGTGCTTTGTAACTGAATAAAGTGAATAATGCCAGTACAACTAATAATAGTGCCGTACTCGTTATAATTTGCATCATAAAAAGTTTTCCTCCTCGTTGATTAAAATAAATAAATGCTTGTTATTGTTTTCCCGCGTTTTGCGGTTATGATTCAATTATATTATAAAAAATTAATTTTGTAAATAGTTTAAATGTAGAAAAATGTAGAAAGAGTTAGAAAATAAAATCAAATTTGAAAAATAATGTTAAAATTGCAACGCAATCAGATTGCTGTTTTTGGGTGTTGTCTATACAAAGGAATTAGTGTAAACTAGAATTTGACAATACTTTTAAGGGGGTGGAGGTGAAGAAATGAATGAAATAATAAAAGACATTATAGACTTCGTATCAAAAACTTTTCCTAAGATACACGCTAGTTTATATTTAGAGTCTTTAAAAGAGTATGCCGCAAATATAAATGTAAACAGAACACAATTAAGAGCACTTGTATTCATAAATAATAATGGGGAAATAACAATGACGGACTTATGCGAAAAATTAAATATAGAAAAAGGAAGTCTTACTACTATGGTAGATGACTTAACTAAAAAGGGATACCTAACTAGAACAAGAGATTCAAGAGACAGAAGGAAATATATATTAAATTTAACAACTTCAGGCGAAGAGATAGCTAAAGACTTTTTAGAAGCATTAGGAACTAGATTAGAATCAAGATTTTTAGAATTAAATGAAGAAGATCGTAACAAATTTATGGATTCTATAAAAAACCTAGAAGATATACTTATAAAAGAAAGCTAGGTTATGTGCATAAGCACCCAATTTAAGAGACAAGTTAACAATAAGTGAAAAAAAGTGGCGAAAAAATAGACTAATCAAATGATTAGTCTATTTTAAATTTAGTTATTAGTTGCTAAATCACTTTTAACTTCCATATATTTTTCAAGACCTTGCTTTAAAATATTTGCAGCTTTCTTTAAATCATGTTCATTTAATATATAAGCAAGTCTTATTTCGCTTTTACCTAATCCTTCAGTTCCGTAGAATCCTTCAGCAGGACAAGCCATAACAGTTTCTCCATCTACATCAAATTCATTTAACATCCAGATTACAAAATCTTCTGCATTTTCTATTGGTAATTTAGCAAGTATATAAAATGCGCCTGTTGGCTTTTCGCATATTACTCCTTCGACTTTCATTAACTCACTATATAAAACATCTCTTCTTTTTTCATATTCTTCATTAACTTTTTTAAAATAAGTATTAGGAGTTTTGTACAATTCTATAGATCCTATCTGATCAAGAGTAGATACACACAATCTTCCTTGACATAATTTTAAAACCTGAGCAATGAACTCTTTATTTTTACAAGCTAAAGATCCTATTCTTGCTCCACATGCACTATATCTTTTTGAGACGCTGTCAACTATTATTACTCTATCTTTTATTTCTTCTATATTTCCAAAGCTTATATAATCTAAGTTATCATAAACAAATTCTCTATAAACTTCATCAGCGATTATCCATAAGTTATTTTCTTTTGCTATATCAGCTAACATATGAACTTCTTCTTTTGTATAAACAGTTCCAGTTGGATTTCCTGGATTTGATATAAGTATTGCTTTAGAGTTTTTATCAATCTTAGAACAAATTTCTTCTTTACTTGGAAGATGGAATCCATTTTCTGGATGAGTAGTTATAGGTTTTACAAAAACGTTTACACAAGAGCTGAAACCATTATAGTTTGTATAAAATGGTTCAGGCACTAAAATGTTGTCACCAGGATCACAAATAGCCATCATGGAAAATAATAAAGCTTCACTACCACCATTAGTTATAAGTATTTCATCTTTTTCAAAATGCATATCATATGTAGCATAATAATCAATCATTGCATCTATTAACTCAGGTAAACCTTGAGATACAGCATACTCTAAAACATCACTATTAAAAGTATTAACAGCATCAAAAAAACCTTTAGGTGTTTTTATATCAGGTTGACCTATGTTTAAATGATAAACCTTTATTCCTTTTTCCTTAGCAGCAGTTGCATAAGGAACTAACTTTCTTATAGGTGAAGATTGCATAGAAACAACTCTATTAGAAAAGTAC
Organism: Paraclostridium sp.; assembly: GCF_051656405.1. Lineage (GTDB taxonomy): Bacteria > Bacillota > Clostridia > Peptostreptococcales > Peptostreptococcaceae > Paraclostridium. Next base: position 105,877 of record NZ_JBOGBV010000082.1, read on the forward strand.
ATTTTTAATACCCCCTGTATTATGAAAAATATGTAAAATCCCCTTACAAGAGAATAATATCATAAACGAAGGTAAAAAGCACTCAGTTTTTTCAGATATTATAAGGGTTTTATAAGATTTACAATCTGTGATAAAATATGTAAAATTATAACTATAGATTTACAAAAAATATTATAGCAAAATAGTATTTTGAAAATATTATATTAAGTATATATTAAAAAATTAATTAATTAATAAATACTCTGGATAGAGGTGTTGAATTTGAGTGATTTAAGGGTAGATTTATTTAGTGGAGATGTAATTATATTTGCGCCTGATAGAACAGGTAGACCGACTGATATGAAAAAAATTGAAGATGAAAAAGAATTAGCTAATATTTATGAAGAGAAATGCCCTTTTTGTAGAGGAAATGAAGAACTTTCAGCAGGGACGACTTTTCAAATAAATGGTGATTCTGGATGGATATGCAAATCTATTTATAATAAATATCCAATAATAGAAAAAGGGGTTATAGGTATAAGTGGAATTCATGAAGTTATTATAGATACATACAGACACAATGGTTCTTTTTACAACATGAATGAAGTTGAATTTAAAAATATGTTTCTAACATACCAAAATAGGTATAAAGAGTATATAGAAAACAAAGATACTGTATATATTAGTATATTTAAGAACTTTCTTAAGAAGGCTGGAGCATCTTTAGCTCATCCTCATTCGCAAATTATTTCTATGTCTTTAATACCTAAATATATAAAAAATGAAGTAGATATACTAAAAGAGTACTATGAAAGTAAAAAAGAAAGTTTGTATGAGAAAGTTATAAACGAAGAGTTAACTTTAAATGAGAGAGTTGTGTACAACGGAGAAAAATTTGTGGTTTTAATTCCGTATGCATCAATGTATAACAATGAAGTTAGAATAATATGCAAAGATAGTTCTAAATTTGAAGATTTAAGTGAATTAAACTTAAATGAACTTGCCTATATCTTTAAAGAAGTATTTGGGAAAATATACAATGAATGTGGATATATGCCTTTTAATTTATGTATGCATGCACATCCAAAGGGATTTGAAAATGATGATTTATTTCATTTGCATTTCCATGTAATTCCTAGAAAATATAACTTTGGAGGATTTGAAGTAAGTAATGGAATATATGTATCTTCAACTAAGCCACAAGACTTTGCAAAAAAAATAAAATTTATGTAGACACAAAGGAGAAAAAAATGAAATTTATATCTTGGAATGTAAACGGCCTGAGAGCCTGTGTAACTAAAGGTTTTATGGAGTTTTTTAAAGAAATAGATGCAGATATATTTTGTTTGCAAGAAACAAAACTTCAAGAAGGTCAAATTGACTTAGACCTTGAAGGATACTATGATTATTGGAATTATGCTCAAAAGAAAGGTTATTCAGGTACTGCTATATTTTCAAAAAATAAGGCATTAGATGTTAAGTATGGAATAGGAATAGAAGAACATGATAACGAAGGAAGAGTTATAACATTAGAATTTGAAGATTTTTACTTCGTAACAGTATATACTCCAAATTCACAACAGGGTTTAAAAAGACTTGATTATAGAATGAAGTGGGAAGATGATTTTAGAGATTATTTAAATAGATTAGATGAGGTAAAACCTGTTATAATGTGTGGGGATTTAAATGTAGCTCATACAGAGATAGATTTAAAAAATCCTAAGACAAATAGAAAAAATGCTGGATTTACAGATGATGAAAGAAATAAATTTACAGATTTTTTAAATTCGGGGTTTATAGATACATATAGATTTTTTAATCCAGATAAAGAAGGGGTATATAGCTGGTGGTCATATAGATTTAATGCTAGAAACAATAATGCTGGATGGAGAATTGATTATTTCTGTGCATCTGATAAGTTAAAAGATAGACTGATATCAGCAGATATTCATACGGAAATACTAGGTTCTGATCATTGCCCAGTTGAGTTAGTCATAAAATAAAACATAAAATCATAATACCTTTAATATAATTTAATAAACCGTTAAATAAAGGAGGGTATTATGAATATAGTACAGCTTAAAGAAAAAGTAAATAAAGGGGTAGCTTTAGGAGCTGAAGTTGTTTATATAAAAGAAGAGAGTCTTTTGTTTGGAATAGAGTCTATAGTTAGAAATGAAGATAATGAAAGTGTAGTATTTATAAAGTCTAAAGGAGAAAGCTTAAAAAGTGAAGATTTTATAAATATTATAGATGAAGTATACAATCAAGTTGGAAATGTAAATGTATATGTAGGAAAAGAAAGTAAATTTAGAAATGAAGACAAACCAATAGATGTTGTAGAGTTTGCGCAATATGAAAATATAAAAATGTTATTTTTGAATGCATAAAAATGCATAAAAAAGATAAGTCCTAAAATTAGGACTTATCTTCTTTTTTTATACTTAAAACCATGTTTTGATTTTTTCTTACTGGATTTAGGTGAAACTTTAGGCGTTGGAGCTGGTATATCATCTATTAAAAATTGATTAGTTTTCCCCATCTTATAAGCTAAATCTATAAGTTTCTTATCATCTGAAGTTAAATCTCTTCCTAGTATCTTTTTAAATTCTTCAAATAAAGCAAGGTAGTTAACTTTCTTTTTAACTGATTTAGATCTAGTTCTATTAGATTTAATAGGTGTATATACATAAGTATCTGCAACTATATTTTCATCGTAGATATTTTTTAAAACTAAAGCTGTATAGTAAGCGTCGTTTAAAGCATCGTGGTATGCTTTATCTTGTTCAAGTTGTAAAATTTGTATAGCATTTTGAAGACCTATACTTTGGCCAGTTGGATTATTAAAGTACGATGATGCATACTGCTGAACATTTATATATAACTGGGGCAATCCTTTTGAAGGAAGTGAGTAATAATTTATATTTCTGTATAACTCCTTTAAATCTCCAGAACCCCAAACGCACATTATACTAGACTTGCTAGAAATAAACTTTCTAAATTCCTTATATACGTTTGAAAAAGAAGGTGCATCTTTCACTTTATCCAATGTTATATGAGTCATTTTTCCAACAAATGGATGAATGATTTTATATATATTGGGTTTTACAAAACTACTAAATTTGTCTATTATATTAAAATTAGCATCAAGTTTTATAGCTCCTATTTGTATTATTTCAAAAGGGCATTGTTCGTTAGAAAATGTTTTGTTATTTTCTTTATCAAACCCCTGATTAAATTCTAAATCGAAAACTATATATTCCATACGAATCTCTCCTAAAAATTTTTGGTTATTAATTTAGTATACCCTATGTAAAAAAAAAATCATACACAGGATTTTTAAGTAAATTTAAAAAATTAAATATATTGCGAACAAAATACAAATATATTATAATAATATAAATTATATTGCGAATTAAAAGTGTTTGATTTAAAAAAACATCATAATTTGTAAATCATAAAATAAAATCAGTGAATTGGGGGATAAAAATGCAATCTTTATTATATGTTATTGAAAAACATAGTCACAATGAAAAAGATTTAAAGGAACTATTGTCTCAACATGAAAATATAAAATTTGTATCTCTGATGGGAGTTGATCTAGGTGGAAATGCTATAGATGAAAAAATACCTATAGAACTCTTTCTAGATGATATTACAGGATTTTTAAATTCAGGGATACAAACTGATGGTTCTAGTGTTGAATTATACAATATAGCAACATTAAACAATGCAAAAGTTGATTTAATGCCAGATAATGATGCTATTTGGTATATAGATTATAATATGGAAAATATGTGTAATAAGTGCAACTTACCGATAGGAACTTTAAAAATACCAGCATTTTTATTACATGAAGGAAAAAGAGTTTGCTCTAGAGGGATTTTAAAAAAGTCAGAACAATATACAAAAGAGTCTATAATGCAAGTAATACAAGCATATCCTCATATGCTTGAAGGTCTGGGAATAAGTAGTATAGACGAAATAGAAAGCATAAATCTAACAGCTGCAACAGAACTAGAATTTTGGGTAAACACACCAGAAGATAAAGCGGATATAGAAGCACTTCATGTATCTCAAAGTTTAAAAGAACAATATTGGAAAAGAACAAAAGGAATTATAAGAACTTGTTTAGAAAATAGTTTAATAATGCTTCAAAATTTAGGATTAGAGCCAGAGATGGGTCATAAAGAAGTTGGAGGGATAACAAGTTCTATTAGTATAGATGGAAAAACTAATCATGCAATGGAACAATTAGAAATAGATTGGAAATATTCAACACCACTTCAATGTGCAGATAATGAATTATTAGCAAGAGAAGTCATAGAAGATGTTTTCTGTAGAAATGGTTTAGAAGTAACTTTCAAAGCAAAACCATTAGATAGCGTTGCAGGAAGTGGAGAACATATTCATTTTGGAGTTAGCGTAAAGCTTAAAAATGGAAAGATAGTTAATTTATTTTCACCACAGGATATGAAAAGCGATTATACAACTAAATTTGGATATGGAGCTTTAATGGGTATGCTTAGAAACTACGAGGTATTAAATCCTTTTGTAACTTCATCTAATGATGGATTTAATAGACTAGTTCCTGGATTTGAGGCTCCTATATGTATAGTTACATCAGTTGGACATTCATATGAAGTTCCATCTAGAAATAGATCAATATTAGTAGGTCTTATAAGAGATATTAATAGCTCTTTAGCTACAAGATTTGAGCTAAGATCCCCAAATCCATTATCTAATACATATTTAGTAATAGCTGGAGGATATCAAACTATTCTTCATGGTATAAAAGCTGTGGCAGAAAGTAAATTAGATATAAAAGATTTAGAAAAAGAACTATCAAAAGATGTAGGAGATGAAAGTTTTTACTTAGAAAAAAGCAGAGCTTATAGGGATGAAAATAATGTGTTTGAAGATTATGAAGAAGAAGAAAGAAATCAAAGATTTTCAACACCACCTGCTACTGTTTATGAAAATATGAAAAACTTAGAAACTCAAAGCTATAAGTTAGAATCATTAACTCAAGGAAATGTATTTTCAGATAAAATAATAGACTCATTTAAAGTAGGGGCTATAGACAAATGGAAAAAAGAGCTTAAAAATAGAATTATACAAGATAATATAGATATAATAAGAAGTTTAAGAAAATTACATATAAATGATGATATGGATGTTTTAGATGAAGTTTTATGGGAAGAGATAAACTATATAAAACATTATTTAATGAAAGATACAATGAATAAAAAATCTTTATTTACAAGAATAAAAGATTCTATAGAAATTAAAGATTATGAAACAGCATCAACTCTTCAAATAGAAATGAAAAAGAAAATGAAAGAAGTTCAACAAAAATATATTCAATATCAAAAAAACATATTTTAATAGTTTTTATATATAGATAAAATAGTATATCAAACCACTTTTATTTAGAATGTAAAAAGGGATTAAGTAAAACTTAATCCCTTTTTGTTATATTGAATGAACTTTTATCTGAAAAAGATATGAACAGATAAACTTACTATTAATAAATAAGCAATTATAGATGAGTATTGTTTTATTTTTAATTTATTTAAAAAATTTAACTTTGTGCAAGTTGCCATAAACAATACAAATAATAACATAGAGCTACTATCAAATATATAAAAATTAGTTTTTAATGTATAAATATGAGGTATTAAACATGCAAGTGATATTATTAGCGAAGGTGTATTTAGCTTACTAAGTGTAGGGAGTACTTTATTTATATTTGATTTTAAAGTTCTAGAATTTACTATCAAATATATATCAGAAAGTATGTATGATGCAGAATATATTATTATGAATATAGCAGATATAATTCCAAAGATAACCTCTTGATTTTTAATCATATTATCTTCCCCTTTTTAAATAAATTAATAGGTTTAAACAAATAGTTTATATTATTTTATTAAGTTTGATTGTCCATTGTGATTGATATTAAGTTAAATTTTGAATAATTTATATTTAACTTGTCTATATTAAGAAATAGTTATTAAGAAGGAGGAAAAAGTATGATTAAGAGTTTTAAAATATTAATGGCTGTAGGTTTAATAACGACTATGAGTACACTTAATATATATGGAGCAGAAAATGAAAATTCAGCAGGTGAACAAATTGTAAAAGATATATACAACTTAAAAATTGAACAAAGAAATATCAATGAAAAAATTTCAGATATAGATAAATCTATAGAAGAAAAAAAGTTAATTCAAAAAGAAAATAATGATGTGGAAGTTGTTCAATTAAACTTTGTTGATGATGAAAATAGCTTAAAAGACAATGAAGATTTATTAAAAAATTCTGTAGAGTCAGAAATAAAAGCTTTAGAGGATTCGAAATTATCTTTAAATGATAAAGTTAAAAATTTAGAAAATCAAGAAAATAATTTAAAAAATGAAATGAATGGAAAAGTAAATTATGGATCTTGGCCTGTTCCAGGATTTACAGAGTTGAGTTCGCCTTTTGGTTATAGAATTCATCCTATAACTAAAGAAAGAAAGCTTCATAAGGGTGTAGATATACCTGCTGATTATGGAACTGAAGTATTAGCTACTGACTATGGGGTTGTAAGTTTTTCGGGTGTTCAAAATGGATATGGAAATGTAGTGGCTATAAAACATTTTGATGGAAAAACTTCTATATATGGACATAATAGTGAGAACATAGTTAACGAGGGTGATTTAGTATATAAAGGACAACCTATCGCTAAGGTAGGATCCACAGGACGTTCAACAGGTAATCATGTTCATTTTGAAGTAACAATAAATGGAGAGTTAAAAAATCCTTTAGATATAACTTCTAAATAAAAATTAAAAAAACATTGAAATTAAAAGCTTATATGATAAAAAATTAAAAGTTTATTATATAAGCTTTTTTATTGTTTGATTTAATAAAAAAAGAATTTTATTGAATTTGTTTTATTCTTAAAATTGGTATTACCAATTATTCGAAAAAAATTAAAATAAAAAGGTTGTGAAGAAAATTGTTTGATTTTTTGAAATATAATGAAATATTGCTAAGTAATTGACTTTATATTTCAAGAGTACTATAATTATAAATTGTTTGATAAGAAAACGGTTAGAAATCTAATTAATGGAAAGAATGGGGTGAACAGTATGGAAAATACAATGGAGGCAATTGCTACCAACAATCTATTGTTTATATTTTCAGTAGTAGTAGTAACAGGTATAGTATTAGGTAAATTAAGTGAAATACTAAAATTACCCGATGTAATTTTATATTTAATAGCAGGAATAATAATAGGACCAGCTGTTTTAAATATAATAAGTATAGAAGCTTTTCCAATAGAAAATAATCTTATACTGACTTTCGGATCGGCATTTATATTATATGAAGGCGGTAGAGAGATAAATTTAAAAGTTTTAAATAAAGTTAAAATTAGTGTAGGTCTACTTTCAACTTTAGGAGTTGTAATATCTACGGTTGTAGTTGGATTAGCAACTAGTAAGATTTTCCCAGTATCAATTATGACGGCTTTACTTATAGGTGCAGTAATAGCATCTACAGACCCAGCAGCACTTATACCAGTATTTAAGCAAGTTGCAATAAAAGATAAAATTAAGCAAACAGTAGTAAGTGAATCAGCATTTAATGATGCAGTAGGAGCAATACTAGTAAGTACTTTATTAGCAGTTATAACATCAGGATCATTTTCACTTGGTGAAAGTGCAAAGGAATTATTAATTTCAGTAGTAGTAGGGTTAGCAGTTGGAGTTGTTATAGGTTTATTATTTTCACTTTTAGTTTCAGATAAAAAATGGGGTGTATTCCACTCATATGCACCAATAATTTCTGTTTTAAAAGTTGCATTAGCTTATGAAATAGCTACTAAGTTACATGGAAGTGGATATATGGCTGTATTTATAGCAGGACTTATAGCAGGAAATAGAAAATTATTTGGACTATGGGTACCAGATATTGATTTTCATGCAGAGCATTGTTTTAGAGAGAGTGTAGGAGCATTATGTAGAATGGCTATATTTATAGTTTTAGGAACTCATGTAGACTTATCTGCACTAGCACAATATTGGTTACCTTCATTATTAGTAGTTTTAGTTTTAATGTTTGTAGCAAGACCATTAGTAGTTTTAGTATGTACATTATTTGATAGACAAGCTAAATGGAATTTTAAAGATAAGTTGTTTATGATGTGGGTAAGAGAAACAGGGGTTATACCAGCGGCTTTATCAGGAATAATTGTATCTATGCAACTTCCAGGTTATCAAATAATTTCATCAGTTGTATTTATGACAATTTTAATAACATTAATAGTACAAGCTAGTACTACAAAAATATTAGCTAAAAAATTAGGTTTATTAGAAGATGATAAAAATGAAAATTCAAAAACTGAAAAAGTAGCATAATAAAATAAAGGCTATCTAGGTAAAGTAATATGTATCCATATAACTTTCGTTAGATAGTCTTTATTTTTGTTAATAAAAACTATGGAAAAGGAGGAAAAAAAGTAGTTTAATAGAATTTATTTTATATAGAGAAAAATTACAGGAAGATTTGAAATATTCAATAAAATGGAGGTGGATTTATGAAAAAAAGGCTTATAGGAGATGCCTTGGTATATTTTATTGCTCCGATTGTTCTATTTTCTATATTTAAAGGAGAATCTAAAATATATTCTCTTATGACTACTACTATGATTTTAATTGCATACTCTATGATTATTAAATATAATCAGTTTAGGTTTAATTTTTCAGGTTTGTTTTTTTCAATTGGATACACCTTTATGCAATCTTTAAAGATAGGATTAAATGAGCCTTATCATATATATATATATAATATATATTGCTTAATAATTGCTTCTATAGTTATAGGGATATTAAACTTAGTAGATAGAAACATATTTAAACAGATATACATAGATATATTAAAAATCCTTAATTTCAGTCAAATTCAAATCATTAACTCAATCAAAAAAAATAACTTATATAAAGAATTTTATAAGATTACATCAATTGTAACTATCCATATATTAATATTAATTTTAGTAAAATCTCATTCAGTATTTAGCTTAGGAAAAGCAGGATATTTGAACAATTTAAACATTGAAGCTTCAATATGTATTATATTTTTTATTGGAGAAGCTGTACTAATTTCTAAATTTATAAAGAATACAAAATATATATTAACTAAAAGTAATATAAAAAATATTAAATTTGTTACAAATGAATCAAAGATAATAAATATTAACAAATATAAAAATATTAATAAATAAGGGACTATTTTACAAAGTCCCTATTAATTGTGTAACAAAAGATGCAATTTTATTATAATCTATAGAATTTTTAAAATTAATTATATTATCTACCATGAAGTTTATTCGATCATTTAATCTTTTATCAACTAAAGCATCTAATAAGTTTTTTAAGTCATCTTCATCGTTATATACAATGCCGATACCTTTATCTATTATAAATCGAGCATTTTCTATTTCTTGTCCAACTTTAGGAAGCATAACAACTACCGGAATTTCACTTTTTATAGCTTCAAATAAAGTTGCACCACCAGGTTTTGTTATCAATAATGTATGTTCTTTTAATAAACATGGCATATTTGTTACGAATCCTAAAACATTAATGTTTTTAAGAGGTTTTTTTTCTGTTAATTTATCATAAAGTTTTTGATTTTTACCACACACTATAGTGACTTCTAATGCATCTCCATTTAAGTCTAATAAATCATCTATGTAGTAAAAAAAATCATCCTCCATATCAAATAAACCTCTACCACCACCCACTATAAGTAGCTTATGTTTTTGAGATGAAGTTTTTTCTGAGTTGTGCTCAAATTCTTTTTTTACAGGAACCCCAGTTACTTTAACTATATTAGGATTTATGCCTTTTTGAACGTATCTATTTTTTATCTCATGAGAAGCTACAAAATACATATTAGTAGTTGGATAAATCCATTCAAGGCTATCGACAACGTCAGTAACTACTGTAATAGTTGGAACTTTAAACTCAGGGTTTTTAGTTTTAAAATAGTCAACACAAGTGCAAGCCATAGGAAACGTTGAAATTATAAGATCTGGATTAGTTTCCATTATATACTTAGATAATTTTGGAGTATACATTTTATAAGCTATATCATGCTTAGAGTCAAATGATTTTTTTAAATAGTAATAATAATTGTATAGTCCAGGAGTATATTTTGTATTAGCTTCATAAAGTTTAACAAGTGGCTTATTCATTTTTGGAACACTTGCACTTATAAAGTTTTGTATAACAACTTTATATGAAGGTTGTTCTTCAAGTATGTATTCTTTAATGGCGTTAGCTGCACTTATATGTCCGGCTCCAAATTGAGCGGTAAGAATCAATATTGTTTTTTTGGTGTTATTCAATATATCACCTCTTTTTTTAAATTTAATTAATGATAGTATTATACATTTATATAAATATTAAATCAATTATATATTCATATGTATGGAGGTAATGAATGGAAGGAATTGATACAAAAGAAAAAGGTAATGAGTATAAAAATTTTGAATTAATGGATTCATTTAGAATAGTAATATATTCTATTTGTGGTATTTTTATATTTTTCTTGCCAATAAATTTAAAAGGTTCTACAAATACAATTATATATCATTTATACTTTTTTATTCAATCTAGGTATCTAGAATTAATTAAGTTATATTTATTTATCATGGTATCTATAGGATCTATAGTACCTATAATTAAGCATAAAGAAAAGGAATATGATGCACTTAGTAATATAATAAAGTGCATAAAACCTATAAGTATATTATTTATACTTATAATTTTTTCTAAAATTGAATTTAGAGCATACAATAATAGTAGTTTACTATTTATGAGAGATTTTTTATTAAAATCGGTGATTATTCTATCGATAAGTTCTTTCTTTTTACCTCTTATAACAGAGTATGGACTATTGGAGATTTTTGAAGTATATTTTCAAAAATACACTAAAAAAGCTTTTAAACTAAGTGGAAAATGTGTATTAAATATATTAGTGTATTTGTTTGTAGATATATTTAGTGGGATGTTTATGACTAGTCAGCTATATAAAAAAGGAAAACTTAGACAAAATGAAGCGTGTATAATGATTTCTTGCTTTTCTTTTACTAGTGTTTTAAATTGTTACTATTTAGCAGATGAATTAAGTTTAAAGTCTGTAGCATTTACTATTTTTATGGTTATAAATTTATCCTTAGTTGTTAACTTTTTAATGTGTAGGATATGGCCTTTAAAAGTTAAGAAAAAATCTTACTTATACAAAAATTCTTACAAAGAATGTAGTTTTAAAAAGGATAAGTTTAAAAATGCAATAAGGAGACACTTATCTACTAAAAAAAATAATAAGTTAATATTTTACATGTTTGAAAATTTTAAAGAATCATTTAATATAATTATGACAATATTACCCAATTTAGTTATAATTATATTTGTAGGAGAGTTTTTAATAAATAATACAGGATTGATTGACACTATAGGTGAAATTACTTATCCAATTATAGAAATGTTTAATTTACCATCAAAAGTTCAAATAAACGAAGCTTTATGTTTAGGTATGTTTAATGGGGGAAGGTATATAGAATTTATAAATAATGGGATAAAAGATATATCTGGTCTTATAATATTTATAATATCTATAGTGCAAACGATATCAATTAGTACTAACATGATATATGTAGATAGTACTGATATTCCAATTAAAAAAATGGAACTTTTAGTGATTGGAATAGAAAAAATATTAATATCTCTAACAATAATTTATTTATTTTACTATTTAATTATAGGAAACTTATAAAAATAGGGAGGTTTAGGTTATGGAATATAAATCTGAGTTAGTAAAAAAATATTTAACGGAAGTGTTAAATATACCAAGTCCATCTGGTTATACTCAAAATATAATGGAGTATATAACAGGGGTTTTAAAAACTTTAAATGTAGACTATAAAGTAACAAATAAGGGTGCTGTAGTTGCTACAATAAAAGGTGATGACGATGAATATCAAAAGACTTTATCTTGCCATGTAGATACATTAGGGGCAATGGTAAAAGAAGTTAAAGGAAATGGAAGATTGGCATTAACTCAAGTTGGTGGATATATGATGACTTCGGTTGAGGGTGAATGCTGTAAAATACATACAAGATGTGGAAAGGTTTATGAAGGTACTATTCAAACTATAAAACCATCTGTGCATATACACTCTGATTGTAGAGAACTTCCAAGAGTTCCAGCTAACTATGAAGTTGTTATAGATGAGCAAGTTTGTTCTAAAGAAGATACTAAAGAATTAGGAATAGAAGTAGGAGACTTTATATCTTTTGACCCTAGAGTTAAAATAACTGATTCTGGATTTGTAAAATCTAGACATTTAGACGATAAAGCTTCAGTTGCAGCAGCTTTATATGTTATAGAGTATCTAAAGCTTGTTGGAATAAAACCAAAACATACTGTAAACTTTTTCTTCAGTAATTATGAAGAGGTTGGACATGGATCATCAGCAGCTGTGCCAGAAAAAACTAAAGAATTTATAGCTATTGATATGGGGTGCCCAGGAGATGGTCAAAACTCAACTGAATACGATGTATGTATATGTGCAAAAGATTCAGGTGGACCATATGATTATGAATTAACAAATAGACTTATTCAAATTGCTAAGGATAATAATATAGGATATAAAGTTGATACTTATCCTAATTACGGATCAGATGCAGGAGCTATGTTAAAAGCTGGATATGACGTTAAAACAGCTTTAATAGGTGCTGGGATATTTGCATCTCATGGATATGAAAGAACTAATTTAGAGTCTATTATAGAAACTATAAAATTAGTAACAGAATACGTTAAATAATAAAAGTTAAAAAGTCGTACTTTTCACAAGTTTTAATTAGTGTCACTATCTAAATTTCCTCCATACAGTCTTAAAATCATGCCTGTAAATGTCGGTTAAATTTAGATAGTGGCACTTAAACTTTGTGATAAAGTACGACTCTTTTTAGTGAGAGGGAGCAAATGGAAGTGAATAAAAAATTTAACAAGGTATTGTGTAGCGCACAGTAGTGTGCTATCATATGGTTATGACGATGATTAAACAAGGTACTATATAAAGCATAGTAGTTACTTTATAGAAAGGATGGAGTAAATGAATACACAATTCAAAAAAGGTGTTTTAGAGATATGTGTTCTAGCTCTTATATCTAAAAAAGATATGTATGGATATGAAATAGTTCAAAACATTTCTAAGGTTATAGAAGTGAATGAAGGAACTATATATCCTTTACTTAGACGTTTGACTAAAGAAGGGTATTTTGAGACATATATATTAGAATCAAATGAAGGGCCAGCTAGAAAGTATTATAAGATAACGGGGTTAGGTAAAGAAAATTTAATAAGTCTTATAAAAGAATGGAAAAACTTTACCAATGCAGTAGATTATCTTATTAATTTAGATTAAGGAGGTATTAAGGTTGAATAAAAGAGAATTTTTAGAAATATTAAAAGACTATTTATCTAATCACTTTTCTGATGATGAGGTCAATGATATATTAAGAGATTATGAAGAATACTTTATAGATGGAGAAATAGAAGGAAAAAGTGATTTGCAAATTATAGAATCCCTAGGATCACCTAAATCTATAGTTAGAGATTTAGTAGGAGAAATGAAAGAAAGCAAAATTAATAGTAGTAACAAAAAATTTGATAAATTTTATGATGGTATAAATCAAGCAAAATTAAGATTAAAAGACAGTTACTACAAAACTAAAGATGTTATAAATAATAAGTTAACTCCAAATTTAAAAAATGATGATGAGGGATTATCAACTAAACTTATAAAGGTACTACTAGCTTGTTTGAGTTTTGGATTAATGTGTATTTGGGTTTTATTTATAATAATGATGGCAAGTGCAGGATTAACTATTGGGGCATTAAACATAGCATTTATCGCGTTATTAGGAACTTCAGGACCATTGTTTGGATTAGATAGCTCTATAGCTGCACTTATAGTATTTTCTAGTATAGGAATTATAGGATTTGATATATTAGTAGTACAGGTTTATTTATATATTATGAAGCTAGGAAAAAAAATATATAAGCAATATATAAACTGGTTAAGAAATAAGAAAAAATATATACATGCAAAAGAAAACAAAATAAATTATAAAGGAGATGATATAGATGAATAAAAAAATAACTATATTTGCAGTTATATTGATTGCTATAGGAATTATAGGGACTATATCATCATCGATAGCTGCAGTACCATTTGCAACTAACTATATAAATGAATGTGCAAAGAAAGCAAGTGAAAAAGTTACAATATATGAAAAGCAGGTTGATGTAAAACAATTAGACATAGACACTAAAAATATAAATGTAGAAATTAAAAAAAGTAACTCTGACAAATTAAAAATTGTTCAAGTGGGTACTTTAAATAATAATACGCTAACTATAGATAACAAAGAAAACACATTTGATATAAAACAGAATGAAGAAAATAGACATATAGATATTGAAGTTCAGGGATTTGGGGATGCTGTAATAAATATGCTAAACTTAGGTTCAAATAAAATAATTGTGTATGTTCCAAATAATGTAGATATACAAGCGAAAACTAGATATGGAGATCTAATTATAACAGATAAGGATGTGTTAAATGAAAGCGTAACTTTTTCAACTGAATACAGTCAAATTACACTACCAAAAGAAGTTAAAAGTTTAGAGAACTTAACTATAAGTTCAAATGGAGATATAAATCTAAAAGCTAGTGAAATATTAGGAATAAAAAATATAAATATAAGTACTACTGCAGGAGTATATTTACAATCTATGCCTGATGATGTATTTATTGAAAATATAGAAAACTTTATACCAGAAACATTTAATATAATAGCAACAAAGTATTCACCTAGTATAAATATAGAATCTACAGTTCCTATTGCAAAAAAATTAAATATAGATAATAAAAATGGAATGACATATTTAGATTTACCTACAGATAAATATAATATAGAATTTAATTTAGACGCATCTGAGAATATATACTTTGAAGATGAAAAAGATAATAATCATGAACCTATGAAAAAATTTAATGGAACTATAAACCAAAATAAAGAAAATCAAAATAAATATAATGTAGATATAAAATCACAACAAATAAATATTAGAAATATTTAAAATAAAAGGAGCTTTAAAAGCTCCTTTTTTATTAATTATAAGAGTTAAAGTCAGATCTACTTGATAAATAAGTAGCCATAGCTAACATTCCAACTCCTAAAGTGAATTTTGCTTGTTGCTTAACTGCATACTTAGCAACAGGTACAGTTACTTTTCTTGTTTTTGGACTAACTAAGCTAAGTCCTGTTAAAACTGTAGCAGAAACTGCTGTAGCTGTAATTACAGGATGTTCTTTAGCATAATCCTTTATATAGTCAACTGTAGTTTTTGGTTCATCAAAACACTCAAAACTAGTACCACAGCAACATTCATCATAAGGATAGCCTACTTTAGACTCATAGTTGTCTTTTTTTTTACTGCATTTTCCACATCTTCAGCCATATCGTTTGTTTTATCAACAACATCATGTGCAACACCATTAGCTTTTGATAAAAGTTCATTAGCTTTTTGCTCAGCTTTTTCTACATACTCTTGTCCTTTTTTAGTATAATCATCAATTTGATTATTAATTTTTTCATTATTAATTTTGTTATTATCCAAATTAATCACTCCAATCAACTATAATTTAGTGTTTTGATATAAATTTTAATTCATATATATCTTATGTAATAAAAGAAAATTTATAGTAAGAAAAAAATAAATTTAAAGGTAATTTTTGTATATATTTTAGACATTATTAGTAACCACACCAAGATACTTTCATATAATTAGTATTAAGCATATTAATTTGCTTAGTTAAAATAAAATACAACAAAGGGGTTTTGACTAGCTATGAGTACAATGAGAAAAAAGAAAAAATGTTATAATAGCTGTTCTGCAAATATAGGTTGCAATCCAAAAAAAGAAAAGGAAAGCTACTGTGAACCATGCAAAAAACCAGTTTATAAAAAATGTGAACCGGTAAAAAAATTAGAACCAACTTGCTGTCCTCCAGGTCCATGTGGTGACTGTGAAATAAAATTTGATGATACATGTGTTAAGCTAGCACAAGAAGCTGAAAGATTATTTAAAAAAGCTTTAGATTGTGAATGCTTGGCTGTAGAGTCATATGAAGAAGCTAAAGAATTTGATAAAAAAGCTAAAGCATTAGAAGCTAAAGCTAAAAAATTAGCTAAAGAGTCTATAGAAAATGAAACAGAAGCTGAAAAACTTAGAAAACAAGCAAATCAACTTTTATGTAAATCGGAAGACCTTTGTGCAAGAGCAAAATGTTTATACAAAGAAGCAGAGCAAGCAGGGGATGAAGCAGAACAATACTGTGAAAAAGCTAAATGCTTATATGAAAAATCTCAAAATGTAAATGAACAAGCAAAATGTCTATATTCTCAAGCTATGAAGTGTGATGAAAAGGCTATGAATTGTTACAAAGTTGCTGGAGAAAAGATAAAAGAATACGAAGGTAAATCTAAAAAATGTGAAGATATGATGAAAAAATGCCAAGAAAAAATTGCTGGATGTTATGAAATGGAAGACTGTAAGCCGAAAAAATCTTGCTACGTGGATCTAGGAGTAGAAGAACCATGTAAAGAAAAGAAATCATGTAAGCCATGCAAACCAATTCATACATGTAAAGAAGAAAAACCATGTAAACCAACTCACACATGCAAAGAAGAAAAACCAAGTTGTACATGCGAACCTAAATATGTAAGTCCAACTTATTGCAAACCTAAAAAAGAAGTAAAACAACCATGCGGATGTGAATTTAACTTCTGTAATGGACAAAATAACAATCAAAATGATGATGAATATTGTAATTTAGACGATATAATGTTAATCAAAGAAGAGGAAACTGGATTATATATAAATCCTATATATAATATGGAACCAATGCAACATATGGGTGAATTTGCAAATAAATATCCATCAATGGATGAGCCATATATGTATATGGAAAATATGGGAATGGAAGAAATGCAAGATATGTGGATGAACTATTATATGTATATGCAAAATATGATGAACAATATGATGTATAATTTAGAAGATTAATTAAATAAAAAAATCAAAGCTCATAGTTATTAGCTATGAGCTTTGATTTTTTTGGTGTAACATAATAATATAATATATGTATAGTTAACTTTAAGCACAGAAAGGAAAAGTTATAATGTTTTTAAAAAAAAATTTATACGTAGCTATAATTAGTTGCGTGATTTTAGTATGTATTGGGTGTAATAAATCTGATTTAAAGAAAGAATCTAATGATGAAAAAGTAACTAAAAAAATAGAGAAAGAAGAATTTAAACCTTTATTTGAAGTTCAAAATATTCCAGATAATATATATGAAAAGATGATTGGAAAATCTATTCCTGATAAAGATTCTGTTGATAAAAATTCTTTGGATTATTTAAAAATAACATACTATGGATTTGATAATAAGCCACACATAGGGGATATGGTAGTTAGTAAAGAAGTATCGAAAGAAGTTATAGATATATTTAAAGAACTTTACGAAAATAAGTATCCTATAGAAAAAGTAAGTCTAATTGATAATTATGGTGCAGATGATGAATTATCTATGTCAGACAATAATACATCTTCATTTTGTTATAGAGTTGTAGACGGTTCAAAGGTGTTATCAAACCATTCAAAAGGATTAGCTATAGATATAAACCCTCTTATTAATCCTATGGTCAAAAATGGAGTTGTAAGTCCTAAGAAAGGGCAAGATTACATAGAAAGAAATGAAAATATTAAAGGTATGATAAAAAAGGGTGATGCATGCTATAATGCCTTTACTAAAAGAGGTTGGACATGGGGCGGTGAATGGTCCAATTTAAAAGACTATCAACACTTTGAAAAATAAAAGAGACGTAATCGTCTCTTTTATTTTTTATTTAGTTAATTCAGATTCTATTTGTTTATATAAGTTTTCCATCATCGTATTAAAATCCCTATTTGCATTCATATAATTAGAAACTAGAGGATGATTAAAAAATTTATCATAATCTCTATTTAATTGACTTATTTTTTTTGAGGCATCCTCTATTTTATATCTAGAATATATATGGTTTTTCTTTTTTACATATTCATCAAATTGTTTTCTTAAAGTTGAATTTCTATCAAGATCTTTCTTTGCTTTATTCATAGTTTTAAACTCGCTAGTACTTCTTATGCACAATGCTAAATCTTTTGCCTTATCATTAATATTCATAAAATACCCCCTTGAAAAGTATAAACTAACTTAATAATATATTATAAAAATAAATAATAAGTGTTACTTATCTTTCAAATTAAAGTGTAGCAAAATTAACAATTATGAATAATATATACTATGAAGTACAAAGACATATAAGAACCTTACAACGTGGAAAAAGAGACCTTTATTTCAAAGGTCTCTTTTATATTACATCAGTCATAATGTTGTTATCTATGAAATTTTCATTTTCATCACAAGGGAATAAATCTTTTAAGAATATGTTTCTTAAAATTCCATACTCATTTTCTTGTTGAGTTTTAAATTCAAATCCTTTATTTAAAATATTGTTTATGCTGTGAATATTATCTACAGCAGCTACTGTTAATATATATTTTTTACGTTGAGATTTAGCTATATCTATTCTTAAATCAAGTAATTTACTTTGAAGCGAATTACCTCTGTACATAGGATGAACCATAACAAAACCTGATATATAAGTGCTTTTAAAGTCTTCTACAGAAACTCCTAAAGAAGATAAAAGTTCTAAATCCTTTATGCTAGGGACATCACAAAGAGCACAAGCAATAAGATCTAAACCTACATAACAACCAATTATAAAACCACCATTATCGACGGTTTTTTTTAATCCGGCATGATCTCTACTTTTTAACCAATTTTTATTATCCATAGAATTACTCACTTCTTCGTAGAGTTTTGAGACATCACCAAAATTTTCCTCACTTAAAAAACGAAAATTTGCATATATATTATTAGTAAGAACATTATTTACTTTAGACAGTTTCATTTTTGTTAGCAACTGAGCACCTCTTTCCTTTAATTTAATGTTAGACAATTATACCATAAATTTAATTATATTTGGCTAAAAAAATGTAAAAACTATGTAAAATATTATATTAGCTTTGAAATACTCTATATTCTTAAGATAAAGTCTATTATTTGATAGGAGGAACAAACTTGAACATAAAAAATCCAAAAGGCAAAAAACTAAGGAGAATATTAGTATTAGCAGGAATTTGTATTATTACTACAATTATTTTAAACAATAAAAATGAACTAAAGTTGAATGCATTTATAAGAGGAAATGAAATCGTAAAAGTTAATAAAGACCCAGAAAAAGAACAATTTCAACTTTTACTTGAAAATTTGTTTGATCATAGAAATGAGGCTATATTGACTAAAAATGATGATGTTTTGAAAAAATTATATGATGTAAATCATAAATTTGGATTATGGGCATATGAACAAGAAGTAACTAAAATGAAATATTTAGAAAATTGGTCATATAAACAAGGTGTTAAATTTAATGATATAAAAACTAGAGTTAAAATTAGTAAAGTAAAAGAAAAAGAGGAAAATTTATATGGAATTATATGTTCTGTATCTACTGAATACAATTACTCTTATGAGAATAATCCGGATATGAAGAATATGTTTAGGATAGGAACATATCATTATCTTAATATGAGAATTGTAGATAATGAATATATAATTACAAAAGAATGGTACACTGATCCATTTGCAGATTCTCTTCATCTAGATAACATAAAATCCGATGATATTAGAAACTATATATTGGCTCAAGAAAAAAAGGATTCCAATTTAACTACTGAACAGGTTAAAGCAATTGACTATGCACATAGGTATTGTGGAGCTGCAGCAGATGAAGAACATGGAATGAAATTTAATTCAAAATATAAAGATTTCAATCCTGATGGAGGAGATTGTGCAAACTATGCATCTCAAATTATGTTTGAAAGTGGAAGATTTAAGAAAAATGGAACCTGGAATTATGAGGGAACAGAAGGAACTAAAGCTTGGGTAAATGCTCAAGGATTTAAAAATTATTTGGTATATAGTGGAAGAGGATCATTGATAGGAAAAGGTTCGTACGAAGAAGTGTACAAGCTAGCATATAGCATGACTCCTGGAGATATAGTTGCTTATGAGAAAAATGGTAGAATAACTCATGTATCTACGGTCACTGGAGTAGATTCTAAAGGTTATCCACTTGTAACGTGTCACAATACTGATAGGTTATTAGTTCCTTGGGATTTAGGGTGGAGTGATAAATCGATAAAGTTTCATTTAATAAAAGTTAATTATTAATAATAAAAAAGCTATTTTTATTTAAATAAAAATAGCTTTTTTATATTAAGGTATTAAAAAATCGCTCAAGCAAATCGAATTTTTTTAATTAGAAATAAAATCTAATTTATTCAAATCTTATTAAATATATGATAAAATATGGATAGATGTATTTTTAAGTTTATACTACTTAATAGGAGGTGTAGTATTTGAATATACTATTTTTTATAACACCCAAAAGTGAAGTAGCATATATATATGATGACTATACAATGAGACAGGCATTAGAGAAGATGGAGTATCATAGATATTCTGCTATACCTATTATAAATCGTGAAGGTGCGTATGTAGGGACTATTACAGAGGGGGACTTACTATGGTATCTAAAAAATGATTTAAATTTAGAATTAAAAGCCATAGAAGATGTATATGTATGTGATGTAAAAAGAAGAATGGACAATAAACCTGTATCTATAAATGCAAATATAGAAGATTTGATATCTAAATCTATGAACCAAAACTTTGTGCCAGTTATAGATGATCAAAATATTTTTATTGGGATAATTAAAAGAAGAGATATAATTGAATATTGCTATGAAAAAATTAAATCATAAAAAAGATAACTAATGTTTAGCCATTAGTTATCTTTTTTTATTAGTCGTTTAATTTTACTAAATTATTATACTTAGTTTTTAAGTCGTTTATTTTTGTAGAGTAAACTTCATTTTGCTTTTGGTACATTAAGCTTTTAGCTATTTCTTCCTTAACTTCATCAAGCTCAGATTGACCACCTTCGTGTCTATCTTCTACTTTGATTAAGTGATATCCGAATTGAGTTTTAACTGGACCTTGTACGTCTCCTCTATTCATACTAAATACAGCTTCTTCGAACTCAGGAACCATTTGTCCTCTAGGGAAAGTACCTAAATCTCCATCAGCATCTTTAGATGGGCAAGAAGAATGCTCTCTAGCTGCTTCTTCGAATGATATTTCATTACTATTTATTTTGTTTAATAAATCGTTAGCTAATTCTTCAGTATCAACTAATATGTGTTTAGCAGATGCTGTTTCAGGTTTAACAAATTTAGTTTTGTTAGCTTCATAGAAGTTAGCTATTTCTTCATCAGTTAATTTAACAGATGATAAAACTTTATTTATAGAATATTGTTTTAACATATTTTCTTCTATTCTTTTCATTTCAGCTTTGAAGTTTTCGTCATTATGTAAATTTTCGTCTTTAGCTTCAAGGTAGAATAACTCTTGATTTACTAAATCTTCTAGTAATCTTTTTTTACCTTCTTCTGTATTAAATTGCATAGCTTGGTATGGGTCTAAGCTTTTTAAAGCATTCTCGATATCAATATTAGTTATTTCTTTTTCACCGATAGTGGCTAAAACTGTTCTTTCCATTATAATAACTCCTTTTTATTTGATTATTAATAGTATTTTACTACTAAGATAAATAATATCAAAAAATACTAAATATGTCTAATATTTCAAAAAAGTAATACTCTTAGTATCTAAGAAACATAAATAGCATTAAAGCAGATGCTAGTATACCAACAACGCCTTCTTCAAGTTTGTATTTATAAACTTTTAATATAGAAATATACATATATGTAAATAATAATGATAGCTTAATTAAAAACCACATAATACTAATAGGGAATATATAGTAACTTAATGTGGAGAAAATAAATGATAAAAGCGTTGAAATCTTATAAAAAACTTCTATTTTTTTTTCAAAATTATTTGAGGTTTTCATATAAATTACATAACTAATAATATATATTATACAAACTGAACTATATGCAATAAAAAAGTATATTGCTATTTTATTAAATTTATAATCTGTAAGGATTATTCCTATAAACCAAAACATAACCCAAAACATAAGAAATAAAAGTTTAAATAAATTATTAAATAAGTTTAGTTTGTTTTCTTTTAATACATCACTCATAAGCATCACATCCTAAAAGGTAATCTAATAGATTATATACACAATCTATCTAATATATTCAGAGCAAATATAGCTATTATTATAATTATAACTACTAATTGATATATATAAAATATAAATTATAAAAAAATATTTAAAATCCTCATAAATTACAATGTTTATAAATAAATATGTATAAAATATTAAAATAAGGTGATGTGTATGTATAGATATTATACTAGTGGTGTTTGTTCAAAATCAATTTTATTAGACATAGAGGGAGACATGTTAAAAGATGTTATATTTGAAGGGGGTTGTGCAGGAAATCTAATAGGAATTAAAAATTTGATTGAAGGTAAGAATATTGATGAAATTATAGAAGCATTTGAAAAAATCCCATGTAAAAATAGAGAATCATCTTGCCCAGATCAACTTGCAAATGCGCTTAAAATATATAAAAAGTATGTATTAAAAGAGTAACATAAAAAAGCTTCTACATTAATTTAGTAGAAGCTTTTCCTTTGAAAAAATTATTTAGTTACAACGATTGCAATTTTTTCATCTTTATTATAACTTATTTGAACTAATTGGTTCTTTTTAACTTTTTCTAACTCTTCGCCACCATATTTTATTTGTAACTTATCAACTCTTTTACCTTGTTTTATTATAGCTACATATTCTTTTTTACCCTTTTTCTCAAGGCTTATTAAATTTCCAACAAAAGGTTTGAAGTTTTGATATTTGTCACCTTGTTTTTTAATGTAAAAGTAAGTACCAACAGCGATAACAAGTACGATTCCGAATAATACCCAACCATTAACTTTAAAGTATATACCTGTCATCCAAACAACTAACATTATGATCATAGGAATAATACTCTTTTTAAGTAATAATTTCCCCATTATTTCATTAGCTTTTTTTTCAGGGCCAGACATTGTTTTAGATCTAGCGTATGATGATGCGAATTTGTCTTTTAAGCTCATATTAATCCTCCTAGATTATTTCAAATTTAAATTATGATAACAAGTTATGCTTGAAATTTAAAATATATTTATAGTATGTACAAGTTTCACAATTAAATTTATATTCAAGCAAGCATAAATATATAACATATTTTATCATAAAAACATTAAAAAGAAAATAAATGGAAATGTAAAATTTTAATGTAAAATAAAATTTTACCATAATAAAGATTTTCATGCTTTTAATTATTAATAAAATATTTAAAAATGTAACGTATGTTACAGAAAAAAGTTTAAAAATATTATAATATTAAGATGTAATAAAATTGGTAAAATACGAACTATTATTAAAGGAGAATTTAAAATGAAAATAGATAAAAATACCTTAATAGGAGATTTAATTAATAAAAAACCGGACTCAGTAAATATTTTGATGTCTTACGAAATGGGATGCTTAGGCTGCCCTTCAGCACAAATGGAAACTTTAGAGCAAGCTGCATATATACATGGCATAGATTTAGAAGAACTACTACAAAAACTGAACGAAATTTAAAAAACAAAAAAGATACTTCGATTGCGAAGTATCTTTTTTGTTTTTAACACAAATTTTAAAAATTATGTATGGACTTTATCAAAAAATAGGATTAATATATTAAATGTTGCAATATTTAGTTTTGGAAGGAAGTGTTTTTGTGTCACCAAAGTTATTTAAAATGATGAAAGATAATGAGCTTACTAAAGATCAAGTTGGAAAAGATATAATAGCAGGTATCATAGTTGCTATAATAGCTTTACCACTTTCGATAGCATTAGCTATATCTTCAGGAGTATCACCAGAGAAAGGTCTTATAACTGCTATATTTGCAGGATTTGTAATTTCTTTTCTAGGTGGTAGTAAGGTTCAAATAGGAGGACCTACAGGAGCATTTGTTGTAATTGTTTATGGAGTAGTTAAAACTTACGGAATAACGGGACTTATAACATCTACAATGATGGCAGGAATTATATTAGTAGTTATGGGACTACTTAAATTTGGATCTTTAATAAAATATGTACCACAAACAATCACAGTAGGATTTACGAGCGGAATAGCAGTAACATTACTTACAACTCAATTAAAAGATTTTTTTGGATTTAAAATAGCGGATGTACCAGCAGAATTTATAGGAAAAGTTGAAAGCTATATACAAAATATATCTACTTTTGATATAGCATCATTTCTAATAGGACTATCTTGTATTTTAATTTTAATTTACTGGCCTAAGGTAAATAAAAAGGTTCCAGCATCAATAATAGCGCTAATAGTTTCTACATTAGCTGTAAATTTATTAAACTTACCAACAGATACAATAGGTACTAGATTTAGTGAAATATCATCTTCAATACCTAAGCCACAAATACCACATATGGATGTAAAAACAATCATAAACTTAATAAATCCAGCACTTACAATTGCACTATTAGGAGCTATAGAATCACTACTTTCTTGTGTAGTTTCAGATAATATGATAGATGATAAACATGACTCAAATATGGAACTTGTAGCACAAGGATTAGGAAATATTGTATCTTCTTTATTTGGAGGAATTCCTGCAACTGGAGCTATAGCAAGAACTGCTGCAAATGTAAAAAATGGGGGTAGAAGTCCTATATCAGGAATGGTACATGCTATAACATTATTACTTATAATGGTTATTCTTATGCCTTTTGCAAAGCTGATACCAATGACGACTTTAGCAGCTATACTTATTATTGTTTCATATAATATGGGAGAATGGGCTCATTTTAAGGAGTTATTATCTTCAAGTAAATCAGATGTTTTAGTACTGCTTATAACTTTTACATTTACGGTAGTATTTGACTTAGTATTTGCTATTGGAGTAGGTATGGCAGTTCATTATATATTTAAGTTTATAAAATCTAGACAAGAAAAAGATGAAGAAGAATTAGAAGCTGCATAATAAAACTTTAGTAAGTAGTTATTTTCTTTGCATAATTGTCAAAAAAGGCAATATAAAATGCTACGTTAATAATTATTTATTAAAATAATTCTTTTAAAAGCATGAATTAATATATTAATTCATGCTTTTTTTGTATAAAATTGGGAACAATAAAGAGTAATAATATTGAGATTTTGGAGGATGTAATGAAAAAATTATTATTTTTATTGTGTTTAATGATGGTGTTTACTGTTGGATGTTCTAAGGAAGTTGTTGAAAATAGAGTTGAAGTTGAAAAAACAATCCCATCTGGAGTTGAAGGGGATATAGGTAAGGGAAGTATTGTAGTTACTACTAATGTTTCAAATTCAGAAGATGGTTCTATTCCTACTATATATAGAGATGAAAAAAAAGGTTTAGGACAAATTGGGCTTAGTTCAAAAGACTTTGATGATTCTAGAGCAAGTTATATATATATAGATGGAAAGTTAAATACAGTTGAGAAACTAGGAAAAGCAAGTTCTGTTACGTTAACTATATGTGAAAATGATTTTAAAGAGGGTAAACACAAAATTGAAGTTGTTCAATTTGATAATGATAAAACCAATGGAACTCCTATAATTTATAAAAAATGCGAATATGAAATATATATAAGATAAGTTGTTTAAAAAATAACTTTATTTAAAATTATTGTAGTAGGTTTGTTTTATTGCTAATATTTACTTAAAGAACAATATGCTAACAAAGTAACTTAAGGAGAAGTACTATGGAAAAGAAATATATAATAGCATTAGACCAAGGAACTACTAGTTCAAGGGCAATATTATTTGATAAATATGGTAATATAGTTTCAAGTGCACAAAAGGAATTTACTCAAATATACCCAAAGGCTTCTTGGGTTGAACATAATCCTATGGAAATTTGGGGAAGTCAAAGTGGTGTACTAAGAGAAGTGCTAGAAACATCTTTTATAAGACCTGATGAAATTGCAGCAATAGGGATAACAAATCAAAGAGAAACTACAATTGTATGGGATAAAAATACAGGTAAACCAGTATATAATGCTATTGTGTGGCAATGCAGAAGAACAGCAGACATATGTGATAAATTAAAATCTAAAGGTTTAGAAGCTACTATAAAAGAAAAAACAGGACTTTTGATAGATGCATACTTTTCGGCCACTAAAATAAATTGGATTTTAGAAAATATAGAAGGAGCAAGAGAAAAAGCTGAAAATGGAGAACTTTTATTTGGGACTGTAGATACATGGCTTATATGGAATTTAACAAGAGGAAAAGTTCATGTTACAGATTATTCAAATGCATCAAGAACAATGCTTTTCAATATAAAAGATTTGAGATGGGATGAAGAAATTCTAGATGAGCTAAACATACCAAAGAGTATGTTGCCTGAAGTTAGACCATCTAGTGAAATTTATGGATACACAGATTCAGAAATGTTAGCTGGTGCACAAATACCTATAGCAGGATGTGCAGGAGATCAACAAGCTGCATTATTTGGGCAAACATGTTTTGAGCAAGGTAGTGTTAAAAGTACTTACGGAACTGGGTGCTTTTTATTAATGAACACAGGTGATAAGATAGTTGAGTCAGAAAAAGGATTATTGACTACTATAGCGTGGGGTGTAGATGGAAAAATTAATTATGCTTTAGAAGGAAGTATATTTGTTGGAGGCGCATCGATTCAATGGTTAAGAGATGAACTTAGGTTAATATATGATTCGGGACAATCTGAATACTATGCAAATCAAGTTCAAGATACTAATGGCGTTTATGTAGTTCCTGCATTTACAGGTCTGGGGGCTCCTTATTGGGATATGTATGCTAGAGGAGCTATATTTGGATTGACAAGAGGAGCAAAAAGAGGGCATATAGTTAGAGCTACATTAGAATCTATAGCATATCAAACAAAAGATGTTTTAATGGCTATGCAAGATGATTCTAAAATGCAGTTGAAATGCCTTAGAGTCGATGGAGGAGCAAGTGCAAATAATTTCTTAATGCAATTCCAATCAGATATATTAAACGTGAATATTGATAGACCTAAAATAATAGAAACTACAGCTTTAGGGGCTGCATATCTTGCAGGACTTTCAGTAGGGTTTTATAAAAGTATAGAAGAAATAAAAGAAAAATGGGAAATAGACAAGGAATTTACGCCGATTATGGATGATAGAAAAAGAACTATTTTATATAAAGGATGGAAAAGGGCAGTGGATAGAACTCTCTTATGGGCCAAAGAAGATGAAGAATTGTCTAATGAATTAAGCAGTATAAACAACTAAAAATATATAAAATATTTCTATATTTGATTCATATAATTAAAATAGATGTTATATGTAAAATATGGAGGTATAACCATGAATAAGTTTAAAAAAGTTTTTTGTTTAATATTTATATGTATGTTGGCTTTAAGCGGATGCAACAACAAGGTTGACGTTAAAGGTGATAATAAATCTAAGATGGAAGTATCTAGTAATTTAAATAATAATAAACAAAATAATGAAAAAAAATCAGAAACTTATGACGCTAAAATAATAAGTATGGATTCTAATACAAGTGAAAAGAAAGTTATAAGTAATATTAAAATCGATGATAATTTATCTATGAATGATAAGGTCAATATAATTATCAAAGAAGTATCAAAACTGCAATTTAAAAATGCTCCTATAGAGTTAACTAAAATAGAAAATAACATAGCTTACATAAATATTAAAGAGGATAAAGAAAACAAATTGTGGAGTAGTAAATTTTTTCAAGGAAGTACAGGCGCTAGTATAACAGCATACACAATTGTTGAAAGTTTACTTCAACGAGATTACAAAGGTAAATGGATTGATGGTATATATATTACTTATGAAGGAAAAACAAATGTAGAGTTTGACCATATAGATGTTGACTTTTTTGGAAACGTAATAAAAAGATAATAAATCAATTATAAAAGGGTATCTATAAAAATTTTATTCCTAAAATTATATAGTTACCCTTTTGTTTTACTTATTTTTTAATAAACAATTTTCATTTAATAATTTAAATCCATAATCCTTTGTCAATACCTCAATTAATTCGTCATAATTATATTTAGGATAATTTATTATACAATATTTAGTATCGTCCTCTAATTTATCGAATTCATTATAAACGTCAAATGTAGTAGACATTTTAGCCATATCATCTCTAAGTTTAGCCATATCAACTAATATATGAGCAAATTCAAAATCAAGAGTTTCATTAGCTATCATATCAGCAATTGTGCTCAATAAGCTTTCTTTGTTTTTAAATTCTATTTTTATTGAATTATTTTTATATCTATCTAACTTAATTGATAATTCGTTCAAATAACTATCTAAATCATTATTCACAAAGTTTACAAATCCTTCTTGGCTAAATAATGATTGAATATCTGATATTAATAAATTGTTCATATGTTCTTCCCAAAGTAAAAGTGCAAATTTAGAATAACTAGAATCAGATACAGGATCTCCTTTATAGTTTTCAAATCTTGGATGAAGTCTATCATGATGTTTTGATATTGATACTCTAAATAAGTTACCCTCATGGCCTGAAGGAGCACAGTTTATAATAAACTTATCTAAATCACTTCCAATATAAACTTTTTCACTTAAAAGTAGTTTTTTTATTTTATCTAAATTTTCTTTTGAAAAATCTATGTTTTCATTACTTACAGCCGTTCTAAAAATAATTTCTTTATATGTTTTATTTAATATATTATTTAACTCTTGTGTGTAGTTATACTTCATAGTCAGAAACCTCCAAATTTTAAGTCAAATGATATATACCCAAAATAACACTTTATAATCTAAAAGCAATAATTGTTACTATCTAGTAAATATTATTGAATTGATATCAGATAAATTTGCATTAAAAGTATACCCATCGTAATTAAAGTTTTTAACACCTTCTATAGAATCTATTTTGTTCTTAATTATGTAGTTAGTTAGGTGACCTCTAGCTTTTTTTGAGTAAATACCTATAACTTTATAAGTATTAATACTTTCTTTGAAGTCTTTAAATTCTACATTTACAACTTGAAAACTTTTAGATAATTTTTTAATATTTATAGCTTTAGAATATTCATTTGATGATAAATTAAGTAAAGTTTTATTTTCCTGATTATCAAGTTCATTATAAGCATAATCAGTTATTTTATCTTTCCAAAATTTGTATAAGTCATTTCCTTGTTCATTTTTTAATTTAGCTTTCATTTCAAGTCTATAAGATTGTATCATATCTAAAGGTTTTAGTACACCGTACAAACCTGATAAGATTCTTAAATGATTATTTGCAAACTTAAAGTCGCTTTCATCAAATTCATTTACTTTAATGCAATTAAAAACTTGACCATCAAAAGCAAGTAAAGCTTGCAAGTATTTGCTAGATTTAGTACCTAATGTTTGATACCTATCAAAATTTAAATTAGTTAAGTCATCACTTAGATTCATTAGAGTACTTATTTCATCTTTATTTAACTTTTTTAAAATAGATATAAGATACTTAACTTCAGATTCAAAAAAAGGAATAGAAGATTCAATGTTAGTATTTATATCAAAATTCATAGTTGTTGCTGGAGAAATTATCGTTATCATTAAAAATCACCTCAAAAAATTTTTTTATAATATATATATATCAATAAATTAATAATTTAATCAATAAATAAAAAGTTTTTAATATAATATAATGTATGTAGCTTTAAATGTCATACAAATTAAAAATAAGGGGGCGTTTAAAATCGATAGAGTTCAACTAAAAGAATTATCGAAAAGTCAATTAAAGGGAAATTGGAAGATACCTGTATTATTGACACTATCTTATAGTGTAGCATCTATAATAATAAGTATGTTGCAAGGACAATCAGACTCTATATTAATAGCTTTAGTAATGTTTATAGTGTCATTTGGATTTGGAGTGTTTATAACTATAGGAATTCCTAACTTTTACTTAATGTTTATTGAAAAAATGGGGAATGGTTCTTTTTCAGATGTTTTAGTTTCTAAAAGTAAATTTATAAAGGCATTAATATATACAGTTATATTATCTGCAATTGTATTTGTAGCTACATTTATTATAGTTGGTATAGCACTAGGCGGAACAGTTGTATTTACTTTCTCAGAATCAGGATTCGGAGCAGGATTTATATTTGGTATTTTGGTGATATTGGTATTGTTAATACTTTTAACTATACTTGAACTTGCTTTAATGTTAACTCCATATATAATAATAGAGCATGAACATTTAGGTACTATAGAAGCTATGGGATTAAGTATAAAAATGATGAAAGGTAATAAATGGAAATTTTTTGTTATACAGTTAAGTTTTATAGGCTGGGCTATTTTATCTACACTTACATTTGGAATAGGTTTTTTATGGTTAATTCCATATATAAGTTTAACTCAAGCAAACTTTTATAGAGATCTAAGTTTTAACTATTTAAATAAATAAAAAATAAGCTATCTTTTTTAAGATAGCTTATTTTTTATTTATTTAAAATCTTTTTCTTTTTTTCTTTTTTTATAAACGTAAGGGCTTCCTTTATTAATATGAGAGCTAAAACAAGCAAAAGAACTGCTATTATTACAATGGTATAATTAACTCCTATATTAGCTTTTATATTAAAGCATAATGATACGATAGTAACTATGAACATAAAAATTATAGGAATTATAAATTCTTTGAAACTCTTATTTGAATTAGCAAGCCATATAGCTATGGCCATTAATGCTATTGCTGCTAAAAGTTGGTTTGCAGATCCGAATATAGGCCATATTTTTTCATATCCCATAACAGCTAAAAGACCAGAACATACAACTGTTATAGTTGTAGAAACATACATATTACTAAGCGGATTGGCTTTTGTAGCTTCTTTGTTGTCTAATCCATTAGTATCGAAAAACTCTTGGAATATAAATCTACCAAGCCTAGTAGCAGTATCTAAAGATGTAAGCGCAAATGCAGATATAGCAAGTGATGTAAATGTCTTGCCTATACCGAATGGTATACCAAATGATGCCATGAAATTAGCAATGCCTTCAGAGAATACGTTGACAGGTCCACCGTTTCCTAATAAACTTCCAAATTGCTTGTTAGAAATATAAGCTACAGTTATAAGAGCAACAATTGCAAGAAGGCCTTCTATAAGCATAGCTCCATAACCTATTTTTTTAGCATCGGATTCTTTATACAATTGTTTTGAAGACGTACCGGATCCAACAAGTGAATGAAATCCTGAAATAGCTCCACAAGCAACGGTTACAAATAATACAGGGAATAAGTATTGACCTCCAACATTAAAGCCTATAAATCCATCCATTTGTATTTCTGGTCTTAATATAACAATACCTAAAAGAGCTCCAATTATCATTGCATATAATAGATAAGAGTTAAGATAATCTCTAGGTTGAAGTAATATCCAAACTGGAGTTACAGAAGCTATGAAAATATAAATCATAAGTAATACTACCCAAGTTTGTTTACTCAAAGCTATAGGGAATAAAAAACCTAAGTAAATACATCCAAATAACATCAAAACACCTACTATAGAAGCTGGAATTAAAGGCATTTTAAATCTATAAACTGCTATACCAAATAAAATTGCTAAAACTATAAAAAATATTGAAGCGCTAGCAGCTTGTGGGGTAGAAACAAAGTTATCAGCTACTATATTTGAAAAGGCTGCAACAACTAAAACTAGAGTTAACCAAGCAAATAATGCAAAAAGCTTTTTGCCTTTTTTACCCATATTGGATTCTATTATTTCGCCTATAGATTTACCTTCATGCCTAATAGATGCAAATAAAGAACCAAAGTCTTGAACACCACCAAAGAAAATACTACCTATTAAGACCCAAAGGGCAACAGGTATCCAACCAAATATAGCTGCTTGGATAGGACCTACTATAGGACCAGCACCAGCAATTGAAGCAAAGTGATGTCCGAGTAATACTGGTGATTTAGCAGGAACATAGTCAACACCATCATATTTAGTATGAGCTGGTGTTTTTCTTGTATCATCTACGCCCCATTTTTTAGCTAAATATCCACCATAACATACATATCCTATAAAAAGAATAAGTGCACTTATTAAAAGTAGTGTTAATGAATTCATAATAAAACCTCCTTATAAAAATGAATAACATCTTTAGAATCGCAGTTATAAATAAATTCATTTGTGGATTT
>NZ_JBOGBV010000083.1:0-10322 GCF_051656405.1 Paraclostridium sp.
CGCGGTACCACTCTAGTTAATTGATAAGTAATTTTATCAATTCTCTTTATAGGATATAACGGTCCTTCCCGTAAGAACTTTTTACCATTCTTAAGCTCTGAGACTGGTTCAAAGAATAATTTTTAGAAACTTTCACCAAATGTTTCCTCTCTGTAAAAAATACTATCTTTTACTATTTCTCTTCTTAGCTTTTTAATTATAAATAATTGATTATATTTTATATCAATTAATATACCTTGTCAACGTATCTAATTAGGTTTTAGTAAGCTTTTGTTATACCTACTATTATGTTCTTGGTGAACTTTTTGATACATTATTTATAATAATTCTATAGAATTTATTTCTAATTGTCAATGTTAATTAATAAACAAATACTTTGCGATGAAATTCCTTCTTCGTTTCCTGTGAAACCTAATCCTTCTTCTGTTGTTGCTTTAACATTTATATTATTTATATCTGTATTTAAAACTCTTGCTATATTTTCTCTCATTTTTTGTATGTGTGGAGCCATTTTAGGTGCTTGGGCTATAATTGTCGCGTCTAAATTTCCAATACCATATCCTTTTTCTTTTATTAAATTATATACATGCTCTAATAATTTCATGCTATCTGCACCTTTATACTTTTCATCTGTATCAGGGAAGTGTTTACCTATATCTCCAAGTGCTAATGCCCCTAGTATAGAGTCCATTATCGCATGAAGTAAAACATCTGCATCTGAGTGTCCCAATAATCCTTTCTCGTGTTCTATTTCAACTCCACCTAATATTAATTTTCTATTTTCAACTAGCTTATGAACATCATATCCCATTCCTACTCTCATTTTTTATCCTCCGAAATTATATATTTTTTAAAATTTGCTCTCCAAATTCCAAATCTTCTTGTGTAGTTATTTTTATATTATTATATGACCCTTCTATCATTTTAACATTATAACCTATTCGTTCTACTAACATTGCATCATCAGTTCCGTAGTAATTGTTATTATATGCATCTTCATATGCTTTTGTTATAATATCATATTTAAAAACTTGAGGAGTTTGTACAGCCCATAAATAACTTCTGTTTGGAGTATCTACAATATTCCCATTATCACTTACTACTTTTATTGTATCTTTTACTTTAACTCCAACAACTATAGCATTATGCTCATTAGCTTCATTTATAGATCTTTTTATTATATCATCTGTTACAAAAGGTCTAGCTCCATCATGTATTAATACTACTTCACATTCTTTTTTTAACATTTTTATTCCATTGAACACAGAATCTTGTCTTTCATTTCCTCCGTGTGCAACTTTTATATTTGTAAATCCATATTTTTCTTTAATATTTTTATTAAAGTATTCTTCTTCATCTTCTCTTATAACAACAACTATATCATCTATATTTTCACTATTATAAAATTTATCTATAGTATGTGCTACGATTTCTTTATTTTCTAACTTTATAAATTGCTTATTGATATCTTTCTTCATTCTACTTCCAGTTCCAGCTGCTACTATTACAACACCATTCATAAACTCACCTCTTACAATACGAATAAATAACTTAAATATATTTTACCATAGTAATAATTAAATTTTAATAAACTAATAAATTCAATTAACCTTATCAAAAAAAGCCTTCAGAACTTTTATCCTGAAGACTTTTAACTAATCAATTTTAGGTTTTCCAAATATCATTCTTCCTGCTGGTGTTTGTAATACTGATGTAACTAAAACACTTATAGTTTCTCCCATATGTTTCTTTCCACCATCTACTACAATCATAGTACCATCATCTAAATAGGCTATACCCTGATTAGATTCCTTACCTTCTTTAACAACTTGAACTATCATATGTTCACCAGGTATCGCTACTGGTTTAATTGCATTAGCTAATTCATTTATATTAAGAACTTCAACACCTTTAACTTGAGCTACCTTGTTTAAATTGTAGTCATTTGTAACAACTTTACCCCCAAGTGTTTCAGCTAACTTTAATAATTTTGCATCAACTTCTGCTATATCATCAAAATCTCTGTTGCTTATTTCAACTTCAATATTTAATTCTTTTTGAATTATGTTAAGTATATCTAATCCTCTTCTACCTCTAACTCTTTTTAAGTCATCTGAAGAGTCTGCTATATGTCTTAATTCATCTAGAACGAAAGTAGGAATTACAAGCTTACCTTCTATAAATCCAGTTTGGCATATTTCAGCAATTCTACCGTCTATAATAACACTAGTGTCTAGAACTTTAGGTGGTATACTTTTTTCTTCTTTTTTGGAATTCTTGTCCTTATTTACTGATAATCTAGTTAACTTGTTTAAGTTAAAAATATCATCCTTACTCTTTAGTGCTATTCTACTACCTAAATAACCTAAAAATACATATGTAAATAAAGATAGTAAGCTTCCTATTACAGGTATCTTTAACATCAATATTAATTGACTTACAAGATAAGCTATAACAAAACCAACTATTAATCCTATAGTACCTAATATTATATCTGTTTGAGGATATTTAGAAATTTCCCTATCCATAGCTTTTGCTATTTTCCTAGATTTGTTCATAATCCAAGGAGCTATTATAAAGAATACAAAACCTATTACTACTCCAATAACTATAGAAATTATAAATACATATAGCTCTGATCCTAACGAAATTTGAGGAAATTTTTGAACTAATGATATATACGTTGTCATACCTAACACGAATCCTACTAATGTAAGTATCGCTCTTATTATCTTAGATACCAAATTTTCACCCCCTATATTTTTTCCTTAATATTTTCTTATTATAATCAAACTATTAACTATATTCAAGCACAATATTGTTTCAAATTTGACATAATATATTATATATGTCTATCTATAAGTGATAATTCTTGCATTTTTATAAGTCCATTTTTTATATATTTTGCTCTTATTTCACCTATTCCCTCAACATCGTCTAAATCTTCAATTGTTGCACATAGTATATCCTGAAAATCTTCAAAATAACTAACTAAATTCTCAATTATAGCACTAGGCAATCTATGTATTTTGTTTAGTATTCTATATCCTCTTGGTCTAATAGGCATATCCATACTTTCTGAAAAACCTGTATATCCTAACATTTTTGCTATATTTGCTAAATCAAGTAACTCTTCTGATGATAATGATATAATTTTTTTCTTAAATTCAGCTAAATTCATATCATTTCTTTTATAATCTTTTAGTATTTGGTTTTGATCTATTTTAGTTGTTCCCATTAGTTCATCAACCTGCATACTCAAAAGTGTACCTTCTACCCCTAATTCTACTATATACTTTTCAATTATATTTGTCACTCTCATAACCATTTCTATCTTTTGAACTACAAGTACAACATCATACAAAGTTACGAAATCTTTAAATTCTAGTGCATTTAAACTTATTATAGCTTGGTCTAAAACAGACTTATATTTCTCTAGAGTTTGTAATGCTTGATTAGCTTTAGTAAATATCTTTGATATATCTTCTACTACATATTTCTTATCCCCTTGATATACAGTTATAACATTTCTTCTTTGAGATATGGCTATTACAATTCCTCCAGTTTGTTTTGCAACTCTTTCAGCAGTTCTGTGTCTTGTTCCAGTTTCAGCTGTTTCAATTGAGTAATCTGGTATAAGTTGAGCATTTGCAAAAAGTATCTTCTTCATATCCGAACTTAAAACTATAGCTCCATCCATTTTAGCTAACTCATATAAGTATGCTGGAGAATATTCTGCATTTATAGCAAACCCTCCATCAACAATGCTCATAACCTCATCACTATCGGCAATTACAATAAGTCCTCCTGTTTTAGCCTTTAAAACATGGTCTATTCCCAATCTAAGGTCTGTACCAGGAGATATCATTTTTAGCGTTCTAATTGCTTTTTTGCCACTAAAAAAATCATCCATTTTATCTATTTCCTCCTAATACCATATTTATAGCTTGTCTTACACTATCTACTGGACATATATCTATCCCTTTTACATCTTTAACAGCATCATAATTGCTCTTTGGAATAACAATTTTAGTGAAACCTAGCTTCTTACATTCTGCGATTCTCTTTTCTATAAAACTCACCGCTCTTACTTCTCCTGTTAATCCAACTTCTCCTGTAATTGCTACATTCCCATCTATAGGTATATTTCTAAAACTAGAAGCTATAGCCATAACTATGCCTAGATCTATAGACGGCTCATTAATTTTTATTCCTCCAACAACATTTATATATATATCCTGATTTTGTATTTGCATCCCAACCCGCTTTTCAAGAACAGCCATAAGTAATGATACTCTATTATAATCAACTCCTGTAGCTGTTCTTTTAGGAATCCCAAAACTAGTAGGTGATGCTAGTGCTTGCAATTCTAAAAGCATTGGTCTAGTGCCTTCTACTGTAGATATAATTATAGACCCTGCTACATCTTTTGGTTTTTCGGCTATAAGTATTTTAGATGGATTTTCTAACTCAACTAATCCTACTTCTCGCATCTCAAATACACCTAATTCATTTGTAGACCCAAATCTATTTTTTACAGCTCTTATCAATCTATACGTATTGAATCGTTCTCCTTCAAAATATAATACAGTGTCTACCATATGTTCTAATACCTTCGGTCCTGCTAGTGCACCTTCTTTAGTTACATGTCCAACTACAAAGGTTGATATACCCATTTTTTTAGAAATTTTCATAAATCTCGAAGTACCTTCCTTTATCTGGCTTACAGTACCTGGAGCAGATGTAATTTCAGGACTAAAAACAGTTTGTATCGAGTCTAATATAATTAAGTCTGGATTTACACTTTCTAAGTGAGCTTCTATTATACTTAAGTTGTTTTCAGCAAATATATATAAATTATCGGACTTTATTCCTAATCTTTGAGCCCTCATTTTTATTTGAGATGCAGATTCTTCTCCTGATATGTATAAAACTTTTTTACCGCTATTAGCAACATTACTTGAAACTTGTATAAGTAATGTTGACTTACCAATACCTGGATCCCCTCCGACTAAAACTAATGATCCTTTAACTACTCCTCCACCTAAAACCCTATCTAACTCATTTATGCAAGTTGAAAATCTTTGCTCTTTTATAGTTTCTATCGAGTTTATATTTAAAGGTCTAGATGATGACTTATCTATAACAAAAACTTCTTTATTCGATCTGGAAGTTTTCTCTTCTATCTCTTCAACAAATGTATTCCATTTGCTACATTCTGGACATTTCCCTAGCCATTTACTATTCTCATATCCACATTCTTGACACACATATTTAGTTTTTATTTTAGCCATTTATAAATTCACCCTTATGTAATTTTTTATATATTATTAATTTTATCATATATATCTCTTAATATGTTAAATTTATAATATATAAAAAAATTCACTTAATTTAAGTTGATTATATACTTATAAAACATAGTTTTTAATAAAATGCATAGCTCGGAAATTACATTTATCCTCAGTTTAGAATTAAATGTAATTTCCAATAAAAGAAGCAGTTTTAAAACTAATATTTTTACATTTTTAATCATTTATTTTCAAATATAACTTTTTCTTCAACAACTTTAGCTACTATATTATCTCCTTTTTTTATATCTTCACTCAATATCATATCTGCTAATACATCTTCTATTTCTTTTTGAATAGCCCTTTTTATAGGTCTAGCTCCATATTCTAAATCTATTCCATATTTAGATATAAGATTTAAAACATCATCTGAAATTTCTAAGCTAATATTAAGTTGATTTAATCTACTTATTAAATTGCTAAGCATTATTTTAGAAATTTCATGTAAATTACCTATATTTAATTTATGGAAAACCACTATATCATCAATCCTATTTATAAATTCTGGTTTAAATCTATTCTTAACTTCTGATAAAATTTTTTCTTTCATAGCTTTATAATTTTCATCAATTATATTTTTATTTTCAGAGGCTGAAAAACCAATTATTTGTTGCTTATTTATACTTTTTGCACCTATATTAGACGTCATAATTATTAGTGTATTCTTAAAATCTACAGTTCTTCCTTTAGAGTCTGTTAATCTTCCTTCATCTAATACTTGAAGTAGTATATTAAACACATCTTCATGTGCTTTCTCTATTTCATCAAATAAAACTAAAGTGTACGGATGTCTTCTTACTGCTTCGGTCAATTGACCTCCATCATCATGGCCTATATATCCAGGAGGAGATCCTATTAGCTTTGAAACTGAATGTTTTTCCATATATTCTGACATATCAATCCTGATAATTTGATTTTCATTTCCAAAGTGAGCTTCTGCTAATGCTTTGCATAATTCTGTTTTACCAACACCTGTAGGACCTAAGAATAAGAATGATCCTATTGGTCTTTTGGGATCTTTTAACCCCGCTCTAGATCTTCTAACTGCTTTGGATACAGCATTTACGGCCTCATCCTGACCAATAACCCTTTGATGAAGGATAGATTCTAACTTTAGTAATTTATCTCCTTCAGATTTAACTATTTTGCTTATAGGTATTCCAGTCCATAAGCCTATTACCTCTGTAACTATTTCACTATTAACTGTAGGTTTATTATTTTTTAATTTTAAATTCTTCATTCTAATTCTAGAGGCAGACTCATCAATTATATCAACTGCCTTATCTGGCAGATATCTATCTACGATATATCTACTCGATAAATCAACTGCTGCTTTTATTGCTTCTTCTGTTATTTTTACACCATGGAAATTTTCGTATTTTTCTTTTAATCCTTTTAAAATTTTGATTGATTCCTCTTTAGTTGGCTCTTCAATTAAAATTGGTTGTAATCTTCGCTCTAATCCAGTATCCTTTTCTATACTCTTTCTATATTCATCTATAGTCGTAGCACCTATAACTTGTATATCTCCTCTTGATAATACTGGTTTTAGTATATTAGACGCATCCATAGAATTCTCTCCTGTTGCTCCTGCTCCTACTATAGTATGCATCTCATCTATAAATAATATAATGTTATCAGATTTAACAACTTCTTCTATTACTTTCTTTATTCTTTCTTCAAACTCACCTCTGTACTTAGCACCTGCAAGCATTCCTCCTATGTCTAAACTGTATATAAGCTTCCCTTGAAGAGAACTAGGTACTTTATTGCTTTCTATATTAATTGCTAACCCTTCTACTATAGCAGTCTTTCCTACTCCAGGATCACCAATTAATATAGGATTATTTTTAGTTCTCCTACTTAAAATTTGAATAATTCTTTGCATTTCATCTTCTCTACCAATTAGCGGGTCTAGTTTAGAATTCTTTGCATATTCATTTAGATTAACTGCATATTTCTCAAGTGTAGGAATATTTAATTTTTCCTTTTCTTTCTTAGGTTCTTCGTTCTTACTTTCATCTCTAAAAAGTATTATACTTGTTTCTGGTCTAGACACCTCTATTAAAGATTTAATTATGACTTGCTCAGTTATATTATTCATGCTTAGAATTTTCACTGCTAAACTATCTGTTTCTTGTAAAATTGCTAACAAGATATGTTCAGTATCTATAAGAATACTGTCAAATTGTTCTGCAAATATAGCTGAGTTATCTAATACATCTTTGCTTCTAGGACTTAAAAAAATATCATCTGTACTATCATTAATTCCTATTCCATATATATCTATAATTTTTTCACATATTATATCTTCATCCATCCCTAATTTTAATAAAACCTTAGAAGCTGTGCCTTCTTTCTCTTTAATTAAACCAATCAATAAATGTTCTGTACCAACTACTCTATGCCCAAACTCTTTTGCATACTCTATAGATATATCTATCGCTTTTTGAGCTACCTTAGAAAATTTGTCAAAGTACAATATAGTCCCTCCTCAATTTTAATATTAGATATATATATACTATATGCCCTAATAGTTTTTATTGTTTCAATAATATAAAGAAATCCTAGGAATTATATTCCTAGGATTTTTTTTAATCAAATTTATAAATTAATTACTATCAGAATTAGATATTATTTTTTGTGCAATTTGTGTTGGAACTTCTTCATATTTATCAAGTTCCATTTCAAAATAACCTCTACCTTGTGTCATAGCTTTTAAATCTATTGCATACTTAAATGTTTCTGCCTGTGGAGCATTTGCATAAATAACTTGTTTACCATTATTAGTAGGTTCCATACCTAATATTCTTCCTCTTTTTTTATTTATATCGCCCATAACATCTCCCATATATTCATCTGGAACTACTATCGTTAATTTCATTATAGGTTCTAAAAGAACTGGTACTGCTTGTTCTACTCCCTTTTTAAAAGCTATATTAGCTGCTAATTTAAAAGCCATTTCTGAAGAATCTACATCATGATAAGATCCATCATAAAGCGTTGCCTTTATATTAGTAACTGGATATCCAGCTAGTATTCCTTTTGACATAGATTCTCTTATTCCCTTCTCAACTGCAGGTATATATTGTTTAGGAACAGATCCTCCAAATATATCTTCTTCAAATTCAAAATCATTTTTAGAATACTCGAACCTTATTTTAACATCTCCATACTGTCCATGTCCTCCAGATTGTTTTTTATGCTTACCTTGAACGTCTGCTTTTCCTTTTATAGTCTCTCTATAAGCAACTTTTAAATCTGTTAAATCTACATCTAGCCCAAATTTTTCTTTCATTTTATTTTTAACTATATTTATATGAAGCTCACCTTGACCACCGATTAAAACTTGTTTAGTTTCTACATTCCTACTCCATGTAATCGTAGGGTCTTCTTCTGATATTTTACTTAGAACAGCACTAATTTTATCTTCATCACCTTTATTTTTAGCTTGTAATGCAAAATATATTTGAGGTTTAGGAAAATTAAGCTGTTCATCTACTTTATCGTTTTTATTTATAGATATAAAATCTCCTGTCTGCAGAGAGTTTACCTTCGTCATAACAACTATATCACCTGCATTGGCAGATTGTATTTCAGACAACTCATTATTATTCATAGTATATATATTATAAATTTTCTCTTTTACGGACTTATTTACATTATATACTTCTACATCTTTTTTTATACTTCCTTGTAATATTTTAACATATGACATTTTTCCTATAAAAGGATCTACTATAGTCTTAAATATGCTTCCATTCAGCTTATCATTTTCATCTACACACTTAGGTTGAATATAGCTAGACATAATTCCTAATATCTCCTCTGTACCTACATTATTTATTGTAGATCCGCATATAACTGGTATTATATCTCCATTTTGAATACCTATAGTTGTACCTCTCTTAATATCTTCTTCTGTCAAATCTTCTCCACTAAAATATTTTTCTAATAATTCATCATCTGTTTCAGCTATTAACTCTAATAATCCATCTCTTGTTCCTTCCACTTGCATTTTAAATTCATCACATAAATCTGAATTACTTTCAAATATATTATGTAGCTTAATAAATTCATCACCTTTATATATAGGCATATACATAGGTACTATTTTGTTGCTATATTTATCTCTTAGTTCTTCAATTAAATCTTTATATCTGGATTTGTCATTATCAATTTTATTTATAAATATAAGTTTAG
The DNA here is from genome assembly GCF_051656405.1 of Paraclostridium sp. GTDB lineage: Bacteria > Bacillota > Clostridia > Peptostreptococcales > Peptostreptococcaceae > Paraclostridium. The sequence continues at coordinate 9,555 of NZ_JBOGBV010000083.1, forward strand.
GTATAGATTCTCCTGCAAGTTCTAGTGCCTTTTCTGTTCCAACTTGAATGCTAGTAGTAGCATCTATAACGATAACGGTAGCATCACTAGCACTTATAGCTGATATAACGTCTCCTGTAAAATCAGAATATCCAGGAGTATCTAGTAAATTTAATTTGAAATCTCTATATTCTATAGGAACTAAATTCATACTATATGTCATACTTATCTTATCTGTTAGTTTAGGCATTTTATTTATAGTTTTAGAAGTATATGCCATTGCTTCAATTAAATTTGTTTTTCCACATCCACTATGGCCTAATATAGCTATACTTCTTATATTATTACTATCATATACCTTCATATCTAAGCACCTACCTCATATCATTTTAATAATTTATATGCAATTAATATAAGGCTTTATGTGCGATTATTTTAAATATTAAACTATTACAAGTAAAATGTATCTCGTTTAACGTGAAACATAAACTTAAAATCATCTTTTCTTATCTCTTTATCTTATACCGTACAAGCGTAATCATTTTTAGTTTACACAACAAAAGTGGTTAGTATTAAGTTACAATGCAGAAGTCATTTTAAAGCATCTTCTCAGCTTTATGACTTCAAACGTAACTTAATACTAACCACCTCAAATCCACGTAAAATAAAAAAAGATTACGCGGCTACGTCCTACTCTCCCAGGCAGCTTCCCACCAAGTACCATCGGCGCTAAAGAGCTTAACTTCTGTGTTCGGAATGGGAACAGGTGTATCCTCTTTGCTGTAATAA